>CALXOJ010000001.1 GCA_944390005.1 uncultured Spirochaetota bacterium
GGTGGTACTGTTTCTTACTATTATTATACGCTATTTCTCGTCAAAAATCAACCATTTGTTGTGACAGAGCCTTTTTTTTTATAATGCCTCATCTTTTCTTTAGGGGCAATTCATGAAAAAATTTAGTTTTATTACTGTTTCATTACTTATGTTTTTAAGCTTCGGCGCTTTCTCGCAGGAGCAGGAAAACGAAGAAAGAATTCGTATCGGTTTTGCCGAATTCGAGAACAAGGCATTTGCTGTCGAAAAAGTCGATACCTATTACGGAGATAAGTATCGGGAAACGCAATTTTCGATGGATTCGTTTCTGGATATGGTTTCCACAGCGCTTGTCAAAACACGCCGTTTTGAGTGCCTGGAAAGATCCCGATTGGATGCTTTATTGCAGGAGCAGGGTATGGCTCAGGCCGGATTGATTGATCCGGAGACGGCGGCAAAATCCGGACAACTGAAAGGTGTTCATTTTCTTTTGACAGGAACCGTTGATACGGCAGGAATCGATACGCAAACGATACAGACAAGAGGCTATGCTCAGAAAATCGAAACATTTCGTTTCGGCGCATCTTTTAAATTAATTGATGCGCAGACCGGTCGTATTGTGATGTCCGAATTCGTAGATATGGATCAGAAAATTTCGGCTCCCGTTGTTACAAAGAATTATGCCAGTACATCGAGCAGTCAGACCTATATTTCTGATGTTCTCCGCAAGGCTGCTCTTCAGGTCGGATTTTTGGTCGCGAATGCTATTGACCCGGTTGTTGTCACTGCCGTTAGCGGAAAATCGGTAAAAATCAATTACGGTGCCGGTTTTATCGAAGAAGGTCAGGTTTATAAAGTTTTTCCCGAAGGTGAAATGGCTGAATTAAATGATTTGGGCTTTGATGAGGTTGCCCGTGTTCGTATAAAAACGGTACGGCCGACAGAATCGTATGCGGAAGTTGTCGAAGGTAGCGAAAATGACATATATGAAGGCTTCTCGTGTCAGAAACTCTCATTATCGGAAGAAAGTGAGTATTTATCGAACGAAGAAAAGAAGAAAAGAGACGATTTGGGAAATCGTTTCGGATATTAAAACAAATAAGAAAAACGGAGGTAAAAAATGAAAAGAGTTTTATTTGTTTTATTGATGTTGGGATGTGTTTTTAGTGCTTTTTCACAGGAAAGAAAGCCGGTTATCGGATTGGATACAGTGAAATTTATAGCCGATAACAACGACAGCAAAACAGCTGCGGGAAAATTAGAGTCTTATTTGTCGGCAGCGTTGGTCAAAAGTAATCGCTTTACAGTCGTTTCACGAAATGCCGGAGATGTCGATTCTCTGATGCAGGAGAATCTGACGCAACTGGGGTCGCTTGCTCAACTGAAAGGACTGGACTTCCTTCTGACGGCAAAGATTGTTGACTTTACAAAGGATGTAAAAACAGTCAATGTTTTGGGATTGGGCGGTTCGGCGCAGGAACTTGTGACAATCGGTCTGGAATTGAAGTTTCTGGATGTTAATGACGGACGGATCGTCATTCAGGAAAATATCAGAGAGACATTCGAAGGTGACAAAGCTGTTGCGACGGTAGCCGGAAGCGGAACGCAGGCCGCAACCGATATCATTGCCATTGCCATGGAAAGTCTTGCCAATAAATTGACGGTGAAAATCGTCGAAACGGTTTATCCGACTCTTGTTCTTTCCGTTTCCGACGGTATCGTGACGATTCCGAATGTCGGTTTTTCTGTCGGAGAGCTGATTAATGTTTATAAACAAGGAGAAGAGATTATCGATCCGTATACACATCAGTCTTTAGGGAAATCCGAAGAACTCGTTGCCGTTGTCGCCATCGGCGAGGTGTCCGGTCGGGTTGCAAAAGCAGTTGTTCCTTCCGGCAGCAAATTTAAAGCTTATAAGGATGCAACAATTGAGGCCGGATATGTTTGCCGGAGAAGCGGTGACTCATTATCCAATGCGCAGATAAAGAGATTGGAAAAACAAATGAAATAATTCGGAGAGGTGTGAAATGAAAAAATTAATTCTTTTATTACTGAGTCTGCTGGTATTTGGCGGATGTGCCGATACAAAAAACGATTTCGGTCAGGGAAAATATATCTTAACCGATACGGACGGCAATGAAATCAAATTTTCCATAGATGATGAGAAAATTGTTTTTGACGGCGGGAGTGAATATCCTTACAGTTTGGTTGAAGGAACGGCGTTTGTCGATGCCGATAATTGGCAGCTGGGTATTGATTTTGACGGCGGAACACGGCAACTGGTTGTTCAAATGAAAGGCGATAAGATGATGGGGTTGTATTATATCGTTGTTGAAGGCTCGACACTGACGGAGCATTGGTTGTTTGCCTCAACACCCTTCAAGATGAATGAAGCCGTTACTTTGCCGGTCAATATCAAATCGGTCAAATATCGCAATAAAACCGTCGATGCTGTCGATTTGAATTAAAAATAAACTTCATCTTGTTTACCGGCGGAGCCTCGGCTCCGCTTTTTTATTGATTTTTTCCCCGCCCCGTGTAAAATAAAAGCATCGGATGAGGGAAAATGATATGACTGAACGTGAAAAGATGCCGGCCGGCGAGTTGTATGATTGCGGTGATCCCGAGCTGCTGGAGCGTTGGCATCTGGCTAAAGACCTGATCAAACAGTACAACGCACTTCCTTCCGGCGATTTGAAAACGAAGGAGGCCGTGTTGAGACAGCTTCTGGGCGGCTGCGGTGAGAATGTGTGGATTACCTCTCCGTTTTATGTCGATTACGGAAATAACATCTTTCTCGGAAATCACTGTGAAATCAATATGAACTGCGTTTTTCTTGACGACAACCGCATAGAAATCGGTGATTACGCACTCATTGGTCCGTCGGTTCAAATTTACACGGCGTTCCATCCGGCGGATTTTCGAGAACGGTTTGCTCTGCCGCGGAAAGAGGGTGAGTTTGCTTTTTGCCGTACGCAGACGGCTCCGGTAAAAATCGGCAATGGTGTTTGGATCGGCGGAGGGGCGGTGATCTTGCCCGGTGTGACCATCGGCGACAACGTCACTATCGGTGCCGGCAGTGTCGTGACTCATTCGATTCCTTCCTATACGATTGCTTGCGGAAATCCGTGCCGCCCCATTCGTTCAATAACGGAAAAGCCGCCGCAAAATTTATAACAACGCTTCTCGATAGCGGCAAACCAATTCTTCGAAACTCACCGCACGGTTGGCCGGTGATGTTGAAGGCAGCGGCAGTGCCGGACGTCCGACAATCGGTTCGCACAGTGTTTGATAGAGACAGAAGGCTGTCTTTCCCGTCGTTAAAATTTTCCGAATTGCGACTGCGTTTAAAATCACGGATAAATCATTCGCTTTTGCTCGGCGAATCGAACCGTCTTCAGCGCCTTTGATTTCGCAGGAGGCGATCACATCCCACAGCGCGATCTTTTGTCGGCGCAGAAATTCCTTTTTTTCTTCTATATTAGCAGGAATCTCTTCCTCAAAAACTGCTGCCAGCGTTTTCCAGAATCGGTTTTGAGGATGACCGTAATAAAATCCGCACTCGCGCGACTTTGGCGACGGAAATGAGCCTAAAATCAGCGTTTCGGAATCGTTTTCGAAAAACGGCGGTAGTTCATGAAAGAGGAGTTTGCTTTCCTGCATGCGGATATTTTACGCCGGCGCGGCGGTTTGTCAATTATAATTTTTTAAAAAATTCTTCCGTTTAACAAAAAATCATTTATTCTATAATTGAGGTTTTTTATGAAGAAATATTTGTTATTACCGATTCTGTCGATTTTTACTGTTTGTGCGTTTGCCGAAGCGGCTATTTCCGTTTCTCCCGTCCGTTGGGACGAAGCTGAAGCAAAAGCCGATGCACTGCTTGCTCAGATGACCGACGAAGAGAAGGCCGGACAAATGATTCAGGCTGAACGGCGTTACATGAAAATTTCGGACATTACGAAATACTGTCTAGGATCTGTACTCAGCGGGGGAGGATCGGCTCCCGGAAAAAATACCGTTGATGATTGGCGCACTATGATTGAGAAGATGCAGGCCGCTGCCGCTAAAACCCGCCTTGCCATTCCTATTATCTATGGTGTTGACGCCGTTCATGGGCACAACAATTTGGCCGGCGCAGTCATCTTTCCTCACAACAGCGGTTTAGGGGCGTCGGCGAGTACGCAGGGGACTTTCGAAGCGGCTCGGGAAACGGCACGCGCCATTCGTCAAACCGGCGTGACGTGGACCTTTGCTCCGTGTTTAGCTGTTGCGCGCGATATTCGCTGGGGGAGGACTTACGAAAGTTTTTCCGAAGATCCTCAGAAAGCGGCCGCATTCGGAATCGTGTCCATGCGCGGTCTGCACGACGGCGGAGCTGTTTCGAGTATCAAGCACTTCGCCGGTGACGGAGGGACAGCTTTCGGAACTTCGAAAAAAACGCCCGGGTTTTTGGATCAAGGCGACACAAAGCTTTCCGAAGAAGAATTTTTCCGTTTGCATCTGAATCAGTATAAAAGAGCGGTTGAAGACGGAGCGTTGAATGTCATGGCGTCGTACAGCAGTTTTAACGGAGTTAAAATGCATGAAAACCGCCGCTTTTTGACTGAGATTCTGAAAGAAGAGTGGGGATTCCGCGGTTTTGTCGTCAGTGATTACGCCGCTGTCGAACAATGCTCCGGAAAAAATTACCGCGAAAATGTGATTCTGTGCGTCAATGCGGGCATCGATATGTTGATGGAGCCGTTTCGATGGAAGCAGGCGTACCGTTCGATTTTATACGGATTAAAAAAAGGTTTGATTGCGCAAGAGCGCATCGACGATGCCGTGAGGAGGATTTTAACGGTAAAATACCTTTCCGGTTTAATGGATGAGCCGATTCCTGCTTTTGAAGAGATTGACGAAGCGGCGGTTCGGGAGAAAGCGCGGAAAGCAGCTGAAGGGACCTTTGTTCTGCTGAAGAACGAGGCATCGCTGCTGCCGTTAAAACCAAATATTTCCGTCTGTATTCTCGGTCCGGCGGCAGACAGTGTCGGTGTTTTGTGCGGAGGCTGGACGATCGAGTGGCTGGGAAAAACAGTCAATCCGGCGGTCGGCGGGAAGACGTTTCGGGAGGCGGTCACACAATTTCTGGAAGCCGGCGGCGGTGCGGTGACGGATCATCCCGATGAAGCCGATGTGATTCTTCTTGCTCTCGGTGAAGAGCCGTACGCCGAGTTTTTCGGAGATGCGGCCGATTTGTCTCTGTACGGGGATAAGGCGCTGAAGGGGAACCGCGCGGCGGTCGAAGCGGCACGAAAGGCGGGAAAACCGACGGTTACGGTGCTGGTTGCCGGGCGTCCGAGAATTGTCTCGGAAGAAATCAAATCGTGGAAGGCCTTTGTGATGGCGTGGCTGCCGGGCAGCGAAGGCGCGGATGCACTGGTGAATGCCCTGTGGGGAAAAGTTCCCTTTGTCGGACGCCTTCCGTTTACCTGGCCGGTATCGTCAGAGACATCTGCCGAAACGGAAAGCCGCCGTTCCGAAACAGTTCTTTTTCCGTACGGATTCGGACTGTGAAAATCTTTGTATAATCATTTAAAATGAGAAAAATTCTCATTTTAAGAAAGAAAATTCTTGCATTTTTCTCATTTGAGCTATATAATAGCTTATCATTAGTGAGGAGGCTGTTATGGCTCAATTAAAATCGGGTTTGGCATTGAATGAAGGAGAAAATCTGGTGATGGAACTGGAAGCGGAATTTTTCGCCGGCAGTTCCAATCCGATTGCCCAGTTCATCGGCAATGTCCAGAAGCTTATTTTGAAAATTTTGGGTACGAAACTCAAAGGGTATCTTGTTATCACGGATCAGCGTGTTGTCGAGGTTTATTCCTACGTTCGCTGTTACATTTTTAACGTCAGCAAAACGGTTAAATGTCTGCTTCCGTCGAGCATCAAAGAGGTCGGTTACAAAAAACAGGCCACCTGCGGTTTTTTCTGTCCGGCATATTACCTCTATTACGATGCCCATACGCAGCATACCGAAATTCAGCTGTCGGCCTTTGATGAAGGGGAAGCCTCGAAAGTGGTTGATGCCTTCTTCAAGGCGATTGCCAAAGCCCAGAAATAATGAATGCGGGATTCCGTTTTCTGTATTTGAATTTTTATGCCGGTCTGCTGCTTCTCTCGGGAGCGGCAGCCGCTGCAGTGCCGTTATACCGTATAACGGCACTGTTTCTTTTTATCCAGATTCCGGCTGCGCTTTTCTGTCTGTATCAGTCGGCACGGATTTTTTCCGTCTGGCCGGATAAAAAACGGCGGTATGAAAAGCTTCTGGAGCGCAACAAGGCCGAATGGGAAGAGCATTCCTTCCGTCCGTACATGATCTCGCCGTGCGGGCGCCTTCTGGTAAAAGCCGTATTATCCGATTTAAACAGAAAAGAGGAGTACCGGAATCTGAAGCAGTATATTCCGTCTCTGAGGAATCAGATAAAACTCAACTGCAGAACGGAAAAAACAGTTGTTTACATTAATAAGGATATCAAATGATACTTTTTTTGGTGATTGCGGCCGTTTTGACGGCATCTCTTCTCTCTTTTGTTTTGTCCAAACTGCTCCTGAAACGTATAGCGGATAAGGGGTTCCGGATTTTTATGGCGGTGGTTCTGTATTTTGTGACCATTGTCGCATTCGTTCTTATTTTTCCGTCGGGGGCAGTCGGGGATTACGCGGCTGATGCGGTCGCGGAGTATCGCGGGCGGCTGACGGCACTGGCCGACACACAGTATCCGGGATGGGCGGAGAAGAGGGTCAATACAGCCGATATGCAGGAAATGATTGACCGGTTTACGGAACTGACGGAAACCGATGAGGAGAGCGGCCTGATCGAAACGATCGCTTTTTGGTATATCAGGCATAAAACAGCGGTCGGAACGGAATCGCTTTCCTTCCTGATTGCTCAAATCGGCGGCGGAAAGGATATTGTGACGATGGGGGAACTGAGCGAAAGAGCGTTTGCAGAGGTCAACGAAGCTGTTCTGTCCGCTGTTTTTTGGATTCGTATCGGTGTTGCGGTCGTTTATCTTCTGTTCCTGGGACTTTTTTCGGTCGTCGCCCTTTCGTTGGGGAACGGCAAGCGCCCGCGGGTCAACAAATCGATTACCTTCGGTTCTTCCGACTGATTTACCGGTTGTTGCGAAGAGCTGTCCTTTCGGACGGCTCTTTTATTTAAACAAAAAAATCAGGTCTTATTCGGTTGTCCGCGGCGGCAGACGGACGGCGCGCGGTTTAAAGATTTCATTGATGACGGCTCGGGTGCGGGTCAGGGCGTAATAGGCCCATAATTCGGCCGAGTCGGACCCGACCGTGTGCGCACGTATCTCTTCTTCCGGCAGCACGACCGATTTGAACTCGGTTTTGGCTTTACGTATTTGTTTGACTTCGTCGAATTCGAATTCCGGCAGCATGCCGTGAATCGAGGTGTTGCGGATGAACTGCAGCGTTCTCATTTCGTCGTACTGCGTCTGTGTGCAGATGCCGTAGCTTTTGGCCAGTTCCAGCAGCAGGCCGAGGCTGCTGCGGTTCAGTTCGTTGGGGCCGCTGACCATCGCATCGCGGTTTTTATAGCGCGTTTTCAGGCGGCCGGCCGTGGCCAGCTTTTCTTCCAGCAACACTGTCAGCGCCTGTTCCAGCAAAATCCCCGAAAGGCAGACGGCCGCTTCGTGGTAGCCGAAGTAGTAGTTCTGGTGCGTTTGAAACAGCAGGTTGAGAATGTGGTCGACGCGGCCGGCGGTTTTGCGGCCGACGGTCAGTTTTTCGTATTGCAGCTTCTCTTTGCGCTCTTCCGCACGGTTTAAAAACTCTTCGTTGTAACGTTGCGACAGTGTGCCCATAGAATCTCCTTTTTTTATTGTAGCATAAAAAAGGGGACGGGACAATAAAAAAAGGTTCCTCTGACATCAGGTGTCAGGCGACAGTGAGTAAATTCAGGTAACAGCCTCGGAGGAAGGGTTAAAAATAGCGGTTGATCAGTTCGGTCATCGCTTTGCGGGCTTCTTCTCTGTCCCCGTCCGGTTCTCGGAAAAGGACGGCCGGATTGATTTGCAGGGCATCGCAGATTTTCAAAATCGTGTGAAGTGTGGGAATCCGTTTCCCTGTTTCAATGAAGTTGACAAGATTCTGTGACACTTTTGCCTTATACGCAAGATCCAGCTGTGAGATGTTCGCCCGCTTCCTTTCCTCTCTCAGACGGGCCGCAAAATGTTTTTCCTGTTCTTCAATGGATGACATGATAAAAATATATGAGTTTATACAATTTTATGCGATTCGTTAATGTGTGGGTTATTAAACACGAAAAGAAATTTTTTTTCTTGCAAAAATAAAAATATGTGAGATACTTATAAACAAGGAATAAGCTGTGAACGAAAAAGAAATTTTTAAATTACTGAATTGGCTCGATTTTTTGGCAGAACGTCAATACGGAATTGTTACCGATTATTTCAACGAACTTCAATGGCGATTAATAAGACAATATATCCGGCAAAGCCGGCTCGATTCGAATTTGATGGAGCATACTTTAACCGCCTATAAAAAGATTTCCGCCGGGAACAGCCGGTTAAAAAATCTTTCAGATGCATTTCTGATAAAGAAGATAAAAAAGCATCTGTTCGGAAATAAGTTTGATTTCAGATATCTTTGTCTTTACCATGTGATTGTCGGTTGTAATTTGTTGTCTGTTGATATGGAACAATCCGATGTTGTAAAACCGCTTTTCGGAAAGAAAAAAGAGATAGATGTTTATGCATTTCTGGAAAAGAAATGGAAAAAAAGAAAAATTGCCTGTACATTGAGTCCGACCGAGGAGTTTATAACGGAATATCTGAATCCGTACGAAACATTCGATGTGAAAAATGTTGCGGTCTGTGCCAATATGAGTGCCGGAAAGTCGACCTTTGTCAATGCCCTTCTGGGGGATGATTATCTGCCGGCCAGGAACGAAGCGACCACAGCCTGTGTAACATCCGTTTATGATTGCGATTACATGGATCATATTAATGGTTATGTTATGACAGGAAATCAAATCGCGGATGTCGCCGTCCGATTGGACGCCCCGGTTTTGGATCGGTGGAACAGCGACAGCAGTCTGAAAAACCGTCACATTTATTTGCAGGGGAATTTGGATAATATAACCAATAATGATGCAATTGTCGTAGTTCATGATACTCCGGGGGTTAATAACAGCGGCGATTTCAATCATAAACAAATTACGTATGATTTTTTGAACAGAAGTAAATTAGACCTTTTGATTTATGTTGCCAATATGACGCAGTTGGGAACTTCTGATGAAGAACGCATTTTAAAAGATTTGGCACGGCTGGCAACAGAGAAGAAGATTCCGACATTCTTTGTGCTAAATAAGGCCGATGCAATTGACGAAGAAGCGGAAAGTCTCGATGAAATTGTGGCACGATTTAAAAACGATGTCGAAAAATGCGGATTCAAACAGTGTGCGTTTTTTCCTGTCAGCTCGATGGCGGCCCGATTGTTAAAAATGAAGTTAAAGGGAAAAGAAGGATTATTTTCTTCGAAAGAAAAACGTCGTTTTGCGATATTTTTTGAAGAAGGAATGGATTTAAATTTGCAGATTGAGAAGACAGGCATTATTGCCGTCGAGAGGGCAATTGATGCGGTTGTCGCAGGAAATTGGCAATAGTCACATATCATTCTGAAAGGATATGTTTTGTTGTATGAAATTTTATTTATCTAATAACAAAAGGAGCAAAAAATGACCGAGATTACATTTAATTACAACCCGTACACAAAGGCAAAAATGTTTTTTATTAATGGACAATCGACATCGGAATTCGATAAATTTTTTGATACCGATAAAGAATTGATGGAATTCCCCGATTTTTTTGATCGGCTTTACGATAAGTTAAATGATCATTTCGCTTTAATTTTTACGGGAATCGAACGCGACTATGATTTTCTGGAAGACAGTCTTCGTACCGCCTCGTGCCGAAATCGGGTTGAATTGAGAAAAGGAAAAGTCATTAAGGTTGCCGACAGTATTGGGCAGCTAAAAGAGCTTTTCGAAAAAATGCAGAGAGAATCTCCCTTCGAGGATTTAAGGGGACTGGAAATCAGAAACAATTTTAATCGTGTATTGAATAATCAGTTTGAGATGGCGGTGGTGGCGACAATGTCCAGCGGAAAGTCAACGCTGATTAATGCGATGTTGGGAAGAGCCTTGCTTCCGGCCCGAAACGAAGCAACAACGGCGACATTGGCTAAAATTCACGATTGCGACGGTATGGTTGGTTTCGAAGGGAAAAGCTACGATGCCGAGCACCGGGAACTGGCCAGCTGTACGCCTTTGACACTGGAAAATATGAATCTCCTGAATGACAATAAAAATACGGCATTAATTGAGATCAAAGGAGACATTATCGGAATAGAGTCTAAAAATTTGCAGCTCGTTTTAACCGATACTCCGGGACCAAACAACAGCCGTACATCGGCGCACAAGGAACATACGTACCGTATTCTCAAAGATGATTACAAGCCGATGGTCTTGTATGTTCTGAACGCGACGCAGTTGGAGTCGAATGACGATGCGGGATTGTTGAAAGATGTTGCCATGGAAATGAGAAAAGGCAACCGGCAGAGCAGCGACCGATTCCTTTTTGTTGTTAATAAGATGGATGACTTTGATCCGGATGCATCGCGGGATAAGAGCGTAGAACAAAAATTGGGTGATGTAAAACGATATTTGGAGGGATTCGGTATCAAAAATCCCAGAATTTTCCCTTGCGATGCCCGCTTGGCAAAAATGATTCGGCAGTTACAAAGCGGAGATGTTCTGACGGCAAAGGAAAAGAGAGATTTAAACGCCGACTGCGGTTTTTTCATTGAAGAAACGCAAATGCATCTGCACGAATATTCTTCAATCTCCGACTCTGTAAGAAAGAGTTTGTCCGACATGATAGAAAAGGCCAAAGCGGAAGAGGACGAATATTCGGAGGTATTGGTCTATTCCGGTGTGCCGGCAGTCGAATTAACCATTTCGGAATATTTGGAAAAATATGCGCTGCCGACCAAAATAACCGAGGCGATTGCCTGTTTTTACACCCGATTGGAGAGCCTGGAAATCGAAAATAAAGCGATTGAGAAATTAAATAAAGATAAAGCCGAAATGGACAAACTGGCCGAACAGTTGAAGGTGATTCTCGGCATTTTGGAAAAAGGAGATAAGGCCGGCCAATTGAAACGGAGAATCGAGAAACTTTCTGTTGAAGAAGAAATTCAGGAATGTTGGGATGAGTGCAATAATGACTTTCAGGTAAGACTTAATCAATTTGTCGATTCGGCTGGAGTTAAGGTCGGCAAAGAAGATGCACCGAGACATGCCAAGGCAATTGCTTCACAGATAAACGAGTTGACAATGAAATTCGGTGTCGATTTGCAGAATATCATCAATCAGATTATGAAACAGGAGGCTTTAACGCTCAAAAAAGAATACGATAACTATTTGAAGGAGCTAATCGGCGGAGACTTCGACCACGATATCGATCCGGCGGAAATTGTCGGTTCATTGGCGTCCGTTACGGTTGACGATTTTATCGATTTTGACCAATATTCTTCCCGCGAAAAAGTCGGCGAACACTACGTCGAAAATACCGATAAAAAATGGTATAAACCTTGGACGTGGCTTCAGGAAAGAGGACATTGGGTTGATGATTATGCCGATTTTGTTTATTTTGAAGATGTCATAAATGAAGAAATCCAGCCTCAAGTAGAAATGTTTACGTTTGACACGGAACTGTTGTATAAGGAAGAAGCCCAAAAGCAAATTCGACAGCTAAAAACGAATTTTATAGAATACTTTGATGAATTGGATTTGCTTCTTAAAGAAAAAGTTCGGGATCGGGAAGCCTGTCTGTCCGATCAGGGGCGGTTGGAAAAAGAAATCGAAACCTGTACGAGAAATCTGGCCTGGCTTGACGGCATCAAAAAGGAATTGTCAGAAGTTTTATCTGTATAACGGGAGAGCTTTATGAAGGAAGAAGAAACGAAAAACAGCCCAAATTGCGCGGGAGTACGGGAAATCCGGATTTCGGATAAATTGAAGACGGCTGTTGCCGAACATAATTTATCATCGATACGTAATGGATTGGTGAGTGCCCTGGCAACGGATCGTACAGGAAGAAGTGTTTATCCGGCTTATTTGAAGTATTGTCTCGATCACGGCATTGCCGAATCGGAGATATTCGAAAAATATGACGGGAAACCGTTACCGCAGGAACCGACCGACGAAAACTTTGCAAAATTATGGACACATTTAAGAAACAATTTCGCAAAGGAGCGTGTCGAAGCCCGGATTGCCATGGGGCGTATCCGGTATCCGGAAGAAGGTCTCCGTTATCTTAACGGGACAGGAGACGAATCGTCAAAAAAAGCGGAAGACCGCCCCGGGGCAAACGGTTCGACCGGGAATGCGGTCATGATTGCAGTCGGCATCGGCGCCGTCATTCTGATACTCGGTCTCGGAATCAAGGTGTTAACCGGGATGCTCCGATAAAGCATGATAAAAGTCTGATAGAAGAGGTCTTCGAGGGTATCAGAGAAATTTTCCGAAGATAAGCAACCGTAATGACAAAATAAAGGATGTATTTATGGATCAAAATAAGAATGCTGTTGTACCATCCGCAGCTTATGTGGATTTGTCCGGTGTCGATTTAATATTAAATAAAAGATATCTGGAAAACTTGACCCAATGTCCGATTGATCGGATGCCGATTTTGGCATCCGATATCGCCTATGCCGATGAATTAAATGCGAGTGTCCGTTTTTTTGATATTACGCGCATTATAGTCAGTAAGAACGAAAACAGCAGGGATAAATTGGTCTCTGTTTTCGGGGCAGTCGGGGCGACAGGTTGTTCTTTACTGTTGGTCCTGCAGGGGAAAAGGGATCGTGTTTCGTTGTATTTGGGCGTACGGGCACCCGATAATCAATTAAGCTTACTGCAGGACGGAGAGTCGGCTTTGAAATCGGGACTTCGGGGAAATTTCCCCGGAACGGAATTCAGCCGTTTGGATAAAGAATCATTAAAAAATACTTTTGCACCGATTATAAACCGACACGATACGATTTCTTCCGTAACGACAGTCGCCGGCCTGCGATTTGACGAACAGTCCGAAACGGATAACCGTCATTTTGTTCAGGGACTGGAAAAACTGGTTGATGCGATGAACGGTGAATACACTTTGCTTGTCATTGCCGATCCGGTCGGCAGTCAGAATTTGAGTCAATCGCGTCTGGCGTTGGAAAATCTTTATTCGCAACTTATGTTATACAGTGAGGCTTCTTATTCGTTTGCCGAAAATGAAGCATTGGCTTTAAACAGAGCGGTTTCGGAAGGGGTAACCCGTTCTGTTTCCGAAAGTTTGGGAAGCAGTGTTACTCATACAGTCGGAAAAACACATACTGTAACGCACGGAACATCCGAGTCGTCAAATTATTCTCTCGGTCCTTTAGGGATTATTATCGGTGGTGGTGTCGGACTTTTTGTGGGAGGTCCTGCCGGAGCCGCTGTCGGTGCTTCGATTGGAGGCGGACTTATGTCAGGAATGGGCGGAAGTAGCACAGAATCTGAGAGTGTATCCGATTCGGAGAGTCAATCTGAATCGCTTTCCGCGTCACGACAGGAGACTTTATCTGTTTCGGAACAGCAAACCGTAACGCAGGGCGCAACGCAGACACAAGGGCAGACCCGTACGATTCAGATTAAAGCCGAAAATCATACCGTGAAGCAAATCCAAAAGAAAATCGATGAAACGTTGAAACGGTATGATGAATGTGCCGATGTGGGAATGTGGAATTGTGCCGCATATTGTTTGAGCGGAAACAGTGCCACCAGCCAGTTATTGGCTAATACGTATCATTCTTTGATGCGCGGAAAAAATTCTTCTCTGGAATCCGGTACGATTACGGTATGGGATCGGGAAAAATCAGCCGAAATTAAAAAATCGCTTTTGCGATTTAAACATCCGCTGCTAAACTTGGGAGAGATGTCGGTCACTCCCGGAACATTGGTATCGGGTTCGGAGTTATCGATTCATATGGGGCTTCCGAACCGTTCGGTGCCCGGGGTCACGGTGATTCCGTGTGCGGAGTTCGGGCGGTCTGTTGCCGGATATGATTTTGAAAAAACAGACGAGTTCGGGATTCATTCGGACAAAACGTCGGCTCTGGCTTTAAAAAAAGTTCCGAAGCTCAATCTGGGTAAGGTTTTTCATATGCACCACTGCGAAGATCTGCCGGTTGATTTGTCGGTTGCCAGCATGACATCTCATACTTTTGTAACGGGATCGACCGGAAGCGGAAAATCAACGACCGTTTACCGGATTTTGGATGAAATAAATCGATCGACGAATGCAAAATTTTTGATTATCGAACCGGCCAAAGGGGAGTATAAGCATGTTTTCGGAACGCGGCAGGGCGTAACGGTTTACGCAACAAATCCCGAGATTGCTCCTTTATTACGGATTAATCCGTTCAGCTTTCCGCACGGAGATGAGAATCCCCAACGCAATATTCATATACTCGAGCATTTGGATCGCCTTATCGAAATTTTTAATGTATGCTGGCCGATGTATGCAGCCATGCCGGCTGTCTTGAAAGAGGCAGTGGAGAAATCGTATGAGGATTGCGGTTGGAATTTGACCGATTCCGTCAATCGCCACGGAAAAGATTATTATCCGTGCTTTGCCGATATTGTGCGTAATATTCGCAGTATAATTGACAGTTCCGAGTACGATAACGAAAATAAGGGGGCGTACAAGGGTTCGTTGATTACACGGTTAAATTCCTTATCAAACGGAATTAACGGGCTTGTATTTACGGATAACGAAATTTCAAATCGGGAACTTTTCGATTCCAATGTTGTTATTGATTTAAGCCGTGTCGGATCGGCCGAAACCAAATCGCTGATTATGGGATTATTGATTCTGAAATTGCAGGAATACCGGATGACTTCCGGTAAAATCAATGCGGGATTGAATCACGTAACGGTGTTGGAAGAGGCTCACAACCTGTTAAAGCGAACATCAACGGAGCAAAGTCAGGACTCCGGAAATCTGGCCGGCAAATCGGTTGAAATGCTGACCAATGCCATAGCCGAGATGCGTACTTACGGTGAAGGCTTTATTATTGCCGATCAGTCTCCCGGATTGCTTGATATGGCAGCCATTCGGAATACCAATACAAAAATTATCATGAGACTGCCGGATCAGGGAGATCGGGAACTTGTCGGGAAGGCCGCCGGACTGAACGAGGATCAGATAACGGAATTATCAAAATTGCCGTGCGGTGTGGCCGCAGTTTATCAGAACGAATGGATTGAGCCGGTTTTATGTAAAGTCGAGTATGACAGAGGGGAGCCTGCTTTATATCAATACAGCAGAGAAAATAATGATTTTGTTCATCAGAAAGATTTTCTGCAGGAAAGATTGAAAGTGGCAAAAATGTTGTGTAATAAAGAGAGGATAAAAAATAAAGAAGATATTGATTTTTTAAATTCGGTTTATTCAATGAAAGCGTCATCAAAAGCTGGGATTCTCGAACTCTTAGAAAATCCGACGGGTGATATTTTAAAAATAGCACCGTCAATTTCGATTCTTTTGCCTCGATTAAAAGATAAATTAAAGATGGTGGTAGACGAAGGCATTAACAATCCCGTATTGTGGACAAATACGCTGGATGAGTTAATTCGCAAAATGGATCCGGAAATTTCGATAGATATTTTGCGTAAACTCAGACATTGTATCATTATACAATTAATTAAAATCGAGATGAACGATGGAGAAAAGTATATAAATTGGGAACAGAAGGGGGGTAAATAATGATGGAATTTTCCAATTCAAATCGAGAAGTTTCAGATCAGAAAATGGAGAGTCACTCTAAGATGGAATTTGATCCGAACAAAAAAGCTGACATTTCGGAAAGATCCGATTCTCAAGAAAATCAGGAATTCAAAAATGAGGAAACCCGAGAGAAAGATGAGTTTCATACACGGAATGAACAACTTGAAGGAAAAAAGCATCCGGTAACAGATGTGCCTTATGAGAAAAAAACTGTCGAGGATTCCGAAGGTAATGAGGTAACAGGCGTTTTCCCTGAATTTGATTCGGAATATGACGTCCAATTACCGGAGGATTTATATGAAGCAAAGGATAAAGAGCAATTCGAATATTGTAATGAAGAATTGAAAAAGGAGATTGAATCTAATCCCGAGCTGGCTGAAAAATTTGATGCCGATCAATTGGAACAGATAAAAAACGGAGAAACACCCGACGGATATACTTGGCATCATAATGAAGAAAAAGGAAAAATGCAATTAGTCGATTCCTCGACGCACAGTAAATCGGGACATACCGGAGGCAAGACGATTTGGGGCGGCGGTAATCAGAACAGACTCATATAACACAACAAAAAAGGAGAAATAAATGAGCAGTTTAACTTGGAAATATGTGAAAGAATTAAAAAATGAATCAGCTATAGAAAATTTTGAAAAAAATCAGCAGGTTCATATCCCTAATGACTTAAAAGAAATTATTTCAAAATACAATAACGGCAGACCGTCTTTAAGATATTTTGATTTGGGGAACGAAAAAGGAATAGAGTTTAAAAAATTACTTTCTTTTAATAGCGATGATAAAGAAAATATTTTTGAGTTTCTGTCTATTGATTCTCAACATAGCGGACTCTTACCCTTTGCAGATGATATTTCGGGAAATCTTTTGTGCTTATATAAAGGAAAAATCTATTTTTGGAATCATGAATCCGATACGCTGACATTTTTGGCAGATACGTTTTCGGAATTTTTATCGACTCTGTATTAACCAAAATCCCCTCCGTTTCCGGAGGGGCAGCTTCAGCTAAAATAATTAATCAAATTGGTAATATACGTATATTGTAGAATGAACGGGGGATGCAGGAGTCCCTTGCGGGAGACGGATCCCCTCTTTACAAATATCAATTTAAGACTCTGACAGGCAGAGTTTCCGGCTTTGACTCCCGATCGGGGGCAAAGCATGATTATTATAAGTCCGTTACGGCGTCGTTATTTTTAAGATGAAAACGGCCGTACTTATTCAACAGTTCGCTATTCCGAATCCAGCTGTCCGACAGCCTGCGGGGATCGGGTTTCATTCATGGTAGGACGATTTCTCTTAATGTTTATCGGGTGAAAGCCCCGGGCGGAAATCGTGCTTTATTGGTATCGATTTTCATTGGTTCGGGATGTTACCCGAATCAGCTCTTTTTTGTAAACTTAACACGGCTGACACGGTGTTTTAATTCCGGTCGGGCACGAAAAACAATTCTGACATTGTGAATATCTTCCGATGAGACCTCCTCTATGGTGCGGCTTCCTTTGCTGCGAAAAGAGAGACGAAAAGAACCGAAATCGCCGAGGCAGATAACGGATCCTCTCATCAGGTGCGGCGGGATTCGGGAAAGAAAGCTTTCCAAAACAGCCGTCACATCGGCTTCCGTCAGCGTACAAAGTTCCGCTATTTCCTGCGCCAGATCGCGCAACTCGATTTTCCCGTTCCATACGGGAACCGCATAAAACTGACTCTCCGTTCTATTCAACGGATTTTGTTTTTCTCTAATACTGTAGTTCATTTTTAGTACCTCTTTTAGTCGATTGAACCTCCTGCGTCGTTTTTTCGACTGTTTGGTTTATCATCGTCGAAGCGGTCTGTCGGTCCGCTTCCCGATGGCGATACATCTATTATACACATCGGATATGGTGTGTAAAGAGTTGTCGGTATATAATCGAATTTTAATTTTCTGTATAATTTAAAGATCAAAAAACGGTCTGAAACTGACCTGTTTCACAGTCACAAAGCATCCGTTTGTGACTGTGAAAAATTTTTTTCTGACTCTGAAACGGCCATTTTCTGACTGTGAAAATAAAAATTTCCGCCGGGTTTCACTCTGTCATTGTGCGTCATACCTCTTCTATTAAATTGAGATAATGCAAATGCGAAAAATTCCGAACGGGAGAGGGTGGTTTACGGGCAAAGTGGCGAATTATTTCATGTGAGGCATGTTCCATGAAAAGAAATATTTTGCTCATAATAAGTAAGATATATAATAAGGAGGGCTGCAATGAATATCAATATGTTAGAAGAGTTAGAGAAACGCGGTAAACATTATAAATACCGGAAGGAAGAGGTAAATGTTAATTTTTTTGACGAGTTAGGTGATCTTATTGTTAAAAAAATCGAAGAATTCACGGATGCTACGGAAAAGAAATTGAATCATTTCAGTGATAAAATCTTCGAATTTCTCGAATCGATTGAAGACGATATTCCCGATGCGGTTTTCGACAAGTTAAACAATATAGCGGATGTTGTTAGCGAAAAATGCCGGCAATGACGGAAAAGAGTTTGAGGATTTACGTATCTTTGTATATGCCGACAGTTGCGGGATGTCGGTGCTTTCATTTATATTATTCGGGCTTTAGCCCAATCGGTAAAAAATATCAGCTTGCATGTTTGAGCGGCGGGAGAGTGCGGTGCGGGAGCCGTTCGTCCGTGGATGGCGGTTGAATCTGTTAAGATTGATTGATTCGATAACAGGAATAGTCGATATCTAAAAACAATTTGATTTTTTTGGATTGTCCGGTATAATATATCGGGAGAGTCAAAATGAAAAGAGTTTTCGGATTTGTATGGGTATTGATATTTGTCGTCGTTTCATCAAACTGTTTTGCCGATTCTGCTATAGAAGTACTCAAAAACTCTGCCTTCGATGACAGCGGTGTCACTGTCGATGAAGTTTTTGGGATGGTATTTAAGAGTGCGCAATGGAGACAAGGAAATGTAAATGATGCCGGATCTGTTGTTGTGAAATTGTTTGGAGATATCGTGGATCCGGACAGCGGAGATTCTGTATATGGTAGTGTCACTTTTTTGGTGGATTCGCTTGACGGTTCATGGCAGGTAATCGAGCTTTCAAACGGTCGCGGAATAGATCGGCGAGTCATCAATAATCGGTCAGAGATTAAAGATGAACTGTTAGCTCTGCGCCAAATGTATAGAAAATTCTTTTCCAAGTGAAAAACCGGGGCACTCTGATCCGCGTCAAACAGGACGGTTCGTTTACGACAACGGGGATCTATCGCCTTCGCGGAGGAAACCGCATTTATTTCGGCAAAGAAATTCGATGACGGGAGAGTGAAATTGAAATTATTTGTTCGCAGATTGATTTTTTGGATCGGTTGTATCGGAATATGGTCTGTTCTCCCGGTTTACGGAGCGGAAGCGGAAAGCCGGATTCTTTTGAAAGCAGGAGACAGATATTCGAATTACAGGATTCCGGGGCTGGTTGCAACCGCAAACGGAACGCTTCTGGCGGTGGCCTAGGCACGTCTGATTCGAAGCGATTGGGCGGTAACGGATGTTGTTTTGATTCGCAGTACCGACGGCGGAGAGACATGGAGCCGGCCTCGGGCGGTGGCGGAAGGTGTCGGCAAAAGGGTGACGGTTAACAATCCGACGCTTTTGGCAATGTGAAACGGCACAGTCTATCTTTTTTATTGCGAACAGTACGGAGTGAAGAATCTCGGCGGCGTCTTTTATAAAAAGAGTACGGATGACGGATTGACATGGAGCGAGGCCGTTGATATTTCCTCTGTGTGCACCGGACAAGAGAGTTGTTTTTGCGACGGGACCGACACACGGAATCGAAACGTCCGCGGGGACGCTGATTGTTCCTGTTTGGATGGTGCCTGCGGAAGCCGGTGCGCCCGAAACGGCCCATCATCCGAGTGTCGTTTCGTCTTTGTATAGTCGTGACGGAGGAAGGAGCTGGCAGTTGGGGAAAATCATAGCAAAAGGGTTGATTGATCCGAGCGAAACAGTAGTCGTCGAATTATCGGACGGAACCGTTCTGTTTAATATGCGAAATGAAACGGGGACAAACCGGCGCGCGGTCGCTTTCAGTCCCAACGGCTATGAAGGCTGGACGGCGCCGGTTTTTGATGAAACGCTGATCGAGCCGGTTTGCAATGCGGGGATGACCGCAACCGAAGGGATGCTGTTCTTTGTCAATCCGGCACATACCCGATTCCGTCGTCGCGCAACGGTGCGCATCAGTTTTGATGACGGGAAAACGTGGTCGGTCGAAAAAATTTTAACCCGTTCCTATTCGGGGTATTCCGATATTGCCGTGACAACAGACGGGAATATTCATATTCTGCTCGAAACTAAGCCCGGGCAGTCGATCTCATATTTTCGAATTCCGACAGACCGGTTAACGACGGGAAATCGTTAAACAGACTGCCGGGTTGAAATAAAGGCGGATTTACCGCGCAGCTTTCGGATATTCCGTGCACAGAAGCCGGTAAGCCGGTTCGTCTTCTTCCACCGTCGGGAAACGGCCCAGCGGCTCGTAGAAGCGGTTGTCGGTGTTGTCGTCGTTGCACATCGAGACTTCGCCGATGAGAACGGGACCGCTTTCTTCGGGGACAAAAAATTCGTGATAGCAGCGCGGGTAAAGGGTCAGACTTTCGCCCGGTTTCAGGGATACGACACTGCCTGCGGATACCGTATAGCAGAGACCGTCACGGTAGACAGGAACATCGGTTGCGGCAAGTCCGTCATTTTCATCGGCATTGTAGAGCCGGAAAGAGACCGTTCCGCCTCCGCGGTTGATAATATCTTCCATATTTGTTCCAGTGAAAATGCATCGGCGAGACCTGTCCCGGTTCCAGCAACATGATCTTTTCGGCATACGATTTCGTATACTTCGGATTGCGGGTATTTCCGTTGCGCAGCGTAATGAGGGCCAGTCCCAATTTTCGGTAATTTCCCATGCCGTAATCGGTCACATCCCACCCGAGCTGATTATCGCGGATTTCATCGTATTCGCTTCCTTTGGTCTGCCATTCGGCCGGTGTCAGCGCGAGGAAAGGCGGCAGTTCGAAGCGGTGTTCCGCCAAAAGAGATTCAAACCGTCTGATGACGGAATTGATTTCGGATCGTTTCATTGAGATTCTTCTGATTGTTTTCAGATATTTCATATTAACATATCCCTCCTTTTTTTCAAGAAAAGAATTCTCAAAAAAAAGAAAATATTTTTTACTCTGCCATTGTACGTCATACTCCTCGTATTAAAGTATGTTATCAATGTAAAGCGAAAGCGGAAAACTCCCGTTCGGGAGAGGAGGTCTTATGGTCAACGGGCTTAAACCGGTCGGATTGGCTTTGGGAATCGGGGCAGTGACGGCTGCCGGTGTTTATCTTGTAAAAAAATTAAAGGAGGCTGCGGCGACAGATCCTGTTTTTCACACCCCTTGGGGACCGCAGCCTTTTCGCCGGCCACCGGAAGGTGATAGCGGAGAAACAGGCGAAACAGAAGAAACAGGCGATGATTTGACGGATGAGGCTGTTTTCGTCAATGAGGATTGAGGCGTCGCCGACCGGGTTTTCTCTGACGGCAATCGATGAACGGGGACGGCTGTTGATTTGCGGACAGACCTTTTGGGAGGGGAATGAGTATGCCAACCGGTTTGTCGAAGTGCCGCAACTGCCGCCGGTCACCCGTGCGGCGGCGGGTGCCGACCGGTGCGCCGCTGTCACGGCGGACGGCCGCCTCTACCGATGGGGAGAGACGGATAACGCCGACGATGTGCTTACGGAAATCGGTCGCGGTGAAGCCGGCCGAACGCGTATGACGGGCCTGAGCTGCGGATACGGTTTCGCGGCGGCTTGCGGCGAAGACGGCCGCGTTTACGTCTGGGGGCGGCTTCCCGGAACGGAAACGCTCGGCGACGAACCGGTTCGGGCGGAAGGAATCGATGATGCGCAGGCGGTTGCCTGCGGCTGCCGGCATATTGCGGTTCTGCACCGCGACGGAACGGTGTCGGCATGGGAAAGCGGCGGCGACGGCCGGCTCGGAACGGGCCGTTTCGGGGATGAACCGCAACCGTGCCGGGTTGTGTCGCCGGACGGCAGCGGGTTGCTGACGGGTGTTGTGTCGTTGGCTGCCGGAGCCGGGCATACGGCGGCCGTCGACGGAGACGGGCGGCTCTTCGTTTGGGGGCGCAATGTCGGCGGCGTTTTCGGTTCCGGTTACCGTTTCGGATGCGAGTCGGCAGTTCCTTTGCCTGTCGATGTTTCGCTGTTCGGCAGCCGGTCGGTTCGGAAAGTTTACGGCGGTCACGACTGCCTGCACGTGCTGCTTTCGGACGGAAGTCTCTGTTCCTGGGGGCTGGAAACGTCCGGAGAGTTCGGCTGCGGGGCGGCCGTGCCGAGGATAACCGATGTTCCGCAGAAAGCCGAGTTGACGGATTGAAAGGGAAAAACGACAGTCCGTTTTTCGAACTGTTGTCTTATAAACGAATCAATTATCGGAGGTTTTTATGAAAAAGAATTCGTTTAACGTGAAGCATTACGCCTGCTACGGACCGGGGGACGGTCTGTTCGACTGGATGCATTTGCTGCTTCTGCTCGGTTTTATTTTTCTGGGAGGAGCGGTTTATTCGTCTGTTCCCGGATTGGGCGGATTTCTGATTGTTTTCGGTTGTGTCGCACCGGTTTTTTTCCGTCTTCTGTCGAAACGGGGACTGAGAGTGGATGCTGCCGACAATATCGTCGAAAAGAATCCGAATGCGTTGCTGCCTTTTATGAAGAAACGGCTGCCTTTGGATCGCGTGACAAAAATAACGATGTATCATCACCGTGTTCTCGTTTCGATTGCGGTGAATCCGTATGACGTACCCAACATGTTCATGCCCAACTACATTGTCTGGCAGTTTTCGACAGCCGAAAAAGAGGATGCGTTGGTTGTTTCTTTCTCCAACAAACAGGATATGAAACCGATTGTGGCGATGATTCAGGGGGAAATTGCCAAATCGGGATATGCGATCGAACTGACGGAAGAAGATCGCCGTCCGGATGATCTGAAGCAGAAATACCCGCTTACGAAAATCATTCCGTAATGAAGCGGTTGAGTCTCGGGTTTATGTTGTTCTTCGTCGCCCTGTGCCTTCCGGCGCAGGAGTCGGCGGAGGCGCAACGCTGTATCGATATTATTCGTAACGGTTCGTTTACAATTTATCCCGACATTACGGTGGACCGGCTTTTTTCCCCGATGACAGGCTTGGAGTGGACGGCCCGTCCCGATAACCGCAAACCGCATATCCGGTATGTTCGGGCCGACGGAATGATGACGGTCGAAGGCGTGCCGTTGCCGACAACCTTTTTCTTCCGCCTGGATACGCAAACCGCTTCCTGGCGGGTGGAACGGGTGGTGACGGCCGAGATCGAATCGCTTTCGCCAAACGATGTCGGCGAGATTCTCGACTATCTGCAAATGGCACAGGATAAAGATTTGCATCCGGCAATTAAATGCGTCCGTTCGGGGTTTTTCGCCGATTCGCAATACAGCAGTGCGACTGTCGGGCGGATGTTCGATACTGTTTTTGCCGGATTGAAGTGGTCGGTGAAAGATTCCGGCCGCCGTCACCGGTTTTATGTGACCGCATCGGGAGAAATGGCGCATAACGGCGTGGCTCTGCCGGCAAAAGTGACTTTCGATGTCGATGTCTCACGCGAAACGTGGCAGATATGCGAAATCGAACTGATGGGCAGCCGCTCTTCCTCGGCTTGGGAAATAGCGGAAATGGTCGATCTCATCGATTCCGTCTATTTCGAAAAATCGGGTGATTATTTCTGAATAAAAAAAGGCAATTTCGGTGAATCCGAAAAAATAAACTTTAAGGAGTGAGTCTTATGGAAAAAGACAAAAAAATTGTCGCCTTCATCAACGGCGATCCGACGGGCGAGCGGGAAACATCGTCATCCGCTTATTTTACGCGTTCTTTCGAGAAATTCGATTACAAAGGAGCACCTGTTTTCGGTTTTCAGTGGAACTGGATGTCCTTCCTGTTCGGACCGATTTATATGATGTGGCGCCGCCGTTACTGGGAAGGGGCGTTGTATGCTCTGCTCTCGCTGCCCCTGTCGTGGATGCTTCTGGTGGTTCCTTTCTTGAACGGAACATTGATTCCGTGGATTATGAACTGGTCGTATCGCCGGCATAAAGCGAAAGCGGAAAAGTTCTTCCCGGGCAATGAGGCCGATCAGCTGGCTTATCTGTCGAAAGTCGGCGGGACCAACAAAAACGTCATTATTATTGTCGCCGTTCTGACCGGTGTTTCTGTATTCATTTGGCTGCTTGTTCTGATTATAGCTGCCATTGCTGCCGCCTCTATGGCTTCCGCATATTATTATTGAGATTAGGGAGAAAAAAATGTACGATCTATGTTCCGGCCGATTCTGTCGAAACATACACTCAGGCATGGCCGTTTCACAAAAATCAAATTAAAGTGCAAGGTGTGAAAAACTGATTTTTGATGTTGTTCATACCGTACCTCCTGTCCCCGTTAATATGCGGCGGCGGGAGGTTTTTTATACCCGTCGACAGAAAGGTTTTCGGGAGCATTTGTCAGCCGGCGTCTGCGTCGGAACGATAATTCGGATTGACGGCTGCGGAATTCCGTTGTACAATAATAAAAAACGGAGGTTCTTATGAGTCTTTTGGACGAAATGGGCGGCAGTCTCGAGGATTGGGTCGACGATCCCGACCAGCTTCGCGAAGATTACATTGAAGATAACGATATCGATGAAGAAGATATCGACGATATCGGTGACGATGAGCTGTTTGATGGATGGTGGGAGGAAGGTTGGGGTGACGCATTTGTGACGAAAAACTTGATATTTTTCTCTTCTCTCGTTATAATGCGGCGGAGGTTTTTATGATTCGCAGATATGAAGCGTCTGATCGTTCGACGGTGACGGAGATGTTGGATGAATTTTATCACAGCCCGGCAGTTCTTCACCCCATACCGCGAGCGCATTTCGAAAAAACCCTCAACGCGGCGGAGGCCGGCAACCCGTGCGTGCGGTTGTATGTAATCGAAAGCGGCGGCCGGCCGGCCGGCTATGCGTTGCTGGCGCTGACATTCTCAAATGAAGCCGGAGGCGACGTCGTTTGGCTGGATGAAATTTACATTCGCCCCGAGTTCCAAGGCAAAGGATTGGGAAACGAGTTTTTCGATTTTTTGGAAAAAGAGTTTGCCTCTGCCGCGCGGTTTCGTCTTGAAGTTGAGGCCGACAATGAAGGCGCCGTTCGGCTCTACAAACGACGCGGTTTTCGGCCGTTAGAATATGTTCAGTTTATCAAAGGGGAGTGACAGAGTTGCAGTGGACATCCAGCTGCGGAAACGGAATCGAGATACCGTTTTCATCAAACGTCTTTTTGATTTCGGTAAAAACAGCGTTGCGCACTTCCCAATATTGATCGCTTTTGAGCCACACCGCCAAACGCATACCGATACCTGAATCACCGAATTCTTCGAAGTAAACGGCAGGAGCCGGCTCTTTCAACACTTCGGGACACCGCGGCGGTACTTGAAGGAGAAGTTCGGCTGCCTTTTCAAGCGGTGTATCGTAGGCAACCGAAACCGAAACGGAGAGCCGGCGGATCGGAAAGTGTGTCGAATTCTGTAGGTTTGATTTGATGATGGTTTCATTCGGAATGCGCACCAACTGATTGTCCGGCGTGTGAATTTTGACGGAAAGCAAATCGACGGAGTCGACGGTTCCGGCGATTGTGTCGACGGTAATGTAATCGCCGACTTTGACCGTTTTTTCCGAAAGAAGGAAAAATCCGCTGATGATATTGCTGAACGACGTCTGCGCCGCAAAACCGACGGCGATTCCGGCAATTCCGGCCGCTCCCAGTAGCGCCGTCAGTTTCACTCCGAAAATGCCCAGCAGATAGAAAGCGCAGAAAAGGAACAGAAGGTATTTGACCGCTTTTTCGGCGGCCGAGCGGCTTTGAGGCGGCAGTTTAGTTTCGGGCACACGGCGGATGATGCGGCGAATCACTCTGTAAAGCAGCCAGAAAACAGCGATTGTAACGAGGGCGCTCACTGTTTTCGGGAACCATTGGGATTGAAAAAAGTCGGAAAGAAAGTGCGGTTTTAAAAATTCGGCAGCCTCTTCCAGCGGCGGAAGGACTGACTCTTCGATTTGCATCGTTTCCGGATCCACTTTAATCCTCCTTTACTCCGTTTCGTTTGCAGATGTCGGCAATCGGGCACGTCTCACACTGAGGCTTTCGGGCGGTGCAGATGTAGCGTCCGTGTAAAATGAGCCAGTGATGGGCGTGTTCCAGGTATTCTTCGGGAATGACGCGCAGTAAATCGTTTTCTACCTGAAGGGGTATTTTTCCATCGGAGAGTCCTATCCGCGGAGCGATGCGCAAAAGGTGAGTATCAACCGGCATAGTCGGACGATGAAAAACGACGTTCAAAACAACGTTGGCGGTTTTCCGACCGACTCCCGGAAGCGACTCCAACGCTTCTCTTGAATCCGGAATCTCTCCGCCGTAGCGTTCGTCCAGAATTCGGCTTAACTCAATGACGTGTTTGGCCTTGGAACGGTACAATCCGATGGTACGGATGTACTCAATCAGTTTTTCCTCTCCTAAGTCAGCCATTTTTTTCGGCGTATCAGCGACTTTGTACAGCGCTTCCGTCGCTTTGTTGACACTTTTGTCTGTCGCTTGTGCCGAGAGAACGACCGAAACCAGCAGAGTAAACGGATTCGGCGCTTTCAGTTCGCTTTCGGGGCGGGCATTCGCCTCCCGAAAACGGGAAAAAACAGCCGCAATTTCCGGTTCGGAGAGAAAACGGAACGGAGAATGAATTTCGTTCATGGCTTATTTTATCCGATTTTTCCGGATTGGGCAATCGGATTGACGGTTTCCGTTAAAACCACACAAAGATAAAAAAAGTTGCATTTTTTTAAGAACAGATTATAATTTTTACAGGGAAGGAGGGTAAACTATGAAAAGCAAAACGGCGATAGGTCTTTTTTTAATTCTGTCGGCGCTGTTTCCTGTTTATGCGGAGGAAGCGGATACTCCGGCCGCCGCGCCGTCTTCAGCCGGTGAAACGGAGGTTCCTGCGGACGGAGCTGCCGGTGAAACGGCGGAAAACGAGGCCGCGCCGGTTTCCCTGAAGAAAAATAAACTCGGTTTTGTCTTCGGAATGCCGGTAGCGCTCTCCTACTCGCACGAGTTCACGGATTTGGTTGAACTGGATCTGCTGGTTTCGACCTATCCGTTTTTATGGCGGTTGATCGGAGAAATGAGCGTTTATTGCGGCGTTCTGTTCACTTTGGCTGACGGCGCCGTCAAAGACAGACCCTGGGCGCTGACGCTGGGACCGTCCGTCGGAACAACTCTGCTGTTTTCGGGCGGATTCGGCGCTTCACTGGATCTTTATGCGGATTTACGGTGGGAAATCGACTTTCCGCAGACGAGCCGGGTGAACTTCTTTTTGAATTTCGGTTGGGGAGCCGTGATGAGATTTGACGGCGGAACCGTTGACGCCCTGTTTCCTCCCCGCGGCGGTTTCGGTGTGCGCGGCCGTTTTTGAACGGCGGAATGAAAAAACAGGTTGCACTTTTTCCCCGAAAAGAATATAATTGTTTTATCATAATGCAAAAAGGAGATCTTCTATGAAGAAAAAACTTTTGATTTCGCTTCTTTTACTGGCAGTCGGCAGCGCGTCGGTTTTTGCGAGCAGCAAAGACAAATTGGGAGCTTATGTCGGTTGGCCGCTCGGTTTGTCCTATTCGCATGAGTTTACCGATTTGGTTGAATTGGACTTGATCGCCGCTTACAACGGTTGGGGACCCGGAGTCGGCGGTTTGAATATCTTTTTGGGCGCGCTGTTCACGCTGACCGACGGTTCGGTTGACGGACATCCGTGGGCGCTGACGCTCGGTCCTTCGTTCGGTACGACGCTCGGTTTTTGGGGCGGTTTCAGCGCTTCGCTTGACGTTTTGGCCGATTTGCGCTGGGAAATCGACTTCGCGACTGTAAAGGGGTTTAACTTTTTCCTTGACTTTGCTCCCGGGGTAACGTTTCGTTTTCATAATGAAGAGTATCCTGTCTACTTCGGTTACCGCGCCGGCGTCGGTCTGCGTTACCGTTTTCAATAATTTCTTCGCTTAACCGGAAGGGCGCCTCTTTGCGGGGCGCTTTTTTCGTCATTAAATTTGCTTGATTTTAACCGGTTTCTGTATTAATATAAACAGAGGGATTTTGCATGGCTGAAAATACGAATCGCAAATATGTGACCTTTCGGGTCGGAAATGAGGTTTACGGAATCGACATTATGCTGGTGCATTCGATTGTTGATTATGAAGATGTTCGCTCTATTCCCAATGCACCCGGTTATATTGAGGGACTTTATAACTTGCGGGGAGAGGTTATTCCTGTTATCAATCTTCATCTTCGATTTCAGATTCCGATGGCAGAAACCTCCGATAAAGATGCGCTTGACGGAATCATCATTATTGACATAAATCATTTTAAAGTCGGATTGGTGGTTGATTCGGTCCTGAAGATCATTGAAATTGATAAGAACGCAATTCAGCAATCATCTGCGGCACAGGATAAGATCGGAAACGCTTATGTCGCCGGCGTGTATATCGATACGAGCGATTACATTGTCATTTTGGAAGCGGAGAAAATTTTTGCGCCGAAAGAGTGGCAGCGTATCTCCGAAATCGGCTGACGGAGCTTTAAATGAAAATTCCGGTATTTAATCCGACTATCCGGCGTAAGGACTTGGATGCGGTTTTGACCTGCATGGTTGACGGTAAATTGGGCGGCGGAGAATCGGTTGATGCGTTGATTGCGATTGTCAGTGAAAAGTTAGGGCATTCCGGCGGTATTGCTGTCCGCGATCCCGGAAAGGGAATCGGTCTGCTTTTTCGCTTGCTGTGTGCGCAAGAGGGGAAACGTGAAATTGCGGTTTCTGCGTTAGCGCCCGCTTGGTACGGCGATCCGTCGGCGTTAAAGGAAGCCGATCTTAAACTTTGCGACGTTGACGTCAAAACGGCGCTGCTTTCTCCCGAAAGCGTTTCTGAACGGCTTTCGGAAGCGACCGCTGCCGTTATTTTAACTGACACTTTGGGAACTGTCGCAGATGCGCCGGATTTCGCTGCATTTAAACTTCCGTTGATTCGTGATGTCAGCGCTTCGTTCGGGTTGACTGCCGTCGATACCGAACAGGAAGGAGGTCGGCCGCTCGGAGAGGATGTCGATTACTGCCTTTTAAGTTTGGAACCGGAGAGCATGGTGACAGGCGGCGGCGGTTTGATTATCACCGCAAAATCACGCGCGCAGGCAGCCAAACTGAAGCGGTTGCTCTCAGAATACTCTGAACAAACGGTTCTTTCAGATTTAAATGCGTCTCTGGCTCATATTCAAGTACAAACTTCCGAAGCGGCGATTCACCGGCGGAAGGAGATTTTTTCCATATATATGGCTGCGTTCGCACAGAGCCGAAAAGAGACGCTGTCGTTTTCTCATCTTTCGGACGGGTTTTATTATGCGTTTCCGGTCTTGGTGGACGTCGATGCGGCGGAAATCATCAAATACGCTTCCAAAAAAGGCGTCGAGATTCGATTTGCCTTTGAAAAGTCGCTGCTTTCACTTTTTGATGAAAGGGCTTGTCCCGGTGCGTTGAATTTAAAGACCCGCTGTCTGATTTTTCCTTTATATCCGATGCTGTCGTTGGAGGATTGCAAAGTGATTTCCCGTCTGATAACGACCGTCGCTTAGGGAGGGCGGATGACGGTTCTTCTGATTGTCAACCGCGCTAAACCGGGAGCGGTTGCGTTAATCGATGAAATAACCGCCTTTTGCCGCCGCCGCAACGCGGACACGATTGTTTGTTTTTCTGATGAAGCGGGTGAAGAAATCGCGCTGTCGGAAAAGATCGGTTTAGTTGTGACATTGGGAGGCGACGGTACGGTCTTGCATACGGCGCGCCGTTTAAAGGGAGAAATTCCGGTCGCAGCTGTCAATTTGGGAACCGTTGGTTTTATTACCGAATGGAACAGGGACAATTGGCAGACAGCGTTGGAGCTCTTTTTTGATGACCGCGCCGTTTTTTCACGGCGGCTCATGCTTGCTGTTGAATTGAACAGGAGCGGCGGCACTGTTTTCCGTTCAGCGTTGAACGAAGCGGCGGTTTGTGCCGAGGGGATTGCAAAATTGGCATCTTTTGATGTAAAAATCGACGGTTCATTTGTCGGACGCATCCGTGCCGACGGGCTGCTGTGTGCAACGCCGACCGGTTCGACTGCGTATTCGGCCGCCGCCGGCGGTCCGATTTGCGATCCGGAAACAGAGGTTTTACTGATTACGCCGGTGTGCCCTTATACGCTTTCCGGTCGTCCGTTGGTGGTTCCGTCACACAAAACCGTAACCATCTCTCCATCTCGGGAGAACAAAACAGAGCTTGTTTTGACTCTTGACGGACAAGAAGCGATTAAATTGAATCAAGAGGATTCGCTGACTGTCCGAATCGATCAAACAAAGCTGCTTTTGGTAAAAGATTCTGAGCGGCATTTTTACGAAGTTCTGAGAAACAAATTGAATTGGCCGGGAGGAGCGCATGCTTGAATCGATTCACATTCGACATTACGCATTGATTCGCGACGAAGAGATCACTTTCGGCCGCGGTTTTACCGTATTGACCGGAGAAACCGGCAGCGGAAAGACCGTTTTCGCCGGCGCGCTGCGTTTTCTCTTTGGCGCCAAACCGGATACGGGTGTCATTACAGAGGGGGAGGATGAGTGCACGGTTTCCGGGGTTGTTGACATTGGAAACAACGGCGAGGCGAAAAAATGGCTTTCAGCACACGATTTGGAAGATGAAGACGGCGCTGTGATTCTCCGGCGGGTTTTAAAGCGTTCGGGAAAGTGTTCACAGACTATTCAGAGTGTTCCGGTAACGCGAAACGATTTAGAGGAATTTTCTTCACTGCTGATTGACGCGCACGCTCAGCATGAGCAGATGACATTGTTGAAACCGACGAAACAACGTCAACTGTTGGATCGTTACGCGCGGTGTCTTGATCTTGCTGAAACTGTTGCAGCCGGTTTCAATCGTCTCTGCGAGCTTCAAAAGCAGCGGGAACGGATGCAGTCGGATGAGCGGGAGCGGGCGCGCGAACTCGATTTGCTGCGTTACGGTGTTGAAGAAATCGAAGCGGCCGCGCTGAAACCGGGGGAAGAAGAAGAAATTGAGATGCAGCTGAAAGTTTTTTCGCAGTCGGAGAAAATTTTTTCGCAGACAGAGGCGTTTTATCGGGCTGTCAATGAGTCGGCCGGGGGAGCGTTAAAGTCCCTCCGCTCCGGATTGCAGGCGCTTCGCCATTTAAGCGGTGTTGACGGACGGCTGGAGAGCGACTGCGAGCGTTTTGAGGCGGCATTTTACGAAATCGAAGATGTGGCAAACGGAATTGCTGATTTTGCCGAAAAACTTTCGTTTGATCCGGAAACGTTGGATGCATTGCAGCAGCGGCTTCATCAAATTCGAAAACTTGAATCAAAATATGGGGAAAGCGTCGTCGAAGTGACGGAGTATGCCGAAAAAGCCCGTAAACGAATTTCCGAACTGGAGAATTACGACAGCGCTTGCGAAGCACTGGAAAAGGAGCAAAAAGAGCTTGAAAACCGTGTTTTGCGGCAGGCAGTCGATCTTTCCCATGCGCGGAAGAAGGGGGCGGCTGCCTTGGAGGAGAAAATTCAAGCAATGCTGCGGCCGTTGGGCATGAAAAAAGCGGTTTTTAAAGTCAGGCTGGATCAGAAAACCAATGAACACGGACAGCCGATTTGTACTGTCAACGGATTTGATACACCGGTTTTCTGTATCGCTCCCAATGAAGGAGAGTCGACGAAGCCGTTGTCGGCCATCGCTTCGGGAGGAGAGCTTTCTCGCATTCTGTTGGCAGTAAAGTCGGTTTTCGCTTCTGTCGATAATATAGAGACAATGCTTTTCGATGAAGTTGATTCCGGTGTGGGAGGCGAGGTCGCGTTGACTATTGCTGCCCGGCTAAAGGAGTTGAGCGCCGAGAAACAAGTGCTGTGCATCACTCATTCGGCATCGATTGCGGCGCAGGCTGACCGTCACATTCTTATCAAAAAAGAGAGCGTCGGTGGTCGTACCGTTACGCATTTGAGTGAAATTGAAGGAGAACAAAGAGTTTCCGAAATTGCACGTATGTTGGCAGGAAATGCTTCTGCCGATATTTCATTGACCCATGCGAGGGAATTATTGAGGAAGGATTGATGGCGGACGACGAAGAAGATATCGTTAAAACCGAAACAGCTAAACTGAAAGCCAAAATTGAAGAGCTGCAGAATGCGGTTTCCGAAAGTGAAGCAGCTGCCAAAGCGGCGCAAACCGATTCGGAACGCATTTCTGCACTGCTGCAGGCGTATGAACTCAGTATTGACTTGGTCGGTTACACTATCATGATCACTGACTTTGCTTATCCGATTACAAAGGTAAAAAACGAATCTTGGCTGACGGAAGGACGAAAGGTGTGCTTGCGTGCCATCATCATTATGGAAGAATTGGTGACCGGGTTTGTGGAGACAGATTTTGCTTCGGTTGAGGAGAAGCTGCTGCCGCTGGAAGAAGTGATCGATGACGATGAAAAGTGGCGGCTGGTGCGAAAAACGGGATTCGCCATCAGTACTTTCTGCGATTCTTTTATGGAAAATTCAAAATGGAAGTGGATTTTGGTTGAAATCCGCGCCCGTTTTGCCGTTATCGTCAAAAATTTAATCAACTATAAGACTTTTACCGCACTCAATGTGCCGAATCAGCCCGGCTACGAATCGCGTTTTTACCTTGTGGAAACGGCGAAAAAGCTGATGCAGGAAGCTGCCGATAACTACCGGGAAAAATATGAAATTGCGGGACAGAACATTTCCGACATCAATACTGCCATTCACTACCTTTCGGCACTGAGACAAATTCATGTTTACTTGGGAGAGTCCGTTCCCGCCGAAGACGTCAAAAAGAGAATCGAAGTGTGGACGGCCAAGATGAAGGACGATTCCCGCAGTTAAGACGGGTTGCTCAATCCGAGAATGGTCCTCAGTTTCCGATAACTTTCATTATCGATGCCGAACGGAAGCGGTGCCGAAAAGACGAAATTCTGTAAAAACGCTTTATTCAGTGTAAGCGGCGATCGGTCGATGGTTTCGATCGTTTCCATTAAAATTGCCAAATCTTTTCCGTTTTTCTTTTTGTAAATTCGCATCAGTTCATTGTACAAGTATTTATGCAGAGCGATTTCCAATTCGTATGCAGGATCGGTCATTTCGGAAATTTCTTTCATTCGATGAGTTTTCAAAAGCTGAATGATTTCCTTTCGTCGGTTTCGATAGCGGCAGCGCGGCGAGCAGAGGTACTGCAGTCGATAAAAAACGACAATAGCGATCGAATCGCGCATGATTGACGGGTTAATGGCATTGATGATCGAAAACGTCTGAAAAAATCGCCGGCTATTCTTTCTTAAATGCGGAAAAAGCGATTTAATGAATTGACGGATGTGGTGGCTTTCGATGTAGTCGTCAAACGCAAAATCGTCAAATTTTTTTGTTTTTCCGTTATTGGAGATTAAGAGGCGAAACGAGTCTCCGGGAAAAGTAAACCGCCAGCGGAGATGAAAAATTTCCGACGTTGAATCTTTTTTGACAGTCAGTGTGCGCCGTCCGATTTTCAGGAGCGAAAGACCGTTTGAGCGCGTCGGCTTTGAATCAAATCGGCCGAGAAGAATGTAGGCTGCAGCCGCCTTTTCAACGGAATACTTCTGCGGTTTGACATAACGGTTGAAGATGTCGCGGCCGTTTCCTTGTTCCGGTAAATTGCTTTGCGCTGCGGCCAAGTGAGAGCAGAGAAGTTCGGTTAAATCTTCGTCCGTATAGCGCCGAAAGATTTCGGCAGCGCGTGCTGCGTAGCACATATTTTGCACCGGTTCGATACCTGAAAGTTCTGCAAAAAACCATCCGCACGATGTGTACATGAATTGCGCAAGTTTAAATCCTTCAAGAAGATTCAGCAGGTCGATTCGATTGCGTTTTGTATTTTTTTTCAGGAAACGACCGGCAAATTCTTCCGGTGCTGTTTTGCCGCAAAGCACATCAATGTATTTTTCCGCAACGACCGCAGGCGCTTCCGTTGTCAGTTTAGCGGTTTCCGCTTCAAACAGAATATCAATTCGTCGGCGGAGAGCGTCGAATGATTCCCTTAAAGGCGTCCGCCACTTTTGATTCCATTCGGAGGGCCCTCCTGTGGAGCAGCCGCAGTCCTTATACCACCGTGAAACGCCGTGAAAGCAGCTCCACGACGATCCTTTTCCCGCTTCGCCTTTTTGCAAAGAAGCTGTCAGGCTCGGAGGATTGCGGTCAAGAAAGTATCCATAGTTGGAAAAACGGAACGGTGCGCTCTCTCCATCGGATTCGATTTTTTTTCGCAGCGCAGCAAGGCACATATCGGCGTACGCTTCATGATGACCGTAAATTTCGCCGTCAGTGGCAGTATGGAGCAGGGTTCCCGGAGCTTTTTCCGCAAAGTTTTTTAGTTTTTCATAAAACGAATCGGCATTTTGCAGATAGTGTCCGAATGAGATGCCTTGCGCCAGAATATGGTTGTAAAAAAATGCAGCCAAGGAGCCGCCGTTGCTTCCTTTTAAAAGGTAGGCTGATCGGGAAACAGAGAGGGGATCGGTAACTTTTGTCATCTTCCCCGTTTTCGGATCTTCGACCGCCTCAGCTTGCCACGGAGAAAGAATGATGAAACGGATGCCGGCCTCAATCAGGCAGTCAACGGTTTCCTGATTGACGGCGGTTTCGGCGAGCCACATTCCTTCCGGGTCCCGGTGAAAGTGAGAACGGAAATCTTCGAGTCCCCATTGAATTTGAATTCGTTTGTCGGCGCGGGAGGCAAGCGGCATGATGACGTGGTTATAAACCTGCGCGATGGCGTTGCCGTGACCGCCGTTTTTTTGGATGCTGATTTTATCGGCTTCAATAATTTTTTCATAAATATTCGGGCTTTCGGTTTTTAACCAATGCATCAGCGTCGGTCCGAAATTGAATGAGAGGATTTCGTAATTATTGGAAATGTCAAGAATTTCACCGTAAGCTCCCAGGTAGCGGGAGTAGCAATTGGCGGCATAACACTCTTGAGTGATGCGTTTGTTCCAATCGTGAAACGGCGCTGCGCTCGGTTGGTTGGGAATTAAGCCTGTCCACGGGTTTTCCCGCGGCGGTTGATAAAAATGTCCGTGTAAGATCAAATCTGTCTGCATGCGCCCATTATACACCATTATTTGAAATTCGCAAAAGATTTTTTTTGAGGGAAAACGGAAATAAAATTTTCGGCATTGACAAAGAAAACGGCGTTATTTATAATTATTGATAGTTGTTCTGTTTAAAAAATCATATCAGGAGTGAGTGACGAATGACTAAGTCGGATTTGCTGAAATTGCCGCGAAAGAAGCTGGCGGAGATTGCCGAAGAATTTTCTCTCAGCTTGGACGATTACGATTCCAAAGAAGAATTTATCGAAGATCTGTTTGAGGCGGCGGCTGAAGAGACGCGGGAAAGTTTAAAAGCGAACAATACGGTTTCACAAATTCGTCGTTCAAAATTTGTTTTTAACAGTGAGTTGAGTTTGATTTTATCAAAAATCGAATCGGAAAGCTGTGAAAATTCGGCATTGTTTGTCAATACTTTTTTTAAGGCAATTTTGCGGGACAATCAATGGGTTTTTGTTTTGTGGCAAATCTCTAATGTCGATTCGATGAATTTTCGTCTGAATGATCATGATTACCGGCTTTTAATCCGTGTTTGCGAATGCGAGGCGGAGGGCGATGCTTTGAAATTGGTGGATGATTTTGAGATTGAAGTGCTGGCAACCGATTCGACTCACTATATCAACCTCCCGCATCAAAATCGTTATTATTATATGGAACTTTTCTGCGTGCGTGATTCTTCCCGAATCATGTTGGCCCGCACCAATACGGTTTTTTCTCCGCAGTTGAGATTTGATAATTCGAGCGGTTTCGTTAATATTGATTCACTCTTAATTTCAAATAAAATATACGAAAGTGTTATTTGTCCTCCGCCGGAGTCCGATTCTTCGGCTCAAAAAATTATTCGAGATTGAAGCAGATAAGGGAGATTTTCCGCTATGAAGGGCAGTTTGAATTTGATCTTGCAGTCTCACTTGCCGTTTGTTCGGCATCCCGAGTATTCTTCTTTTTTGGAAGAAAATTGGTTTTTTGAAGCAATGGACGAGTCGTACCTTCCGCTTCTTCGTGCTTTCGATTCACTTGAGCGCGATGGTGTTCCGTTTCGGATGACGATTTCACTCTCTCCGACGCTGTTGTCAATGATGAGTGACGAATTTCTGCAGGAACGCTATGTCGGGCACTTAAAAAAAATGATTGCGTTGGCAAAAAAAGAATTGGAACGTGTTTCCGATGATGAAAAATTCGGGCCTCTTGCGGGTATGTATCACGATTTATATACGCGTAATTATGAAGACTTTGTCAAACGGTACCAGCACGACGTTATCGGTCGGTTTTTAAAATATGAAAAATCGGGACATTTGGAATTGATTACAACAGCAGCTACATACGCGTATCTGCCGCTTTACGAGTCGGAGCCGGCGGTTGTAAAAACACAAATCAACGCCGCTGTTCAGCTTTTCGAATCGTGTTTCGAACATCGGCCCCGCGGTTTTTGGCTGCCGGATATGGGGTATTTTCCGGGGTTGGAAAAATATCTGAAAAATGCCGGAATTGCCTATTTTTTTACTTCCGCTCACGGATTGCTTTTAGGGAAAGATGAGGCGTCTTGCGGTGTTTTTTCTTCATATAAAACTCCTAACGGAACGTATTTTTTTGCAAGAGACGTTGACTCCGGTTTGGTTGTGCCTTCTTATGCCGCCGCTCCCGTTTATCGTGAGTTTTACCGCGATATCGGCTTTGATTTGCCGTTTGATTACGTCCGTGACTATATGCCCGATAAAAAGAACAGGGTTTTTACCGGTATTAAATATTATGCCGTTACCGGTTCTGAAGACAAAAACGTTTACAATATTGATGCGGCGCAGAAGCAGGTGAGAGAGCATGCGGCTGATTTTATAAAGACGGTCAATTTACGCTTTGAAAAATTGTCTCATCAAATGAGTAAAGAGCCGGTCATTACGGCTCCGTTTGATACAGAGTTGTTTGGTCACGGTTGGTTTGAGGGAGTGCAATGGATTGAAGAGGTTTTTCGGCAGTCACAGAAAAATGACATCTTCTCTTGGGGTGTTCCGACGGAGTATATTGCCAGAAATCGCGATGCGGAAACGGTTTCTCCGATTTTTTCAAGTTGGGGAAACAAAGGATTTTCTGAAGTTTGGTTCCATGAAAAGAACGATTGGGTGCACAAGCCGATTTTTCAATCCATTGAAATGATGAAGGATTTTGTCTTTCGATTTCCCAATGAAGGAGCTCTTAAGGAGAGGATCTTGAATCAGGCGCTGAGAGAAGTGCTTTTAATGCAGGCGTCGGACTGGCCGTTTATTTTGTATAATGCGACAGACGTCGCTTATGCGGAGTCTCGAATCAAAGGGCATGTGGAGAATTTTAACCGGATTTATGATAATTTGTGCAGTAATGAAATCGATGCAGAGTGGTTGATTGCGTTGACTCAGCGAAATAACATATTCCCTCTTCTTGATTACAGGACGTTTACCGATGAATGAAAAGGGCGGAGCGAAAGCTCCGCTTTTTTTATGCGCTTTCGGCTTTTTTCAAAAAAACTTTAAAAAAAAATTTTTTCTGTTGACAAAAAGGGAACAAGTGCATTATTATGAGAAATGTGGTAAAAAGTGGTAAATAAACTACTTTTGTGAGAGATTGTGGGAAATGTTTCAAGGGCAATTCAATGCAGCCATTGACGAAAAAGGCCGACTCACTATTCCGGGAAAACTCAAAGAGTTGCTGGGAGGGGACAATCTTGTCGTTACCAACGGTGACGGCAGGAATCTTTGGTGTTATCTTCCGGAAGAGTGGCAGCGCACACGCGATCGGGTGCTTGAAAACGTTTCTCAATACACACAGGATGGACGCCTGATTATGAGGCGTTTTATTGCGCCGGCACAGGAAGTTGAACCTGATAAAACAGGGCGGTTTCTTCTTCCGCAGGCGCTGCGTGACGGTGCCGGACTGAAAAAGGATGTTGTCGTTTTGGGGATGGCGACTTACATTGAGGTTTGGAGTCGGGAGGCGTTCGATACTTACATGGAGGGAGTCGAGGCTCGGTACGGAGAAGCGCTCGCGGAAGCTCTCGGGTCTGTTCGTGTAAAGCCGTAATGTACAAAGCGATTCATCGTCCTGTTTTGGCTGCCGAAACGCTGCGGCTGCTGGCGCCCGATGTGCGCAGCGATGCTCTTTTTGTTGATGCAACGACCGGTGAGGGCGGTCATACGGAGCTGTTTTTAAGCAGCTGTCCGCGTTTGACGGCAATTGCCTTGGATGCGGATGCGCGAATTCAGGAAAAAGCGAAGGAGCGGCTTGCTTGTTTTTTGCCGCGAGTGACCTTTGTTCGCGCATGGTTTGATGAATTTTTTGCAAATTATCCGTTTGAAAGACGGCCCGATATCATTCTGTTTGATTTAGGGATCAGTATCTTTCATTATGAAAGATCCGGCGGCGGTTTTTCATTTTCCAAAGATGAGCCGTTGGATATGCGTTTGGATTCGTCGAACGGAAAAAGTGCGGCGGATTTGATAGGCGGTCTCGATGAGCGGGAGCTGGCGGATTTGATTTTCCGTTACGGCGAAGAGCGCTATTCCCGGTCAATTGCGCCGGCACTGCAAAAAGCATTGCGGAACGGCCGCTTGAAAACCGCCAGAGCGGCGGCTGAGGTGATTGCGGAAGCTGTTCCTCCGGCTTACCGTCGGGGGCATTTGCATCCGGCGACAAAGAGTTTTCAGGCGCTTAGGATGGCTGTTAACGATGAACCCGGAAGGTTGGTGCGCGCGTTAAACGGAGCTTTTTCCGTTTTGAATCCCGGGGGAGTGCTTGGCGTGATTTCGTTTCATTCGCTTGAAGATCGCGCGGTGAAGCAGTTTATGAAGACGAAGGTCGGTGAGCGGCATTCGGTGAATAAATACAGACCCTCTCCGCAGTTTGTTGCGGCTGAAGGCGAACTGTTGACGCCGAAGCCGGTATCAGCCGACGCGGCAGAAATAAAAGAAAATCCTCCGTCCCGTTCTGCGAAACTGAGGGTTATAAGGAAGAAGAAAGATGAAATCGAATAAACTTTGGATGGCTGTCTTTTTAATTCCCGCGTTTGCGTTGCTGCAGATTGCGGTGATTCACGTTTACCGTGAGGCAGTAAAAGAAGAAAGAAAGGCGTTCGAAGAACAAGTTGAGTTGTATAACAGCAATCGGCAGACCGTTATCGAGTTGACGGGGCGGCAATCTCCGGCGGAGATTGAACGAACTTTGGTTGAGAGCGGCGTCGAAATTCAGGATGCGGGCGAAGTTGATGTAATCAAAATCAGGAGGACCGGAACGGAATGAGAACCGTCGCTCTGTATGAATTGCTTCCGTTCGCCGTTTCGATTGCCGGTTCCGAAGAGAGAGGTTTTCGCGGTGTTGCCGTCGATTCTCGGGAGTGTGAAGAAAGCGCTCTGTTTGCGGCGCTGCCGGGGGAGAGGACCGACGGTCATCATTTTATTCCCGATTTGATTTCCGGCGGCGTGCGTGCGTTTTTGATTGCCCGTTGGTTTGCCGATGAGAATCAAGAGCGTTTAGACGGCTGGGTTAAAAACGACGGCGCTTCGTTTTTGATAGCGGAAGATGTGTTGAAGACGCTGCAAAGAGCGGCTGAATGGTATTTGAGTCTGATGCCGCAGGTGCGCCGAATCGGAATTACAGGCAGCAGCGGCAAAACAACGGTAAAAGAGCTGACAGCTGCCGTTTTGGGTCGGCGCTATCGAGTCGCCTACACCAAGGGTAATTTAAACTCTGAAATCGGATTGCCTTTGGTGGCATTTTCTGTCGATCCTGACGATGAAATTGCTGTCTTTGAGATGGGGATTAATCATCCCGGAGAAATGGATGTACTGGTTCAAATCGTTAAACCGCAAACGGCGGTGATTACCAATATTACATCAGCGCATGCCGGAATGTTTCCCGACAGAGACGGACTGATTCTGGAAAAAATGAAAATTCTTTCCCGTGCGGGAAACGAATTGACTGCTTTTGTCAATCAAAATGACGAGAACCGTTCTCGTTATGAATCGACTTATCCCGGAACGTATATAAAATACGGTTTTGGGGTGACGCCGGCAGTAGAAGCGGTCGAAAATCTCGGATACGAAGGTTGGCGATTGAGGATCGGCAGTGAAGAAATTGTTTCGCCTCTTTTCGGTCGGTATAATTTGGAGAATATTTGCGCGGCGGTTGCTGTCGGACGCGCCTTTGGCTTAACCGACGAAGAAGTTGCCGGCGGTATTGCATCGGTTCGCAGTGTCGGTTTCGGCCGCAGCTGCCTGAAAAACGGGCGTTTTTTTATCATTGAAGACTGTTACAATGCCAATCCTGGTTCCATGGCGGCAGCTGTCGACCTTTTTCGGGAGACGCCGTCGGAAGGGCGGCGGATTTTTGTTGCCGGCGCCATGCGTGAACTGGGAATCTGTTCGGATGAATGTCACCGCGAACTTGGCCGTCAAACGGCGGCGGCCGGTTTTGACGCCGTTTTATTTTACGGCGAGGAAGCGGCTGCGGCGTTTGAAGCGTTTGAGGCGGCAGGCGGTCAAAACGGATTTTTCACTACCGATTTTGAAGATTTGAAAAATCATTTGGCAGCGCAGGTGCATGACGGCGATCATATTTTGTTGAAAGGATCGCGCAGTCTCCAATTGGAACGTTTGGAATCGGTTTTGGTGTAAACAGAGGCGGGAGGGGTTGTGTTCAAAGAAATCTTCAATTTGGTTGATCGAATTCCCATTTTTAATCTCTTTCAATATATTACATTTCGTTCGGGATTCGCCGCCATCACCGCTGTTCTGCTTACTTTTTTGATTGCTCCCAAGATGATTGCGTGGCTGCGTGCGAAAAAAGCCGAACAGTCGATTCGAAGCGACGGCCCTCAAACGCATTTAGCGAAAGCGGGAACTCCGACAATGGGGGGGCTTTTAATTGTGCTTGCCATTTCGGCAGCTGTTTTGCTTTGGCAGGATTTGAAAAATCCGTATACATGGGTTCTCTTGATTTCGTTTTGGGGATATGCGTTCATTGGATTTATCGATGATTATCTGAAAATTTTTCGGCATAATTCAAAAGGGTTGAATGCAAAATGCAAATTGATCGGACAGTTTGTTGTGTCGATTGCTGCTGTTGTTTACCTTTACTTTACAGTAGATGGAATTACGCAGCTCTATGTGCCGTTTGTTAAAAATCCGGTAGCGGATATGGGTGTTTTTTACATTCCGTTTGCGGTGTTGTTGTTGGTTGGATTTTCAAACGCCGTCAACCTTGCTGACGGATTGGATGGATTGGCGTCGGGGCTGATTACTTTTGTCGGCTTGACTTTCGGATTGTTGACATACATTGTCGGACACGCCGCCTTTGCTCGTTATTTGCAGTTTCCGTTTATTCCGCTGTCGGGCGAATTGACTGTGACTTGTCTGGCGTTGACAGGCGCCTGCCTCGGATTTCTGTGGTACAATGCGCATCCGGCGCAGATTTTTATGGGGGATACCGGCAGTCTTGCGTTGGGGGGCTTAATCGGAGTTCTCAGTCTGCTGATCAAAAAAGAGTTGCTGATTTTTATCATCGGCGGCGTTTTTGTCATGGAAGCTGCCAGTGTGATTTTACAGGTATTGTCGTACAAGATTTTCAAAAAACGAATTTTTAAGATGGCTCCGCTTCATCATCACTTTGAGTTGAAAGGGTGGACGGAAACGCAGGTGGTTGTGCGTTTTTGGATTTTGGGCGGACTGTTTTCGCTCATTGGATTAATTACATTGAAGGTGCAGTGATGGCGGATATCAAAGTTGAAGGCGTAAAACGAAATTCATCGGCTTTTTTCTTAATGATGTTGATTTTGCTGCTTTTTTTTATCGGTTTTGCCACACTGATGAGTGTTTTATCGGTCTCCCCGACAGGAAATCTCACAAAGCAGCTGATGATTTCGTTTATTGCGCTGACGGTTTTTTTGGCAATGTCTTCCGGAGCCGTAAAAGCCTCTTTTGTTGACAAAGTGCTTCGCTCCCGTTTTCCGGCGATTTTTTTAGGTGTTGCGTTGGGACTCTCTTTGTTGACAGCTCTTTTCGGAACCGAAATCAACGGTGCGCGGCGCTGGCTTTTTATCGGAGGATTTTCGATTCAGCCTTCGGAATTTCTAAAAACGGCAGTGATTCTTTTTTTAGCCTCGTTTCTCGGAAATGCAAAACATAATCACGATGAAATAAAACGCTTTGCGGTCATTGTTGCACTGCTGCTCATTTGCTTTTTCGTTGTGTTGTTTCAGAGAGATTTTTCAACGGCATTCATAACGGGAGTTTTGATTCTGTTTATGATGCTTTTTGCCGGCTTTCCGTTGTGGCAATTTTTTATCATTATTATCGGCGGTATTATTACCGTTATGGGCGCTCTTTTTTCGGAAGAGTATCGGACTGAGCGGTTAATGCAGTATATCAGCGGTGAAGGCAGCTTTCAATCGAATTGGGCTGTTCACGCTGTCAGCAACGGCGGCTGGATTGGGTGCGGATGGGGCGCCGGAACTATCAAAGCGCGAGGTATTTTACCGGAAGCCGAAAGCGATTTTATTTTTGCCGTCTTGGCGGAAGAGTTGGGATTCATCGGTGTATTGTTTCTTTTTGCGCTCATTCTGATTATTGGTGCAAAAGCGTTGGTTTTAGCTGATCGTGTTAAAAATCGACCGGTGCGGTTTTTTTTGGTACTCGGAATTATTTTCCTGTTTTTGACGCAAACTTTGGTCAATTTAGCCGTAGTGGTCGGCTTGCTGCCGACGACCGGAATTCCGCTTCCTCTTTTTTCTCAAGGAGGATCTTCTTTGCTTTGTACAATGTTCATGTTGGGGTTGCTGGTTCATGTAGCGCGGACAGCGGAGGATAACAATGGATAATATACTTTACCCGAATCATCGGTACACGAGGCAGGGGCAGGGACGGCACAGAAAATCTGTAAAAAAATTCGCCGGAGTTTTAGAAGAGTCGCGCGGGAAAAAAATCATAAACGGTGTTTTGGCGACCGGAATCGTTTTGATGATCTGTTATCTTTGCGTTTTCTTCACGTATCACGCTGTCTTGAAACCGCTTATTAATATAAACAATATCGAAATTCATTTTCAAGAAAAGCTTGATATTGATCAGCAGGATATTTTGCTTGCATCGGGATTGAATCGCTCTTTGCGTTACGCCGATGTTGACGAAGAGGCAGTTGCTGAATCGATTATGAAGGCTTTTCCGTATATCAAAGAGGTGCGCGTATCGAAAATTTTCCCGGCGACTGTGTCGATCTTTATTTGGGGAAGAAAACCGGTTTGCGTCTCGTTATTTGACACGGGAAATCTTTCGGTTCCGTTTGCTGTTGATACGGAAGGCCGGGTTTTTGAGTTGGGAACGGCGGTAAAAGAATTTGATTTGCCGATTCTCTCCGGAATAACGGTCTCTGCTTTGGAGCTGAACGCTCAAATTCCCGTATCCTATGTTCCGGTTTTGGAAGATTTAATGATTTTGAAGGAAAAAAATACAAATATTTACGGACGAATTTCGGAAATATTGGTGGACGAAAAAAACGGTAAAGGGTATGATTTATATGTTTATTTCCGGACGTATGATGTGCCGATACAAATGGGCAGCCGTCTGGAACTATCGGAGATCGAAGCTGCTGTACAGATATTGGATTTGCTTCAGTCGACTGGTTTATCGGGATTTTATGAGAAACTTGATTTTCGTTCGGGTAAACCGATATTGAAGAAGAAGTGATAAGTGACTGGGAGGGGAGCTTGTCTGAAGAAAGAGTAATTTGTATCGACATCGGATATTCAAAAGTGGCGGCAGCTATTGTTGATTCCGATGTCAATAATCAACCGGAAGTGTTGGGCGTTGGAGAAGCCCCGACAAATGGCTTGTTTCGCGGTAAAGTTAAAGAAGTAGAGGCTGTTTCCGATTCGATCCGTAATGCGGTCATGAAGGCTTTTGAAACGATCGGTTCGGGGAAGGTCGACCGCGTTCTTGTCGGTATCACCGGAATGGAGATTGAAGGTCTTAACAGCTGCGGAGTCGCTCCGATTCAGGCTCACAATCGAACCATTACGGACAGAGATATAGAAACAGCGATCAATAACGCAAAAGCGGTTTCCTTACCGACAGATCGGCAGATTTTTTTAATCGGACAGCAGCAATTTGTTATAGATGACAAAATCGTTTCCTCCAATCCCATCAAAATGGCGGCCTCCAATAAACTGGAAGCTCAAGTGCATCTTTTGACTTGCTTAGAAAATATTAAAGAAAATTTTGAGCGGTGTTTAATTGATGCCGGAATCGAGCATTCTCAAATTTATTACAGCGGAGCTGTCGGAGCGGAAGCTGTCTTAAGTCTTCAAGAGCGGGATTTAGGAACTCTGTATATCGATTTCGGAAAAGATACCATCGATGTATTGTTTTATAAAAATCAAAGCCTTCACTACAGTAAAGTTTACTCTTTCGGGTTTAATTTGATTACCAATGACTTGTGCCTCTGTTATCGAATTTCTTATGATGACGCTGAACATCTAAAAAAAGAAGGAACCGCCTATCCGCTGACCGACAGCGAGGATTTGCAGGTTTACATTCGCGGTTTAAATGGTCAGGATATGAAAATTTGTCGGCAGAAAGAGATCAATGAGGTGATTGAGGCGAGGGTGACAGAGCTGCTTGAGTTAATAGCCGCCGATTTCCGTAAATCCAACTTTCAGAGTGATTTAAAGTTCGGAGTGGTTCTTGCCGGAGGCGGGGCGCTGCAGACAGGGATTGAGCAGTGCGTTAAAAAAATCTTTGGAACGGCAGTTCGTATTGCTGTTCCCGAGAAAATCAACGGATTGAAAGCATCATTTTTAACGCCTGCTTACGTTTCGCTTTACGGATTGATGCGTTTTGCGGATCGTCAAACCGGCTGTACGGTGGTCAATGAAGATGAAATTCGATCTTCCAGGCGTGACGGCGGCGCTCGTCGTGGTAAATGGCGATTATTTTTTGCAAATATAGCTGATTTTTTCAGATCGTTTTTATAATTCAGGAGATAAGGGAGGGAATTTATGGGCTTATTGGACGATGCGGAGTTAATTGATAACGAAAGCTACAGCGACGAGTTTTCTTCAATGATTTCGCCGACCATCATCAAGGTTATCGGTGTCGGCGGCGCCGGATGCAAGGCTGTCAATCGTATGGTTGAACAGCGGCTGAATGGTGTGGAGTTTATGACTATCAATACCGATGTTCAGGATTTGCAAACGTCGAGGGCGGCTAACCGCCTGGCAATCGGAAAATCCGCTACACGCGGACTCGGCGCCGGCGGAGATCCGAAAAAAGGCGAGGCAGCCGCTGAAGAGAGCCGCGAAGAGATTAAAAAAGAGCTGTCGGGGGCAAATATGGTCTTCATCACTGCCGGAATGGGCGGCGGGACGGGAACCGGAGCTGCGCCGGTGATTGCCTCGATTGCCAAAGAGCTTCAAATCCTGACGGTTGCCATTGTAACGACACCGTTTGAACATGAAGGCGCCGTGAAAGAGGGGTATGCACGCGAAGGAATTGAAAAATTGAAAAAGGAAGTCGATTCCATCATCGTGATTCCGAATCGGAATTTAACGAAAGTGCTGCCGCCGGATATCAGTATGAAGGAAGCGTTTTTGGCAGCCGACTCCATTTTGCGCGACGGCATTTTGGGAATGTCAAAAATCATCTCCGTTCCCGGAGACATCAATATCGATTTTGCTGACGTTAAAGCGATGCTGAAGAACAGCGGACAAGCGTATATCGGTTTAGGAGAAGGTGTCGGCGAGACGAGAGTGGTGGACGCTATCAGTAAGGCTGTCAACAATCAAATTTTGGATAACGGCGATATTACCGGAGCGCGCGGCGTCATCATCAATGTGGAGGCGGACGAAGATTTCCCAATGAAAGATTTTCAGGAAATCTGTGACGAGATTTCGCGCAGTGTGGATCCGAAAGCGATTGTCAAACACGGGTTGATTTACAACAGAGAGAAAACAGATACGGTTCGGATTACATTATTGGCGGCCGGATTCAATCAGGAAGACGAGCGGAATGAAGGCGTTGTTGAAAAAGAACGGGATGATTTTTTGCTTGAAGGAGCATTAAATCAAAACGAAGGCGGAACAGTTTCCGCTAAAGAATGGAGTCAGATGGATCGCGCTTTGTTTGGAACGACTTCGTCTAAACCGGTTTTAAATGAATACTCCGCATTTGAATCCGATATTGATTTTCCGCCGATTTTAAAGCGACGGTGAGGGGTTGATGGCTGTTACTGCGTTTGAGGTGTATTTGAAAATCGAACGGAGACTGGCGCCTTTAACCGTCTCGACTTACCTTTCCGAATATCAGGCCTTCAACGCATACTGTCGGGAGCAAACCCTTTCTCCCGAAACCGTCAGCCGAGACGATATTTCGGAATATCTGAAATACCGCCGTCGCCCCGAAGGCGGAGGATTGGGAATTCGGGCGGCCGAAAAGGCGCTGACAGCTCTGCGCAGTTACATGGAGTTTTTGGTCAAAGAAGGTTTGCGTTCCGACGATCCGACTGAATTGATTCGCGTCGGCGGCCGGTTTTCCCAGCTGCCGAAAGTTTTAACGGAAGCCGAAGTTGACCGCCTGCTTGCCTCGATTCCCGTTGACACCGTCGAAGGAAAACGGGATTACGCGCTTTTTGAGCTGATTTATTCGTGCGGACTGCGCGTATCCGAAGCGGTCGGGCTGAAATCGGAAAACTTTCGGTTTCGTGAAGCGGTGGTTCTTGTCGACGGAAAAGGCGGCCGGCGGCGGTGGGTTCCCGTCGGCGAACGGGCGCTGCAAGCGGCGATTCGTTACCGCGACGAAGCGCGCCCGCAGTTGTCCGGAGTTCTCTCTGACAACGGTGCATTTTTTTTGACGCGCCGGGGTCGACCGATGACACGGCACCAAATTTGGGAGCGTTTGAAAAAATATGCCGTTTTAAGCGGTTTGGATACAAAAATCCATACGCTGCGTCATTCGTTTGCGACTCATTTGCTGCAAAACGGAGCAGATTTACGGAGCGTTCAGGAATTGCTCGGTCACGCTGACATTTCAACAACGCAGATTTATACCCATGTGGCTGACAGAGATTTGGTTTTACAGCATGAAAAATTTCATCCGAGGGGGTGATTATATGGAAAAAAAGACGGAAAAAGTTGCAAAAAAATCTTTTTTGCTCATTATTCTTATGGCAGCGATTGCTGTTGTATCAGCGTGCCGCAGTGAAGAGAACAAGGCGTTGGAGGCGGCTCTCAATCCCTACCGCATCCTCTCTTTGTCTGATGAAAAACGGAGCGCATTTCTGACAGAAACGGAGGGAAAAATCGCCGCGGCTGCCGAGACTTCCGCAGAATCGGCAGAGGCCAATACCGAAGCGCTTTGGAGAATTGCAGCCGGATACGGTTATGTCGCAGCCGGAGAGTTTGAAACGGCTTTGAAGAGCTTTGAATCGGCATTTGATAAACTGCACGGACTGACATCCTATCCGCAGTTTTATTACTACGCCGGTGTTGCGGCTGCCTCTCAAGCTAAGCAGTCGCCGATTGAGAGTCAAAAAGCGCTGCTGTTTGAAAAGGCGATTTATTACTACAACCGAGCATTGGAGTTGAGTTCGACTTATACCAATGCGTATTACGGGTTGGGAGTGATTTATTATTTTGAACTGGGAGATGCAGATACGGGGCTGGAGTATGCTTTGAAGGCAATCGGAGCGGATCCGGATCAATTCGGAGCCCGTTACATGGCTGCCCGTATCTATGTTGAAAAAGGCGATAACGCGAAAGCGATAGAGCAATACAATTACATTATTCGGCACGCGGATAAAGAAACCGCGGCGAGTGCCGTCCGCAACAAGGAGATTTTGGAATCGGACGGCTGAGGAGGGCGTCTGAAAACCGAAATTTCACTGATTCGGCTGGCTGTGCATCGGCTGGAGTTTTTGCGGGAAAAAGAAAAACGGCTGCTGTCGGAGATTTACGAAGGCTACGAATCGGCCTTTGAACGGCTGACAGTCGCCGAAATTGAAGGGATTGTCGGCAGGCGGCTGCGTGTCAAAGCGGCTGCATCGGCAGAGAATTTAAAGGCCGCTGAACGGGATTTGCGGTGGCTGAGCGGGTTGGAAGGATTTGTCGTGGCATCGGATGATGAACGCTATCCTCCGCTGCTGCGCGAAATTTATGATCCGCCGTTTTTGTTGTTCGGGCGAGGGGTCGAACGGTTGCGGGCTATTCCGATTGCGGTTGTCGGCACCCGCTATCCGACGGGGAAGGCGTACCGCGCCTGTTTTGAATTGAGCCGCTACCTCTCGTCGAAAGGCGTGTGTGTCGTTTCAGGATTGGCGCGCGGCATTGATGCAACAGCTCATGCGGGAGCCTTAGCCGGAGGCGGACAAACGGCGGCTGTTTTGGGAAACGGCATCGATACCGTTTATCCTGCCGAAAATCGCCGGCTGGCGCAGAAAATTGTGGAAAACGGAGGCGTTATTCTCTCCGAATTTCCGCCGGGAACGGAGGTGCGCAAATACCGTTTTCCGCAGCGCAACCGCATTATCAGCGGAATTTCTCCGTTGAGCATTGTGGTGCAGGCGCCCGAAAAATCGGGGGCGCTGATTACGGCGGATCAGGCGTTGGAACAGGGCCGGGACGTTGTTGTTCTCTCCGCCGGACTGGAGGATGTTTACGGTGACGGAACCGTCCGATTGGCAGAACAGGGGGCGCCCGTTTGGGAAGAACCGCAGGATATAGATTGCTGGCTGCAGAGGTATGAAGAGATTTATGGAAAAGAGCACAAAAACGAAGGAAAAGAAAAAAACGACGCTGATTATTGTCGAATCTCCGGCCAAGGCGCTGACCATTGAAAAATATTTGGGCAGCGGATATAAAGTCGAAGCATCGATGGGCCATTTGGTCGATTTGCCAAAATCGCGAATGGCTATCGATATAGAACACGATTTTGAACCGCAATACATCACTGTTCGGGGAAAAGGGCCGCGGCTGAAGGAGTTACTGTCGATGGTTTCCCGAGCGGATGAAGTGTTGCTGGCAAGCGATAACGATCGTGAAGGAGAGGCGATTGCCTTTCACATTCGCAATGCGATTCTGAAAAAATTTCCGGGCAAGACGATTCGCAGAATTGTTTTCAATGAAATTACCCCCGACGCCATTCGGGAAGCGGTTCGTCATCCGCGGGAAGTTGAAGAAAATAAAGTGTGTGCCCAAAAAGGCCGCCGTGTGCTGGATCGATTGGTCGGTTACAACCTTTCGCCGATTTTGTGGGCAAAAGTCAAAAACGGACTTTCCGCCGGCCGCGTTCAGTCCGTGGCGCTGCGGTTGATTTGCGAACGGGAGAGAGAGGTCGAAAACTTTATTCCGGAAGAATACTGGACCGTAGATGCGCTTCTAAATAAGGGAAAAACTCCGTTTAAAGCATCTCTTTTCAAGTGGCAGGATAAAAAATTTGAAGCAAAATCGAAATCCGAAGTTGACTCTGTCACCGATTCCGTTCCGATCGATTCGTTTACCGTTTCCGAAAAGGAGATCCGAAAAAAACAGCAAAAACCCAAACCGCCGTTTACAACCTCGACTCTACAGCAAGCGGCTGCCAATCGGTTGGGTTTTACATCACGTAAGACAATGCAAATTGCGCAGCAGCTCTATGAAGGCGTCAATATCGGAGCCAATCGGGTCGGTTTGATTTCATACATGAGAACCGATTCAACACGTATTTCCGAAACCGCGATTGCCGACGTCCGAAAATATATCGGAGAGCACTATCCGAAAGCGCTGCCTTCCGAACCGCGGAGTTACGCAGCCTCGCAGAAAGCTCAGGATGCCCACGAAGCGATTCGGCCGACTTATGTTTCCTACGAACCGGAAAAGGTGAAAGACTCCTTAAACCGCGATCAACAGAAACTGTATACGCTGATTTGGGAGCGTTTTGTTGCCTGTCAGATGACAAACTCTGAAACCCAACTGACGACTTACACCGTGAAAAGCGGAGCTGCAGAGTTCCGTTGCCACAGTTCATCGGTCAGCGAAAAAGGTTTCTCGGCGGTCTGCAAACTTCTCAAAAGCAAAGATGACGAAGAGGCTCAGCGCATTCCCGATTTGAAAATCGGCGAAACGCTCGTTTTTGTTGAATGGAAAAAAGACCGCCACTTTACCCAGGGTCCTTCCCGCTACACTGACGCCTCCATTGTGAAAATGTTGGAGGAAAAAGGAATCGGCCGGCCGTCGACGTATGCGCCGATTATTTCGGTTCTGCTCGACCGGTACTACGTCGTCCGAAAAAACAAACAGTTGCAGCCGACTGTTCTCGGCAAAATTATCTCGGATTTGCTGACCGAACAGTTTCCGGAAACCATTAACGTCGATTTTACCGCAGAGATGGAGAATCGATTGGATGAAGTCGAAGAAGGGCGGCTTGATTGGCATAAAATGATCGGTGATTTCTACAAACCGTTTCACGATAAAGTTGAAAAGGTTCAGTCGACGTTGGAGTCGGTCAAAGGTGTTTTGGAAGAACCGACGAATGAAGTGTGCGAAAAGTGCGGCCGTCCAATGGTGAAAAAATTGGGACGGTTCGGGTTCTTTTTGGCGTGTTCAGGCTTCCCGGAGTGCCGCAATACGCAAAGCATTCCGTTGGCAGACTGTCCGCGTGAAGGATGCGGCGGAAAAATTGTAGCGCGCAAAAAAGCCGGCGGTCGCGGCCGTGAATTTTACGGCTGTACCAACTATCCGGAATGCGACTTTATTTCATATTTCAAACCGACAGAACAGAAGTGCCCGAAGTGCGGACAATTTTTGGTCGAAAAGAGCGATAAAGTTCACGGCGTTTACCGCGCCTGTATCAACGACCAATGCGATTTTTTACATTATGACAGCGGGGATGAAGAAAGTGGAGACGAACGTTGAGAATTTTCTTGAATCACTGAGTCTGCTGCGCGGCGCTTCCGACGGAACCGTTACCGGGTATCGCCGGGATCTTTCTAAATTGGAGGCGTACTGCGAGCGCAATGGATTGAACCTCTTAACGCTTTCGGCCGCCGATGCCCGCGGTTTTCTGATGTCGACTGAAGTCCGCTCATTGTCGCCGGTCAGCGTGAATCGGTTGCTGTCGGCGGTTAAAGGGTGTTATCGGTTTTGGGAAGAAAACGGAACGGTCCAAAACAACCCGTTTGCCGGAATTAAAAACTTCAAAACCGAACGGAAATTGCCGCGTTTTTTCTTTGAAGATGAGATGAATTCTCTGTTGGAAATTGAGCCCGTCGATTTTGCCTCATCAAGAGATCGATTTCTCTTTGAATTGCTCTATTCGACCGGTTGCCGAATCAGCGAAATCATCGCCATGAACAGCCGTGATTTTCGACGAGCCGGCGATACGATGACAGTTGTCGGAAAGGGTAGGAAGGAGCGAGTGGTCTGCCTCGGCCGTTTCTGTAAGGAAGCGTACCGTGACTATTCCCTGTTTAGGAGCGCTTACGAACGGGCGCACGGATGGGAAGAAAATGAGGCGCTGCTGATCAACAGCAAAGGGAAGCGGTTGACGCCGCGCGGAGTTCATTTCATCATCGGAGAGCGGCTGATGAAAAACGGCACGATCGGAAAATCGGTCGGTGCCCACGCATTTCGACACTCGTTTGCAACGCACATGCTCAACCGCGGAGCCGATATCCGCATTGTGCAGGAAATGCTCGGTCACAGTTCGTTGTCGACGACGCAAATTTATACTCATGTCGAATTGGATCGTCTGAAAGATGTTTATTCATCCGCGCATCCCCATGCGGGAAGCGGGAAAAAGGGGAGAAACTGAATGGAATTTCACGGAACAACCGTTATCGCCGTCAAACGCGGTGCGCAAACCGCTATGGCAGCCGATGGCCAAGTAACGCTGGGCAACACGATTATGAAAGGGAATGCCCGCAAAGTGAGGAAAATTTATGACGGAAAAGTCATGGTCGGATTTGCCGGCGCAACGGCGGATGCCTTCACACTCTCCGACCGATTCGAAAAACACTTAAAGGGAACCGGCGGCGACATTACTCGTGCAGCCGTCGAGCTGGCAAAAGAATGGAGGACGGAGCGGGCGCTGGCCAAGTTGGAAGCCATGCTTCTGGTTGCCGATAAAGAGAAGATTCTGTTGATTTCAGGGAACGGCGACGTTGTCGATCCCGAAGAAGGGATTGCCGCTATCGGTTCGGGCGGAATGTTTGCCTATGCCGCCGCATTGGCGTATGCGGAAGCCTCCGATTGGAGCGCTGCCGAAATTGCGGAAAAATCGCTGGCTGTGGCTGGCCGCATCTGCATTTACACGAATCGACATTTGACACTGGAGGTGCTGGAATGACCGGAGAGTGGGAGCTGCTGACTCCGACGCGGATTGCCGCTGCGTTGGATCAATTTATTATCGGTCAAAGCGAGGCTAAAAAAGCGGTGGCAGTCGCTCTGCGCAGCCGTATGCGTCGGCGTAAACTGCCGGCGGAAATGGCGGAGGAGATTATTCCTAAGAACATTCTGATGATCGGACCGACCGGTGTCGGAAAAACGGAAATTGCGCGGCGGTTGGCAAAGCTGGTTTCCGCTCCGTTTTTGAAGGTCGAAGCGACAAAGTACACCGAAGTCGGCTACGTTGGACGCGATGTAGAATCGATGGTTCGCGATCTGTTCAATGTGGCTCTGCAAATGGTAAAATCTGAAATGGCTGAAGCCAACCGTGAAACAGCTGAAGCGCGCACTGAAGAAAGAATTCTCGATTTACTGCTGAATATTCGCCCCGATTCGCCGCCGCCGACCGAGGCGGACAAAGAAGCTCGGGAGCGGTTCCGCCGCAAGCTGCGTAACGGCGATTACGAGCAGACACCGATCCGCATCCGAATCACCGAGAATAAACCGCTTGAAATGACCGGTATGTTTGCCGTTCCGGGAATGCCGGACGGAGACGACGGCAGCCGTATTTCCGACATTATAGGTGATATTTTTGCCGGCAAGCGCAAAACGGAACAGAAACTTCCCGTTTGCGAAGCACGGGAAATTCTTTTAAAAGAGGAAACCGAAAAGCTGGTGGAAAACGGTAACGCGATTAAAGCGGCAAAAGAGCGCACCGAACAGTCGGGAATCATTTTTATCGACGAAATCGACAAATTGGCAACGACGGCGCGGCACGGTTCGGGCGAGGTTTCCCGCGAAGGCGTTCAGCGCGATCTGCTGCCGATTATCGAAGGTTCCAAAATCAACACCAAATACGGTTTGATCGATACATCGCACATTCTTTTCATTGCGGCCGGCGCTTTTCACATGAGCAAACCTTCAGATTTGATGCCGGAACTTCAAGGACGTCTTCCGGTGCGTGTCGAACTCAAATCGCTGACTCCGGAGGATTTTTACCGCATTCTGACTGAGCCTCAAAACGCGCTGGTAAAACAATACACGGCGCTGATGGAGACCGAAGGCGTTGCGCTGCATTTTGAAGAGGCGGCGCTCCGGCGGCTGTCGCAAATTGCGGCGCAGGTTAACCGCAACACGGAGGACATCGGCGCGCGGCGGCTCTACACCATCATGGAGCGTTTACTCGAGGATCTGTCGTTTGAGGCGGAGACTTACAGCGGCCGCGCTTACACGGTCACGGAGGCGCTGGTCGACGAAAAATTGAACGCTTTATGCGAATCGCAGGATTTATCCGCTTATATTTTATAAAATGTGGTTATGGAGACGGAATTTCCTTCCGATAAGATAAAGAAGAGGAGACCGAAAATGTTTATCGAAACCGGATTCGGACGCAATTTGGACATTATGCACCGCCTGATGGATACGGCGGTCTTACGTCACAATGTCATTGCTAACAATATGGCCAATTCTGAGACGCCGAATTTCAAACGTTCCGAAGTGAACTTCGAAAAAGAGCTGCTGCGTCGTTTGGAGTTGGAGCGCAACGGAAAGTATACGCTCGATTTCGACCGTGCAAAAGAGTGCCGTTTTGCTTTTCAGGATCCGGAACCGTATTCAACCTTAAAACCGATTCGGTCGCTTGATTATCTGTCTCAGGCGGACAACAACGGCAACAATGTCAATTTGGAAGAAGAAGGTATGTCAGCTTTGAATAACCAGCTTCGTTACGAAATGATGACTTATTCTGTGTCGGCGATGTTCAATAACATCCGGACTGCGTTGACGTCGAGATGAGGGGGCTGTAAATGGGAATTTTTACGACTTTGAGTACGGCCGGCAGCGGTCTGACAGCTCAGCGAATGCGTTTGGACGTTATTTCCGATAATATTGCCAACGCCGATACGACAAGAACGGTTGACGGCGGACCGTTTCGCCGCAGCCGCGTGATTTTGCAGGCCAAAAACGAAGGCGCTTACTGGAATTCGCCGTTTTTGCCTAAGTCGTTGGACAACGGTTTGGGAAAAGGCGTGGAAGTGGTGGAAATCGAGAAAGATACCGACAGTCAGACACGGTTGGTTTACGATCCGTACCATCCGGATGCGTATAAAACCGGACCGAAAGCCGGTTACGTCGAATATCCGAACGTCAACGTTGTACAAGAGATGGTCGATATGATTTCGGCGTCGCGTGCTTATGAAGCCAACGTCTCACTGATTAATGGCGCTAAATCGATGTTCACCAAAGCGATGGACATTAAATAAAAGGAGGAGTATATGAATTCCGTTGCGGGATTGGGGAGTGCGTTTGACCGCGCCGTTACCTTTCAGCACTTAGGAAGGGAAAACAATTACACAGAGAACGGTAAAACTGTCGTTGACGTCAGTTTCGGAAAGACTTTTTCTGAGCTGCTGGACAAAGCGAGCGATACTGTCAATTTAAGCGAACGCATGAGCGAGCAGTTTATTTTGGATCCGCAAAGCATCGATCATCACGATGTGACAATCGCTGTTGCCGAAGCCAATATGGCGGTTACGATGACGAAGGCGGTGACCGACGGCGTCATTCGTGCTTATAAAGAAATAATTAACTTGCGGTAAATCCGATTACAGGTTATAATATAATGGATAAATCGTTCTGCATTCAATCTGGGAGGGAAAATGAACGATAAGTTGAAAGCTGCGCTCGATAAGGCAAAAAACCAATGGAATAAATGGTCGAAAGTTCAGAAGGGGATTTTCGGCGGAGTGATCGCTCTCATTGTCGTCGCGGTCATTGTCTTGGGAACCGTTTCCACACAGGACGGGAGAGTTTCTCTTTTTAATGCGCCGATCAACGACACGCAGGCGTTTGAACGGATTGTCACTCGCCTGGAAGAGGAAAACGTACCGTTTACGACGACAGCCGACGGACGCATTTATGTCGATAATTCCCGCGTTGCCCGTCGCTTGAAAGCCGTTGTCGTTCAGGAAGGATTGCTGCCTTCCAATATGGACGTATGGAGTTTTCTTAACGTCAATCAATTTACTGTTACCGATTTTGAACAAAAAGAGAAAGTCCGTTTGGCAATTGCCAAAGATTTGGAAGCGCTGTTGAAGTCGCTTGACGACGTTGATAACGCTTCCGTAAAGATTGCCATGCCGGAAACGGAGTTGTTTGCCGAAGACAATAAACCGGTTACAGCGTCTGTTGTCATCACTCCGTCGTTTTCATCCGATCTGGTAACAAACCGCGCCAAAATCGAAGGAATTGAACGGCTGGTGACGCGTGCCATTCCCCGTATCGATCGGGAGAATATCACCATTACCGATAACTCCGGTATTGAGCTCAACAGCAAAAACTTTCAAGTTGTCGACCGCCTTCATTTGACGGAAGCACAGCTGAAAATTAAACAAAAAGCCGAAAAGCTTCTTTATGAGAAAGTCAAACGGGTTTTGACAAATAATGGAGTCGGCAGCGCTCCGATTCCTCCGTCGCGTATCAGTATTTCGCCGGTTGAAATCGATATGCAATTTAATGAAGAGTCGTATATCTACGACGAAATCCTCCCGATCATTTTAAAGGCTGACAATCCCGATACGCCTTATGACGATCAACAGATCATCGAAAAAGTGTTGGTTGAATCGGTTGTCAATAATGAAGAGTACAACGGTACGGGATTTAATCCCGAAGGGCCGGCCGGTGTGGAAGGACAGGTTCCGCCGGCATACAAAGACTTGCAAGGATTGGTTGCACGTTACGGAAAAGATCAGAGCGAAAGCCGTTACGAAACCAGCAAAAAACAGACCACAGTCAACAAAACGCCGTGGCAAATCAACGGAATTTCGGTTTCTGTATTGATTGACGGTATTACTGTAAAGGAACGAGACGCTTCCGGAAATTATATTGAATCCGAAAACGGCGGTATTCAGCGTTCTTATGTTCCCGTTGACGAAGAAACGCTGCGAAGCCTCCGTTCTGCGGTCGAAGGAGCCATTCGCTATGATCAGAACCGCGGAGATATAGTCGAAGTCCGCAACGTTCAGTTTGACCGAACGGCGGAGTTTGAACAGGAAGACAACGCTTATCGCACATCGAAGAAAGTTAAGCAAGCGCTTTTTGCGACACTGTTGACTTTAGTTGTCTTGTTGTCGCTGATTTTCTTGATTCGGACGATTGTTCACTGGCGGGAACGCCGGCGGAAATTACGGGAAGAGGAACGTGCCCGTCAATTGGCAATGGAGCGTCAAGCTATGCTTGACAGGTTAGATAACCCCATTAATATTCCGATGACTGGAGAAGATGCGGAGAAGAACGAGTTGTTCCGTGAAGCACAAGTGATGGCGCGCGAACATCCCGAAGATGTAGCGCAGTTGATTAGAGCTTGGTTGGTGGAGGAGTAAAATGAGTTATACAGACGCTGTTCAGGGAAAACCGGCCGGACAAAAAAAATCCGGCTCGGCGTTGCATAAAAAAGAGATGACGGGACGACAGAAAGCTGCCGTTTTTCTGGTTCTGATGGGAACCGAAGTGGCAGCGGAAATTTTTAAACATCTGCGTGAAGATGAAATCGAAGCACTGACGTTTGAAATTGCCCGAGTCGAAAACGTCGACTCCTCCGATAAAGAGATGGTGTTGGCTGAATTCAAAGATTTGATGATGGCGCAAAACTTCATCACAACCGGCGGTATCGATTATGCCCGTGAGTTGTTGGATAAATCGCTCGGAGCTCAAAAAGCGGCTGACGTCATCAATCGTCTGACCAATTCGCTTCAAATCCGTCCGTTTGACTTTATTCGCCGAACTGATCCGGCCCATTTAATGAACTTTATTTTACAGGAGCATCCGCAGACGATTGCGTTGATTTTGGCGTATTTGGAGCCGCAAAAGGCTGCCGTAATTTTGGGCGGATTGCCGGCTGAAGACCGCAGCGATGTGGCAAAACGGATCGCAACTATGGACAGAACCTCTCCGGAAGTTCTGCGCGAAGTGGAAAGGGTTCTGGAAAAGAAACTCTCCACCCTTTCCAGCGAAGATTACACCTCAGCCGGCGGAGTTGAAAGCATCGTTGAAATTCTCAACCTTGTTGACCGTTCGACGGAAAAAACCATTATCGAAACACTGGAAGAAGACGATCCCGAGTTGGCGGAAGAAATCAAAAAAAGAATGTTTGTCTTCGAGGATATTGTTCTGTTGGACGACCGTTCAATTCAGCGTGTTGTGCGTGAAGTGGAAGGCAACGAGCTTGCGAAAGCGCTGCGCGGTGTCGACGCCGAAGTTCAGGACAAGATTTTCAAGAATATGAGTAAACGGGCCGCTCAGACTTTGAAAGAAGAGATGGAGTATCTGGGACCGATTCGTTTGAAAGACGTCGAAGAGACGCAGCAAAAAATCGTCGCCATTATCCGCAAACTGGAGGATCAAGGAGAGATTGTTGTGGCTCGAACAGGAGAGGACGAGGTTATCGTTTAGTTTTCGTCTGCACTTGTCGATGGAAAAATGAAGGAGTTATACCGTGGCGAGAAATGTCTTTAAATCTTACGAATTGCCTTTGGATCAGCATGCAGTGAAAATCATGCCTCCCGAACTGTTTACCGAGCAGAGCGAACCCGAAACCGAAGCGGTCGCCGTTTACGACGGTCCGACGGTTGCCGAGTTGGAAGAAGAGGCCAATCAATTCCGCCTCCGGTTTGAGGAAGAGAAACGGGAGATGATCCGCCGCGCACAGGAAGAGATTGAAGCGATCCGCTCTGCCGAAAAAGATGATCTGCTGCGGATGAAAAACGAAGCGGTCGCCGAAGCCGATGCAATTCGAGAGGCAGCCAAAAAAGACGCTGAAGAAACGGCGGCAAAAGCCAAAGCCGACGCTGAGGCTGTTGCTGCGGAAGCCGAAGCTTCCCGCCAGTTGATTGTCGACGAAGCCAAAAAAGAGGGCTTTGAAGCCGGACGTAAAGAAGGATACGATTCAGGTAAAGAAGAATCCGATCGACTGATCAATAAACTTCACGTAATGCTTTCGGGGGTTGCCGATAAACGACAGCGAATTATTGACGAATCGGAATCACTGATTGTCGATCTGATTTTGAATATTGTCCGTAAAGTGGTGCGCTCTATCACAGAGTCACAAAAAGATGCGGTGGTGAATACCGTGCTGAAAGCGCTTTCCAAGCTGAAAACTTCGGCAGATGTCACGTTGCGCGTCAACTTCGATGACGCCGCTTTGACAACGGAGCATATGAAGCAGTTTTTGAAAAAAGTAGAAAAAGCGAAATCTATCACTGTTATTGAAGATTCATCCGTCGACCGAGGCGGCTGTATCGTGGAAACCGATTACGGGTCGATAGATGCACGCATTTCCAGTCAGTTGCGGGAGATCGAGGATAAGATCCGTGAACTTTCGCCGTTGGTAACGCAGACAAATTGATCAGCTGCGGCATGCGGGGAGGGATATGCAGGCTGTAAAAGAGGCGAATGCCGGACTGTTTAACAAATATATCGAGCTCATCGATCAATTGGATCCTGTCAGATATGTCGGAACGGTCAAAAAGTGCACTTCGTCGATTATTATCAGTGAGGGGCCGCAAGCCTCTGTCGGTGAGCTTTGCGAAATTCTTTCTTTAAGAACCGGTGAAAAATTTTTGGCAGAGGTTGTGGCATTCGAAGAAAACGAGGTCAAGCTTTTCCCGTATCAATCCGTTGCTCATATTGAAAAAGGGAGTTTGGTAGCTGCTATGGGACGGCCGCTGTCGATCCCCGCATCGGAGGATTTATGCGGCCGCGTTATCGACGCTCTCGGCCGCCCGATAGACGGAAAAGGTCCGCTGCGGGTAGCGCATCACATTTCGGTCTTCAATCGCCGCCCTCACGTTTTGACGCGAAGACCGATCGATGAACGTATTCTGACCGGCGTCAAGGCGGTGGATTTTTTTACACCGTTAGGAAAAGGGCAGCGGATCGGGTTGTTTGCCGGAAGCGGTGTCGGAAAGTCGACTTTGATGGGAATGATGGCGCGCGACTCTTCCGCCGACGTTAACGTGATTGCTCTGATTGGTGAGCGCGGACGGGAAGTCCAGGAGTTTATCCGCGATTCTCTCGGAGAAGAGGGAATGAAACGCTCTGTTATTGTTGTTTCCGACTCTTCGGATACTCCGCTCTCCCGTTTTCGCGGTGCTTACACGGCGACGACTATTGCCGAATTTTTCCGCGATCGAGGGAAAGACGTCATGCTCTATTTTGATTCGGTGACGCGGTTGGCGATGGCGATTCGCGAAATTGGATTGGCTGCCGGAGAAGTTGCCGCTTCCCGTGGGTACACGCCGAATGTTTTTGCCTCTTTACAGGAACTTTTGGAACGATGCGCAACTTCCGATAAAGGAACCATTACCGGAATCTATACCGTTTTAGTGGAAGGCGGCGATTTCGATGAACCGATAACCGATTGTGTACGTGCCATTATTGACGGACACATTATTTTAGATCGCAAATTGGCTGAACGAGGGCAGTATCCGGCCATCGACATTCCCGCGTCGTTATCGCGGTTGGAAAGTGCCGTTGCCTCTCGTTCGCAGCGCCAGGCGGCGGTTAAATTGCGCACTCTGATCAGCGTTTACCGAGAGCGTAAAGACTTAATTGACGTCGGCGCTTACGTTAAAGGTTCGGATCGACTGACCGACGAAGCGGTGGAGAAGATGGAGCGTATCAACCGTTTTATTTGTCAGGAAACCGATGAAAGCGTTTCATTTGACGCCATTTGCGCCGAAGCCTCCTCCTTGACCGGCATCGAGGTGACGCCGTGAAAAAATTCGTGTTTTCTCTTCAGTCGGTTTTAAATCTTCGTGAACAGGAAGAAAAATCGGCGCGCACAGAATTGGGAAAAAAAACAGCCGAGTGCGAACGCATTCGGGGAAAAATGAAGGCGCACATCGCGCTTTTGGATCGTTTTGAAGTGCCCGAAAACGGAGCGGTCGACTGGTCGGCGTATCAGCAAATCTCCGACTTTATTCGCATTCAAAACCTCCGTCTGAAAGACGATTTAAGTTGTGCGGAAGAACGGCGGCAGAATGCGTTGGCGGTTTACCGCGAGGCGCGCAACCGTAAAAAAGTGTTCGAAAAATTAAAAGAACGGCGTGAGCTTGAATTTCGCGCCGAAATGAAAGAGAAAGAAGACAAAGCGCTGGACGATCTATTTTCGTCTCGCGAGACTTATCACAGGAGTTTAAAAAAATGAAAATTCTTCGCTACAAAAACGATCGCAGCCGCAAATTGTTCCAAATCCTTATTTTACTCTTATTGATTGTCATCGCTTCGATGGGCGCTTTGATTGCCTTTGACTATTTGGGTTTGATTCGTTTGAATTTTATGAAACGGAGTTACGTCGATCCGAAATTTACGCAGCGGGTGGATTTGACCGGAATCGATCTTTTAGACAGTGAACGGCTTTACAAAGTCTGGAGTTCGATGGATGAGTGGGAGTCGGAACTAAAGGCGCAAGTCGAATTGCTTTCTCTGAAAGATAAAGAGGTTGATGAGAAAACAGCGCTTTTAAGTACGGAAACCGAGGCGTTTAAGAAAGAACAGGAGAGCAGAGCTGTTGCGGCGCGTGATAATTTGAGCCGTGAAGAAAAATTCTATGATATTACCGTTAATTTACTCGGTATGCCGCCGGAAACAGCTGTGAAAAGTTTGGAAAAAATGACTGATTATGATGTTATAGAAATTTTGAAAAGTGCCGATAGAATAGCAGAAGAGAGAAATCAAGGAAGTATGAGTTCTTACTGGCTTTCTCTCATGGATCCTGAAAAGGTGGCAGCAATCAACAGGAAGCGTCTTCAATCACCGATAGAGGAGTGACCGCAAAAGACCTTTCTGTTTGGGGAGGCTTCTTTTGATTGTTACAAGTCAACACTCATTTCCGTTTTCGGCATCGGAAAACGGAACATATGTTTCGAACGAACCGGCAGAGAACAACGGCGGAATGACATTTGCTGCACTTCTTAAAAAAGCAGAAAATTTTTATGAGCCGGCAATGGAGCAAGCCCGCAGTCGGGATGAAGAATTTTTTAACGAATCGATTTTAAACGAAAACAACGACTATCGGGTGGTTCCCGACGAGAACGGAGTTTTGGTTACCGAAAAACGGAGCACAGACAACGAATTTGTTCATTCCGATTCGAAAAGCGAGGATTCGACAGATGAATCCGATGTTTCAGCCGATCAGAAGGAAGCGGCGGTTGTCGCTGAAGAAAATAAAGACAGAAAAACCGACGTTTCGAAAGATAAAGAAGAAGTTCAAAAAACTCTTTCCGTCGCCGAGGCAAAAAAAGGAAAGGATTCATCCGATTCTGAAAAGAAGGTCGTCGGTGCGGAGCTCAAACACATTTCATCGGAAGAAAAACAATCTCTCATTGCATTGACTGATAACAGTCAGCGAATCACCGGGGAAAAAGCGCAGAAGGGATCTCTTCATGCGGCAGATTCATCGCATTTGAACGGAAAGAACACTGAGGCAGCAGGCGGCGAATCGCAAAAGACGGAAACGCTGCGGAAAGCCGAAACGGTTGCGGCTGCCGTGATCCGATCCGATGCGAAGGCAAAGACCAAAAACGATGCCGATCGAGAAACGCTTGCGGCAGACGGAAAGGCAAAGGCGGTTCCCAAAGAATCTGAAACTGCGAACCGATTGGACCGAATTGTAACGATTTCTGTATTGCGGGAGGAAGCCGGTCAAAAAGGAGAGGGGGCTCTTAACGCCGGTAAAAATCGAGTGCAGGGTAAAATGACGGCAGGTGAAGAGAAAAATACGGAATTGCGCTCCGATAAATCCGTGTTTGAATCAACATCGCTGCCGACCTCGATTCAAAGCGGGAAAGAAGCCGGCATTGCGGAAAATGCAGCGATTCGCCACATTACGAAAGCCGATTTGATTCGCGAATTAAAGGATCAAGGCAGTGTAGAAATTCTTCGGGAAGCAAAAATTCTGGTTAAAGAAGGTCAGTCCGGTGAAATCAAATTGGTTTTGCGTCCGCAAGAGCTCGGTACCGTAAAAATTAATTTGATTTTGGAAAATAAACATATAGTCGGCCGAATTTTTGTCGAAAATAATATAGTAAAGGAAGCTTTGCAGACGGCTTTCGGTGATTTGAAAGAGGTCTTTGCGCAGCAAGGTATGGAATTGGGAGCGCTTGACGTCTTTGTCAGTCAGGAGTCTCGGGAAGATTTTTGGCAGGCGGAAAACGATGATGCCGACACTATGCCGTTTAAATTGGCTCAGGCCGTCGGTGCCGTTGAAAAACATGCGCCGGTTGTGACTGTTTTAGAGGATTACAGCCGAGTCAATATAGAAGTATAAAGCGTTAAAACGTTTTAATCGGAGGAAAATGATGGAAATGTCGGGGATCAATCCGAGCGTACAGATGAACCGTTATTTTAATGCCGAAGAGCGTCTTGGGTTGGAAGAAACCATTGCCGGGCTCAACAGCGATTTAACGGCAAATAATAAACGGGTTGCAAAAACAGAAATGGGGAAGGATGATTTCCTTTTGATTTTGGTTAAACAGTTGGCCAATCAGGATCCGACTGCCCCGGTTGAGGATAAACAGTTTATTGCGCAAATGGCGCAGTTTTCGACGTTGGAGCAGATGACGAATATGGCAAACGGATTTACACGTTTGTCTGAAGCGATTTCTGCATCTCAATCGGCGGCTTTGCTTGGGAAAGAGGTTACGGTTATCGACGGCGATTCGACGGTCACCGGAGTTGTGGAAGAGGTGAAAGGCCGCGAATATCCGCAGCTGAAAATCAACGGTTATTATTACGGTTTTGATAAAATCGAGAGCGTTCGCTCGTAAACAGGGGGTTCCGTTATGATGAGATCTTTATATGCCGGTGTTTCCGGGTTGCAAAATCACCAGACGCGCATGGACGTGATTGGTAACAATATTTCCAATGTTAATACGGTCGGTTTTAAGAAAAGCCGCGTCAATTTTCAGGACATGATCAGTCAGTCGATCGGCGGTGCAGCGGCTCCCAACGAGGTGCGCGGCGGTATCAATCCGAAACAGGTTGGATTGGGAATGTCGGTCGCGTCTATCGATACAATTCACACGCAGGGAGCGTTTCAGTCGACCGGTGTCGTGACAGACGTCGCCATCAGCGGTGAAGGATTTTTTATCATGAGTGAAGGAGAAAATTCGTTTTATACCCGCAACGGTGCCTTTGATGTGGATAAAGACGGAATTCTCGTCAATCCTGCAAACGGAATGCGGGTCATGGGATGGCAAACGCAGAATATCGAAGGAACCGACGTTCTTTCGACAGCGGACGATTTGACCGAGCTCTACATTCCTATCGGACAGAAAGATCCGGCGCGCCAAACCGGATTGGTCGAACTCTCCTGTAATTTGAATAAAAATACATTGGCCATTGAGAATCCCGATGATTTGCGGGAAGTCATGGACCGCAGTTGGGTGGTCAATAAAACAATTTTCGATTCAGCTGGAAACGAACATGATTTGAGAGTGACGTATACTCGTGTTCCCGATCAGGAAAATCAGTGGCTGGGAACCGTTGAAATCGATCCGATGCTTGGTCAGGAAGCAGTCGGCGTGACTGTCGGCGGCGAAGGAGCGACGAATACATTTACGGTTCAGTTTGACAATTACGGCGTTCTGCAAAACGTTACCGACGGCAACGGTGTCATCGATGAAGAGGGCGAACTGAATCTGGATATCGCTTATACGGTTGTACAGTCCGGTCCCGACGCAGACGGAAACCTTCAGCGGCTGAACTTTACATTGAAACTCGGTGAAATCGGCAATACGAGGGATTCAATGACACAGTATGCCGATACATCGACGACTAAAGCATTCCGACAAGACGGTTACGGTCTTGGATACATGGATTCGTTCAGAATCGATGATGCCGGACAGATTACAGGCGTTTTTTCCAACGGAAACCGCCGCGTATTGGGTCAAATCGCGTTGGCGACCTTTACCAATCCCGAAGGTCTGGAAAAAGCCGGAGACAACACCTATGTTGTTTCAAACAACTCCGGTGATGCGTTGATCGGTCCTGCCGGAATTGCCGGAAAAGGAAAATTTTTGGCCGGTTCGCTGGAAATGAGCAACGTCGATTTGGCTGAATCTTTTACCGATATGATTGTCACGCAACGCGGATTTCAGGCCAATTCGAGAAGCATAACGACTTCCGATCAAATGCTGCAAGAGTTGCTGACGCTGAAACGGTAACCCGAATCACGGTGATCGGTCATGATTCAAGTCACAAAGCTGAACGGGCAGGTGTTTTATCTCAATCCGCATCAAATTGAGTCGATTGAGCTGACTCCCGATACAACCATTACCATGTTATCGGGAAAAAGACTTGTCGTAAAAGATGATTATGATGTAATATTAGAGAGAATCATTGATTACCGTAAACGGATCGGAGCTTTTAAAAACGAGGAGTAAGCATTTATGGATATCGCAACGATAATCGGTTTTGTCAGCGGTTTTATTCTGATTATTCTTTCTATTCTCATTGCCGGAGCCAGTCTGCTCCTGTACGTTGACGTCGCATCCGCCGTTTTGGTTATCTTCGGATCTTTCTTTGCGTGCGTCGCCGCATATCCGCTTTCCGTCACCAGAAATATGTTCAAGTATTTGGGCTTTATTTTCAGAAAGTACAAATATGATTACACCGGCGTCATCACGACAATTGTTTCTTTTTCCGAAAAGGCGCGCCGCGAGGGAATTTTAGCTCTGGAAGACGATATCGAAGATTTGGACGAACCGTTTTTGAAAAAAGGCATTCAGTTGGCGGTTGACGGAACCGATCCTGAAATCATCAAAAATATGCTGTTTATTGAGCTGGATAAGATGGAAGACCGTCACAATTCGGCTATCGGCTTTTTCAACTTGTGGGCTGGTGTCGGTCCGGCGTTTGGTATGATCGGAACGCTGCTTGGTTTGATTCAAATGTTGGCGAACTTGGAAGATCAGTCAAACCTCGCTTCCGGTATGGCGTTGGCACTCGTTACGACCTTGTACGGATCGGTTATGGCGAATCTCTTCTTGTTGCCGATGAGAACCAAGCTGCAGGGCCGTCACGACTCTGAAGTCATGATGAAAGAAATCATGATTGAAGGAATCCTTTCAATTCAAGGCGGAGATAACCCGAGAATGATTCAGATGAAACTGGCCGCCTTCCTGCCGCCAAAAGAGCGATCGATTTTTGAACAAACGGCTGGAGTTTAAGGAATGGCAGAAAGAAAAAAGAAGCAGAAAATAGAGGATATGCCGGCTCCCGCGTACATGACGACGTACGGAGACATGGTAACGCTTCTGTTGACCTTTTTCGTTCTGATGTACTCGGCTGAAACCGCCAAAGGCGAAGACGTTCAAGTCATTCTTTCCGCCTTCAAAGGCATGGGCATGATGTCCGGCGGCAATACGCTTGAAGAAGGAAAACTGGCCGAATTGGGAAATACTGTCGACAGTTTGCCGTCGCTGGAAAAAGGCCGCTCGCTGTCCGATGCCCGCAAACGCGCTGTCAGTGAATTTCAAACCGACACAGAAATCAAAAAGATGAAGGTTAAGGCGGATGAACGCGGTTTGGTGATTACGATTGCCGGCGATCTTTTGTTTGAAGAGGGTTCCGCTGAAGTTAAGATTGAAGAGACGCGCGATGTTCTGCAGCGAGCTGCGCAAATTATTCGGGAGCACGCGGACGGCCGAAAAGTCCGCATTGAGGGGCATACGGACAGCAGCGCTCCGCCGATTGACAGTCCGTACAAAAACAACTGGGAACTTTCCGCTGCTCGTGCTATCAACGTATTGCGTTACTTGGTTGATTACAATGTCGATGAATCGTGCTTTCAAGTTGCGGGCTTTGCAGATACCGTTCCGATTGAAGACAACGATTTGCCTGAGGGGCAGGCGTACAACCGCCGTGTTGACATTGTCATTCTCTCTGACGGACATCTGAATACAAAATATGATTTTTAATCTTGGCAAAGGGCGAAAAATCTGTTAAAATTTTTCGGAAAATAACGATAATATAATAGGTATGTTTTTACGGGAGGTGCTTTATGCCCGATATGGACAATGAAGAATTGGAAAACGAGTCAACTTCAAATTCGCCTACGGGTTTCGGCGGTGCGCACCGTTCCTTTTTGGGATTGATTGTCACCGTTTTAAAATGGGTTCTGTTGATTATTGTCGGTGTGGTGGTTGTTGCCGCCATCAATGTCGGTGTAAATTATATCATGAATCGCGGCGATGGAGCGGGCCGGCAATCTCAGTCTTCTGTCTATGACGGCGTTCAGCCTGTGCGTTCTTGGTACGATGGTATCGGAGAAATTCGTGTTTCGACAAAAGATTCGACGCCGTATACGGTTGTTATTCGCGTGCAGTTGGGATACAAACAGGACGACAAAGCAATTCAGACGGCGCTGGTCAGTCAGAATCCGTATATTAAAGCTAAAGTACGCGAGTATTTTTCGGAAAAACGGGTTAATGAGTTGAATGACGAAGCGAAAATCGCCGCAGAATTGAAGCAAAAAATCAATAATATCATCGGCGGTAAAGGTATTGATATCGTCATAATTACGGAAAAGACCGTTATCGAAATGTAACGGCAGAGGATTCGCCATGAGTGATACATTAAGTCAGGACGAAATAGACGAACTTCTCAAAGCCATCTCCTCCGGAGAAATGGAGGATACCAATTACAGCAGAGAAGCCAATAAGCGGAAAATCAAAATTTACGATTTCCGTCGTCCCGACAAATTCTCAAAGGATCAGATTCGCACCGTTTCAATTATGCACGAAACGTTTGCGCGTTTGACAACAACCTCTTTGTCGGCTCAGTTGCGTTGTTTGATTAATGTCCACGTAGCCAGTGTTGATCAGCTGACGTACGAGGAGTTCATCCGCTCGATTCCGAATCATACGACTTTGGGTATCATCAACATGGATCCGCTGAAAGGTTCGGCAGTTTTGGAGATTGATCCGTCGATTACATTCAGCATTATCGATCGGCTCTTCGGCGGCGCCGGAACGAACTTCAAAATGCAGCGCGACTTAACCGATATCGAACAGGCTGTCATGGAGGGGATTATTGTCAAAATCCTCGGAAATTTGCGCGAGGCGTGGGGTCAGGTTATCGATTTAAGACCGCGTTTGGGAAACATTGAAACCAATCCGCAGTTTGCACAGATTGTTCCGCCGTCGGAAATGGTTGTATTGGTAACGCTGGAAACTAAAATCGGCGATGTCGAAGGGATGATTAATCTCTGCATCCCGTATATTACTATTGAACCGATTATTTCCAAATTGTCGGCGCAGTATATGTACGCCTCGGTTCGCAGCGGCGGTACGACAGAGAGTTTAAATATTCTCCGTTCGCGGATTTCAAATGTCAACGTTAATTTGATTGCTGAAATCGGCAGTTTAGACATTAAGGTTAAAGATGTTGTCAATTTAAAAGCCGGCGACTTTGTCCGGTTGCCGGGCGTCCGTTACGACGGAGAAATTATTTTGAAAATCGGAAACCGCAACAAATTCCGTTGTAAGCCGGGAATTGTCGGTAAAAAAATGGCGGTTCAAATCACGGGACTGTTGGAGGACAACGACCGCGACAAATTCGATGAGCTGCAAGCAGAAGGAGAAGAAAATGAGTGACGGTTCTTTAAGTCAAGAAGAAATCGATGCGTTATTGCAAGGCATTCCTTCGTTCGATTCGAAGTCGGCCGCCGCAAAAAAAGCGCCCCCCGCTTCGCAAATCAAAGCTGAATTTGAAAGCATTCCGCGTAAAATACAGAACGAATACGTAAAAAATCTGGAGACATTGACCGGCGTGTCCGTAACGCTCAAGGGAATCGAGGTCGCAGAAGTCGATTCTGAGTCAATTTTAACTAAGTTGCCGGATGAAGTGGTTTACTTTAACGCTTCTTTCAGCGGATTTGAAAAAAACAGTCATCTTTATCTTTTTTCGAAAGAGACCGCACGCGTCATTGCCGAAAAAATGATGGGGCAGACGCTTGACGGAATTTCGGAAGCCACCGTTTCAGCTATCGGCGAGGTGATTAATCTTTTCAACTCGGCCGTTGTCACCGAAATGGAGAAAGAGGGAGTTTCGTTGACGCCTGACGCTGTTAACGGTAATTTGAATCTTTCCGGATCAATCGGACTTCCGAAGGGATCATTTATTTTGGTTTCTTACGATTTGAAAATCAACGGATTCGAAGACGGTAAATTATATGAGCTGTACGCGGATTCGGTTGCCAGGGTTATGCTCAAAAAGAGCAGCGCCTCGCCAACGAAAAAAAACTCTTTGGAGGACATGTTAAATATGAACGATCAACCCGTTTCCGGCGTCGGCGCGAATGTCGGTCAAGCTGCCGCTCAAAATTCTCCCGTTAATCAAGTCGGGGCGGTGCATCCCGCTGTCTTTTCCGGTTTAACGGACGTTTCCGGGTTAACGCCTGCCGAACAGAGCAATATCAGCCTTTTGATGGACGTTTACATGGAAATGACTGTCGAATTGGGACGTACAAAACGGTTGATTAAGGATATCCTTCAAATGGGAGAAGGAACCATCATTGCTTTGGATAAGCTGGCCGGCGAACCGGTTGATATTTTGGTCAATCATAAGTTGATCGCTAAAGGAGAGGTTGTCGTTATTGACGAGAACTTCGGTGTGCGTGTTACGGAAATCATTTCGCCGATGGAGCGGGTTTCCGACATTATGTAAGGTCGTTGAATTGACGAAAAAATGCTTTATTCTTATTTTTCTGATTGTTTTCTGTCTGCCGCTTTTTTCGCAGGAGAACAGCGGAGACGGAGAACCCGTTGCGCCCGCAGCGGAAACGGAGATTAACGAAGAGAACCTATCGATTTCGACTGAAACTGTCGATGAAAATTTTGAAAGCGGCGGAATCGGCGCGCGGCCGGTTGTCAGCATGATTTTCGGTCTTCTGCTGATTGCGCTGCTTTTCTTCTTTCTATTCCGTTATTTTAAAAGACTGACAAAACCGACCGTTTCGCCTGAAGGCGGATTTTTTCGTGTGTTGGCCTCTGAGTCGCTGTTCGGCAGCCGTTATATTCACATCGTCAAAGCCGGTTCTTCATACTATTTTTTGGCATCGGCGGATAACGAGGTGACACTTCTAGAAAAAATCGAAGATCCCGAAATGATTCAATCGATCGAACTGTACGTTTCTTCGATTCCAACTGAGCCGCAGACATTTCAGGAACGGTTGATGAGCGCTGTTCAAAAATCGAAAATTCGCGTTTCAATGGACGAAACGGCGCGTAAAATGGGCGAGCGTCTGAAAAAACAGGGCGATAAATTTAAAAAAATGTAGCTTCTTGCAGGGAAATATGTTATAATTCTTCCAATGGGAGGACTATGAGCAAGAAGTTTCTCTTTTTGTTGATATTTTGCGCGTCGGTCTTTTTAGGATCAGACGGTTATGCGCAATCTGCTCTTGATACGCGGACAGAATCGGAAAATTTGGCGATTCCGTTTATTGATATGACTGTGCGTTCGCCGCAGAATAATCAGGAAACGGCGCTTTCTATTCAACTCATTCTTTTACTTGCCATTATCACACTTTCACCGTCAATCATCGTTTTGATGACTTCGTTCTTGAGACTGGCGATTGTCTTTGACTTCATTAAAAGAGCACTTTCTCTGCAGTCGGCGCCTCCGAATCAGGTCGTTATGGGCATTGCGCTTTTTCTCTCGCTTTTCATTATGTGGCCGACGTTGTCAGAGATTTACAACAAGGCTTATATTCCTTATACAGAGGGTGAATTGACAACGGCTGAGATGATTGAAGAAGCCGAAAGTCCGATTCGCCTTTTTATGTACCGTCAAATGGCAGGGAATCACGATAATATCGCCCTGTTTATGCGGATGGGAGATCTGCCGAAACCGAATAACCTCTCTGATGTTCCGACGCACGTTTTGATTCCCGCTTTTATTCTGAATGAATTGACGGTTGCATTTAAAATCGGGATTCTGATTTTTTTACCGTTTATCGTTATTGATTTGATTGTTGCGTCGATTTTGATGTCGATGGGAATGATTATGTTGCCGCCGGTAATGATTTCTATGCCGTTTAAAATCGCGCTTTTCGTTATGGTTGACGGCTGGACGCTGCTAACGCAGCAATTGATGATCAGTTTTAGGTAGGGGGAGGGTGTGAGCGTTACAGCAATTGCTAACCTTTTTTCCGAAGCGATTTATTATATCCTTCTGGTTTCGATGCCGTCTCTGCTGGCTGCCGTGATTGTCGGTTTGGTGATTTCCATTTTTCAGGCGACAACGACCATTCAAGAGCAGACGCTGACCTTTGTTCCCAAAATCATTGCCGTTTTATTGGTGATAGTTGTTTTGTTTGTCTGGATGTCGAATATGCTGGGAGAATACACGCGGAATTTGTTTGAAATGATTCCGCGGATTGCGGGAATATAGATGAGTTTGGGGTATCTGCTGTCACATTCCTTTATTCTTCTCTTTTGTTTTGCGCGGATGCTGGCGTTTTTTTCAGTGATTCCGATGATGTCGGCCGGCGGAGTGCCGTATTTGGTGCGCGCCGCTTTGGCGTTTTTGACTTCTGTTGTGATTTTGCCTCCGGTCGTCGCGCTCGGGTTTTATCCGACGCCGCAAACGCTGTCGGTTTTTGTCTTTTTTATGCTGGCGGAAATCGTAATCGGTTTGATGATGGGGTTCCTTGTCTACGCGTACTTTGTGATTTTTCAGATGGCCGGTCAGCTTTTTACGATTCAGATGGGGCTTTCAGCGTCTGACGTCTTTGATCCGTTGAGTCAGGATGAGATGCCGCTGATCGGCAATTTTTTTAATTTAGCGGCGCTTTATCTCTTTGTCTCAACGAAGGGGTTTGTGAATTTGTTTTTAGGCGGTATTTATGAATCGTTCCGTCGGTTGCCGGCGCCTGATTTTATGCTGATTCGTCAGGACGCTTCCGATTTTTTTGTCCGCCTTGTCGATGTTTTAATGCGGCAGTCGTTTGTCACGGCTGTTCCGATTATCGGTACTTTATTGATAGCGTCGTTGACAATGGGGCTTTTGGCTAAAGCAGCGCCGCAGATGAACTTGCTGATGCTCGGCTTTCCGATTAATATTGCGGTTGCCTTTTTCCTGATTATTTTGGCGCTCCCCGTTATGATTGATTTTTTTTCGTATTTGTTTAATCGTCTTTTTATTGATCTCGGAACGGTCTTCTATAAAGGAGGGTTGAATGCCGTTCCGTAATGATTTGTCAGCAATGCATCGAAGTTATTTCTTTCTCCGAGAGCGACCGTCGTTTGAGTCCGTTGCATCTCGGATTGACTTGCAATGGTTTGCATCCGCTGAAGATGAAGGGCGGACGTTTGATGCAACGGAAGTTAAAAAAAGGAAATCGCGGGAAGAGGGTAAAGTTGCCAAGTCGGCGGATATGGTCTCCGCAGTGGTGCTGCTGGCATGTGTTGTGACGATTTTTATTTCTGGCGGCTATATGATGAAAATCATGCTTGATACCTGCCGATTTTACTTTTCGAACATTACTGAATGGAACGCTGTTTTTTCGTTAAAACCTTACGGTTTTATGACGCTGCAGTTTGTTAAAGCGGTGATTCCTCTCTTTCTCATCAGTGTCGCCGTTGCGCTTTTGACCAATATCGGACAGGTTGGTTTTTTTGTGACGGGGAAACCGCTGGTTCCGAAGGCGGATCGTATTTTTCCGAAATGGGACCGGTTAAAAAATGCAATGTTTTCCCGGCAGGCTGCGTTTAACTTAATGAAAACTTTTGTGAAGGTCGTTTGCATCAGCGGAATTGCGGTGGCCAATGTTTTTCTGTATTGGCCGGAATTTGTTCAGGCCATTCGTTATCCGTTGGAAAACGGTTTGCATTCAGTTTTTACGGTTTCTGTTTTAATTGCCGTTGAGGCGGCGTTGTTTCTGCTGGCGTTTTCGATTCCTGATTGGTTTTTTCAAAAGAAACAGTATGAAGAAGAGTTGAAAATGACATTGACGGAGTTTCGTGATGAATTGAAGGAGACGGAAGGAAACCCGATGGTGAAACAAAAAATCCGCGAACAGCATGATCGTTTACTGGCGGGCGATATCGAAGGCGCCGTAAAAGAAGCTGATGTTGTCATCACCAACCCGACGCACTTCGCCTGCGTGTTGGCTTATGATCCTCAAAAAGATCAGGCGCCGCGTTTGGTTTTGAAAGGGGCGGATTTCAATGCGTTGACGATCAAAAAAGTTGCCAAAAAGTTTAATGTTCCGATTGTGGAAAATAAGCCGTTGGCCAGAAGCATTTACGCCAACGTGAAACAAGGTGAAACCGTTCCGCCTTCGTTTCACGAAGCTTTGGTCGGAATTTACCGATATTTTGTTTACAAATACGCAAATGCGGGAGCAGAGGGGGTCGGTTGATGGCGGAAGAGCGAAAATCGTTTTCTTCTACACTCATGAATTTTTTCTCGGCGTTTAAAGGCGTGCGTCAGACAGTCGTATTATCGATCTGCGTTGTTGTCTGCGTTTTGATGATGATTCTGCCTCTGCCGACGCCGTTGCTGGATTTTTTAATGATTTTAAATATCGCTTTGTCGTTGGTGATTTTGCTTTTAGCGTTGAACGTGAAACGAGCCATCGACTTTGATGTTTTTCCGACGATGCTTCTATTGTCGACTATTTTCGGATTGGGTTTAAATATCAGTTCGACGCGATTGATTTTGACTCAGGGTGCCGAATTTGACGGCCGCATTGTTCGGATGTTTTCAACCTTCGTGACCGGCAGCGGAGGAACCGTTGGTTTGGTGGTCGGATTCATTATGTTTGCCATTTTAATGATTGTCCAGTTGGTCGTTATTACGAAAGGAGCGACTCGATCGGCCGAAGTTCGGGCTCGTTTCAAATTGGACAGTATGCAAATCGATAAAATGGATGTGACAAATGAATTTGCGCAAGGTCACATTACGGAAAGTGAATACAAACGCCGGAAAAAAGATCTTCAAAGATCGGTTGATCTTTTCGGAACTCTCGACGGAGCTTCGAAATTTGTCTCCGGAAACGTCAAAGCCGGTTTGGTGATTACTGTCATTAATGTTGTCGGCGGTTTGATTGTCGGAGTTTTTCTTCACGGCGAAAGTTGGAGCGGGGCTTTCTCCAATTACATCGGATTGGCAATCGGCGACGGTTTGGTTTCTCAGCTGCCGGCGCTATTGGTTTCGGTTGCTTCCGGTATCATCATCACCAAAGGAGAATCGGAAGATGGTTTCCCGGCCGACGTGTCAAAGCAGTTTCGCGTCAATCCGATTATGTATATCATTATTGGGGCGCTGCTGTTTTTGATGGCTCTGATTCCGGGTTTTCCGTGGTACATTTTAATTCCGGTGGCGCTCGGTTTGTTTTATATTGCGTACCGCGTTTGGCAGCAGGATTCGCAGGCGGATTCGTCCGACGGTTCGAATGAAACGCCGGAGAGTGCGGCCGGAGGTTCTCAGCAGGAGCAGGAAGTGGTTCAGCCGTTGGATCCGATTTCTGTTGAAATCGGATACGGGCTTGTTCCGTTGGTTTCGTCCGGGACGGAGAAGAAAACAGAACTTTTAGACCGTATCCGCAGCCTTCGTTCTGAATTTTTGAATGAATTCGGTTTGTACATTCCGAAAGTCCGCGTCAAAGATAACCTTTCGATGGATCCTAATGAATATCGGATTAAAATTTACGGAAATCCTTACGGAAAAGGACAGATGAAATACGGTTATCTTTTGGCGATCGGTTCGTCTTCCGACGGTCAAGAGATTTTGGGAGAGAAGACAGTCGAACCGTCGTTTCAGCTGCCGGCAGTTTGGATTAATTCCGACCAAATCGCAGAGGCGGAACAAAAAGGTTATACCGTTGTCGATTGTTCAACTGCAATCGTGACGCACCTTTCGGAAATTCTGAAACGGCACGCCGCCGATCTGCTGACTTTGCAGCAAGTGCAGAATTTATTGGAATCGATCAAGCAGGACAATGCGGCCGCTTATGACAAAATCATCTCCCGCCCTGTTTCACTGACATTGATTCAAAAAGTGTTTCGTAATTTGATTTCCGAAGGTGTTTCTATCCGCAATGTCGGCGGAATCGCGGAAGCGATTTTGACATACATCGATCTTTTCGGCGATAATGCGGATTATCTTTCCGAAAAAGTCAGACAGTCTTTGGGACCGCAGTTAACGCAAAAATATTTGGATCAGGACGATGTATTGAATTGCATTACTTTGTCTCCGGATTTTCAGAATTATCTGCTGCGGCTATACATGGAAAATAACAGTTTTGAAATCAAGCATTTGATTCCGATTCCCGTGATGAGCCGGTTTATGACTGCATTACAAAATACAGTAGCAGACGTCACGGCGCGCGGTTACTTCCCTTTAATTTTGACAACGGCCGATTTGAGACGCGTCATACGGTCTTTGCTTGGTAAAGATTTTTCTTCGATTCCCGTACTCTCCATCAGTGAGGCGGGAGATTTAAAAATGATCGAAATTGCCCGCATTTCAATTGATTTGAAGGAGGCGCTCGAATGACGGCATTCGGTCCCATTGAAGGAACGTCAAAAGAAGAGGTTTTGGATACGCTGAATACTCTTTACACTCCGAGAGGTTATAAAATTACGAAATGGGGAGAAAAGTATAAAGGGTTTTTAAGAACAAAAAAAATTTATTCGGCGGAAGGTTATTTGGTCGTCGAAGAAAAAAGTGCGTTCCAAAAATCAAAAGAGGAGCTTCTTCATGCGATTCCGGCTCAAAAGAATCGATCCGAAAAAGAAATTTTGGACGGCATGAAAGATATGAGAGAGCGCTTAGGGGAGCGCTTGGATCAAATAGAGCGTCGCTTAAATCAATCCGAATCGACTCAATGGGACGCAAATGTCTTGGAAATTCGTTCATTGCTGGAAAAAAACGACTTTATTCCAGAATATATCGATGAAATTTGTACAAGAATTCATGAATCAATGCCGCAATCGGAGGTCAAACGCTTAAATTCGTTAAAAGAGCGAGTTGTCGATTGGATTGCGGCGGATATCAAAATCGAATCGTCGGTTTTTAAAACGGCAAAACAACCGATGAAAATTCTGATTTTTCTCGGTCCGACCGGAGTCGGAAAGACGACTACTATTGTTAAGATGGCGGCTTCTTTAGCGGGGGATGCGAAATATACGTTTTTTACGACCGATAACTACAAAATCGGAGCTGTCGATCAAATGAGAAAATTTGCCGAACTTTTGAATATTTCTTGTTCGGTGATTCGTAAAGATGAAGATATGAAATTGAAATTTTGGGAAGCGTCCGCTTTTGATTTGGATTTGATTTTTATCGACACTCCCGGATTTTCACCGACACACTATACGCTGGCTGCCGACGTCAGACAAATTTTGGAGCCGTGCAAAGCGGAAGCGTATCCGATGCTTTTGATTCCCGCGTATACACGTTATTCCGATATGATTCGTATTATTGAAGAATTTAGTATTTTTGATTATAAAGGAATTGTTTTTACGAAATTTGACGAAACAACAACGGTTGGAACGGTGATTTCGGTTATGAAAAAGACGGGAAAACCGGCACTTTTTTTTACTGACGGACAAGATGCTGCCAAAAATATCGAAGCGGCGACAAAGACATTTTTGTTAAACAGGTTGATCGGGTTTGGAAAAGCCGGTCAATTTAAGTAGGAGGGACCATGCAGGATCAAGCCGAGCAACTGCGCCAAATGATGAGAGGGCGGGGCGGAGGAAATAACGGAGCTGCTCCAGTTCGGAACAGAACTCGAATCATTGCCGTTTCCAGCGGTAAAGGCGGAGTCGGAAAAACGAATATTTCGACAGCACTGGCAATTGCGTATGCCAAAATCGGGAAAAAGGTTATTTTACTTGACGCTGATTTGGGGTTGGCAAATGTCAATGTCGTTATGGGGATTATTCCGAAGTACAATCTCTATCACTTGATGGAGCGTCAACGTTCCATTAAAGAGATCATTCTTGATACAGAGTATGGAGTAAAGATCGTTGCCGGCGCTTCCGGATTTTCCAAAATTGCCAATTTAGGCGAAGAAGAACGTGAATATTTCATCGAAGAAATGTCGCAGCTTTCGAATGCGGATATTGTGATTGTCGATACGGGAGCCGGTGTTTCCGATAATGTGATTTCTTTCATCTCGGCTGCTGACGACGCTGTGATTGTTACAACTCCCGAACCGACGGCTATCACCGATGCTTACAGTATCATCAAAATCATTGCCGGCGAAGTTGATAATTCTCGACTTTCGATTAAACTTTTGGTTAATCGGGTTCAATCCGTAAAACAGGGAAAAGATGTTGCCGGAAAAATCATAGGCATTGCGGGACAGTTTTTGAATTTAAAAGTGGATTATCTCGGTTATGTCATGGAAGATCCCGCTGTTTTAAATGCTGTGCTGCGTCAACGTCCTTTTTTCGATCTCAGTCCGAGTTGTAAGGCTTCTGAATGCATTCGCCACATTGTCGGTCGATTGGAAAATATTGAATACAAAGAAGGCAGCGGTGTGACGTCGTTTTTAAAGCGAATGTTTGCCAAAAACGGTTGACTTGAGAGGAGTTTCCGATGAAACTGAATTTTATTTCAAAATCCATGTGGATTCTCTGGATTGGCGGATTTTTGATTCTGTTTCTTTTAACCGTTGTCAGCGGCGGAACTTTTTCAGGAGTCGTTTTTCGCTTGCTGCTTAATGCAGTCTTACTTTTTGCGGTCATTGCTGCCGTAAAATCGATTTGGACGCGATTTTTGAAGGATTCGCCGTCGGATACGCCGCATGAAACTCCGCATGCGGAAGAAAACGAATCCGAAGATGAAATAATTCTTGAATCCGAAGACAATTCGGGATATAATAAAAAAGAAACCGAGTCTTTCAACAAATTTTCTCCAGGTGATGCGTTTTCTGCATATAAGTATCGGGAAGATGAAGAAGGATCCAATTTAAATTATAAGGATAGTCAAAATCCTTATCAAATGTCTGACGCCTTGTTGAGAAAATTCAAAGCAGAGGAAGAAGATTCGATCGCGAAATTTAAAGCGGCCTTTCAGTCTCCCGAAGAAATTGCGAAAGCGGTCAGGACGGAAATGCATAAAGACGGCTGAAAGAGGGGAAAATGACAAAACAGGAATGGTTGCAGATGGATGAGGACGAATTGTGGGCTCTTTACATTAAAACAAAAGAGCCGCATATTCGCGATATCCTGATAGAAAAATACTCTCCACTGGTAAAATATGTCGCCGGTAAAATCGCCATGAATATGCCGAGAGAGGTTGAGTACGACGATTTGGTCGGCTGGGGAGTATTCGGTTTGTTTGACGCTATTGATAAATTTCTTCCGGAACGTGATGTTAAATTTAAAACTTATGCCGTGCGCCGTATTCAGGGAGCTATTTACGATGCGTTGCGGGCCGACGATTGGGTTCCTCGTTCCGTCAGAAAAAAGGCTAAAGAAGTCGAGCGTGCCATTCATCATTTGGAAGGATTGCACGGCCGGTCGTGCACCAGCAAAGAAATTGCCGATGAGCTGCAAATTTCGGAAGAAGAGTACGAAGATATGCTGCTCTCTATCAGCGGAACCAACGTTCTTTCTTTAAACGAAGTTCACTTTTCGGGAGATGATAACGATAAAGTTTCTCTGGACGAAAATTTAAAATCTCCGATCAGTCTGAATCCCGATGTTCAAATCGAAAAGGAAGAGGTCAAAAGGGTGATTATCGACGCCATTAATGAACTTCCCGAAAATTCCAAGCAGGTTTTGGTTGCTTATTATTATTACGATTTAACACTTAAAGAGATTGGCAAAATTCTCAATGTTACGGAATCGCGGGTTTCGCAGCTGCATACAAAAGCGCTGTTGAAATTAAGAGTAAAATTGACGGGAATTCGAAAAGGTTTATTTTGATGGATTTAACTGAATTTAAAGAAGAGGTAAAAGGAGCACTGGAGCGCGATTTATCAATTGCGGAGGTGAAAACTTCGGGTACAACGTTAAAAGAAGCGCTGCGGTTGGCCTCTGGAGAATTGGATTTGCCTGTAAAACGCATTCAGTTCGATGTTGTTCAAAAAGGCAGTAAAGGAATCTTGGGATTCAGAAAAAAAGAATGGATAATTATTGCTTATCCCGGAAGCGAGGAGTCTGAACAGTCTGATGGGGAAGGAGGAGACTCGCTCGATGGATTGATTGATGCGGAAACCGGATTACCCGCGGATCAAGACGGTATTGCCATTGTTAAATGTATTAACGAGAATGTGACCCTTTGTGTTCGTCCGCCGAAAGGAAACGGAGCTCCGGCTACTTACGATCAAGTTGTAGAAAAACTGGCTAAAAGAGGTGTCGGTGCTTTTGATGAGGCTGCCATTAAACGCGCTTTAAAATTGAAAGAAAATAAAGAAATTAAAATCGGCACTTTTGTTTACAATCCGCTGTCGGACGGAACGCTTTGGATGGAAATTTCAACGGACGAAATGGAAGCGTCCGTCGGAATCCGTCATCCGAAAGCCGGAGGCCGGGATTTTATTTACACTGAGATTTATCAATTTATTTTATCTTATGACATTAAATTCGGAATTCAAAAAGAGGTTATCAGAGAGTTGGCAGAAAATCCCGTGTATGATAAACTTTTTGTTATTGCTCGGGGTGAAAAAGCCAAGCACGGCACAAACGGATATGTCGAGTATAAATTCGATACCAATAAAGACAAGGCGGTTTTTAATGAAGACGACATCCGAATCAATTTCAAAGCGGCGTTTAACATTGCAAATGTGAAAGCGGGAGATGTAATTGCTGTTTACCATGAACCGACCAAAGGAATTGAGGGGCACACTGTTCATAACCGGGTTTTAAAGGCTTATGATGGGAAAGAAACGCAGATTCAGATTGGTGAAAATGTCCAATTGTCGGAAGATAAAAAACAGGCTGTCAGTTTGATTGACGGACAGGCGTTGCTGCAGGACGGTGTTGTCTCCGTATTGCCTGTTTATTACGTAAACGGGTCGCTTTCCATTAAAACCGGCGGAAATATCGATTTCATCGGCAGTGTGGTCATTAATGGCGACGTTGAGGATGGTTATGTGGTCAAAGCGTCCAAGGGGATTCAAATTCACGGCAGTATCGGTAAATCGGAAGTGGTCAGCGGCGGCGATATTGTTGTTTCGAACGGTATTCAAACCAAGGGAGAAGGCGTTGTCAGAGCCGGCGGCAGCGTCATTTCGAAATTTATCGGTAATTCCATTGTTTTTGCGGAAGACAGAGTTGTTGTCAGCGACGGGATTGTCAATTCTCAAGTCAACTGCGGTGGAAAAATTATTTGTTACGGAAAAAGAGCTCGAATTCACGGCGGTCAGTTGAGAGCCGGCAATTCGATTATTGCCAAAGAAATCGGAACGGCAGCAGGCACGGAAACAATTCTTGAGGTCGGAGTTAATCCCGAATCTCGAGAACGATTTAATTTCCTTGATAATAAAATTAAGGAGAATTCGAAACAGATCGAGAACTATGATTTAAATATTGCGACCTTTGAAAAGACCATTAAAACAAAAGGAGCTTTGACGGAAGAACGAAAAGCGGTTTATGAGGATATGAAAACTCAGCGGGATGCTCTTTTTGAAGAAAACAGAACAATGACAGATGAGTTTATCGCGTTGCGCGAGGAAATTCAATCGGCAAAAGGGAACGGTGAGATTTCTGTTGAAAATATTATTTATCCGAATGTTAAAATCAATATCAATACGGCCGAATATACCGTTCACAACGAACTGAAATGGGTTACTTTTTTCCGCGAAGGGCCGATGATAAAAATGAAGGAATTTTCTGTCAATAAAGAGGATTTAAAGTAGTGGCGGTTCAACCGATCGATATTCAGGTGAATTTTTCTCAACTCAATACGGTTAGTGCGGAGCAAACAATGGCTAAACAAGCCGCTTTGGCGGCGGACGCCGATTCAACCCGACGAATGATCGCCGAGTCGCTGATTCGTTCCGAGCGGGTCAAAAAAATTGATAATGATATGAACGGAGTCTCCGCCATTCGTGATGATGAGGAAGAGGCTGCCGGAAAAAAATTTGATGAAAATTCTTCTCCCAAAAAAGAAGAAGCGCCGGCTGCAGCGAAGAAGAAAATCGTTTTTATTGATGATCCCGATAAAGGACGGGAAGTTGATCTGATGTGCTGAGTTAAGACAGAAATGTTGTGGCTGCTTCTTTTAGATGTTATTGGTCTTATTTGTATTTATTTTCTTCTAAGACAGAAACTGCGGCGCGATATAGGCGTTGAAAATCAAATTGACCGTATTCGTACTCATTTTAATGATTTAACCGTCGATATGAACGGTGCGACTTCTCGGAATATCGAATTACTTGAAAATCGTATAAAAGAAGCAAAAAAGCTGATTCGCCGACTTGATGCGGCGATCTATGAAGCTCGCAAAACAGGCACTGAAGCTCCGAAGGTGTCGAATTCCGCTGAACCGATCAGGGAGATCAGGGAAGAAGAAGTCGAAGAGGACGCTGCTGTCAGACCGCCGATCTCTGAGGTTGAACGGGAAACAATTTTAAAATGGGCTCAAAAGGGAATGTCTTCCGAAGAAATTGCCGAACTTTCGGGAAGGCAATTACAGGAAGTGGAATTGATTGTTTCATTTTCGAAGGCGGCAGAAAACAGCAAAACATAAAAAAAGCGGCATACAACCGGATTTTAATTATGTACGCCGCCCTGCTGTACTTTTATTATCGGACAGCTCAAAAAATACTTAACAATTTTTTATTCAAAGAGACGGCTTTTTACTGTCATGCCGTCGATTCGGCTGCCGCGAAAATCAATGCGGATGCACTCTTTCGCATATTCGGCAAACCAGCGGCGGTAAAGATCCATTCGTTGGTCTGACAGAATCGGCGCTCCGTTGCCGTCTTTCGCTTCGCTTTTCAGTGGTGAACGGAGCAGCGCATCGGATTGAGTTTCGGCGGGATTCAGGCGATCGCCGGAGAAAAGAGCTTTTTCTTCAAAGAAAGAGCCTTTTGCGTGCGTTTTGCCGTCAGGATAACCGAGATCGATTCCAATCAAAAAAACAGTTTTCGGATTCATGAGACGTGCCGCTTCAACCGCGGTTGCGGCCACCGTTCCTCCCGAACCGAGAAAAGGAACGTGATATTTTTCGGCTGCGGCTGTTTCTCCCGGAAATCGCGATGCATAAAAAAGAATTTCTCTCCACGGCTTTCTTATATTCAAAAAATAAGTCGATAACGGGGCAATCAATGTTATTCCTTTTGCATTGAAAAAAAAGAGATGCATTGCGTTATAAAATTGAGGGTCGCCTGTAACAACAAAATCGGGAGTTATGCCGTGTTTTTGTAAGACTGAAGCAGCTGTGTCAACAGCCAGTAAAATCAGATCCGATCGGCAGTTCTTCACTTCATCGATGTGGTCGTCCAACGTCGGACCTGCGCCGATAACCGCTGTCGGCCGCCCGATTGCGCGGTTTTTCAGCTCCATTACCGTGCGCGGCATTGCGCAGAAGAGCGGCAGTGTGCGTTTGATGTTTTGGGAAAAACGCTTTCCGTATTTTTTTAAAGTTGCGGAGTTGGTATTTTCGATTTGTCTGCGGTAGTTTGCCAATGCTCGAATGCGAGTGCAAATGGACGGAAACAGTTTTTCGACAGGCGGCGGAATCAACAGGGCGGTATTTGAAGAGGGATGATCGGAAAGAAAGAGAGAGAGTGTTGCTTCGCTGAAAGGTGTTAAAATACGGATGTTTTTCGGAAAATTCGTCATCAGTTCCGGATATTGCTGCCGCAAGACAGTATAAACGGAGGAATCGGGAACAATCATTAAAATGTCAGCTTTCGGAAACTGTTCGGCGATTTGCAGAGGCAGATATCCGAGACCGTTTTCGACAACGATGACGGCCTCTGTTTGCGAGGAGAGGGCGGCCGCGGTCTTTTCGGCCTCCCGGAGCGGATCATAGACGGAGTGCAGCGGAATTCCGTCAATCGAAAGGGAATAAGCACCCTGTCTTGAAGAAACAATGCAGAGATTCCGATTATTCGAGCTCGACATAAATGACAGCGTCTTTCTGTAGCACGGAGTTTGGTTCGGGACTTTGAGATACAACTTTTCCCTCTCCGGTGATGTGAAATTTAAAATTTTTAGAGTAAAGTCCGATTAAATCCCGTTTGGAAAGACCGATTAAGTCGGGAACTTTTCCGGAAGTTGGAGTCGGAATTGAGTTTGCCGGATTTGTTTTTAATTTATCGGAAATTTCATAAAGAGAGTCGGTTTCTTTATAGACATTCAAGTAAAGAATCAACTTCTCTGCCAAATTTCTGACCAACGGCGCCGTGACGTTGCTGCCGTAAATGCTTCCGGCCCGAGGAGAGAAAACGGCTCCGTAAACAATAAAACGCGGTTTTTCAGCCGGAAAAAGCGTTAGCGCTGATGCAACGTACTTGTCATCATAATATCTTTTATTTTGTTCATCGAAAATTTGAGCGGTTCCCGTTTTTGAGGCTAACCGAATTCCGTTGACAGCGGTTTTTCTGGCCAATCCGCCTTCGGTTCCTTCCGTCATCATTTTCAGGATATTTTGAACAGTTTTATAAGAGAGGACTTCTTCAGAAATTGCGACACGGGCAGCGGCCACTTCATTTCCTTCCGAATCTCGAATAGATTTGATAACGTGGGGACGCAGCAGGCGGCCTTCATTGGCGAAAACTGTTGCGGCAGTAACGATTTGTAATGCGGTCGTTGAAATTTCCTGCCCCATGGTAATTGTTGCAAGACTGCGTCCGGACCATGACGACGGACGACGCAGGACTCCTTTGTTTTCATTGCTGAGTCCCAATCCGATGCGCTGCCCGAAGCCAAAGTTGCGCAGTTTTGTATATAATTCATTTTTGCTCAAATACTCCGTTGATGTGCATGCCGCTGTATTGCAGGAAAGAACAATGGCATCTTTCGGAAATACCCGACCGTGTGGCGTTACACATTGAATGACAGACGGAGGAGTGCCTGTTCCGGGAATTTCATATGATGCTCGGCAGAAAAGTTCTTGGTTCAGAGGGATTCGTCCGGTATCTAACGCACAGGCAACGGTAAAAATTTTTAAAACCGATCCCGGTTCAAAAGCATAAGAAATGGCGCGGTTCATACGCGAAGAAGAATCTGATTTATTGTAAAAATTCGGGTTAAAAGTCGGCGCATTTTCCATAGCCAGAATTTCTCCCGTTTGAGCATCCATAACGATGAAAATCGCCGCATCTGCCTTCTCTTCCGTCATTGCCGTTTTGGCCTGTTGTGCAGCCATGTATTGAATTTGTGTGTCGATAGTCAGATAAACGTCTCGGGTAATCACAACGCTGTCGACAACTTTATTTGCGGACAAATCTTCGTCGTAGATCTTTTCAACCCCTTCCCGCGCAATTCCGTCAAAATCAACAAATCCCAAAATGTGCGCCGCCAGCTCACCTTTCGGATAACTGCGGCCTTGATTCTCTTCGATAAATTGATTGAGCCGCAAAATCGGATAACGATCAACTTTTTCTTCCGCAGACGCTGTTTGAATTTCATTCCGTTGAGAAGCGGCAGCATTGATTTCGTCAACTTTGACCGACAGTGCTGCAATTTCTTCTTTGGAAGCACGGCGTTTATAGAGGCGGTATTTCCCGCCTTTGCTCAAATCGGTAAAAATTTCCTTTGCCGGAATGTTTAAAACTGAAGATAAAATCTCGGCAGCCATTTGATATTCTTTGAAATCGCCTTCTGTTTGGACTTTGTAAACAATATCAGTGAAAGTTGTTTGTGTTGCCAATAAGGATCCGTTTCGGTCTCTGATATTTCCGCGATGTTCGGCGGCATAATCGGAAATTTGCATGGTTCGTCCGGCGGTTGATTGATTGCCGACCATGAGCGAGGCGTAGCGAAATAAAATAATCAGCGACGCTGTAAGCACCAGCGCGGCCGTCGCTAAAATTCCTTTTTTGCCTATTTTTACCGATTTGTTTATCCGATTTTGCTTTTTTATCATAAGTCCTCTTGAAAAATCGTTTTTAACCGTGTTCTGAAGAAGCGTCTTCGATTCTCGCCGATATTTTAAAAAGTACTTTTCCCTGAACGCGGTCGATTGTCACAAATCCGAAATCCCGGGAATCTGTCGAATGGCTGCGGTTGTCTCCCAACAGGAATATAGCATGTTTCGGAATTTTTGTAAAATCTTCGAATAAATATTTTTTGGAATCGGAAATATGAAGAACTTCTCCGTTGATTGAGATTGTATTTGGATCAATGAAGTTGATAAGATCTCCTTCCGTTGCAAGAACCCTTTTGATTAAAAGTTGGTTTGTTTGCGGACTTTTGAAAATTACAATATCGTTGCGAAGAATTTTCGCATGCGTTCTGCTTGATAAAAACCTTTTTCCGTTATATAATGAAAGAACCACAATACGGTCGCCTTTACGGAGTGTAGGGTTCATCGAATCGCCGTCGATTCGTTTGATATCAAAAGATGCGGAGAGGATGACGGCCCAAAAGATTAGAAAAAGAGGGAATAGAAAAAATCGAAAGATTTTTTTTAAGGCGAACATAAATGTTAAACTCGCATAAAAAATAACCGATATAACAGTATCGTTGTTATTATAATGCTGACTGCAGAATGAAACAAGGGCTTCCCTATGAAAAGAGAGAGAAAATATTTTTATAAAAAACGCAATAATGCAATTCATTTTCAATTTGATAAGGCATCCCGGTTTTACAATCGGTTAAAAGGGCTCGTTACAAAGCGGCGTTTGGGGGTTGCCTGCGGTTCAATTACTGCTGTTTTTCTTTTTTCGGCGTTTGCGGTCTTTCCGTTTTCCACGGAACGGTTGGTTGATATAGATTCGCATGAAGAAGAGTTTTCTTTGCAATTTATTGCCGAATACTATCAAATGGATTATTCCGGCGTCGGAAGCGGCGGCGATATGGAACAGGAAATTGAAATGTTCAAAGAATTCGCCTACACGACGTACACGATTCAGCCCGGAGATACACTGGAAGGAATTGGCCGCGACAACAAAGTTTCGTTGGATACATTGATCAGTTACAATAATATCAAAGACTGCCGCCGCCTGATTCCGGGAACCGATTTGCGCATTCCCAATTTAGACGGGGTTTTGCATAAAATCAAAAAAGGCGATACGTTGGAGTCGATTGCCAAGCAGTACGATGTTAACATAAACAACATTATTGACAGCAATAATTTGGAATCGGAAGTTTTGGCTGTCGGCAATCAAATTTTTGTCCCGGGCGGAAAGTTAAGCGAATACGAATTAAAAAAAGCTATCGGCAATCTGGTGATTTGGCCGTGCACCGGACGGCTGACATCTTATTTTGGCTACCGAGCCGATCCTTTCACCGGAAAACGGTCGTTTCACACCGGAATCGATATTGCTAATTATCGAGGAGCTCCGATTCGGGCCGCCATGAGCGGAAAAGTCGTTCTCAACGATTACCGTCCGCGCGGATACGGTCGGTATGTCGTCATTCAGCATTCGAACGGATTGAAAACGCTCTACGGTCACCTGAACAAATCGTTTGTCCGTTCGGGACAATGGGTGGAACAGGGACAGTTGATCGGCGAAATGGGCACGACGGGATACAGTACAGGCAATCACCTCCATTTTACGATTTACGAACACGGCCGCCTGGTCAACCCTTTCAATTACTTGTCGGGTAACAGATGAAAAAAAAAGCAGCCGTTGCGTTTGTATCAGCAGAAGCGGCTCCGTTTTCTCAAACGGGAGGATTGGGCGATGTCGTTCCCGCATTGGCGGAAGCTTTTGTCAACGAAGGAGTTTCCGTCACGGTTTTTCTGCCGTTTTATCGAAAAAATGCCGGATTAAAAACCGCCCGTTTACCGATTTCGTTTTGTGTTGATGAATCAATCACATCCGAAAAAACACTTTTTTCTGCACTTAACCGCAACGGGGTTGAATACATTTTTGTCAAAAGTCCGGGAATTTTTACCGACGGCGAATACGGTGACTGTAACGGAGCTTATGCAGACAACTGCTGCCGTTTTTCCCTTTTCTGCCGCTCAGTTGCCGGTTACTTAATCGAATGCGGCCGTTCGTTTGACATTATTCACTGCCACGATTGGCAAACCGGTTTGCTGCCTGCATTGCTGAAACGGCATCGTTTTTCCGCTAAAACTGTCTTTACAATACACAATTTGGCGTATCAGGGAGAGTTTGACGATAATTTTATCGCTTATACGGGTTTACGGAAAGATGATTTTGCGGTTGAAAATCATTGCAGCGTCAATTTCATGCGCGCGGCATTAAAAGCAGCCGATAAGATCACAACAGTCTCTCCGACATACGCAAGAGAAATTCTTGAATCGGGAAACGGCTGCGGAATGGAGGATTTGCTTCGTTCGCGCGGAGATTGTTTTTGCGGCATTCTGAATGGAATCGACGTCAGCGAGTGGAATCCGGAGAGCGACAGTTTCATTCCGTATTCATATTCGCTTTCCGATTTTTCGGGAAAGAGTCAAAACAAAGCTTTTTTTATGGAGGAAAACGGATTAAAAAATCCACAGCGGCCTTTGTTTGTGATGATTTCCCGATTGGCGCGACAAAAGGGAATTGAAGCGTTGTACGGAGAAAACGGCGCTGTCGAACGGCTACTGACTCAATTCGATCTCAATTTAGCGGTCATCGGTACCGGCGATCCGGAGACGGAGCAGAAAATTAAAGACCTCTCCGAACGGTATGAAAACTTTTCCGGGACGGTCGCGTTCTCTTCAAGGCTCTCTCATTTAGCCGAAGCCGCCGGCGACTTTTTTTTGATGCCGTCATTGTATGAGCCATGCGGATTGAATCAGCTTTATTCACTGCGATATGGAACCATTCCTTTGGTAACGGCGACCGGCGGGTTAGCTGATACGGTTTGCACCGATACCGATCTCTCGGTTCGAACCGGCATCCGCATTCCCGGAAATTCGGCGGATGATATCGTTGCCGCTGTTGCGGATGCACTTCGGCTTTATGCTGACGGACCGGCGGCGGTTGACGCTGTTCGTCGGAACGGTATGAGCCGCGATTTTTCATGGCGTGCGTCATGCATTGAATATTTAAACTTCTATAACAGTTGATTTTTCAAAAGATGATCTTTTTGTGCTTCTCTGGCTTCCTATTTGCGCAATGAAAGGGCGTAAATCATAATTTCTTTTGTAAATAACAACACTTTTTGATACAGATTTCGACTGTTTTTCCGTGAATGGATTTGAAAAGAGTCTGCCGTTAGAAAATATTCACGTTGATTTTGATTTGAGAAGGTCGCGTTGATAAAGATTTTTTGAGATTTATGCGGCAGCTGCGGAAATCATCTCGATTTAAAGAAAAAAATTGTTGCATTTTCAGTCTCGCGGATTAAAATAAAGGTGAGAGGTAAACGATGGACAGTAATCATGTGATCGCAATTGTTTTAGGCGGCGGCAAAGGGACTCGGCTTTATCCGTTGACGAAGGTCAGATCAAAACCGGCTGTTCCGTTCGGAGGCAAATATCGGCTGGTCGATATTCCGATTTCTAACTGTATCAATGCGGGGTTTAAACAAATTTTCATTTTGACTCAGTTCAACTCTGTGTCTTTGCATCAGCATTTATCCAATACTTATATTTTCGATGTTTTCAGCAATGGATTTGTCGAAATTTTGGCGGCCGAGCAGAATTTCAATAATAACAGCGGTTGGTACGAAGGAACAGCTGATGCAGTCCGCAAGAATTTTTCTCATTTGCACGACCGCAAACCGTCGCACTACATCATTCTTTCCGGAGATCAGCTTTACAGCATGGATTTGCGGGATATGTTTAACAAGCACGTTGAAAGCAAGGCTAAAATTACTATTGCTTGTCATCCCGTCAGTCGGACGGAAGCGGCAGAGTTGGGAATTCTCTCCACCGATGACAAGGGACGTATTCAGAAATTTTTAGAAAAACCGGGATTGGAAGCTAATATTGATGAATATCGAATTCCTGAGAAGATGCGCAGCCGGCTGCCGAAATTGGCAGACAAAGAGTATCTCGGATCCATGGGAATGTACATCTTTGATGCAGAGACGCTGGATCAGGCGCTGGATAACGAGTTCACCGATTTCGGAAAAGAGATCATTCCTTATATGATTCAGAAAAGTAAAGTCAATTCATATGTTTATGAAGGATATTGGGAAGACATTGGAACTATCCGGTCGTTTTATGACGCAAACATTAATTTGGCGACTGTCAACCCCGAATTCAACTTTTACGATGAAAAACTTCCGATTTACACTCACCGTCGTCATTTGCCGGCGACAAAAATCAATTTTTGTACCATTTCGCAGTCATTGGCGGCTGAAGGCAGTATTATTACAAACGCCAATATCATGAACAGTGTTATTGGAATTCGAAGTGTCATTGAATCCGGAACAACATTAAGCGGGGTTATTACTCTTGGCGCCAAATATTACGAAACAGAGCCGGAGAAACAGCGAAACCGAGAAAAAGGAATTCCGAATATTGGAATCGGACGCAACTGCTCCATTAAAAACACAATTATTGATCAGAATGCCCGTATCGGTGAAAATTGCAGTATCGGTTATCAGGATATTCCGAGAGCTGACGGCGATTACGGCTCTTACTGTATTAAAGACGGAATCATTGTAATTGTCAAAGAAGCGATCATTCCCAACGGAACGGTTATTTGATCAGCCGTTACACAAAACGCCGTCCGAAAGGGCGGCGTTTCTTATTGCAAATTGTTTCAGAAGAAAAGAATTTGCGGAACAAAAAGGTGAACAATGGCGATGGCAATCAGAATTAAGCCGATGATGCCGCGATAGGCGAGGGCATAATTTTCGATTTTTTTGAATTTATTTTGTTCGTCTTCCTCGTCTTCGCTTTTTGATTCAATTTCAATTGATTCGGCAATTTCCAAACCGTTTTTGTTGCGGAAATAAAAGAGAATCAGTAAAACGCCTCCGATTAAACCGCCGACGGCAGGAAAAAAATCTCCGACAACGGGAATGCTGTGTCCGTCGTCGCTGACGGTGATGGCCAATTTAAACGCGCCGATGAGAAAAACCGTAATTCCCAAGATCAAAGGAAACAGAGGATAACTTTTTGTCAATTTCGAAAAGTCAAAGAAAAAATTGATCTTTTTGCCTAAAAGTTCGCAGGAAAGAACCAAACCGGCGGCTGCCAACGACGCTACCGATAAAAAGTAAAAGATATACATAATCGCCTCCTTTTTTAATGTAACACAAAAAAAGAGCGCTGACAAGCTCTTTTCTTCGTTTTGCCTCCGCTTACTTTCTGACGGTGATGATCAGCTCTGTTGATTCGTCTTTATTGGAAACGGTTAGGGAAATTTTTGAGGTTTCGGATTTCGGGAAGGGCAGCAGCGTCCATTGAAAGCCTTTTTCCGTTGGAACGGCGGAGAGGTTGTCGATTGAGGCGGTCCACTCGATTCCTTCATAAAAAAGCGTTACGGAAAAAGGCGGGACGGTTTTCGGTTTTTCGGCGGCAACCGGTTCTGCTGTCAGAATGACGCGGACGAATCCGTTTTCGGCAACGTCGGCCGAAGCAGTGAATTTAAAATCTCCGACGCGGTTGGGCGAAATCAAATATGGGCGAAAAAGAAAAATCAGCATGCCGAAGAAAGCGATCATTGCCAAATCGAGCAGCAGAATTTTGTTTCCCCGTGAAAGCCGTTCCTTTTTGCGTTCCGGAAATTTTTCGGCGCGATAACGGCGGTAATCGGCGCGCAAAGGTGAAGGTTGGGAATTTTCGGAGGGATCAAAGGTTTCTTTCATAGCGGGCGTTCTCCTTGCGCAGTGACAAATGCGGCGGCGGCTTCAATCAAATCAGCGGCGGTAAACGGACCGCCGGCAGCTGCTTTTTTCCCGGCTTTGTTGTGAATGGCAACGGCTTCGACAGCCGCCGAATAGGGATCCTGTCGGCGCAGCAATGCGGCCGCTGTAATACCAGTCAGTACGTCGCCGCTGCCGGCTGTTCCCAATTCGGGAACCGGCGAATCGAAAACAGTTAAATCTCCCCGCGGCGAAGCGATGGCAGTGAAGGAAGATTTGTAGACAATAACCGCGTTTTTTTCGGCGGAGAATCTGAGTAAATCGTCGTAAAATCGGGCAGAACCGGGGCAAAGACGTCTCCATTCTCCCGGATGTGGCGTCAGAATGGCTCCGTCGGCGAAACGGGCGTCAGGAAAATATTCGGCTGCCAGATTCAGTCCGTCGGCGTCGAGGACGCGCGGCATAGGAGTTTCGATAAATGTTTTTAAAATCGGAAGTCGTTTTTCTGAACAGCCCCATCCGCAGCCGCATGCCCAAACCGAAAACGTTTGCGGGGAGGGTAAAGCCGTATCGTCAGCAAGAATCACCGACGGTTCTTCGGAAAGGACAGAGCGTGCCGTTTCGGAATCCGTAAAAAGCGAGACGAGCCCGGCGCCGGTTTTAAAAGCGGCACGGGCGGCCAGAACCGCTGCTCCCGGATAGGCGGAGCAGCCGGCGTGCAAAGCGATGTGCCCCTTCGAATTTTTGAAATCAAACAAAGAAAACGGATGCGGCGACGGCATTGCTCCGAGCGCGGCGGCCGGCGGCGGGAAAGCGTTCGCCGGAAACGCGGCAGAGACTGTTTCGATAAAACCGCAGGCGTTTCGGTTGGCGGGTGTGTAAAAATCGGTTTTGCGCCGTTCAACGGTGAGTGTGAAGTCAGCTGTCAGGATCGGATCTGACGGCTGACGTTCGTCAAAAATACCGGAGGGCGCATCAACGGCGATGACGAACGGTGAAGCTTGTCGGATGCGTTCAAACAGCGGCTGCCACGTTTCGGCAAGCGGATGATTCAATCCGATACCGAAGAGAGCGTCGACGACGGCGGTTTGAGAGGAGGGTTCAAAATCGGAGAGGGTTTCGACGTACAATCCCTGCCGTTCGCAGCGGCGGCGATTCAATGCCGTTAGAGGCTTCGCTTCTCCCTCTGCAGCAAATAATCGTACATCCAATCCTTTGGAAAGCAATGCCCGTGCGATGACAAAACCGTCTCCGCCGTTGTGTCCGCGGCCGCATAAAACGGCAACAGAGGAGAGCGAACGGTCTTTACACAGTGTTTCGATTCGCTGTGCCATCGCGAAACCGGCGTGTTCCATCAGGATTTCGGGTGATAATTCGTATTCGGAGAAGATCTTCTCCTCAATTTGAAACATTTGTTTAAAAGTGTAAAGCCCCATCGTTTCGATTATATCACGTGAACGGAAATCGGGGAAGCGGTTTTTATAAATCGGTTCGCCACCAGTAAATTTCAGCCTTCTCTTCGGTAAAGACGATGCCGACCGTAATTCCTTCCGGAGAAACGCAGCGGCGCATCAGGAGAATCTTTTCGAATCCGGTGAAAATTCTCTTTGTGACGATATCCTGTGAAAATTGATTGAGAATCAAAAGGCGTTCGATTCCAGGTTCTTCAATAGAAGAGAAAAAGAGATTTCCGTGTAAATCAAATCCATCGGCGGAGAGCATGACGGGATAAACCGCCTCTTCGGAAAGTGCGCTGCCGACAGTTTTGGTTTCGGTATTCGGCAGATTGAAGTATCCTTCAAATTTGTTTTTTTCGAGATTTCGAACCCAGACGACAGTTTTGAGAAAATCAAAATTGGCTGAGTTGGTTTTATTGGAATGCTCGATATAAATATCGGTTCGAATGAAAATGCGGGAAGGGGTGTGTGAAGGGAGAATTTCCCCTTGACGGGAGACGGTTTCTTTTTGGACAGAAGGAACACTTCGATCTGGAAAATCGGCTTTGTACAGCAGTGTGCCGTTGTCGTCATACTTGAAAAAAACGCTCCCGTTTTTCGTTTGACAGGTAATGTTGAGGCAGTCGCGGTTGTCGACGGAGATGTCGGTGATAAATGGGAACGGATTTCCGGAGATGCCTTCCTGTCCGAGTGTGTATTCCGCTTCGCCTGTTTTGCCGAAACAGATTACCGTGCAGACGAGCGGCACGCCGTATTCGGTTGAAACAACAGCGTTTTCAAACGGTCTTCGGTCGACAATGTAAATACGCTTTTGTGAATTGACTGCAAATTCGGTGATTTTGTGAAACGGAAAGGCAAACGCTTTCTTTGTCACCTCTTTTCCCGGTTCCGCATTCTCTTTTAAAAGCGTCGGCGGCGGGTTGAGCTCGGGATCGAACCACAGCGTGAGGATTTCACCGTAAGAGTTGAACTCCATCAGTTTGTTGACGCCGGGATCCATGACATAAATCAAGCCGTCGCGCATTTTAATGCGAACATTTTGCAGTGACGGAGATCGGTTGTCGGTAAAAAAAGCCAAGTCGGTCTCCGTTTTTCCGATCGGCAGTTCAAAAAGTTTTTCCGGCATAATGAGCCGGGTTTCTCCCGAACGGCAGCCGATTGCCGCCGCTGCGCCCGTCAGAACAAACAGCAGAGTCCGAAATATCTTCATTTTTTTATATTAGCGAAAGCGAGTTAAAAATTCAACCTGTCAAATAAATAAAAGATTTTTCTTCTTGCCGAAGCGCGGTTTTTTTATTATTATATTCTTATTATTTGCGCATTGTTTGCAGCAGAGGTGATCCATGTCTCTTTTCAGTCGAATCAGTAAAAAAATTTATGGAACGAAAAACGAAAAAGATATCAAACGGTTATTGCCGTTTGTGGCGGCTATTAATGCCTTAGAATCGGAAATGATGGCGCTCCCCGAACCGGCTTTTGCCGAACGGACAGAGGCTTTAAGGAAACGGTGCCGGGAGAAGGGAGAATCTTTGGATTCCCTGCTGCCGGAAGCGTTTGCCTTGGTTAGGGAAGCGGCGCGGCGCAAACTCGGCGAACGCCATTACGACGTTCAGCTGATGGGCGGAATCGTCCTGCACGACGGAAAGATCACCGAAATGAAGACCGGTGAAGGAAAGACGCTGTCGTGCGTAACGGCGGCGTACCTCAATTCGTTGAGCGGTGAAGGCGTTCATGTCGTTACTGTCAACGATTATCTGGCACAGCGCGACGCTGATTGGATGCGGCCGGTGTATAATCTGCTGGGAGTCACCGTCGGAACAGTGCTTCCCAACATGGATTACGATGCCAAGCGGAAGGCGTACCGCTGCGACATCACTTACGGAACCAACAACGAGTTCGGTTTTGATTATTTGCGCGATAACATGGCGCGGTCGATTGAGCAGAAAGTTCAACGCGGTCACCATTACTGCATTATCGATGAAATCGACTCGATTTTGATTGATGAAGCGAGAACGCCGTTGATCATTTCCGGTCAGGCGGATGATGATACGCCGAAATTCGCGCAGGTCAACAATCTGGTTCGATATTTTGAAGAGGTGAAGAAAGATCCGGCGACCGATGAGTATCCGCAGGAGGACGCCGATTGTGTCGGCGATTATAAAGCAGACGAAAAGAGCAAACGCATCACTTTTACCAATCAAGGTATGCTGAAGCTCGAATCGCTGCTGCAAACGCACAAGATCATCAACGGATCGCTTTTTGATCCCGAGAATTTCGAATATACGCACTACATGACACAGGCTATGCGGGCTCATAAAATGTTTAAGCGCGATGTTGATTACGTGGTTCAGGACGGAAAGGTGGAAATTGTCGATGAGTTTACCGGACGCGTTTTGGTCGGCCGACGTTATTCCGAAGGACTGCACCAGGCCATTGAAGCGAAAGAACACATCACCATCGCTAAACGCAATCGGACGCTGGCGACCATTACCTTTCAAAATTACTTCCGTCTTTACAAAAAAATCTCCGGTATGACGGGAACCGCCGAAACGGAAGCCAAAGAGTTTGCCAAAATTTACGGCGTTGACGTCGTTGTCATTCCGACAAACCGTCCCGTTGCCCGCGTTGACAGCAACGATTTGATTTATTTCAATGCCGACTATAAATACAATGCGATTGCCAAAGAGGTCAAAGCGTGCCAGCAAAAAGGTCAGCCGGTATTGGTCGGAACCGTTTCGATTGAAAAATCGGAGCTGTTGTCAAAGTATTTTTTGAAATACGGCATCCGGCATGAAGTTCTGAATGCCAAAAATCATCAGAGGGAGGCGATGATTGTCGCCGAAGCGGGAGCCAAAGGAGCTGTCACCATTGCTACCAACATGGCTGGCCGCGGTACCGACATCAAACTCGGCGGTAACCCCGATTTCCGGGCCCGCCGCCGCGTTGGCAGCGAAGCTTCACCGGAAGAGTACTTGCAGGCTTACGAAGAAGAGTATGCAAAATGGAAGAAAGATTACGACGAAGTTTGCGCTCTCGGCGGATTGTATATTCTCGGCACCGAGCGTCATGAATCGCGGCGTATCGACAACCAGCTGCGCGGCCGTTCGGGACGTCAAGGCGATCCGGGATTTTCCCGCTTCTATCTTTCGCTTGATGATGATTTGATGCGGCTTTTCGGCGGAGACAGTCTGAAGTCGCTCATTTCCCGTCTGGGAATGGCTGATGAAGAACCGATTGAGCATCGTATGATTTCCCGTTCCATTGAACGGGCGCAAAACAAGGTTGAAGACCGTAACTACGAAATCCGTAAACATTTGCTTGAATATGACGATGTTCTTAACGAACAGAGAAAGGTCATTTACGGTCAGCGTGACGAAATCCTGACAGACGATAACCTCTCCGCGCGGATTATCGCATCAGCACGAGAGTTGGTTGAAGAGTGCGCCGCCGAAATGTTCGCTTCTACCGACACTAAAGCCGCCGCTTTTGCCCGCTTTTGCAACGATATGATGACCCGATTCCATCTCGATGTGGAGAGCCGGAACCTCGATTACGGAAAAATGAAAGAGTCTCAAATTGTCGGCGCCGTCATGGAAATGATTGAGGAGGATATCCGCGGCAAAGAGACACTTGTCGGTAAAGCGCCTCTGAACAGCTTTATCCGCGCCGTTTACCTCAATAAAATCGATCAAGCGTGGCAGAACCACCTCGAAGAACTTGAAGCGCTGCGCGATGCCGTCAACCTCCGCGCTTACGCTCAAAAAAATCCGCTGCTTGAGTATAAACTCGAAGGATTTGACATCTTCGACAAACTGATTTTCCGCATCAAAGACGACATGGCGCAGAGCATCGTTAAAATACGCATCAGCACCGAAAACGCTCAAACTTCCGCCAAAAAACCGATCTCCGACTTCCGCGCTTCCCACAGCGATCTTTCGCAATTCGGCGGCCGGCAGCCGGTTTCCTCGGCTCAGCCCGGCAACCGTTCGGTAACCGTGGTTCGCAGCGGCGCGAAAGTCGGCCGCAACGATCCGTGCCCGTGCGGCAGCGGGAAAAAGTACAAAAACTGCTGCGGCAATAAATAAGGAGAGATTATGACGGTTTTTCAAACGGCGGCGCCTTGGGTCTTTTGGCTGGCGTTTTACGGTTTTATCGGCTGGGTTTACGAATCGATTCTCTGCTCCGTCAAAGCGCGTAAATGGATCAACCGAGGCTTTCTGCATGGACCGTACTGCCCTATCTACGGATTCGGCGCTGTCACCGTCATTCTCGTTCTCGGCCGCATCTCAAATCCCGTTGCCCTCTTTTTTCTCGGAGCGCTCCTCACCTGCACACTCGAATACATCACCTCGTGGGGAATGGAGAAACTTTTTCACGCCCGGTGGTGGGACTATCGATACATGAAATTTCAAATTAACGGACGCGTTTGTCTGGCTGGCGCTGTCATTTTTGGAGCGATGACCGTAGTTGTTATCAAAGCGGTTCATCCCTTTGTTTCTGAAATGACAGCCCGCATTCCGTTTCCGTGGCTGGCGGCGATTGACGCCGTATTGATTGTCGGAGGGGCTGCCGATACCGTTGTGACCGTTGTTCGTCTGAAAAGTTTCAACCGCAGACTTAAAGAAATCGACGCCAAAGTGCGGGAAATCCTCGATGAAGGACGCAAAGAGTGGCATCGTCGAGTGGAGCAGGCAGCCGAAGAGAGCCGTGGAACCGTTGACCGCATCCGCGAGGCGTACAATGCTCGCCGGAGTGAATGGCAAAAGGTTCTCGATTATCAGCAGAATTTGAAAAAGAAATTCCCCGCCTATCGTTCCGTTTTGTGGCACGACGCCTTCGAGCAGCTGCGCCGCTCTGTCAAAGAAAAATAAACTTCTGCCGCCGTCCGGCTTCCGCAAATCGCTCCGCACGGTGTTTTCAGAGCTTCGGGCGCATGTGCGCTTTCCGCGCACACCGGGCTTTCCGCTGCAATTCGCGGCATCCTGGGCTTCTCACCGCGGCAAAGCTGCCGCTTTGCCCTGCGCCTTTTTTCCGTCTGCCGCTCATTTCCGCTTCAATCCCTTGCGCCTTCGGCAAAGACATTGCTTTTATTTGCGAATCGGAGGCTCTTCAATGCCGGCGTTAACAAGAGATTGATCTTCAAACCGCAAGCGGTCTGGAAAGATGTTCTTTTTATTCATCTTCAATGCGTTTGAGAATGCGTGCGGGAACGCCGCCGACTACGGTGAGAGGCGGCACATCCTTGGTAACGACGGCACCGGCAGCGATGACCGCACCGTCGCCGATCTTAATTCCCGGCAGAAGAGTGGCGTGAGCGCCCACCCAAACGTTTTTCCCCAATACAATCGGTGCGGCCGACAAATCGGCGCGTTTTTCCGGATTGAGGGAGTGATTCAGCGTTGCGAAGACAACCTGATGGCCGATAAGGCATCCGTCGCCGATAACGACTCCTCCTTGATCTTGAAAACAGCACCCGGAATTAATGAAAACGTTTTTCCCGACGCTGATATTCTTTCCGAAGTCGGTGTAAATCGGCGGAAACAGAGAGAAGCTCTCATCAACCGGCTTGCCGATTAATTGCGAAAAAAGCAGACGCAGTTCTTCGCCTTCCGTCGCGGAATTGATTTGCGCCGTCAGACGGCGGGCTTCGGCCGCCGCTTCGTGCATAAACTCATGAACAGAAGAGCCGGCGCGGATATACGGCTCCTTTTGAATCATCTCAACATACTCGTTTGCGTTCATAAATCTCCCTGAACGCCGCTGCGGGCGTTTGTTGACAGTATGCGTCGATTTCCGGTTTGAGTCAAATACTTTAAAGCGATGAAGCGTTATGTCAAAAAAGCATTGCTGTTTCGTTATTTTTCGGGCGTCCCGGCTTCGCCGTCGGCGCCCTCCGAGCTCGGTCTGCCCGTCTGTCGACGGGCAGACGGGCTTGCGCCCCTCTCCGGGCGCCTGACGCCTTCGGCAGCGCTTTGGGAACTTTTGCGAATCGGCTGCCTGAACGCGGTTTAAGGCTCGGCTGTCAACGGCTTGAGTTCATCAAGAAAAGCACGGGCGGCAGGTGAGAGAACAGCAAATTTTTTCCAAACAAGATAGAGCGGAGAGAGCAGTTGCGGCTCCAGCGGGCGGAAACGAAGCTCACTTTCGCTTCCGACGTAGACAAGATTTTCAAGTGTCAGCGCGCATCCGACCCCTTCTTCCGTCAGCAGGGCGGCGTTGTAAATAAGATTGTAAACCGCTTTGATGTTCAGTTCCGAAAGCGGCCGCTGAAAAAACTTTTCAATCAGTTTTTCTTCCATAGATTGTTTCGAACAAATCAGCGGACGGCTGAGAAGATCTTCTTTTGTAACGCGCTCCAATTCAGTCAGAGGATCGTCTTTGCGGACAATTACGCCCCAGCGGTCGCTGCGGTTGAGCGGCAGGTTGTCATAGGCGGAGAGGTCGGCCGATTCAATGAGGACGGCAAAATCCAGTAATCCTTTGTCAAGCTTTTCGATGGTGTCAGGGGCGTCGCCGCTGGTGATGAGAATTCGGATGCGCGGATGTTTTTCCTGCATCGCTTTAACGGCTCGGGAGATGATTTTAAGTGAATACGATTCGGCACTGCCGATGGCAACCTCTCCTTCGATGTCGGAGGGAGTGGAGCGCAGCTCTTTCTCTGTCCGACGGTAAAGTCCAAGGATTTCCTCCGCCCGCTTCTGAAGCAGCTGCCCGGCGTCGGTTAGTGTCAGCTGCCGTTTTCCGCGAATAAATAGAGGCTTCCCGATTTCCCATTCGAGATTTTTTATTTGCCGCGTCAGGTTTGGCTGCGTAGTGTTGAGCAGTTCGGCAGCTTTTGTGATGTTTCTCTCTTTTGCTACGCCGAGAAAGTAGCGCAGTTCCCTGAATTCCATAGCATCTCCTAACGCGTTCGTTTGTTTTCTTCGGCGTTTTCAAAGTCGCCGACGAAGACTGTCTCCGGTTCGGGGCGGAGGCCGCAGTTTCGTTCGACGGTCTCTTCGACCGTTTCGATGAGGGAGAGGATATCGGCCGCCGCGGCGCCGCCGGTGTTGATGATGATGTTGCCGTGATACGGGGCTATCTGAGCGCCGCCGCGGGTGAGACCGCGCAGACCGGTTTCGTCAATCAGCTGTCCGGTCGGTTTCCCGAAACGGCGGTCATTTTTAAAGATACTGCCGGCGCTTGGAAAGCGAAAGTGCCCCTTTTGAATGCGGTCGCTTTCGGCGGCATTCATGGCGGCTTCTATTTGAATGCGGTTGCCCGGTTCAAGACGGAAAACCGCCGAAAGAACGACGGTTCCGTTGTTTTGAAACGGCGAACGCTTGTATCCGAAGCTGCCGTCAGTCGGCAAAAGCGTGTGCGCACTGCCGTCGGTTTTCAGATAACGGACGGATTCCAGCACCTCCGCCGTCGACCGTTCATAGCAGCGGGCATTCATCCGCACGGCGCCGCCGACGCTTCCCGGCAATTTGTACAGGAATTCGAGACCGCTCAAGCCGGCGTTCAAGGCGGCAAGGCATACATCTTCAACCCTTGCGCCCGCTTCGGCCGTTATTCGGCAGCCGTCAACGGCGATGCGCTTCAGCTTTTCCGTCGCAATAACCGGCTCTCGGATGCCTTTATCGGCGACAATGAGGTTGGTTCCTCCGCCAAGGACGAAGTACGGCGTCCGTTCGGCTGACAGAAGCCGCAGCACCCTCTGAAGTTCCATCTCTGACGCCGGAAAAATCACCAGATCGGCATTTCCTCCGACGTGAAACGAAGTCCGCTGCGCCATCGGCACATTCCGCCGCGTTTCAATGCCGTTGATTTTTTTTTCGAATTCCCGTAAATTGAACATGGAGTCAGTATAACCGATTCTGCGGTTTTTTTCTATTCTTTTGCGGAGAATGAGATGGAGATTCGATTTTACAATACAATGTCGAGAAAAACGGAGATATTTGAGCCGATTGAGCCGATGAAGGTGAAGATGTATGCCTGCGGGCCGACGGTTTATAATTACGCCCATATCGGTAATCTGCGCACCTATATTTTCGAAGATTTACTGAAACGGCTTTTCCTTCACGCCGGATATGAAGTCAATCACGTGATGAACATCACCGATGTCGGCCACTTAACCGGTGACAACGACGACGGTGAAGATAAAATGGTTAAAAGCTCGCGTGAAAGCAGTCGGACGGTTCGGGAAATTGCTGATTTTTACACAAACGCCTTTTTTAACGACACCGACCGTCTTCACATTCTGCGGCCGACAACCGCCTGTAAAGCAACCGATCATATCGACGATATGATCGCGCTGATTCAAACATTGGAAAAGAAAGGCTTTACTTACGAAGCCGGCGGCAACATTTATTTCAGCATCGATCGCTTTCCCGAATACGGTCGGTTGGCGCGGCTGGATTCTCAGCAGCTGCAGGCCGGAGCAAGGGTTTCCGTTGACGGAAACAAACGCAACCCACACGACTTCGTTTTGTGGTTTACTCGCTCAAAATACGAGAATCACGTTCTTCTGTGGGATTCTCCATGGGGGAAGGGGTATCCCGGCTGGCATATCGAATGCTCGGCAATGAGTATGAAGTACCTCGGTTCGCATTTTGACATCCATTGCGGCGGCATCGACCACATTCCTGTGCACCATACCAACGAAATTGCCCAATCCGAAGCCGCTTCCGGTGAAAAGTGGGTCGATTATTGGCTTCACGGTGAATTTTTGATTCTCGATAAAGGAAAAATGTCGAAGTCTTCAGGTTCGTTTCTGACGCTGCAGTCGCTGATTGACGCCGGATACGATCCGCTCGATTACCGTTGGTTTTGTCTCGGAGCGCACTACCGCAGTCAGCTGACCTTTTCTTTTGACGGCTTGAAAGCCGCCGCTTCCGCCCGCCGGAAACTTTTTACGCGCACTGCCGCCTTAAAAGCGGAATGCGCAGGCGCTGCCGTCGAAACTCCCGAAGGAAAGGCGCACAGTGACCGTTTTTGGCGTGCAGCCGCCGACGATTTAAACCTGCCGAAAGCGTTGGCTTCCGTCTGGGCGCTGCTGAAAGATGAAACCGTTTCTCCTTCCGGCAAACTGGCCGCTCTTTACTCGATGGATGAAATTCTCGGACTCGGATTGAGAGAGTCAATCGAAGCCGCCGATCCTCCGTCCGTTTCCGCCGAAGAGAAAGCCCGCATCGAGGGACTTTTAGCGCAGCGCCGCGAAGCGAAGGCTGCCCGCGACTTTGCCCGAGCCGATGAAATACGCGATCGTCTGGCTGCTGAAGGAATCCGCATTCGGGACACCGCCGAAACCACATTGTGGGAAAAAATCGGCGGCGGAATGTAACCTTTTCTCTGTTCAGGTATTTTAGAAAGGAAGCAGAATGGGAATTCGAATCGATTATGATGCGCTTTACTTCGGTTTTTTGCCGATTTTGCTGAAAGTGGCGCTCAATGTTGTGCACGACATGGAGACGGCAGAAGAGATTTGTCAGGAAGCGTTTATCCGCCTTTTTGAGCGGAAAATTCCGTTTTCCAAAGAGGAAGAGGTGCGTTTCTGGTTGATTCGAGTGGTCAAAAACCTCAGTTTGAACGTTTTTCGTAAGCGGAAGAACGAGGCGGCCGCCGTCGAAAAGCTGCAGCAGATTCACCGTTCAGCGGCTCCATCAGCGGAAGAGCTTTTTTCTGCCGAGGAGGAGAAACGGCGTTTCCGTGAAGCTGTCGATTCGCTTCCCGATAAATGGAAAGAGGTGTTGATTTTGAAGGAATTCGGTGAAATGAATTACAAAGAGATTGCCAAAACACTTCGCATTTCTGAGTCTAATGTAAAAGTGCGGGTTTTTCGGGCAAAAGAAAAGCTTGCCGAGATTTTAAATAGTTAGGGGGCGGGTATGTGTTTGGAAAAAGACATGATTTCGGCTTATTGCGACGGAGAGACATCGGGAAAAGTGAAAGCGCTGATTGAAGCGCATTTGAGCGAATGTGCCGAATGCCGCCGCATTGCAGAAACTTACCGCTTCGTTTCGCAGACTGTCCGCCGCTGCGGCGAAGAGCCGGATGCGGCGAAAGTGCGCGCTTTTGCCGATCGTCTCCGAACCTTGAATAAAAAACCTGCTCCCGTTCGTCTGATGATTCATGTCCCCGTGCTTCGAGCGGCTGTTTTTCTTTTTATCGCCCTTTTGGCGTTTACATTTATTCTGTTTTCCGTTATAATTTTTGCCGGAGGAAGCCGCAACGGAGAAGCGGTGATGGCTTCGGCGCCGACCGAAAGAGTCGACCCCGAACCGACGGAGCGGGAAACGGCGCCGTTTCCGATGTTCCGCCCGGATAACCGCAACCTGAGAACGGTTGATTACTGAAGGTGAAGGCTCGGCAGAATCGAGACGCAGAACATCATCCGGTTGTTCATTTGAAGCGAACCAAATATCTTTTTTCTCTTTTAAAAAAACGCAACGTCATCGTGTCGCTGGCGGTTTTTTTTGTTTCGTTTGCTGTCTTTTTGGCGGTCTACATTTTCAGCCGCAATACGCCTTATATTTTTTCGATTTCTCCGGAAGTGGCGATGCCGGACGAGCTTCTGACGGTGCGCGGTCTTTTTTTCGGAAAGGAACGAGGCACGTCTTCCGTTTATTTTTCTGATCTCAAAGTTCCCGGTTCCGCTTATGAAAAGTGGAGCAGTCGTGAAATCATATTGCGGGTGCCGGAAGGCGTTGATGTTGGACCGGTGCGGGTTCGCAACAGTTACGGATTCAGCAACGGAATTCTTTTTACGGGACAGGATGCGATTCCCATCATTACCGCGAATGCACGCGTGACGGCAGAGGCTCCGTCGGTCGTTTCTTTGGATCCGATTGAACCGATCGCCGGCGAAGAGGTCACGCTTAACGGGCGCAGTTTCGGAGAGGCAGGCGCCGTCGAACGGGTGAATTTTTTTTCCGATGACGGCAGAAGGGCGGAGGTCTTATCTGCCGATGCGCTGCTGTGGTCGACTGAAACGATTCGGATTGTCATGCCGGACGGCTTTCCGGACGGAGGGTTTTTGACGGTTGCGACGCGCTACGGGGAATCTTCTCGGTTTGAATTCCGCACGGATATTTCTGCCGTAAAGATGATTTTTGGCGAGAGTCTGAAAGTTCAGGCTGATCTATCCGTTTCGGCGGTTAATAACGGTTCGCAGCGGTCAACGGCGGTTTTTGTGCTGCCGACTGTGACGGTCGGGTTCCGACAGCAGCCGGTTCCTTTGAAGGGCGGACGGCCCCTCATTGTCGAAGGGCGGGAATTTCGAATTTTCAGAGATGAAATCAAAGCATCCGGGCAAAACGGCGCACGGTTGTCGATGAATGTCAAATTAAGTTCGGTTGCTTTCGAGCCGATTAAAGATGCTTTTTTTGCCGATTGCGGCGGGCAAGCTGATTTGCAGCAGGTAATGCCGCTGATTCAACCGATTGCGCAAGAGTTTATCGGAGGGAGGATGACATTAGCTGTCTTTGTTGCAGAATTGCGGCGGCTGTTTGACGAAAACTTCCGCTTTGAGAGAATTTCATCTGCTGAAAACGAAGGCGCGGAACGGCCGCCGTTTGCCGAAAGCCGCGTTGGAGATGCGTTTGAGTTTGCTGATCTTTTTGCCGAAACACTGAGGCACGTTGGGGTTGAGGCCTCGAGCGTTTTTGGTTATTATTTAACGGAATCGGGAGAGGCTGTCGAACACGCATGGGTGCGTTACCGTTATCCGCACTTCGGTTTTATTGATACAGATCCGACGGCGGCGCAAAACGGGTTTAACGATCGGTTTGTGTCAGAACACGACGGGGCGGGGGCTGTCAGCTGCCGTTATTGGGAATTTTTCGATGACAGTTGTCGGCTGCCGCGGCAGTTTTATCGCGGATTTCCCGTTGCGGCGGAAGAGGGGGTCTTTTCACGGCAGCAGTTCTATGCCGAAACGGAAGATGATCTTCGAAATTTTGAATTTTCGCCGCCGACGCTGACCGACATAAAATTCCGATGAGAATCGACTGTCAATAAAGAAAGCGGTTTTTGAACATCCGCAAAATAAGCAACATTGCCATGGGGGAATGAATCAATGATTGAAATGGAAAAAACGTACAATCCGAGGGATTTTGAAGAGAAAATTTATCAACTTTGGGAAGATAGAGGGAAATTCCGTCCGTCGGATTCTTCAAAAAAACCGTTTGTCGTTGTCATTCCTCCTCCGAATGTAACCGGAATCCTTCACATGGGGCACGGCCTGAACAATTCGTTGCAGGATATTCTGGTCCGCTACCACCGTATGCTTGGCGAACCGACGCTGTGGGTTCCGGGAACCGATCACGCCGGAATTGCCACTCAAAACGTTGTTGAGCGGCAGCTGAAAAAAGAGGGGCTGACGAAAGACGATCTTGGTCGGGATGCGTTTTTGGAACGGACATGGAAGGTCAAGGAAAAGCATCATGAAGTGATTGTTCGACAGCTGAAAAAAATCGGCTGTTCCTGTGATTGGTCTCGTGAACGGTTTACGATGGACAGCGGTCTTTCCCGCGCCGTCCGAGAAGTTTTTGTCTCATTGTATGAACGGGGATTGATTTACCGCGGAGAATATTTGGTTAATTACTGCACATCCTGCGGGACGGCGCTGGCCGATGACGAAGTGGAACATGAAGAAGAACCGGGTAAGCTTTACCGGATTCGTTACCCTTACAGCGACGGCGGCGGCGAATTGGTTGTAGCGACGACCCGTCCCGAAACGCTTTACGGAGATACGGCTGTGGCTGTTCACCCGGAAGATCCGCGCTACGCCGATTTGATCGGCAAGACCGTCGTTTTGCCGCTGACAGGCCGCTCGATTCCCGTGATTGCCGACGCTTACGTTGATCGGGAGTTCGGTTCCGGTGCAGTTAAAATTACGCCTGCACACGATCCGAACGACTGGGAAATCGGCTGCCGCCACGGTTTGCCGCGTATCAATTTGCTGACGCCCGACGGAAGGCTAAACGAAAACGCGCCGGCCTTCGTTCAGGGAAAAACCGTCGCAGAAGCCCGTGAATTGACCGTTGAAGCTCTGAAGCAAAAAGGGTTTTTTATCGATGCGGTTGACCTTCCTCATCAAGTCGGACACTGTTATCGCTGCCATACGATTGTCGAACCGTATATGTCGAATCAATGGTTCGTGAAAATGAAACCGTTGGCGCAAAAGGCACTTGCGGCATGGGAAAACGGCGATATTCGGTTTTTCCCAAAAAAATGGGAGAATACATACCGCCACTGGTTGGAGAACATCCGTGACTGGTGTATTTCCCGTCAATTGTGGTGGGGGCATCGGATTCCCGTGTGGTATTGCCGAGAGTGCGGCAAGATGATTGTCTCTCGGACGGATATCGAAAGTTGTCCCGAATGCGGTTCCGGTGAAGTAAAACAGGATGAAGATGTTCTGGATACTTGGTTTTCATCGTGGTTGTGGCCGTTTTCGACTCTCGGTTGGCCGGAAAAGACGGCTGATTTGCAGAGATTTTATCCGACTTCGGTGCTGGTCACGGCTTACGATATTATCTTTTTTTGGGTCTCTCGTATGATTATGGCGGGATTGGAGTTCATGGGAGAAGTTCCGTTTAAAGATATTTACATCCATCAGTTGGTTCGGGATAAACAGGGACGGAAAATGAGTAAATCCCTGGGGAACGGAATCGATCCGCTTGAAATCGTCGAAGAATACGGCGCTGATGCGCTTAAATTTACGCTGGCTTACATGTCTTCTCAAGGACAGGATATTCTGATCGATAAAGATTCGTTTAAAATCGGCGCTAAGTTTGCCAATAAGATTTGGAACGCTTCCCGTTATATTCTTTCATCTGTCGATGATGATGACTGCGGCGATGTTCCGGAATTCGGCGTTTACGACAACTGGATTGAAACTCGCCTCCATGCGGCAGCCGAAGCCGTCGCAGCGGCCATGCACGACTACAAATTCAATGAGGCGGCGCACGCGGTTTATGAATATTTTTGGAACGATTTTTGCGATTGGTACATCGAAATTTCCAAATTGGAGTTTTACGACGCCGACGAAGCGAAAGCCCGTCGTGCGAAGCGCAAATTGCTGTATTTTATGGAAAAATCGCTGCGTTTGATGCACCCGTTTTTGCCGTTTATTACCGAGGAAATTTATGCCAAACTGCCGGATTCGGTTCGTTATCCGATGCTGATTGATGCTCCGTTTCCGTCGGAGTGCGAAGCAGCTGTCGGAGCTGCGGCTCCGGTAACGGCTCTTCAGGAAGCGATCCGCGCTGTGAGAACAGCCCGCAGCGAGTTTACAATTCCTCCCGATACAAAAATCCGTGTTGCCGTCAGATGCGATGCTACGTCCGGGCTAACGGAGTTTTTCAAAAACGAACAGCCGCTTTTTTCTCATTTCGTAAAAGCTTCCGATTTAACAGTTACCGAAGGAGCGGTTGACTCAAAGGGCGCCGTTTCGATCATCGGAAACGGGTTTGAAGTGTTTGTCTACATCCGTGATGCCGTTGACGCGGTTAAAGAGGCGGAGAAGATGCGGAAGGAAATTGAAAAAACCGAAGCGTTTATCGAAAGAACAAAGGTTCGTCATTCCAACGAAAACTATCTTTCAAAAGCGCCCCGTCAGGTCATTGAAAAAGAGAAAGCGTCGTTAGAGGAAGCCGAGATTCGATTAAGAAAACTGAAAAAAAATCTTGAATTATTCGGCGAATAGATTTATAATAAGATTTGAGGATAAGATGAGTTTTCTTAACGAAGAGATTTATAAAAAATATGTCAATACCAGCATTGAGGTATTTGATACCAAGAAATTCGCTCAAGTCAGCGGCAGTAATAAATATAAAATGGACACCATCACCAGAACTTTTGAAGGGCATGCGTTCCGTGTTTTGATGGATATGGAGCGGATGTACGCGAAAGGCGAATATTCGGAAATTCTGGGGAAATGCAACGAATTGATTCAAGTTGTCACTGAAGTCGGCGGCATTCGTTTGAATACGGTTCTTCATAACATGATTAAAGCGATTCGAAACGCTGATTACGACCGAATTCCCACCTGTTTTATTATTATGCAGGCTGAGATCGAGAAATTGGTCAATGAAATGAAAAACTTTGTAGACGAAACGGGTTGACCCGACTCTTTTCGTATGAGTTCATAACAATCCGACCGTCCGCTTTTATCTTAAATGAAATAATGCATCACAGCAGGAGGTTTTATGGCTCAGTCTTTGGGTGAAAAAATCAGAAAGGTCAGAGAATTTAGAAAAATTTCATTGGAGGATCTCTCCAAAAAAACCGGTTATTCAAAAGAGTTTTTAGGCGGTTTGGAAGACGGAAGCCGGATGACGACATTGGGAACGCTGATGGTCATTGCCAAGGGAATGGGGCTGCGTGTCGGAACCTTTTTGGATGATAATGAAAAGTTGGGACCGGCGGTAATGCGGAAATCCGAAAGAGGCAGCGGTGTGCGTTTTGCGGCGCGGACAGAGAGCGTTCACGGCGATCTGTCATTTTTACCGCTGGCACATGATCAAGCCGGTCGGCATATGGAACCCTTTATCATCGACATTGCGGCATCAACAGCCGAAAATTATCAGCTTTCACAACATGAAGGAGAAGAATTTATTTACGTTCTCTCCGGACAGGTGGAAATCTGCTACGGCAAGGATAAATTCGTTCTGGAAGAGGGCGATTCGATTTATTACGATTCGATTGTTCCTCATTCGGTTCACAGCGCCGGCGATTCGGATTCCCGTATTTTAGCCGTTGTTTATACAGCTTAAGAGGCGGCGTTATGAATTATATCGAAAAGACGCTGTTTCAGGTGCTGAAGGAGAATGCCGAACGATTTCCGGATAAGGAGTTTGTCATTTATGCCGATCGCAATTTACGTTTTACCTATGCTGGTTTTCTCGAACGGGTGGATCACTTAGCGCGCGGTTTATATTCCATCGGTGTGCGCCGCGGCGATCATGTCGGCGTTTGGGCAACCAATGTTCCCGATTGGCTGACATTGCTTTTTGCTTCCGCGCGTATCGGAGCGATTTTGGTCACCGTTAATACAAATTATAAAACGCATGAGGCGGAATATCTGATTAAAGACGCCGACATTCATACGCTGTGTCTGATTGACGGCTACCGAGACTGCGATTACGTTGAAATGACTTACGAATTGGTTCCGGAACTGAAGGAGGCGGCGCGCGGTGCTCTTATCAGCGAACGTTTTCCTCAACTGCGGAATGTGGTGTTTATGGGGCCGGAAAAAAAATCGGGAATGTATAATATTCCAGAACTGCTTCTTTTAGGCTCGTATCAAGAGATCGATTTGGATGCGATTACGGCTTCCTTGGATCCCAACGATGTTGTTAATATGCAGTACACCTCCGGAACGACCGGATTCCCGAAAGGAGTGCAGCTGACACATCGCAATATTCTTAATAACGGATTTAACATCGGTGAATGTCAGAAATTTACGGAAAAGACGATTCTCTGTCTGCCGGTGCCTCTGTTTCACTGTTTCGGTTTGGTTTTAGGAATCATGGCGCTTTATACGCATGCAGGAACCGTCGTCGTCATCGAAAACTTCGACCCGCTGTTGGTACTGGCATCGGTAGAAAAAGAACGGTGTACCGCGTTGTATGGGGTTCCGACTATGTTCATTGCCGAGCTGAACCACCCGATGTTTTCGTTGTTTGATTTGTCGTCGCTGAGGACGGGAATTATGGCGGGATCGCTCTGTCCTGTCGAAGTCATGCAGCAGGTTATCGACAAAATGAACATGAAAGACATTACCATTGCTTACGGATTGACGGAAGCTTCGCCGGTGATGACGCAGACGAGGACAAGCGACAGTTTGGAGGTGAAGGTTCACACCGTTGGACGGGAACTTCCGGGAATTGAAGTGACGGTACGGAATCCCGAAACGGGAGAGGAGTGTCCTGTCGGTGTCCAGGGGGAAATGTGCTGCCGCGGCTATAATGTCATGAAAGGATACTACAAGCGGCCCCAAGAGACGGCAGAGTGTATCGACGCCGATGGTTGGCTGCACTCCGGAGATTTGGGCATCAAAGACGAAAACGGAAACTACCGCATTACCGGCCGGATCAAAGACATGATTATTCGCGGAGGAGAGAATATTTATCCGCGTGAAATCGAAGAGTTCATTTATCAGATGCCGGAGGTTCGCGACGTTCAGGTCGCCGGAATTCCCAGTAAAAAATACGGAGAAGAGGTTGGCGCTTTCATTATTTTAAACGAAGGAGCGTCGCTTGATGAACAGGACGTTAAGTCGTTTTGTAAAGGGAAAATTTCCAGACATAAAATTCCCAAATATGTCTTTTTTGTCAGCGAATTTCCTTTGACCGGAAGCGGGAAAATTCAGAAATTCAAGCTAGGCGGCATCGGATTGAAGCTTTTGGAAGAAGCGGGAACGGAGGTCATTTGAAATGGATCACAAAAAGCTAATCGGTGAGCGAATTAAGGCGCTGAGGGAAGACTGCGAGCTCTCTCTTGAGACATTGGCTGAAAAGCTCTGCGTTTCAGCTGAATTTCTGAATCGTGTGGAAGAGGGAGCGGCAGAGGTTTCGGTCAGCGTCTTACATCAAATCGGACGGATTTGCGGCGTCGATTTAACGACGCTTTTGACCGGAGAAAGTCCCCGACTGCATTCGTTTACCGTTACGCCGGCGGGAAAAGGCGTCGACGTACATCGCCGCGCGGAATATGCGTATCAATCGCTCGCCGCCAATTTTGCCGGGCGTAAGGCTGAACCGTTTTTGGTTACCGTTCCTCCCGGTAAGAATAAAGAGGTGAAAAAATATCATCACGACGGTCAGGAATTCAATTATGTTCTGAAAGGGGAAATTCGGTTTTTCATTGGCGAACACGAAGCGCTTTTGAAAGAGGGCGATTCCATTTATTTTGATTCCGCGCAGGATCACGCTATGCAGGTAGTCGGCGACGAACCGGCGCTTTTTTTAGCTGTTATTTTATAGGAGACGCAGATGAATTTGTACAACCGATTTGCGACCGGACCTTTCGATCGATTGGAAGATTATCTGACAAAATTGAAAATCACTGTTCCTGAAGATTTTAATTTCGGATACGACGTTGTTGATGTGTACGCGCGGGAGGCTCCCGATAAAAAAGCGTTGGTCTGGTGTAACGACGAAACCGAGAGAACTTTTACGTTTGCCGAAATGAGTGAATTGAGCAACCGGGCGGCCGGTTTTTTCCGGCGTCACGGTATTGGGAAAGGCGACGCTGTTATGTTGATTTTGAAGCGGCGTTATCAGTATTGGTATGCGTTGACGGCATTGCATAAATTAGGTGCAGTCGCTATTCCCGCTACTCATTTGCTGACCAAAAAAGATTTGGTTTACCGCAATAATGCGGCGTCGGTGAAGATGATCTTGACTGTCAATGAGGAAGAAATCCGCACTCACGTTGAAGCGGCACTGCCGCAGTCGCCGACGGTTCAGGCGGTTGCTTCGGTTGGCGGTGCGGCGGACGGCTGGCTGGATTTCGATGCGGAAATTCAAAACGAGAGCGGCCGCTTGGAAAGGGTAGCGACACGAAAAAACGAACCGATATTGATTTACTTCACCTCGGGAACAAGCGGCCATCCGAAAATGGTGCTCCATAATCACGCTTATCCGCTCGGTCACATTGTGACGGCAAAATATTGGCAGAATGTTGAGGACGACGGTCTTCATTTGACAGTATCTGAAACCGGTTGGGCTAAGGCTGCTTGGGGAAAAATTTACGGTCAGTGGATTTGCGGCGCTGTCGTGTTTGTTTACGATATGGAGCACTTTCACGCAGCGGCTCTGCTCGAAAAAATTCAGAAATACCGCGTTTCAACTTTTTGTGCTCCGCCGACGATTTATCGTTTCATGATGCTGGAAGATCTTTCTCATTACGATTTTTCATCGGTGAAATACAGCGTCGTTGCCGGAGAGCCGCTGAGTCCCGAGATTTTCAAGTCGTTTTATGAGAAAACGGGACTTTCGTTAAAAGAAGGTTACGGTCAAACCGAATTGGCAATCACTGTAATGACGCCGGCACAGCTTCCTTCCAAACCCGGCTCTATGGGAATTCCTGTTCCTCTTTACGACGTTAAATTGGTTGATGAAAACGGAAATCCGGTGGCGGCGGGAGAAAACGGGCAGATTGCCATCGATATTTCAAAGGAATATCCCGTTTCGCTGTTTGACGGTTATTATCGCGACAAAGAGCGGACCGATTCGGTAATGCATGACGGTTTATACTACACCGGCGACATTGCGTGGAAAGACGAAGAGGGGTATCTTTGGTTTGTCGGCCGCGCCGACGATGTTATTAAAAGTTCGGGGTATCGAATCGGTCCGTTTGAGGTTGAAAGCGCGCTTCTGGAACATGAGGCTGTCTTTGAATGCGCCGTTACGCCCGCTCCCGATCCGATTCGCGGACAGGTTGTCAAAGCGACTATCCGCCTTCACGAAGGATTCTCTCCTTCCGAAGAACTGAAAAAAGAGCTGCAGAGACACGTTAAAGAGACGACGGCTCCGTATAAATATCCGAGAATTATCGAATTTGTGGACGAAATGCCGAAAACCATCAGCGGAAAAATCCGCCGCGCTGTCATCAAAGGCACCGTAAAAGACAACGACGACGTTTAACCGTTGCCGCAGCAGTCGTGCGGTACGGCCGTTTTCATCTGTGAATTTCCGTCAGGATGCCTCTTCCCTATTGAAATTTTACTCTGTTTGCCGTATTATTTACGAGTATAATAGGGTAAATTTCAATCCCGGGGAGGAATTTTGTATCAACCGGTCGATCCGAAAGTCAGTTTTCCGAAGATGGAGGAAGCTGTCTTAAAATTTTGGGAAGAGAATTCGATTTTTGAAGCGTCATTAAAAAACCGTGCGGACGCCGAAAAATTTATTTTTTACGACGGTCCTCCGTTTGCAACCGGAAAGCCGCACTACGGCCATTTGCTGGCGGGAACCATTAAAGACGTCGTTCCCCGTTTTCAAACCATGCGGGGAAAGTATGTGGAACGGGTTTTCGGATGGGATTGTCACGGACTGCCGATTGAGGCGTTGGCTCAGGAGGCGCTGAATTTAAAAGGAACGGCTGCCGTTTTCGAAGCGGGGGTTGACCGTTTCAATGATCAGTGCCGTTCAATGGTTTCGACTTACGTTGACGAATGGGAGAAGACCGTCACTCGTATGGGGCGATGGGTTGATTTCAAAAACGGCTACAAAACCATGGACAAAGATTTCATGGAGTCGGTTTGGTGGGTCTTTAAGCAGCTTTACGATCAAGGGCGGATTTACAAATCTTACCGCATTATGCCGTACAGCTGGAAACTGACGACGCCGCTTTCCAATTTCGAAGCCGGAAGCAACTACAAAATGGTTCAGGATCCCTCCGTGACGGTAAAGGTCAGAATTTTAGACGCTGTTCCCGGATTGAACGCTTCAACACCGGTGTACGCGCTTCTGTGGACCACCACGCCGTGGACGCTGCCGTCCAACTTGGCGTTGTGCGTCGGACCGGAAATTGATTACGTCGCGGCGGAAGATACCGAAAGCGGAGAAATTTACCTGATGGCGAAGGCGCGGTTGAACGCCTACTACCGCAGCGAATCGGAGTACCGCATTGCAGCTGAATACAAAGGCGGCGATTTGACCGGTTTGCACTATGAACCGCTGTTTCCGTACTTTGCCGATACGCCGAATGCGTTTGTGATTTTACAGGACGGTTATGTTTCGACTGAAGACGGAACCGGCATTGTTCATATTGCTCCCGCTTACGGTGAAGACGACTTTCGCGTTTGCAAAGCCGCCGGAATCGGTATTGTCGATCCGTTGGACGACTCCTGCCGTTTTACGGATCGGGTTCCCGAGTATTCCGGACAGTTCTGCAAAGACGCCGATTCGGCAATTATCCGCCGCCTGAAAGACGAACGCAAACTGATTCGCCGCGAAACTGTGACGCACAGTTATCCGTTTTGCGACCGCACCGATACGCCTCTCATTTACCGCGCCATCGAGGCGTGGTATGTGCGTATTGAAGATGTTCGCGACCGTTTTTGCGCTTGCAACGACACGGTCAAGTGGATCCCTGAATACGTCGGCACAAAGCGGTTCGGCAACTGGCTGAAAGAGGCGAAAGACTGGAACATCTCCCGAAACCGTTTTTGGGGCTCCTGTATTCCGATTTGGATTAATGAAGCCGATTCGGAAGATCGTATCTGTATCGGTTCGGTAGCCGAATTGGAGAATCTGTCGGGGCAAAAGGTTGAAGATTTGCACAAACACGTCATCGATCGAATAGTGATTCAAAAAGACGGCAAAACGTACCGTCGAACGCCGGAAGTTCTCGACTGTTGGTTCGAATCCGGATCGATGCCTTACGCTCAGCACCATTATCCGTTCGAAAAAAAGGGGCGGGAAACGGAGTTTTTCCCTGCCGATTTTATCGCCGAAGGACTGGATCAGACTCGCGGCTGGTTTTACACGCTGATGGTGTTGGGAACGCTGCTTTTCAATCAAAGTCCTTACCGGAATGTCGTTGTCAACGGTCTGATTTTGGCTGAAGACGGCATGAAAATGTCGAAACGTAAAAAAAATTATCCCGACCCCTCTGAAATCATTGACGGATACGGCGCCGACGCACTTCGTTTTTATCTGATGAGTTCGCCGGTGGTTCGGGCGGAAAACCTCAAATTTTCTAAAGACGGTGTCTGCGAAGTTTTACGCAACGTCATTCTGCCGCTCTGGAACGCGTACAGTTTTTTTGTTACTTACGCTAATATTGACAGTGCCGAAGCGAAACTCATTGAAGAGTCCCCTCGCAATCCGCTGGACCGTTGGATCCTCTCCGAGGCGGAGCGGATGAATGCATCCGTCATTGACAATATGGAAAAGTACGAATTGAGCAAAGCGTGCGAACCGATTCTCAAATTCCTCGATCTGCTCAATAACTGGTACATCCGCCGGAGCCGCCGCCGTTTTTGGAAAAGCGAAAACGATCGGGATAAAGAACAGGCTTACGATACGCTCTATACGGTGTTGATGAAGCTGATTAAGACGGCGGCGCCGTTTATTCCGTTTGTGACCGAAGCGATTTACCGAAATCTGCGGACAGACAGCATGCCGGAAAGCGTTCATTTGTGCGATTATCCCGAACCGGATAAAAATCGCCGAGATCCGGCGCTTGAACAAAAAATGGAAGTGACTCGCCGCGCCGTTGTCATGGGGCGGGCGCTGAGGGCGGCGCATTCACTGAAAACCCGATTGCCGCTGAAAGAGATGCACATCGTAACCCGCGATCGAGAGGAGCGCAATATTCTCCGGCAAATGGAAGATTTCATTAAAGAAGAGCTCAACGTCAAATCGATTGTTTTTAAAGATAACGAAGACGCGCTGGTTGAATATTCCGCTAAAGCCGATTTCAAAAAACTCGGTTCGCGGCTGGGTAAATCAATGAAGGCTGCAGCCGATCAAATTTCCCGCTTGACAGGTTCCGAGATTCAGTCGCTGATTGACGGAGCGGTTCTTTCCATCGATGTTGACGGCTTCGGTCCGCTCGATTTGAATCTCGATTCGATCATCGTTCAGCGTCGCGAGAAGGACAATCTCAAAATTCTGAATGAAGGTTCTCTGACAGTCGCTTTTGACACGCAAATCACCGAAGATCTGAAAAACGAAGGTTTGGCTCGGGATTTTATCCGAGCGGTGCAAAATTTGCGAAAAGAGAGCGGTTTTGAGGTTTCCGACCGCATTCGAACGGGGTGGAGCGGTCCTTCCGAAATAAGAGCAGCTGTCGAAGCGTTTGAAGATCGAATTGCGGAAGAGACGCTGTCGGTTGCACTGTTTTTCGAAGAGCGCTTACAGGGGGCCTCGGTGAAAATCGGAGACTCTGATTGTGTTTTGAGGTTGGAAAAGGTTTAACCGCGAATGAAAAGACGTTTGGTCGGTTTATTGCTGATTTTTCTCTTTGCCGGATGCGCTACGGTGCCTCCCGGCAGTGAAAACGAGCTGATCGAATATATTCCGACCAACGCTCACATCTTATTTTCGTTCAAAGCGAAAGATAACCGGCCGTTGATTAAGCAGGTTGTCGAACAGATTAATTTGACCGACAAACGAATTTCTCTGTTGGTCGGCATGATTGAGCACGTTCTGCTCGGTGTTTCCGACAGCGGAAACGGTATGACGGGTGTCACGATTGCGTTGTCGGGAGCCTTTCCCGCGTCGATTCTCCAAAACAGTTTAGCAAAACAAAAACAGTTGACTCAAATCGAAGAAGGGCACTTCATCGCGAACAACGGAGCCGTTTCGCTGAGAATCGTCAAACCGTATCTGTTGGTGGCAACGATTTCCGGCCTTCCCGGGAGTCCGACAGGAATTGCGCTTGATTCCGTTTCTTTGGATGACGATTTTTTTGCACTGATTTCCGATTTCAATAAAATTGCCGGATTGAGCGCTTCGTCGGGGAGCGCGATGAAGCTGCCGATTCAGTCTCTGACATTGAGCGGCAACAAAATCGAAGAAGATCTTTACGGCATCCAATGTTCCATTAATTTTTCCGATCCTCGTTCTGCCCGTCTTTTTCGCGGTTTACTGAAAGGCGTTGTTTCCAATTATTTAATTTCGTATGCGGGGGACGCTGGGCGGACGGCTTCCCGAGAAATGAAATTTACCAATACCGAAAATAAAGTGCAGATTTCATCTCTCAATCTGACATCCGGCACATTATCGACAGTTTTGATTTCAATTATTGTTCAATTTAAAGGGCAAATGTAAAGGCGCGTTGATTTTTCTCTTGTTTTGTGCTAAAAAAAGACAGAGGTTATCATGCTTGTCGGAATTGTGGATTACCGCGCGGGAAATTTAACCAGCGTCTGTTCGGCGCTTTCGTACCTCCGTATCGATTTTATTGTGGGACGCTCACCGGAGCTGCTGCAAAAGTGCGATAAATTGATCTTTCCGGGAGTCGGAGAAGCCGCAGCTGCAATGAAGACTCTTCGTTCCCTCGGATGGGATGATTTTTTGAAAGAACGAATTCAAGGCGGCGTGCCGATGTTGGGAATTTGTTTGGGGCATCAAATCATCTTTGAAAAAAGCGAAGAGGGAAATACCGACTGCTTGGGTTTGATTCCGGGAGAGGTTCGCCGCTTTGATTCGGCGGCCGGATTGAAGGTGCCGCAAATCGGATGGAATACTGTCGAGCGCGAAAAAGAATCTCCTCTCTTTGACGGAATTCCTCAAGACGCCGGTTTCTATTTTGTTCACTCATACTACACAGTGCCATCGGATTCAAACGTTATCCTCGGAACTACCGATTACGGAGTTCGGTTTGCATCGGCAGTTAATTTCGGATCACTCTTTTCGGTTCAGTTCCATCCGGAAAAATCGGGGCGTTTCGGTTTGCGCGTTCTTGAAAATTTCTTGAAATTTTAGGAGGATTCTGTGCTTCAAAAACGGATTGTGGTTTGTCTCGATGTGAGGAATGGAAAAACGACGAAGGGAATCCGCTTTCGGGAGAATAAAGATATCGGCGATCCGGTGGAAATGGCCGAAGCGTACTATCGTCAAGGGGTCGATGAATTGGTTTTTTATGATATCACCGCATCGGCAGAAAAACGTTCGATTATGATTGATGTCGTAAAAAAAACGGCGCAAAAAATTTTTATTCCGTTTTGTGTCGGCGGCGGACTTGCTTCTTTGGACGATATTTGCCGCGTCATTGATGCCGGCGCCGAAAAGGTCAGTCTAAACTCACAGGCGGTTAAAAATCCGAAATTGATAGAAGAAGGGGCAGCACGCTACGGCCGGCAGTGCATGGTTTTGGGAGTTGATGCGCTGAAAGACGACCGAATGCCGAGCGGTTACCGTGTCGTTATCAACGGCGGCCGCACGCAAACCGATAAAGATGTTTTGGAATGGGTGAAGGAAGCAGAAGACCGCGGTGCGGGAGAGGTTGTTTTAAACTCCATTGATGCTGACGGTACCTGCGGCGGTTACGAAATTCGTTTGACAAAAACGGTTTCGGAAAACGTTTCCATTCCTGTCGTCGCTTCGGGAGGCGCCGGCATTCCGCAGCATTTAACCGAAGTTCTGACGGAAGGGAAGGCTGACGCCGCCTTGATTGCGTCGATGGTGCATTACGGCACCTATACAACGGCTCAAATCAAGGCGGAGTTGGCAGCCGCCGGCGTTTCCGTGCGGCTGCATTGGTAATGCATCAGTCGATTTTGCTGTAACGGTTGTATTTTTCGGCGTCGGCATTGAAGCAGACGACAGTATTGTCGTTATCCAACTGAGATTTAATTAATGCGCGGTCGGCTTCGTTCAGCATCTCTTCGTAACGCATTTTTCGTCCGTTTAAGGCGGTCATTCCGGCGTTCCATGCGTAATTTTCATCGTTTCCTTCAGATTCGCGGAAATCTTGAATCAGTTTGATTCCGTCGGTCAATGTGCAGCGCGGAAAAACGGCAATTATCTTTTTACGTTCAACTTTCAACACTCCGCCGTGTTCGGATAAATACGTTTTCCACCGCATATGAAGATCTGCATCTCTTTCATCTCCGACTGTCGATTTGAATTCGGTGGTCATTACAACGCAGTTTTCTCCGTTTTCGACGGCGCGGCAAATAATTTCGTCTGCCGAGACTTCGAATGATGTGTCCTTGAAATCTAAATCGATAATTTCTTCTTTTTCTTCGGTTTCCTGCAGATCGTTTTCATCTTCCGGGATTTCCTCGATTTCTTCATCATTCGATAAATCACCCAGGGTGAAAGATTCCTCCTCTTCCTCTGCATTTTCGGCAAAATCACTATTTTTTGGGGAGGAGTCGGTTTCCGATTCGGGTTCGGGATGTTTGCTGATTTCAATTTCGTCAAAGAGAGGTCCTGCCGGTGATTTCTTCCGTTTCAAAGCGATAACGGTCAATGAAGTCAGAACAACTGCCAACAACAGAAACAGAATCAATGTCTGGAAGAAAAACTCATTGATGTCGGCTTCCGAAAGGATGCGAAAAGTAACCGTTAAAGAGTAGCGTTCCGCACCTTCGAGATCGTAATTGCGTGAAGTTTTTGCCAGCAGTAGATTTTTGCTTTCAGAGTAAATCGCATCTCCCGACGGAGTCGACTTAAATGCGGAAAAAATCTTTTCGCCGTTTTTTATGATCGAGACGGAGGCGATATTGGCATTGACGCGGGTTTCCTCTCTTAAAAGCGCCTTCAATTCATTGGTAACGGCATCATTGATTTTCAGTTGGTTCATAAAAACGGCATCCAACCGCTCAAATTCGGTAAATGCGGCGTTTTTTCCGCGGAGTGATTTGTTTCCCATTTGCGCACCGCCGATGATAATGAACAGAATGCAGCACGCAACGGCAATCGCGGAGGTTCTTTTGAAAAATTTTCGTGACATGGTATCCTCGAAATTAAAAAGATTTCTTATTTTTATATCGACTATTTTTACACGCGCATTAATTTTTTTTTGGAAAAGGACTTGACAGATCGTTTTGTTTTCGATATCATAGGTTCATAATCCCTTGTAGCTCAGTCGGTAGAGCAAATGGCTGTTAACCATTGGGTCGGCGGTTCAAGTCCGTCCGGGGGAGAGAGGTTGTTTCTTATTGAGAGGAACAACCTTTTTTTTATTGTCGATTTTTTATCATTTCAGTGATATTAATTTATTGGGAGGTTGGTATGAAGTATCATCCGATTATTCGCATTATTGCCGTTTTGTTTCTTTTTCTTTCGTGTACAACGATATCCCGACGTGATTACGATCGTTTTGTCGAATCATTGCCGGAACCGAGTGGAACAGTCTTTCAAGATGTGTTTTACAGTGACAATGGAAAACGGTGCGTTCTTGATATTTTTTGGCCGGAAGGAGATCCCGAAACGTGGAAAAGCGATCCTGCTCCCGTTTACGTTTTTGTCCACGGCGGCGCATGGATCATGGGTTCCAAAGAATTTATTCGCCTGTACGATAAAACTATTATTGAGCCTTTGCGAAAAAAAGGAATTGTTGTCGTCTCTGTTGGTTATCGTCTTTTCGGACAAACGTCGTTTAAAAATATTTCGAAAGACGTTCATGACGCTATGGAATTTTTACGTGCCAACCAAAAACTGTACCGCCTCGACATGAGCCGTGTTGTTATTCACGGACAGTCAGCCGGAGCGCATTTGGCAATGCTGGAAGCGTTTCGGCACCCTGAAGGCATTCAATTAATCGTCAACGAATACGGTCCTGCTGATTTGATTACCATGCAAAAAGATCAACCGGCTGTCGGAATCGTTTCCCGTAAAATCCGCCGCGCGGAATCTCCCGTCGAATGGGTCCGGTCGGGGCTTCCCCGTATGGTGATTTATCACGGCGATGCGGATGAACTGGTTCCGCTTTCTCAAACCGAAGAATTGATTGCCGAGTTGGAAGCGGCAGAAGTTCCTGTTGAATTAAATGTTATTGAAGGCGCCGACCACGGATTTATGAATCAGACGCAAGAGGTGCGCGATGAAATTGCCGGCCGTATTTGTAACGAAATTACAGCGGCTCTCGGTATTTGAATCTGTTTGACAAATCAAATGAAGAAAAAGTAAAGAATTTTTTCGTTGCGCCGATATAAAAACAGAGGTTTACGATGTTACGAGGAATTTATACCGGCGCCAGCGGCATGATTGTTCAAATGCATAAAATGGACGCCGTTGCCAACAACATGGCCAACGTCGATTTGATCGGTTACAAACGGGATTATACGGCAAACAAAGCCTTTCCCGAACTGATGATGCGCCGGCTGAATACTGACATTGTCGAACGGTTTCCCGTCGGTTCGATTGACAAAGCTCCGTATTTGGGAAAATTGGGAACCGGCGTCGAATTAAATGAAGTTTATACCGATTTTCAACAAGGTTCGTTGAGGGAAACGGAGAATCCGTTTGATGTGGCGCTCAGCGGTACCGGCTTTTTCTGCGTGCAGACGCCTCAAGGCGAGCGTTATACCAGAAACGGCAGCTTTACTCTTGACGATAACGGTCTTCTTGTCAATAAAGACGGTCTTCCTGTTATGGGCGAAAACGGTTACATCTACCTCAAACTCAATAATTTCCGCATCGATGCCGACGGGACGATTTATCACAATCCCCGTTATGCCGACGATCCCAATCGGTTGGTGACAATGAGAGAAAACGATTGGGAAGAGGAAGAAGTTGTCGATCGGCTCCGCGTTGTTGATTTCGAAGAACCTCGGTACCTCCGCAAACAGGGAAATTCGCTGTGGATTGATACCGAATACTCCGGTGCGGCGCAGACGGTGGAATTGGGAGTTGAGAGAAAGGTTCATTCCGGTTTTTTGGAAACATCCAATGTCAATTCGGTTGAAGAGATGGTAAAAATGATCGAATTGAACCGCGCTTATGAGGCTAATCAAAAATCGCTGCAGGCGCACGACTCTTTAGCCGATAAAATGATTAACGACGTGATGCGTCGATAGGAGTGATGCGTTATGATGAGAGCGTTGTGGACTTCGGCAAGCGGAATGACCGCTCAGCAGTACAATGTAGATACCATTTCCAATAACTTATCAAACGTCAATACGACCGGCTATAAAAAAATGAGAGCCGAGTTTGAAGATTTGATTTATCAAACACAGCGGACGGCGGGAACGCCGGCAACGGAACTGACAGTGGTTCCGCTTCCGATGCAGGTTGGACACGGAACAAAAGTTTCGGCAACACAGCGGCTGTTTGAGCAGGGGAGTCTGCGGGAAACCGGCGTTTTCTCCGATATGGCGATTGACGGCGAGGGCTTTTTCCGCGTTCTGCAGCCGGACGGCACATTCGCCTATACCCGAAACGGTGAGTTTAAAGTCGATCGCGACCGGCAGTTGGTGACCAACAAAGGATTGTACGCGTTTCCGCAGGTCACTTTTCCGGAAAATTTCATTCCCGATTCGGTTGCTATCTCACCTCAAGGCGAAGTTTCGTGCAAAATTCCCGGTCAGGAAGAGGCGGCTGTTATCGGACAAATTCAGCTTTATCGCTTTGTCAATCCGGCCGGTTTGAATGCATTGGGTGACAATTTGTTCAAACAGTCGGCGGCATCCGGTGAAGCGATCGCCGGATTACCCGGTTCGGAAGGAATGGGGCAGATTCACCATAAATTTATTGAAGCGAGCAATGTCTCTGTCGCAAACGAAATGGTCAATATGATTGTGGCGCAGCGTGCCTACGAATTAAATTCGAAGGCGATTCAAACCAGCGATGCCATGCTGGGGATTGCCAACAACTTAAGACGGTAGGGGTAGGCGATGATCGGTTCTGTTCAAAGTTATGGGCAGCAGATTTTGGCGGCAAACCGCCCGGAGCTTCAAAGTCCGGAACATTTTTCCGGTGATGAAAAACGGTTGTATCGGGCGTGCGTCGAATTCGAGGCGATTTTTGTCAAACAAATGCTTGATTCCATGAGAAACACTGTTCCGAAGGGCGGCCTTTTCGACGGCGGTATGAGCCAGGAAATTTTCGAGGATCGTCTTTACGGTTCTTACGCCGAAAAAATTTCAGAAACAGCCGGATTGGGATTGGCTCGGCAGATGTTCGAACAAATTAAAGAGACACTGTAAACGCATTCGCTCGTCTCTCTTCTCCATGTAGGTTTTTAACGCAATTTTTCCTCTTTTTTTTTTCTTTAAAACTCATTTATGCTTGACTTGTTGTTTTCGTCGGTTCATAATGAAATATGCTGTAAAGTGAGGTGTCAGTGAATGGAATTGCAACTTGACGAATTGATTCAATCGATTAAAAAAGACGGGTTGGAAGCGGCCGAACAACAAAAAAAAGATATTATTGCTGAAGCCGAAAGCGAAGCCCGGCGCATTATTGAGCGGGCTCAAAAAGAAGCGGATGAAAAAACAGCCGCGGCGGAAGCTAAAATTCGGAAATTTGAAGAGTCGGGGAAGGCTTCGCTGCAACAGGCCGGTCGCGATTTGATTTTGAATCTGAAAAAGAAAATCGAAGAAATTTTTTCGCGGATTTTGATTTCTGCCGTTGATGAAAATTTAACCGCCGAAACGGTCGGAGCGTTGATTCCTTCCGTTATTGCGGCTTCCGGCGAAAATCCGGATCGTTTGAAAGCCGTTGTTTCGGGAAAAGATGCGGAAGCCGTGACGGCGTTTTTGAAAAAATCGCTTGCCAAAGAGATTTCCGCAGGACTGGAAATTGCCGTTTCTCCCGGAAGTGCTGCCGGTTTTCGGGTTGAAATAAAAGACGGGTCTGCTTATTATGATTTCAGCGACGAAAAAATCGCTCAAATGCTTTCGGTTTATCTGAATCCGAAAATCGCAGAATTGCTTGATGCGTAACGGAGTCGGTTTTGGGAAGTTATTACTATCTGATGTCGTCATTTCCCTCGCTTGATTTAAAAACGGCGCCGACCGTTTCGTTGAGGGACTTTATTCAAGCTGTAACCGCTCAACTTTCTGAAAAGGAGGCGTCCGCCTTACTTGAAATTTTATCGGATGAACCCAGCTGCGTTAAAGGCGCTGCGGCGGATTATTTGCGGTGGGATAAAGCGGTTCGAAATGCGTTGGTCAAACTTCGTGCCGGCGGCGAATCGGCAGCTGATTGCAGGGAAGGCGAATCGATTCCGTCAGCTGCGGCAACGGCGGCGGCTTTGATGAAAATCGATTCTCCGTTGAAAGCGGAGCAATTTTGGGATTCCGAACGGTGGAATTATTTGGAAAATTTAAAGACGGGACACTGTTTTGATTTCGATGCGGCGGCATTGTATGCGCTGCAGCTTCGAATTGCCGAACGAAACGCCCGGTTTCGAGTCGATACGGGTGAACGGAATTATGCGGAGCTTTATAAAACGGTGATTGATCAGGCGTCAAAAAGCGGAGTGTAAACGATGAGTGCAAAAGGAAAAGTATCGGGTGTCAACGGCAACATGATTACCGTTGATGTTTCGGATAAAATCGCAATGAATGAGGTCGGTTATGTGCTTTCCGGCGGAAAGCGCTTAAAATCCGAGGTGATTCGCATCAACGGAACGACAGCGCAAATGCAGATTTACGAAATTTCCGGCGGTATTAAAGTCGGAGATGACGTTGAGTTTTCGGGAGAAATGTTGGCGGCCGAGTTGGGACCGGGGCTTCTCGGACAGATTTACGACGGACTGCAGAATCCGCTTCCCGAACTGGCGGAAAAAACCGGTTTCTTTTTGGCGCCGGGCGTCTATTTGGATGCATTGGATCGAAGTAAAAAGTGGGCTTTTACCCCCGCTGTTCAGACAGGAGAGACAGTCGAGGCCGGCGATACGCTGGGAACGGTTCCCGAAGGGGCGTTTACCCACCGCATTATGGTGCCGTTTTCGATGCGGGGCCGTTATACAGTCGAATCGATTGCCGGCGAAGGCGAATATGCGGTAACGGATAAGATCGCCCGCATCAAAGATTCAAAAGGCAACGGATTCGATTTGACCATGATGTTTGAATGGCCGGTTAAAAGGGCGATTAAATGCTACAGTGAGCGTTTGAAGCCGGTCAATCCGATGATTTCACAGGTGCGTTTGATTGATACGTTTCTGCCGGTTGCGTTGGGCGGAACGTTCTGTATTCCCGGGCCTTTCGGTGCCGGAAAGACGGTTTTGCAGCAGACGTTGAGCCGTCACGCTGCCGTTGATATCGTTATCATTGCGGCCTGCGGTGAGCGCGCCGGTGAGGTTGTGGAAACTCTGAAAGAGTTTCCCGAATTGACAGATCCCAAAACGGGGCGGTCGCTGATGGAACGCACCATTATCATTGCCAACACCTCGTCGATGCCTGTTGCTTCCCGCGAAGCGTCGGTTTATACGGCAGTAACATTGGCTGAATATTATCGGCAAATGGGACTGAACGTTCTTTTGATCGCCGATTCGACTTCCCGCTGGGCTCAGGCGATGCGCGAAATGAGCGGACGTTTGGAAGAAATTCCGGGCGAAGAAGCGTTCCCCGCTTATTTGGAGTCAACCATTGCCGCTTTTTACGAAAGAGCCGGGTTGGTTAAGCTGAAGGACGGATCGATCGGTTCTGTCACCATTGGAGGAACGGTTTCGCCTGCCGGCGGAAATTTCGATGAACCGGTGACACAGGCAACACTGAAAGTCGTCGGCGCCTTTCTCGGTCTTTCCCGCGAACGTTCCGACGCACGCAAATATCCCGCCATTCACCCGTTGGAGTCGTGGAGTAAATATAAGAGCCTGATTCCTTCGGAAGTGACCGGTTATGTTTATGATGTAATGAGAAAAAGCGCCGAAATCGATCAAATGATGAAGGTTGTCGGCGAAGAGGGCACCAGCCTTGACGATTTTCTGGTGTATCTGAAAGGTGAATATGTTGACGCGGTTTATTTTCAGCAGAACTCGTTTGATCCCGTTGACGCTGCGGTTCCGACCGAACGCCAGCACCGCTACTTCAAACTGATTGTCAAAATCGCAGCGGCTGACTTGAAATTCGAAAGCAAAGACGAGGCTCGGCGGTGGTTTGCTGAACTGCGTTTGAAAACTCTTGATTTTAACGGAACTCAATACCTTTCCGAAGATTTTCTGCGCATCGAAAAGGAAATTGAAGCGTTTGTTGATGAAAGAAAAACAGGGTATTTACCGTACAGCGAAGGTGTTTTGAAAACGGCGGAGGAAATCTGAAAATGGAAAAAATTTACAGTAAAATCGAATCGATTTCAGGCAACGTGATTACCGTAAAAGCCGAAAACGTGGCTTACGGCGAATTGGCGGAAATTTCCACTTCGTTCGGAAAGTCGTTGGCGGAAGTGATTAAATTAGATCGCGATTTGGTGTCCCTGCAGGTTTTTGCCGGCGGCCGTGGAATTTCGACCGGAGATTCTGTGCGGTTTTTGGGAAATCCGATGCGTGTTTCCTTTTCTCCCGATTTGTTGGGGAGGGTATTTACCGGCTCCGGCGAGCCGCGTGACAACGGTCCGGCGCTGACCGATAACCTCATTACCATTGCCGGACCGTCGTTTAACCCTGCAAAGAGAATTGTCCCGAGTAAGATTGTCCGTACCGGTATTCCGATGATCGATTTGTTTAACACGTTGGTCGAATCTCAAAAGCTGCCGATTTTTTCCATTTCCGGGGAACCGTATAACGAACTGTTGGCGAGAATTGCGCTTCAGGCTGAGGTCGATATGATTATTCTCGGCGGAATGGGCTTGAAATACGACGATTACCTTTATTTTAAAGAGACGCTGGAAGAAGGCGGCGCGCTCTCCCGAACCGTTATGTACATTCACACCGCATCCGATCCGACTGTCGAATGTCTGATGGTTCCCGATATTTCGCTTGCTGTCGCTGAAAAGTTTGCGCTGCAGGGAAAACGCGTTTTAGTGCTTCTGACCGATATGACCAACTTTGCTGACGCCAAAAAGGAAATTTCGATTACACAGGAACAGGTTCCCTCTAACCGCGGTTATCCGGGGGACCTCTATTCGCAGTTGGCATCCCGTTACGAAAAGGCGGTCGACATCGACGGAGCCGGTTCCATCACCATTTTGGCGGTGACAACCATGCCCGGTGACGATGTCACGCATCCGGTTCCCGATAACACCGGTTACATTACGGAGGGGCAGTATTACCTAAAAGGCGGCCGTATCGAACCGTTTGGGTCTCTGTCGCGGTTGAAACAGCAGGTGAATTCGAAGACGCGCGAAGATCATCGGACCATTATGGATGCCATGATTAAGCTTTATGCTTCCTACAAAGATACTCTGGAGAAAAAATCGATGGGATTTTCTCTCTCCGAGTGGGACGATAAGCTGCTGAAATACGGCTACCTGTTTGAAACCAAGATGATGAATCTTTCGGTGAATATTCCGCTTGAAGAGGCGTTGGATGAAGGCTGGAAGATGTTGGCTGAGTGTTTCGAGAAACAGGAGACCGGAATCAAAACGGAGTTAATCGAAAAATTCTGGCCGAAAGAGGTTTAGACGATGGCTAAGTTTAAACTGACAAAAAACGAGCAGAAGAAGCAGAAAGACCGACTGAAAATGTTTACCCGCTATCTGCCTACTTTGCAGTTAAAAAAGCAGCAGCTGCAGACGGAAATTCGTTCGATAGAAGCGCGTGCGGCAGCTGTGTTCGAACGGAAACGGCAGCTGGAGGCTGACTTTAAAGAGTGGATTGCCGTTTTCGGCGATTCGTTCGAATTGAAACCGGAGTGGATTAAAATTCGAGCCATCCGCCGCGGAGAAGGCAATATTGCCGGTATCCGAATTCCTGTTTTCGAGAGCGTTGATTTTGTCGAAACTCGCTACGATTTGTATTTAACGCCGCTGTGGATCGATAAGGCAATTGTCAAAATGAAAGAGGTCATCGCTTTGGACATGGAGATTAAGGTTCTCAATGAACAGATTGCTGTGCTCAGCCGCGAATTGAGGACAGCAACGCAGCGGGTCAATCTCTTTGAAAAGGTCAAAATTCCGGAAACTCGCGAAATCATTAAAAAGATTTCTATTTATCTGGGTGATCAACAAACTTCCGAAGTGGTGCGCGGGAAGATTGCCAAGAAAAAATTGACAAGGACGGCCGAATCATGATTGTGAAGATGAAAAAAGCGGTCGTTTTTATGAAAACATCGCAAAAAACAAGGACGTTGGAAATTTTGCGTGACGTCGGCGTGCTTCACCTCTCTTCCGTAACTCCGAAAGAGGGCTCGTCTCTTGAAGAGCTGAAACGGGCGAAAGAGCAGACGTTGCTGGCGATTGCTCTGCTTTCAGATTTAAAAAAGAAAAAGGACGGCAGAACAATTGAATTCGATGCGGCTGAAGCTGCTTCTTCCGTTGCGGAGCTGTATGCGGAAATTGCACGCTTAAACGAGGATTCGGGGCGTTGTCGGGCGCAAATTACGGCGTTGGAGCCGTGGGGAAACTTCTCTCCCGAAGATTTGAAAACGCTCTCTGCCGCCGGATTGAAAATTCGACTTTTTTCGCTGTCGGAAAAGCAGCTGAAAGCGCTGCCTGAAACGGTTTCCTATGTCGTTTTACGAAAAACAAAAAAAATGACGGCGGTTGCTGTTTTGAATGAAGATGGGGAAATTGACGGAACCGAACAGCCTCTTCCTGAACATTCTTTGCAGCATTGGTATGATCAAATCGAAGAGAATAACCGTTTGACGGCGGCTGCGCGGACAAAAATCGAGTCGTATGCGGGCGCTCTTTCTGCGCTGCACAGCCGGATTAAGACGTTGGATGCCGAGATTGAATTCGAAACGGTGCGCAGCGGAGCCGACGGAGATGAAGAGGTCTCTTGGGTCAGCGGATTTGTTCCCGTAGATACTTTGGATACACTGAAAAAAAGGTGCGCTGAAAATGCAATCGGATTGGTTTTGGCTGAACCGGACGATGATGATCCCGTGCCGACGAAAATTAAAAACGGAAGAATCGTTTCGTTGATTCAGCCGCTCTTTGATTTTTTGGGAACGGTGCCCGGTTACAAAGAGGCTGACGTCAACGGTTTTGTGCTGTTCTTCTTTTCAATTTTCTTCGCGATGATTTTGGGAGACGCCGGCTACGGACTGATTTTTCTGACCGCTTCGGTTGCGGGAATGTTTCTTACCAAAAAGAAGTCGGGAAAAGTTGCACCGGTGACGGTGTTGCTGACGTGGCTCAGTTTTTGTGTCGTGGTTTGGGGCGCTCTGTCGGGAAACTGGTTTGCTTCCCAGACGCTGGCGCAGTGGGCTCCGCTGAAAGCGATTACCGTTCCGGCTCTCGACGCATTCGGAGCTCAGTCGTCGGATTCGGTTAAATTCCTCAGTTTTTTTATCGGAACCGTTCAGATTTCCATCGCTCATATTTGGAGTTTTATCCGCGGTTTGAGGGAAAAGCCCCGTGTCAAAGCGCTGACTGACATCGGCTGGCTGATGGCGTGCTGGGGATTGTTTAACTTGATGCTGAATTTGATTCTGAAAAAACCGATGCTGCCGGTTTCTTACGGATTGATCGGCGGCGGCGTGCTCTTTTTGATTCTCTTCGGCAAACAGGATGATAATCACTTCTTTAAAAATATCGGGAAAGGTTTGCTCGGCATCGTGTCAACTTTCCTGAATACCGTGAATATGTTCTCGGATATCATGAGTTATATTCGGCTTTTTGCCGTCGGATTGGCGTCGTTTCAGATTGAACTGGCGTTTTCTTCGATTGCGGGAAGTTTGTCGGAATCGCTCGGCGTTCCCGGAATGATTTTCGGTGCGGTTGTCCTTCTTTTCGGACATGCGCTGAACATGATGCTGGGCGTTCTGGCGATTCTGGTTCACGCCGTCCGGCTGAATTTGTTGGAATTTGCGGGACATTTGGGGCAGCAATGGGTGGGAATCAAGTACCGTCCGTTTGAAAATACGAAAACCAATCAGGAGTAAGGAGATTTTATGTTTAATTTCGGTTATTTGGGTGTGGCAGCTTCGTTGGCGTTGGCTGCGTTCGGATCGGCGATGGGAATCGGTGTTGCAGGGCAGGCCGCTATCGGGGCATGGAAGAAAAGTTATCAGCAGAACAAAGCGGCTCCGTTTATGTTGGTCGTTTACTGCGGTTTTCCGCTGTCTCAGACGCTGTATGGCTTCGTATTGATTCTCGCTTCACTGCTGCCGAACATTTCGGTTGTGGATCCGTGGTTGATTACCGCAGCGGGTATTTTCGGCGGAATCGGTATGGGGGCTTCGGCTTACGCTCAGGGAAAGGCGGCGGCGTGTGCCTGTGACGCTTATGCGGAAACCGGAAAAGGCGGCGCGAACTATATTATCGTTCTCGGTATGATTGAAACCGTCGCGATTTTCATTATGGCTCTGATGCTGACGGTTGTTGCTCAAGCTCCGCGTTTGGATGCGGCCGCTGTTGAAGCAGTCGAAACGGCAGCGCTGACGGTTTCCTCGTTTTTGTCGTAAATTTCGGCAGCTGTTTGCGTTTGAAGGTCTCCGTCTAACGGAGGCCTTTTTTTGCAGGTCGATTAGAACTTTCTCCGGTATCGGGTTAAAATTCAGATTGATTCGGTTTCAGATCGATTCCTTTCGGAATGGTTTTTACAGGCGCCGGTTCGAACGGGAGATGGTTTAAACGGTAATAATCGGTGCTCCAAATTTTATTGTTGCACCCTTTCCCGTTTGCCTTATAGTTGGTGCATCCCAGGAAATATTTTCCGTCTTTTTGAGGTTTTGCGATTAAATAGCCGTCGCATTTATTACATTTTTGAACGGATAATTTTCCGGCTTTGATTTCATTTGTCATAAAATCGCAAATTTCAGGATCATTCATGCAGATCCATAATTTCAGACCGTAAGAGTTTTTGTACTTGAATTGCAGCGGGTATCCGCATATCGGACAGGATTTTTTGAATGAAAATTCGTTGTCTATTCCGGATTTCCAGTCGCCTTTTAAAACGACGTTTTTGTAGTCTTGTTTGATTTCCAACAAAAATTCCGATGGATTTTCTTCGGGCGCAATGAAATAAACGCGGTTTTTTGTTCTTGTCATGGCGACGTAAAAAAGACGGCGTTCTTCCGCGGCTTCGATGGCGCAGTCCTGTTTAACGACGTAATTTAAGACCGGATCATTTTCTATCTTGGAGGGGAATCCGTATGTTCCGTTTTTACCGTTGATAACGATGACGTTGTCATAACCCAAGCCTTTTGAGGCGTGAGCCGTCATAAAAGTTATTTTTAGTTGAGGGTATTTCAAATTCTTGATGCGGTTACCGTAATCATGATATTCAAACAGGCCGGAACGCTCCAAATTCACTCCGTCAAACCCGAAGCGTCCCAGTAACAGAATCTCTTGTTTTGAGGAATCTTTTCCTTCTTGTTTGTTGAAAGTAAGAATTTGTTCGATTGCGGTTTCAACTGCTTTTGCAAGATTGTATTGCGCTCCTCCTTGATTCGGGAATTTCTGATTTTTTCGGGAACTGTAAGTATAAATGATAACAGGGTCTGTTATTGTTTTTGGAGATTTGAGAGTCTTTTTGATTTGAAGGGAATTCTTTTGGATGAAATTCCCCGCAATATCTATGACCTCCTGAGAATTACGGTAAGTCTTTGTGATTTGCAGAATTTTTGCATAACCCATTATTTTTTCAAACTGCATAAATAATGAAATGTCCGATCCGCTGAACGCATAAATGGACTGCCAGTCATCTCCGACGGCAATAATTTTCGCGGATGAGACCTCCCGAAGCGCTCCGACCAAGTCAAAACGCTGACGGGAGATATCCTGGTATTCGTCTACGATAATATATTTGAAATCGATTTGATTGGCGATGTTCTGTGATTCTTTTAATAATTGAGCTGACTTATTGATCATATCCGAAAAATCTATGGCGTTATGATTATTTAAATAGCGCTCGTATTCAAGATAGCATTCTTTGCAGATGCTCAAAAAAAGTTTTGTGCGTACATTGTCTGACTGAATTCGCCATTCGTCAAATTTTTCGACGGTATATCCGTTTGTTTTAAAATTTGAGATAAATCTGTTGACAAGATTAATTAATTTACGGACGTAACGGCTTCCGTCTTGAACGGCTATTTTTTTCATGATCTCTTTATTGTCGCGGGGCTGTAAAACAAAGCCTGCCTGCTCCAGCTGTTCTTTTAAGTGTTCCGTCAGGGACCGTCTGTCGGTAAATTCGGAGAAGGTGAATAATAATTTTGTTCCGTGTTTTTTATGCAAGGCGATTTTATCGCGAATGGCTTTTTTATATTTTTCCAGTTCCTCCTGCGAATAACGGGTGCTGAATCCTTTTTGCGTGATCCCAAAGTGTTCAATATAAGCCTCTCTGCCGTTTTGACGGATGATAAAATCCGGAGTATACGGTTTTTTCGATCCTTCAATGTAATACGGATACTGAGGTTCATACTCGTAATTAATGTTATTCAGATAGAGAAAGTTGGCAATCCGCACTTCCTGCTGTGAGCGGAGAATTTCGTTTTGAATGGTTACGCAGGACTTTTTAAAATCCTTTTGAATTTCTATCTGACGGGAGTATTCCCCCAGTTCGCTTTTCATTGTAGAAAAATCAGAAGAAGCGAGTTTTTCGAATAATTCATCTTTTGTTTTAGCCTGGATGGGTGCGTCAAAATAGTCGGCGAAAAAGCGAATCAAATCATCAACAACTTTTTGATTCTGTAAGACAGCGTCCTGAAAGTAATCTTCAAGAACGAAATATAATTTTTCGTTTTGAACAATATTCGGAGCTTCATCGGTTTCTTTCCGCAGAATGGCATTGCCGGTCGAATGGAATGTTGTGATGGGGCAATCAATATGAAGCTGTCTTTGTATTTTTTCTTTCAATTCGCCGACAGCTTTATTCGTGAATGAAATGACAAGAATTTCCTTCGGATCAATCCCTTTTTTTTCTACAAGATATTTGATCTTTGCGGCGACGGTAGTTGTTTTTCCCGCTCCCGCACCGGCAATGACAAGACAGTAATCTTCGTCGGTCAGAACAACGGCGCGCTGATCGTCGTCAAGGGAGATGTGCGGATCTATTTCTTTCAGTATTTCGTCCAAATATTCTTTTTCACTCCGCAGTTTCCGTTTTAAAAAATCCTCGTTATGTTTATCCGTTAAATTCCTGATTGAATCGTATTTTTCAATGAGTGTGCGGACGGAGTGGATTTTGAGAGAGTGTTTTTTGCAAAAAGAAGGGAGCAGTTGATCCCGGTTTAACTGTTTTAAGTATGAAATGACGGGTTTGTACGGTTCGAGTGCGGTTTGATATTGTCTCCTTGAGATGTATTCATCGGAAGTCAGTAAGGTTTTGATATGAGTCTCTGCGTCAGATAAATTTCCGGGTAATTCATTTGAGAAATAATCTGTCGTTTTCGGTGAGTTGTATCGGTGTAATTTTCTGAGCTTTCCAAAAACAGGCATAATGATATATCTCTCAATTTTATCACTTTTTTGCGCAAAATAACAGCATAAAAATATTATTTTCGCTTAAATAACGGTAAAATTTCATAAACACGTTGCGGTTTAAAATCCTCTCAATCCGGTTGACTTTTTTCGGCGGGTGTGCATAATAAAAGAAAATGCAGAAGGAGAACGATCGTGCCTTGCGGAAGAAAACGAAAAAAGCACAAAATTGCAACTCATAAACGGAAAAAGAAACTGAGAAAGAACAGACACAAGAAAAAATAATTGCATCGGGTCGGCACATGAAAGAGAAGGATGTTTTATCGCTCATCAAGACTCCTTCCGATGTCAAGAAGTTGAACCGGCGGCAGTTGAAGGCGTTAGCCGAAGAACTCCGCGCTTTGATTATCGGCGTGACGACCCGAAACGGCGGACATCTTGCTTCCGGATTGGGAGTGGTGGAGCTGACTTTGGCACTGCATCGCGTGTTTTCATTGCCGTCGGACTCCATTGTTTGGGATGTCGGTCATCAGACTTATGTACATAAAATTTTAACTCACGGAAAAGAGGCGTTTCTGTCACTGCGGCGGAAAGGCGGGCTTTCCGGGTTTTCTCGTCCCGATGAAAGCCGTTACGATGCGTTTGTTTCAGGTCACGCTTCCAATTCGATTTCGGCGGCTCTCGGTCTGCTGGAAGCGGATCGGTTGGCGGGACGGAAAAACAAAACGGTCGCGGTTATCGGCGACGGCGCGCTGACAGGCGGTATGACTTTCGAAGGATTCAATCATGCCGGATTTCTAAAGCGGGATTTGATTGTCGTTTTAAACGACAATGCAATGTCCATCGGTAAAAACGTCGGTGCGCTTTCCAGTCACACAAGAAAAAGTTTTATCTCTTCGATTATCACTGGATTCGGCGTTTGTGCGCCGGTTTTTCATATTCGTTATGCAGCCGACCGCTTTTTGCCGCGAATTCCGATTATCGGCCGCTTTTTGTTTCATTTGCGTAAGCGTATTCTGAATGCGTTGAAGGCGTTATTTTTAAAAGAAAATCTCTTTTCGAATTTCGGATTTGTTTATGTCGGTCCCATCGACGGTCATAACGAAGCGCGGTTGGAAAAAATTCTAAAACGGGTGAAGCGTCTGCCGGTGCCGACGGTCGTTCACGTTTTGACGAAAAAGGGAAAGGGGCTTCCGGAGGCGGAAGCTGATCCGGCGCGTTATCATGGAGTTGCCGGCAGCGGAGCGGAGACGCCTTCCGTTTCGGGGAAAAGTTATACGACGTGTTTTTCGGAGTGGATGGTTCAGGCTGCGGAACGGTGCGGTGATTTGGTCGGAATTTCGGCGGCGATGACGGAGGGGTGCGGCTTGGCTCCGTTTGCGGCCCGTTTTCCGGAGCGGTTTTACGACACCGGCATTACGGAAGAGCATGCAGTGACTTTTGCGGCCGGTTTAGCAAAAGGAGGCCGGCGCCCGGTTGTCGCGATTTATTCGACTTTTATGCAGAGAGCCGTCGATCAGGTGATTCACGACACCGCGATTCAAGATTTGCCCGTTATTTTTGTGGCAGACCGTGCCGGATTGGTCGGCGGAGACGGTGAAACACATCAAGGAATTTTTGATGTTTCAATTTACCGAAGCGTTCCCCGTTTCGAAATTTTTATGCCGTCGACGGAGGGTGTTCTCCGTTCCGTATTGGATTACGCACTCGCTTCGTCTCACCCTGTTCTGATTCGGTTGGCGAAAGACGTTTGCCCGCCGTCTGCACCGGATGAAGAGCCGTTTGTTCCCGGAAGGGGGGCATTTGCCGTACTGCGAAAAAATTCCGAGCAGCTGGTCATTTCCTGCGGAGCGTTGCTTCCGCACTGTTTGCGTGCAGCGGAAGAGGCGACTCGGAAAGGGTTTGCGACGGATGTTTACGATTTTCGATCGCTGAAACCGTTTGACGCGGATTTTTTTCTTGATGCGGTCAAAAATTACGATCGGGTTTTTCTGTTTGAAGAGAATATGAGTTTTGGCGGCGTTGGAGAGGCGTTGGCTCCGCTGTTTGCCGGTCGTTTGAAACCGAGGTTTGAAGCACACGGTCTCCCGCAGTGTTTTCCTCAGCACGCTTCCCGTCGTGAGCTTCTGGATGAGTTCGGTTTGTCTGCGGAGGCAATGGAAGCGCGGCTGACGGCTTCAGTCGGCGAAGCGGTGCGTTAAACGGCTGCGGAAAACCTTTTTTGAAGAAAATCGAAGAAGGAGGCGGCCGCCGGCGTTGAGGGCATCTCTTTGCAGGTTGCCAGAGCTAAATCACGGCGAGGCATCGTTTCTTTGACAGGAAGAGCAATCAGAGAACCGTTTTCCAGTTCTTCGCCGACATAATCTTCCAAAAGCATCGAAATTCCGAATCCCGATTTCAGAAAATCTTTCACCAAACCGACAGAACTCAGTTCAATACGAACATTGACGGCGATATTGTGAGCTGTGAAAAATTTATCGGCTGCCTTGCGGGTTTCCGTCCGTTTGTCAAGCATCAGGAACGGACAGGCGGCATAATCTTTCAACGGCCGCGGCTGTTCGGGAATGTCGGTGAAGATCTCCGACGAATACAGACCAAAACGGCAGCTTTTCAGCGTTGTGAGGCGGATTGATGCGTTCAGGCGGTTAAGCGGCGCCATGATCAGCGCGCAGTCGATTTCTCCTCGTGTCAGTGCTTCCAAGGATTGCGCCGTGTTTCCTTCTTTGATTTTCAGTTTTAAATCGGGGAAGCGTTGACGCATCTCTTTTATGTGCGGCAGGATGAAAAAACGGCAGGCGGATTCGCTGACGCCGACGGTGACTTCGCCGGCATTCGGATCCGAAAGACGCCCCAGAAAGTTTTCACCGGAGGCAAACCACTCGACGCCCCGCTCGATAAACGAAAAAAGCCGTCTGCCGGCTTCCGTCGGAATCGGCTGCCCCGAGCGGCGGACGAAGAGTTTGACGCCGGCGCACTCCTCTAAACGGCGGATAGCTTGGCTGACTGCCGGCTGCGTCACACACAGTTTGTCGGCAGCCTTTGAAAATCCGCCTTCTTTGACAACGGTATAAAAGGTTCGGTACCATTCGTAATTCAGGTTCATAACATTTTCTTATATCACATATAATAAAAAATGTCTTTGCTTATATTTACACCCTGTGAAAAAAATCTTATACTGGATCCATCGGAGAGATGAAATGAAAGTGACTGTTCTCGATTCGACGCTGCGCGACGGTGCGCAGGGAGGAGGAATCGCTTTTACGGTAGAAGATAAAATTCGCATTGTCAGGCAGCTGGATCGTTTTGGACTCGATTACGTTGAGGCCGGCAATCCCGGATCCAATCAAAAAGATCTCGAATTTTTTCGACAGGCGGCGAAACTCCATCCGGCTCGGGTGAAGTTGACGGCGTTTGGAAGCACATGTAAAAAGGGTGCGAAAGCGGCTGATGATCCCCGGTTACGGACGCTGCTTGACGCAGATACGCCGGCTGTGTGCATTTTCGGAAAAGCGTCGGCGGTGCACGTGGAAAAGGTGCTGCAGACAACGGCGGAGGAGAATCTGCGAATGGTAGAGGAGACCGTCGCTTTTTTGAAGGCAGCCGGCCGCGAGGTGATTTTTGATGCCGAACACTTTTTTGATGGGTACAAAGCTGACGCCGCTTACGCGTTGAAGGTGTGCGCCTGTGCGGCGGCCGCGGGCGCCGATATTGTGACGCTCTGCGACACAAACGGCGGTGCGCTGCCGGAAGAGGTAACGCAAGCGGTGCGGGCGGCGAAAGAAGCGGTCGAAAAAGCCGGACGGGCCCAAATCGGGATTCATGCTCATAACGACTGCGGATTGGCAGTGGCCAATTCGCTGGCGGCGGTTGACGCCGGCGCTTCTCACATTCAGGGCACGTTTAACGGTTTCGGCGAGCGGTGCGGGAATGCGGATTTGGTGGCGGTCATTGCGAATCTGCAGCTGAAAAAGGGAATCATGTGCGTTCCGTCGGAAAACATGGCATTACTGACCGAAACTTCCCGAGCTGTTGATGAAATCGCCAACCTTCTGCCCGACGCTAACCGCCCGTTTGTCGGAAAATCAGCGTTTGCTCACAAAGCCGGAATGCACATTGACGGAGTGACAAAGTTTTCGGAATCGTTCGAACACATCGACCCCGCCGCAGTCGGAAACGTCCGCCGTTTTTTGATGAGCGATCAGGCCGGCCGATCCCTTTTGCTGACACGGTTGAGGAAGATCGATCCGTCGCTGCAGAAAGAGTCTCCCGTTGTCGGTGAGGTTTTAGAGCGGCTGAAACGACTGGAGGCCGGCGGGTACGTTTTTGAGGATGCCGAAGCATCGTTTGAAATCATGGCGAGGAAGGTCATGGGGCTTTACCGGCCGTTTTTTCACTTGAAACACTTCAAGGTTTCGATTGACGAGCCGCGATTGGAAGAAAAGTTTTCGGCGGCTGCAATGGTAAAAATTGAAGTGGACGGCGCTGACGAAATCGGAGCGGCGGAGGGCGACGGTCCGGTTAACGCACTCGACAAGGCGCTGCGCCGGGTTTTGACGGTCTTTTATCCTGAAATTCGTTCTATTTTTCTTAGCGACTACAAGGTTCGGGTGATTGACGACCGAGAGGCGACGGCCGCCCGCGTGCGGGTTTTGATCCGTACTTCCGACGGAAAGCACACGTGGACAACGGTCGGCGTGTCTCAGGACATCATCGAAGCCAGTTGGCTGGCTTTGGTTGATTCGGTTGAATATAAATTGATGAAGGCACAAATTTGAGGAGGTCATGATGGGAATGACAATGACGCAGAAAATTTTGGCGGCGCACGCCGGTTTGGAATCGGTTGTTCCCGGACAGCTGATCGAAGCCGAAACCGACATTGTTTTGGGAAACGATGTCACCTCGCCTGTCGCAATCAGGGTTTTCGAAGAAATTGGAAAGAAAGAGGTGTTCGACAGTTCAAAAGTGGTCATTGTACCCGATCACTTTGCACCAAACAAAGACATTCAATCGGCGGAACAGTGCCGCAAATGCCGCGTCTTCGCAAAAGAGAAGGGGATCGAGAACTATTTCGAACTCGGAGAAATGGGAATCGAACATGCTCTGCTGCCGGAGAAGGGTTTGGTAACGGCAGGTGATTTGATCATCGGAGCCGATTCTCACACCTGTACTTACGGCGCATTGGGCGCATTTTCCACCGGCGTCGGCAGTACCGATATGGCCGCTGCTATGGCTCTCGGAAAGTGTTGGTTCAAAGTGCCCTCAGCCATCCTCTTTCGCCTTCACGGAAAACTGCAGCCGTATGTGACGGGAAAAGACTTGATTCTCCACATTATCGGAAAAATCGGCGTTGACGGCGCTTTGTACAAATCGATGGAGTTTTCCGGCGACGGCGTTGCTTCGTTGACAATAGACGATCGCTTTACCGTCGCGAACATGGCAATTGAGGCGGGCGCCAAAAACGGAATCTTTCCCGTCGACGAAGTTACGATGGAATACATTCAGGCGCATTCAAAGAAACCTTTCCGCGTTTTTGAAGCGGATGATGACGCCGTGTATGATCAGGTTTTCGACATCGACTTGGATTCAATTAAACAGACAGTCGCCTTTCCCCACTTGCCGGAGAATACGCACACTGTCGATGATATTCCGGAAATCCCGATTGACCAGGTGGTCATCGGTTCGTGCACAAACGGACGTATTCAAGATTTGCGTCAGGCAGCGGAAATCCTGAAAGGGCGGCGCGTTAAAAAAGGCGTACGGCTGATTGTCTTTCCGGCAACGCAGGCGATTTATTTGCAGGCAATTCGGGAAGGATTGATTCAAACATTTGTGGAAGCCGGAGGAGCTGTCAGTACTCCGACGTGCGGACCGTGTTTGGGCGGTCACATGGGGATTTTGGCCGCCGGCGAACGGGCGTTGGCAACGACGAACCGCAACTTTGTCGGCCGCATGGGGCATCCTGACAGCGAAGTGTATCTGGCATCGCCTTATGTGGCGGCTGCCGGAGCGGTTCTCGGCCGCATTGCCGGAACGGAGGAGGTATTGAAATGAATGTCAAAGGAACGGTTTTCAAATACGGTGATAATGTCGATACGGATGTCATCATTCCCGCCCGCTATCTGAACACATCGGATCCGCGGGCGTTGGCGGCTCATTGCATGGAGGACATCGACACGGAGTTTGTGAAAAAAGTCCAAAAGGGCGACCTCATTGTCGGAGGAAAGAACTTCGGCTGCGGTTCTTCGCGGGAACACGCTCCGATAGCGATTCAGGCCTCAGGCGTCGGCTGCGTGATTGCCGAAAGTTTTGCCCGCATCTTTTACCGCAACGCCGTCAACATCGGTCTGCCGATTATCGAATCGCCGGAAGCGGCCGCTGACGCTGAATCCGGCGACACGGTGAGCGTTGACTTTGAAAGCGGCTCGATTGTCAATGAAACAAAGGGAAAGCGTTATCGGGTGCCTCCTTTTCCCCCGTTTATGACGAAAATCATCGAGGCCGGAGGCTTAGTCGCCTCGCTGCACGGAAGGGAGGAACAGCAATGAAAATCGCCTTAATCCCTGGGGACGGCATCGGTCCCGAAATCATCGATGCGGCGGTGAAGGTTCTTAACGCGGTCGGCCGCTTTGAATACGAAACCTGTTGTGCCGGCGGCGCTGCGATTGACCGTTTCGGCGATCCGCTGCCCGAAAGCGAGCTCAGCCGCATGAAACGGTGCGACGCCGTATTGATGGGCGCTCTCGGCGGTCCAAAGTGGGACAGTCTGCCGGGAAACAAGCGCCCCGAAGCCGGACTGCTTCGTCTGCGCAAAGGGCTGGGAGTCTTCGCCAACCTGCGCCCCGTTAAAATTTACGAAGCGCTTAAAGACGCTTCTCCGCTGAAAACAGTCGACGGCGTTGATCTCATCATTGTAAGGGAGTTGATCGGAGGCATTTACTTCGGCCGCCGCACGGAAGGGGATGAGAGCGCCTGCGATACCATGGAGTACAGCGCGCAGGAAGTGAAGCGAATCAACGAAGTCGCTTGCCGGCTGGCGCGGGCGCGCCGCAAAAGCGTCACCTCCGTCGACAAAGCCAACGTTTTGGCCTCTTCTCGACTGTGGCGCAAACAAACAGAAGCGTTTTACGCCGCCCACCCCGACATTACCCTCAACCACCTCTATGTCGACAACGCCGCTATGCAGCTGATTCTCAATCCGAAGCAGTTTGACGTCATTGTTACAGAGAACATGTTCGGAGACATCCTCTCCGACGAAGCCTCCGTGCTCACCGGTTCTATCGGAATGCTGCCGTCGGCCTCCGTCGGACACCCGGGGGAGATCGCCCTTTACGAACCGATTCACGGCTCAGCTCCCGACATTGCGGGAAAAGGTATAGCCAATCCGATTGCGACCATCCTCTCGGCGGCGCTGATGCTGCGTTTCAGTTTTGAAATGGAGAAGGAAGCGGCTGCTGTCGAAGCTGCTGTGGAGGCGGTTCTGAACAAAGGCGTGCGGACAGCCGATTTGGGAGGCGGGGCAGACGCCCTCGGAACGGAGGCTGTTACCGAAGCGATTTTAAAGGAGATCGGCTGAATCCTTCCCCTTGCCGCCGCCGCCGTTTTGCGTTATAATAAAAGCATGAAACAAGAGTTCCTCCCACTTCTTTTGGCAGCTCTTTGGATGCTCTTTGGATGCAATCCGGCAACCGGACCGATTGTCGTTAACTCCTCCATCTCTGTGAGAAGCAAATCACTGGACTCAATGACACTGGCGTGGTCGCAGGCTCAGGACGTTAACGGCAACAACGAAACACTGGAGTATCAGCTGGTTGTCTCCGAATCTCCGGAGATTGAGACGCTTTCAGATATTAACCGCAACGCCCGGACCGTGCGCACATGGGGCGTCAACTACACCTCGACCGAAGTTGAGCTGACTGGAAGCGAACAAATTCTCTATTACAATGTCATGGTTCGCGACACCGTCGGCACCATCTCTTTTTACGCACCTCTGGAAGTCGACTTTACCGATCGCACTGCGCCGACTGTCGGCGATCCGACGCTGACGGTGAGCGAAATCACCTCAAAGTCTCTGCGCCTCTCATGGGGATCCGCCGCTGACAACAACACCGCCGAACGCGACATCGTCTACGTCGTCATGAGTTCTCCTTCCGATAATCTCAATACCGTTGACGATTACTACAATACCGCAGACGGCCGCCATATCTGCTTTGAAAAGGCAGCTGTTACCGACTTCCTCATTGAAGCGCTGCCGAAAAGCGCCTCCCTTTACTTTAACGTCTTCGCCCGCGACAGCAACGGCAATGTGACGCCGTACACCCCTGTGTCGGTCACCCTTCTGCCGCCTGTCACCGTCGAAGAGAGCGGAACGCAAATCGTTTACACCTATCCGCTTTCGGCTGACGAAACCGTTACTCTGACACTCGCCGTCTCTGACGGCTTGGCTTCGGGGACGCCGGCGGCCGACTCACCGTTGTGGACGACCGTTTGCCGATGGGCGGCAGCCTCCGACGGCAACATGGAAGGACAGGGCCTTTATGAATTCGAAGCCATCGACCCCGCCGCTGTCTCCCTCTCAAATCTCAGCCAAAACGACGCCCGTCTTCTTTCCAATGCGCTCACCGAATACACTGCCGCTTACGACTCTGCCGATACTATCGCCGATTGCCGCTACACCGCAGACGGCGCCCCGGCCCGCACTCCGGAAGAAGCGCAAACCGCCGCCGACAATTCCGAAGCTGCCGCTTTCAACATAACCGTCGCCGACGGTTCACTGACTATTACCCGTCCCGTTTCTCCCTAATCGATTTTATTGTCTTTTGGGCGCGCGCCCTTGCGGGCGCCGCGTCGACGGCGGGCGCGGTCTGCCTATCGGCAGACGGCCTTGCGGCCCCCGCCGTGCCGCTCGCGCCTTCGTCTGAGCTGCGCTTTCTTTTGCCGGTCGGGAGATGGGTTGAATGACAGGGGACTATTGCCTTTTGATGTGTTCGGGAGCCGTTAACGGCTTCCGTTTTTGTTTTAAGGCAAAAGCGCGAGGGATTGAAGCGGAAATGAGCGGCAGACGGAAGGCGGGCGCAGGGCAAAGCGGCAGCTTTGCCTCAAAGAGAGGCGAAGGGATGGCGCGAATTGCAGCGGAAAGCCCGGTGCGTGCCGCTTGCGGCACGCACGCGCCCGAAAGATAAGAAAGATTAAAAGGATCGCCGAGGGCGGAAAACGAAGTAAACGGCAGTGACGGCCAGTGAAAAAAATCCGAGTCCGGTGTAGAGCAGCGGGTAAGAGTTGCCGGTTGCCGATAAAATGAATCCCATGAGAACAGGACCGAGTCCGACGGCAACGTCAAGAAAGATGTAGAAGGTTGAGTTGACGACGGCTAAACGCTGCGGCGGGGCTTCTTTGACTGCGGAAGCCAGACCGGTTGACTGGGTTACGCCGACGCCGAAGCCGAGCAGTGCGGCGGAGATCAGCAGGACGACGCTGTTCGGGCACCACCCCAACAGGAGCATTCCGGCAGCGAAGGCGAGAAAGGCCGGAAGGAGGACTGCGGCTTCTCCTTTTTTGTCAAAGAGCGGTCCGGTGACAGGACGGGAGACGAAGATGGATAACGCGTAGACAACGAAGAAGAAGCGTCCGGCGGAAGCCATTCCTTTCTCGGCTGCATAGATTGTCAGATAGGTGAGCAGCGCTGAATAACCGATGTAAAAGGCCGCCGCAAAGCCGCTGATGCGGAACGCTTTCGGTTCAAGGAAGGCTCTCCAACCGCGTTCGGCTGCCGTTTTCGGAGCGGCGCTCGATTCCGACGGCGGCTGACGGGTAATGAAGAGCGCCGCCAGTGTCGCACTTCCCGTTAAGGCGCAGCAGACGGCGAACAGAAGAGTGAAGCCGCCGTTTCCGTGAAAGGTCATCCCCAGAAACGGTCCGACGGCGGCCGCCAGCGTGGTGCTGAGCATGTAGTAGCCGATTCCTTCTCCGGAACGGCTTTTCGGTATGACGGAGGCGGCAATGGTGCCGATGGCTGTTGAAACGGCTCCGTAAGAGACGCCGTGAACGGCACGGACAGCCAACAGCAGGACTATGTTGTGAACAAAGAAGTAAAGCCCCGACATAAAAAGGTTTAACAGCAGGAAGATCATCAGCATCCGCGTTCTGCCGACCTTTTCCATAACGGCGCCGCATATCAAACGCGAAAGTGTTGCGCCGATGATGAAGATGACGGCTGTCAATCCCGCTATGGTCACGGAAACGTCATAAAACTTCAGCGCGTAATCGGTCATGATAACGACCAGCATGTAGTAGTTAACCATGACGAGAAAGTTGATCGAAATCCCGAGAATGTAATCTTTTGTCCAGAGTCGCTGCATGATTCACTTTATCATGAATCGGGACGGCGGAAAAGGGTTTCTTTTCCTTTTTTGTTTGACTTGACAACTTTTTCCGTATTTGCTATGATAAAGCTGTTTCCGGGCGATTAGCTCAGTTGGTTAGAGCGTCTGCCTTACAAGCAGAATGTCGGGGGTTCGAGTCCCTCATCGCCCAAAGAGGCGGGTTCCGCCGTTCGGATAAAGTCCGTCGTATAGGCAATGTATGTTGAGATCCGTAAGAAAATATCTTCGTAACTCAAAGTCTTGGCGCAAGAAAATGACCCGTCGAAGCGGACGTTTGATTCGGAAACTGAAAAGACGCGGGCTTTCGGATCGGGATATTCTGGACTTTTTTATTTACGACAATTTGATTCACTCCGAAAAACGGTTTTGCCCGCTTTTCGCTTCGGGGCAAAAGTGTCATATTTTTTCTGCCGATCGGCTTAACTGTCTCGGTTGTTACTGTCCTTATTTTGAGCTGACTGTCGAAGAGAAGGGGAGTGAAATCGAGTGCGGCAGCTGTTCCGTTAATTCGCCGGCGGCGCAGCGCTTCTCGTCAGACGGTAAAGTGAAAATCTTGGATTGTTCGATGTGCGTCATTCCTCATCAGGCGTCGACAGCGATGAAGGTTCTTCGTTCGTATCAGGATTCATCTTCTCGGGATTGACAGGAAATCGGATTTCGGCGCACAGACCGTGAGGTTCGCGATTGGAGAGTAAAATCACCCCTCCGTGCAGTTTCATAATATCGGCGGCAATCGAAAGTCCTAAACCCGATCCTCCGGTTTCTTTGGAGCGCGACTTTTCAACGCGGTAAAAGCGGCCGAACACCTTCGGAATTTCCGACTCTTCAATGCCTTCCCCGCTGTCGCAGATGCGGATCACGCACTTTTTCGAATCAATGCGCACCTCTATTTCCAGGGGTGAACCGTCGGGGCTGTATTTCAATCCGTTGTCAATCAGAATTCGGATGACCTGAGCAATCAGTTTTTCGTCGCAGACAGCTGTTCTCTTTTTGTCGATTTTCACCGTGACTTTGCGGTCGGGGTGAAGCGTTTTGACCGTTTGCGCCGCCTTGGAAATCATCTCTGCAATATCAACCTCTTTAAAATCGGCATTCATCCGCCGGTTCTGAAGGTTGTCCAGCAGCAGCAGATTGTTGATGAGATCGGTTATGTCGGTAACGGAGGAGTCGATAGCGGCGACCGATTCGTTGAAAACTTCGGGATCGGAGTATCCCCAGCGGCGGATCATGTTGACATAGCCTTTGATGACGGCAACCGGCGTTTTGATTTCATGCGATACGTCGGAGAGAAAACGGTTCTGTTTGGAGACCGCCTCTTCCAGGCGCTGAGTCATGTTGTTGAACGCCTGAACCAGCCGTCCGATTTCGTCATGCTTCTGTTCGTAGGGGATGCGTCCCGATAAGTTGTTGATGGTGATGTTCTCTGCGGTTTCAGCGATGGTTTTTAAAGGTCGCAAATTGCGTTTGACGCTGATCAGGGAAGTGATGAATACCAGTGTAATGGCAATACAAAAAAGCGCGATACTGATCAACTGCGAATAACGGATGATTTCGTTTCGATAATCGATATTTTTGCTGGCTTGAAAAAAGTATTTTTTGCCGTTGATTTCGATTTCTTTCGTGTATTCCGCTACTTCTTGATTTTTTGCAGGATCGTCGGTTGTTCGGTATTCGCGGCTCGGGGTTTCCCTTATTTCCAAATTATTGACAGAATCGGGCGGATAAACTTCATAGGTGTAGTTGTAGTAGCGCAGCGGAATCAGATAAGTGTCGTAAACGACAACCTGTGTGTTTAACTGCTGCGGCTGGCGGATAGCGGTTTGATCGTCTAAATGCAGCGCAACGTCGTCAATGGCAAGTTTCAGCGATTCTTCAACGGCAAAAAGAGAAATTCGATCCATTTGATAAGGGATGAAAAAGGCAAAAATGACAAAAACAAACAGAAACGGAAGAGTCGTTGTCAGAATTAATCTTCCCGTCAAGGGAATACGGTTATAAATCCGTTTTAAAAACATATCCGAATCCGCGGATTGTGTGAATCAGCTTTCGGGACGATTCGGTATCGATTTTTTCGCGCAGATGACGGATGTGTACGTCGATAACGTTGCTTCCCTGACAGAATTCCAATCCCCACACGTTATTGAGCAATTCATCCCGACTGATCACTTTTTCGGCGTTCTCCATAAAAAAAGAGAGTAATTGAAATTCTTTTTTTCTCAATTCAATCGGTTGGCCGTCGCGCATGACTGCATGGGTGCGTTTATTGATTTCAAGGTCGTCGTAACGCAGAATCTCGCCTTTTTCAATAAAGCTGTTGCGTAAATTGGCCCGAATGCGCGCCAGTAACTCCTCGATTTCAAACGGTTTTGTAACGTAATCGACGGCTCCGGAGTCCAAGCCTTCGACTTTTTCGGAAGTCTGAGCTTTTGCGGTCAGAAAGATAATCGGAACCTGTGTAATGCTCAGAATTTTTTTGCAGACAGTCATTCCGTCCGGCTCGGGAATCATGATGTCGAGTAAAATCAAATCAAAATTCTCTTCCAAAGCGTATGTCAGAGCTTCTTTTCCGGTAAACGCCGTTGTTGTTCGGTATCCTTCGTGCTGGAGTTCAAGCTCGATAAAACGGGAGAGTTTTTTTTCATCTTCAACAATCAAAATTTTCTCGTGCATAAACCAAGGAATCTTTTGTTCTTATTTTATCGTTTTTTCTTCGGTTTGTAAAGCCGATTTTTCTGTTCGGGAGCATCGGTCGCGCAAGGCGAAGTCAGCCAAAACAATTGCCGTCATCGCTTCGATGACAGGAACGATACGCGGGCACAGGCACGGATCGTGGCGGCCGCGGAGGACGGCTTCGGTTTCCGTTCCGTCTTCGGTGCGGAAGAGCTGCGGTTTGAAAATTGACGGAGTCGGTTTGACGGCAACGCGAAAAAAGAGCGGTTCGCTGTCGGAGATGCCGCCGAGTACGCCGCCGCTGTGTCCCGGACGGTTGTTTTCTGAACCGCAAAGAAGGGCTGCGCCGAATCCGCTGCCGAATTCGATTCCTTTGACGCTGCCTACGGAAAGAACGGCGTGCGCCAGTACCGCATCAAGCTTGTCAAAAACCGGTTCTCCCCATCCGACAGGAAGACCATCGGCTCGGCACGCAACAACGCCGCCGACGCTCTCTTTTTCGGCGGTTTTTGCTTTGATGTAGGCTTCCATTTCAGCTGCCGCTTCGGGGTCGCGGCAGCGCACCGCGTTGGATTCTGCGTTTTCGGGTGCGCCGTTTTTCGCTTCAATCGGACCGATGCTTTCTGTCCATGCACAGATGCGGATTCCGTAAAGCCCGAGCAGTTTTTTCGCAACGGCGCCGGCCGCTACCCTCGCGGCGGTCTCTCTTCCGCTTGAACGGCCGCCTCCTCGGTAATCCCGCAGCCCGTATTTTTCAAACCAGCTTCGGTCGGCGTGCCCCGGACGGAAAAGGCGGGCAATGTCGCTGTAATCGGAAGAGCGCTGATTTTCATTGACAATGCGTATGGCAATCGGGGCTCCCGTTGTCACGCCTTCAAAGACTCCGGATTCGATAACGGCGGTGTCCGACTCTTTTCGCGGTGTGGTCACGGATGACTGACCCGGTCTGCGGCGGTTCAGCTCCTTCTGAATGTCGGCAGCCGATAACGGCAGTCCCGACGGACACCCGTCGATGACAACGCCGAGCGCCGGACCGTGGGATTCTCCGTAAGTTGTTATTCTGAAAACGGTTCCGAATGTGTTTCCGCTCATAAAGTTCCTCCGTTTTGGAATTCTTTCAGCAGAGCTGCCAACCGCTGCGTCCGTCGATCGACCGGTTCGTCGTTTTCCGCAGCCGTAAGTGTCGCGTCGGCTGTCTCTCGGTAAAGCTGCCGCCGTCTTTCATAGAGGCGGCTGAAAGCCGCTTTCGGGTCGTCGGATTCCAGAAACGGCGGTATTCCGCTTTTGACGATGCGTTCATACAGCCGCATTTGCGGCTCGTCGAGAAAGACGAAAAACGCGCCTGCCGCCTTGTAGATCGAAACGGCCGGCGGATTATCGCAGAGCCCTCCGCCGGCGGCTGCGATAATCGGTTTTTGTTCTGCGATGAGGGCCGCCGCGCGGCATTCGAGGTCTTTGAAAAAAGTTTCGCCTTTTTCCCGGAAAATTTCGCGGCAGCTTTTCTCCGCGTGATATTCGCGGCGGTAAAGCGTTTCGATCACTTCATCCGAATCGGCAAAAGCGATACCGAGCTTTGCCGCCAACGCTTTTCCGCATAAACTCTTCCCCGAATGTTTGATTCCGCAGAGAAGGATGAGATTTGACGGCATCGAGAAGACCATATCGGTGCTTGTCATTCTATTTCCTTTTAACTTTAAGATAAAATCTATCAATCAATATTTTCTTATTATTTGATTTGTGCTATTCTGTATTCACCGTAGATTGTTTATTTACTATAATACAATACATCAAACAGAGTTTAAAAAGCAACCCCTTTCGGAGGTTTCGGGTGTTTGACAAACAAAAGCTGTTTAAAATTGGTGTTGTTTTCTTCGTTTTTATCGCCATTGCGGCAGTCCTGCTTCGGCTTCTGTTTTCGAAGACGACGCAGGCTCCCGAAACGACGATTCCTGTCGTTGTGACAAAGGGAATTCTCAGCGATTTACAGAAAGATTACAAAATTAACGCTTACATTGAGCCGAAAAACATGGTTCAGGTTCATTCGAAGGTCAGCGGCAATATCACCACATTCCGTGTTGACATCGGCGACAAAGTGAAGGCCGGCGACGAACTTCTCTTGATCAATGATGCTCCGTATCGTCTGCAGTTTGAGCAGGCATCGGCTGCCTACGACGGAATCGGCAAAATTTACGAACGGGTACGGCGGTCGTACAATCAAGGCGTTGCGACTCAGCAAGAGTACGATGAAGCGCGGACCCGTTACGAAGCGACAAAGTCACAGTATGAACTGGCCAAGCTTCAGATGGATTATGCCCGCGTCGATTCGCCGATTGACGGAACCGTTTTACAGAAGTACGTCAGTACGGGACAGTTGGTTTCGCCCGACGTCGGTCTGCTTGTTGTCGCCGATTTGTCAGAGCTGGTTGTCCGCGCCAAGCTGCCGGAAGATAACTTTTTTCGATTCAATAAAGACCGGGATAAAATCACCGTTAAAATTAAACATCCTGCCGAAGACACGCTGTATGCGGCTCATATCGAAAGAATCGGGGAGATGGTAGAGCCTCAGTCAAAGAATTTCGAGGTGGTCTGCAATCTGGATGAAGGCTACGATTTCCTTCGTCCCGGTATGTTTGTCAATGTCATTTTCATTCTTGAACGGAAAGAAGACGTTTACAGTCTGCCGATCCGGACTTTGGTTGGAGATGATGTGCTTTGGTACGTAAATCCTGATACAATGAGAGCCGAACGGATGATTTTTCAGCCGGTTTTTTCTGATGACGATTCGTTTGAAATTCCGAACGGATACAAAGATTATTATTTCATTGTTGAAGGACAGAATTTTATTTACGACGGACAGCCGGTCTCTGTGAAAAATACTGACGATTATCCCGAACTCTCCGGAGAACAGCAGCCTGTTTCCGAATCGGAAAAAGAAGCTGCGGCTGTGCAAGAAACTTCCGGCGGTCAAGATGCCGAAACGGAAGCGGAAAGCGCCGTTGCGGAGGAATCGGCCGCATGAAACCGTGGAATTTCGCCATTAAACATCCCGTCATTATCGGGATCATGTTGTTGACGATAGTGATGTTCGGCGGAATTTCTCTGACAACACTCAAGCAGGATTTGATTACCAATATATCGCTGCCGCAGATTGCCGTCTTTACGATTTATCCCGGCGCCGGACCGGAAGACGTCGAACAGGGCGTTACCGATATTCTTGAAGAGCGTTTCGCCGGTATTCAAGGCGTTGACAGCATTGAATCGTTTTCTCAAAATTCACTCTCGATGATTATTTTGATTTTCAATTCGGAAGCGGACTTGGAACAAAAAATCAACGAGGTGCGGGCGGAAATCAACGCGTCAATGGTTTCGCTTCCTGATAACATCAGCGGAATGCCGATGGCGCTGGTTATGAGCTCCAACTTGTATCCGATCTTTTCTGCTCAGGTTGAGAGCACAATGAATCGGACTGTATTGACCGATTATATTCAGACAAAGGTTGTGCCGCTGCTCAGCCGTATCGAGGGTATTGCAACGGTCGATTTAGTCGGTTTGGCGGAACGGCAATTAGATATCGTTATTGATTTGGAAAAACTCGAATCGAGAAACATTTCCATTCTCGATATTTATCAACTTTTGATGTACAATAATCTGACCTTTCCTGCGGGAAGCGTCAGTTACCGAGATAAGAAACTCAATGTCCGAACGGTCGGCAACTTCAAAACCGTCAGCGACATCGGCGAAATGGTTGTCGGATACAAAGAGGATGAACGCAGTTTCGTTCTGTTGAAGGATATTGCTGTTATTAAAATTGTTGAAAAGAAACCGGATCACTACGCCGAATTCGGCGGGCAGTCGATTCTCGTTCTTGACATCCGAAAGAAATCCGACGGCGATTCGCTGGCGATTATCGATCAGGCGAAGGAGGTCTTCCGCCAGGTTTCACTGGATACCAACGGCGCTGTTGCGTTTACGCCGGTTATCGACAGTTCGTTTGATGTCAAGTTGGCGGTCAATTCGGTGCGCGATTCGGCCGTACAAGGCGCCATTTTGGCGATTTTGGTTATTTTTCTTTTTCTCCACAATGTTCGGACGACTTTCATCATCGGATCGGCCATTCCGCTCTCTGTTGTTATTTCTTTCATTTTTATGCGTTTCGGAAATCTCGACATCAACATCATTACGTTGGGCGGATTGACCGTCGCTATCGGTATGATGGTCGACTCTGCCATCGTTATTTTGGAGAATACATACAACCACTTTGAGAAGACCGGCGACCGGAAAACCGCTTCTTCTGTCGGAGCGGGGGAGGTCGGCGGTGCTATTTTGGCTTCGACAACGACAACGCTGGCGGTTTTTGTTCCGATTCTCTTTTTGACCGGATTGGTTGGAGCCATTTTGAAAGACATCAGTCTGACAATTTGTTTCGCAATTACCGCATCCGCCTTTGTTGCCGTCATTATTGTCCCATGGATGTGCTCACTGATGCTGAAACAGCCGCAGCCCGAAAAAGCGGGACGAATCGGCCGTATTTATCAGATTGCGTCGAATAAAATCGATTTTGTCATTGATAAAGTCAGAGACGGTTACATTGCGGCGCTGCGGTGGGTGATCGGCAATAAAAAGTTTTTTGCGCTGCTGATGGTTCTGATTTTGATTCTCAGCGTGCTGCTCTTTTTGCTGCTCGGATTTACTTTCATTCCGTCGACCGATATGAATGAATTCCAGATTGAAGTGACCGCGCCTTCCGGTTTTTCTCTGGAGCAGACGCGTGAAAAAATGAGAGAAATCGAAGCGATTGTCAACGAATTGGTTCCCGAGTTGGATTCGGGGTATTACTATACCGGTTTGTCGGGAGCGTACGACGTCGTTTACGTACCGAAGAAAGGCTTTGCTAAATTGCGTCTGATCCGCAAATCGGAGCGTCCCGAAGTCGACGGGCGTGTGCGCAACGTTCAGGATGTCATTTTGCTGCTGCAGGAGGAAATTCCGGCGCGGGTGACCGACGTCAACGTTGTTGTTTCCAACGGCGGTATCGATAAAATGCTTTCGTATGCGACCGGCGGCGCCGGATTGGTGATCGAAGTTTTCGGCGAGGATTTCGACGACGTTTTACAGTCGGCGACCACCGTTTCCGAAATACTCAGCAAGGATCCCGGAATTTATAAAACCGGTATGAACGTTGTCACCACCGAGTATGAAGTCATCAACGAACTGACGCTGCGGTATTTGAATTACCTCGGCATCACTCCGTTTGAAGCCGGCGTAACCTCTCGTATCATTTTCAACGGAATGGAAGTCGGACAGTTCAATGAGGATGGCAAAAATTACACCATCAATTTGGTTTCCAATGTTGCCGGAGAGAGAATTACCGACGACATTCTCAACAAAATCCGCATCAAGAACCGACAGAACGACTTTATCAGCTTTGAAAATATTTCGCAGATGCAAATCGAAAAGACAGTCGATCAAATTCCTCACATTGACCGAATGAAATCGATTGTGGTGACCGGTTATCAGCGGGATCCCGACATCAAAGCCATCGGAGACCGGTTTACGGCGAAAATGAATGAAATTGTCTTACCGGGTGATGTACAGTGGAAAATCGGCGGTTCGTCTGAGTTGCTGACTTCATCCCTCGACAGTCTGGTGAAGGTGCTGCTGATTGCAATTTACCTCGTTTATGTTGTCATGGTGGTTCAGTTTGAGCGTTTCATTCAGCCGTTCATCATTTTGGGCTCGATTCCGTTTGTCGTCATCGGTGTGGCGCTGACGCTGTTTTTGACGAATACACAAATTTCCCTCGTTTCGATGCTGGGAATCATTGCGTTGGCGGGAACGGTCGTCAATAACGCTATCGTTTTAGTCGATTTTACCAATTTATTGAGACGCGATTATAATATGGAATTGATGGACGCCGTCTACAAAGGCGCCGCGTCCCGTTTTAAGCCCATTATGATGACCACACTGACAACTATTTTGGGCGTTATTCCGATGGCGTTTGGAGGCGGCGAGGGCGCTGAAATTTACGCTCCGCTGGGTCTGACTATCGGCAGCGGTTTGATTACTTCTACTGCGGTTACCTTGTTTATCATTCCGATGCTTTATGCGACAGTCGAAAAGCGCATGGAAAATCGGAAACAAAAGAAAAAAATTGCAATTTCAGGGGAGGCTTCGAAATGAAAAGATCGGTTTTATTGCTGTTGTTGGCGGTTTTTTTGCTGCCGATCGGCTGTGACGGAGTTTATGATACGTCCGTACAGGGCGTTGTAGTGGATTGGGATGATTACAACAGCGCTGCCGTGGAGGATCCCGGAATTAACGACGTCGATGTTTATCTCTACCTTGATGAAACACTTTTGGATGAAGATTTGACGGCGTGGGGCAACGATGGAACACTTCCCGACAATCGTCTTAATAAGAAAGGCGTCAAAGAGCAGGCCTATTATCAGAAAACCACGACGGCTTCTTCCGGCGGAGAAAACGGCGTGTTCAACTTCAACGGCTTAATGTGGCGAAATTTCTTCCCCGAATTCGGTAACGACGGAGACCGTGCAACGCTCTATTTTCTCTTCTATCATAAAGATTACGGCATGGTGAAAGCTGATAACCCCGTGATTGCCACTTCAGGCGTCACCAACAAGTTGCCGCAGTTTCGAATCAAAAAAGCGCTGTGTGAAGTTATCCTCAGCGGTTATGTCGTCGATATGAATAAAAAGAAGGAAGGTTCCGGAAGCAAACTGCCGCTGCAGGGGGTGACTGTCGGTATTTATATGCCGATAGAATTCAACAGTTCGACGGGAGCTGCCGAAGCGTGGGAAACGGAGCCGAAGTACACGGTTCTGACCGATGCTGACGGTCGGTTTGAGCAGAAAATCAATTTTACAAAGCGAAATGAACCTGTCAACCAGAAGTGTACGGTCAAACTCACTTTTGATCTGACCGATTATGTCGGTTATACTCTGACATCGGAAGCTGCCAACCAATACAGCGGTCTGAACGGAGATGCCGTCCCCGAAGTCGAACGTGATTCAGCCAACTGGGTTCTGCTCAACGGATCGGAAAGCGTTTCCCTGTCGTACAAAGGCTTTGACGGAACGGCTACGACAGTCTCGGATATTTCCGAGAGCGTCGGCGGCGGAGCCGGTCCCGATTTTACGGAAAAATATGACATCGACAACGACGGTGAAGACGAAGTATGTTTGCCGGTGACGTTGACCTGCAATACCGACAACCCCAACGGCAGCAGTTACCGGCTGGGCGAGAGCGTTTATCTGAAGCAGTACCGTTTTTCGACAACCGTTGCGGGAAGCATTTTGGACAGTACCGGAACAACGCTGAACGGAAGTGTCACACTCTCTTCCGCAGCCGATTATTCGAATTCAGAAACGACCAAGACTCAGTTAATCAGTTCAGGAGATACGCCTGTCTACGGATATTCAATGAGCTATTCGTGGACGGTTTACAATTACAGTACCGAGTATGCGTATCAGTTGGTTTACATGAAAGCGTCTGCCGGTTCTTCAAATATTGATAAAGGGGCGACGCTGATTTCCGGCCGTTCGGAAAATGCAGTGGACTTTATAAAACCATAAGGAGTCGGACGTGGAAATAAAAATGAAAGGGAGAACGCTGCCTTTCGCCGTTTTTTTCCTGTTTCTCTCCCTCTTTGCTTTCGGTGAAAAGAAAAGCTACACCGAGGTGATAACCACCGATCCCCTTGTCGAGAAAGGGCTTTCGGTCTCTGCTGGAAAGAAAATCGGCATTTGGCGTCCTCCGACAGAAAAAAAAGAGCTCCCGACTGACCGAAAAATTACATTGGAAGATTTGATTGAGCATGCGCTGACAAACAATGCTGAATTGGGGCAGATGCGCTCGGAGGTTAATCAGGCTAAAATCGGCGTTATGGGGGCGAAGGCCAACTATTTCCCCAAAGTCGATTTTCAGGCGTCGATGACATGGTTTTTGAATCCGCTGAAAGAGATCGGTTTGAAACAGGGTGAATTGGGGATCGTCGAAATTCCCAACGTCGGTTCTGTAATGCTTCCGATGGAGGATTACAGCCTCTATGATGCCCGCGACAATTCGTTTTATCGGTTTGTCTTTACATTGGAGCAACCGATCTTCACATGGGGAAAAATTCCTGCCGCCGTCAAACTCTATCGGGAAGCCGCTCGGGCTGCTGAGCTGAAGTGCGCCCGCAAAGAGAGAGAATTGGAAGCATCCGTCAACGGCTATTACTTTTCGATTTATTATTTGAATCAAATTTCAGCCGCATTGGGCGAACAGATGCAGTATTCGGATCGGCTGCTGCTTTTAACCCGCTCCAGTTACGAAAACGGATTCATCACCTTGACCGACTTTCAGGACGTTCAAACGAAGGTCAAAGACGTTCAGATTGCCGATTCGCGCGTTAAAGACAGCTTTAACATGATCCGATACAAATTGATCGCGGCTCTCGGCGGAACGAATATCGATTTGGAAAATATCGATTTTACCGGAGCGGAAGAGCGGCTGGCGGAGTTTGAAACCGCCGACTGGATGAAAACTCTCGACGAATACGTTTCCCAGGCGAAGGCGGCGAGCGTTGAAATGGATTTATTGCGCGCTCAGGTTGAAGTTTATGAACAAAAGTATGATATCGCCAAGGCGGACAGCTACTTGAAACCGGCGGTCGGAATGCAGGTTCAGGCAGGATTTTCGGGAACGGCATTTCCGTTTTTGGAACGCGGCTGGTATACAAGCGGTTCGCCGATTTTAAGCGCTTCGATCGGAATTCAGTCGCGTATTTTGGACGGCGGAGACCGTCTTTCGACGATTATGCTCGGCGAACAGGAGCTGCAAAACGCGAAGTATCAGCTTCAGTCCGGGGAATTTACCATCGAATCGACAGTTTCGACTTTGTACTCGAATATCGAATACAATTACACCAACATTGCGTATTTGAAAGATCAAGAGGCCAATTATCAGCGTTTGGCCGATCGGCAACGGATTCGCTATAACGCCGGGCAACTGCGGGAAATCGATTATTTGCGCAGTCTGATTGAGTATCAGACCAGTCTGATTTCGACGGCGAACGAACGAATCACATTGGTCGGAAATTATTTTCAGCTGATGTACTTAATCGATAATGTCGACGGAAAAGACGAGCCGGTTGTAACGGAAGAGGTGATAGCCGATTCGCCGGAGGCAGAGCCCGGAAACGGGACTGCTGCCGAAAACGCGGGCGAAGCGGCATCTGAAACCGCGCAGACCGCCGCAACCGAAACACCGGCCGCTCAGGCGGAGTAACGCTTTTTCAAACGGCTGTCTCCTGACAGCCGTTTTTTTTCTTTTACAGCCGGACGGCGCGCAGCGGCTTCCGGATTGCTTCGTTCCGCAGCAGAGACAGCGCCGAAGCGATGTCAAGCGAAAAGTACGGTTTGAGATCTTCCCGAATATCGAAAACGACACCGGCTGAGGTCGGAATTCGGCAGGAAACGCCGACGGTCAACGGAAAAACTGCCTGAGCAAACCCGATTTGAATGTTTAATTCTCCGCCAAGATAGACGTAATTACCGAACGCCGCCGTTTGTTCGATCGTATTAAAATTCGCATAAATTTGCGTAAACAAAGCGCCCGAAAACGAGTGAAGGGCCAATGTTGCGAACAGCGGCGCGTCAACGATCGCAATCGGAAACTGGTACCCGAACGATGCGCTTAAAGCGGCGGTTGTGTTTCGATCTTCGTATTCAAAGCCTCGCAGCAGCAATTGATGAGTCTGATTGACTTCCGTTGATGCGGAAAAGCAGATCTCTGAAAAAAACGAGTGCGCGCCGACAATGGGAATCGTTCCCATTACAGCAAAGACGCCCAGAAAAACCGGCTCTTCGATTTCTCCGATCGGCAACAAAACCGAGGAGTTGAACCCCGCGTAGACGTACTGCGCCAGCGACGGATAACCGCGGAATCCGCTGTGCCATGAATATTGAAAATCGATATTTTGATTGGAGTAGAGAAAGTGCTCCGATTCAATGCCTCCGGCAGCGGCATTTGCCATTCCGAATGCGTGAAACGGTTCAGCCGCCGTCATTGTCCAATAGTGAGTCAATCCGCCGCCGATCTCTGCATGCCACTGACGGTTGGCGAGGGATCGGGTAAAAAGCGGAACCGAGACCGACAGCGTTTGTGAGAATTCCTGACGGTATTCGGATCCTGTTTCATCCTCGAACAAATTGCCGCCGTTGAGCAGCGAATAAGAAAATTTCAGTATCGAAGCCTCAAACGCGGCGTCAAGAAAAACAGAGGGCTGAAAAACCGAATTCCCTTCAGCCTCAAACGGAAACGACGTCATAAAAAAAACGGAATCGTTTTTGACAACCGATTGGGCGTACATCAGAAATCCGAAACCGAGCGGATTGGCAAAGCCTCCGACCGGAGAATAATTGATCGGAAACGGTGTCCATCCGACAAATTGAGCCGAGTCGATGTATCTTTTGACAGTCAACGATACGCCTGGAAGGGAGGCCGGATCGGGAACCGTCGGCTCAACCGCTGTCGGTTGGACGGTTACAGTGAGCGCCAGCGTTTCGGGCGCAGCGGCGGTCTCCTCGGCAATTTTTATGACATAGCCGTCAGACGCGTAAGACTGGTAGTAAAATCGGCCGCCGTATCGGATACCTGCCAAAACACCGATGCGATCGGAGAGCCGTTTGACGGCTTCACCTCCGTTTTTGGGATTCCGTTCGAACAGTTCGAGCGATCCGCTGCCGTCTCCGATAAAAAACAGCGACCCGTTTTGATCAAACTCCGGGTAATAAAGCATTCCGCCGTTTTCCGCCGTCAAGAATTCGACAGTTTGTGACTCCCGATCGAGCACGGCAACGGATTGGACTCCCGCACGGTTGTACGCAAACGCAATCAGGCGGCTGTCCGGCGAAACGGTCGGATGAAAGACGTTGACTTCACCGCCGTCGAAGAGCGTTTGAACGGCTCCCGTTTTGAGATCAACCGACACAAGACGCGAATACGGTCCGTCCGTTTGAACGGCGGCAGCTGTGTTTTCGTCGATGTACGCCGGTTGGAAAAGCCGAGCGTTTTTTGTAATCCGCCGCGTTTTTCCGCTTTCGGCACACCATTCAAACAAGTCGGCGACCGAATGAGGATGACCTTCGACGGCGTAGTCAATTTCATAGCCCGAATAAAGAATACGGCTGCCGTCAAAAAGAGCGTCGTAATCGTTTGCGTTGGTCAGGGAGGCAAACGCAATCGGCTGTTCGGCTCCCGTATCGGGATCCAAAAAAACGAAGCGGGACGGATTTTCGTTCGAAGCGTTCTGATAGGAGAGAATGCCTTGGATAGTCGCTACGGGGCGGCCGTAATCGATGCGGACGCCTTTTGAGAACCGTTCGCCGAGAGGCAGATCATAGAGCGGTTCAAATCGCTCCGAGTAAAACCGAATCATGTCGCGGTAAAGCGTTTCTGTCGGTTTTCCCGTAACAATTTCAAAAGCCCGATACGGTGCCAGCGGATTCTTTTCCATTTGCCGGTAGAATCGCGCCATGACATCGTCGCCGTAAGTTTCAAAGAGATAATTGATCATCATATAACCGACGACGTAAATTCTTCCGTAAGGCTGAATGTACGGATTGTAAGCTGCCTGCTTGAGCGACGGCATGGCGTTTTCCGTTATTTGAGCGCGATAAATCATTTCAAAATAAGGATTTCGCCCCCTTCCGCCTTTTGAAAAACGGGTTTCGGTGTACGTTGTGATTCCTTCGATGACCCAACCGGGTTGAAAGACGGACGGAGCCGGACGCAAAATCGGACCGAAAAATTTTGACAGTTCATAAAGCCATCCGCTTTCCGGTGACATAGAGATATAGTGCGTCAGTTCATGGGTAAAAAGCGATCGCAGCCAATTTTCGGTCCGTGCGCCGAGAAAAAAATCCCGCGGCGATGTGACGTAGAGATTCAGATATTCGGGAACGGGGTAGTAGCTTCCGTTGGCTTGATTGACGTCGCTGTGGATAACGACTTTGATTTGCCGCGGTCGATTTTCCAGCAATCCGGCCAAATTTTCGTAAACCTCTTCAGAAAACGATGCAATTTCCCGCGCCCACCGTTCGTTGTCTTTCTCGAAAATAAAAACGAAGTGTTCCGTTTCAATTTGATAACGGGAAACGGACCATGCGGAAAGAGCGGAAGTCAGAAAAATTGCGATTAAAAAGAGACGGAAGAGCTTCATTTTTTCAGTTTACAGTCTTTTTTTAAAAAAATCCAGATGAAATTTTCGAAGAATGCCGATATTTAAAAAAGAAGATTATAATTATTAAAATTTAAAAGATAATTGTACTTTTTTTCATTATTATGATAGAATAGCAGAGGGAAGGCAAATATGACAAGTTATTCAGAAAAAGGAAAAGAAGTTTTAAATAGATCGGGATTGTTTCCCGATTATGATGCGGCTTTTTGGTATTTTCTGAAAGGCGCGCAATCCGGTGAAAAAGACGCATTTTTCATGTTGGCTGAATGTTATTTTCACGGTCTGGGAACGGATAAGGACTTGGACAAAGCGGATGTCTTCTATCACCTTGCAGAAAAGGCAGGCTGTAAAGTCGATCACATTATTTATGAAAAGATCGAAAACGGCGGCCGCAATTTGACGCAGGAAGAAATCGATAAAATTGTTGCTGAATTTTATTGCGCCGGGTGATTACAAAAGATTTTTCCCCAACAGCCGTTTTAACCGCTCTCGATCTTCTTTAACAAAAATATTTTTTTCATGAAACGGAAGAACCGTTCCGATGGGACCGTTCTTCGCTCTCCGTAAATACTTCACCTGCGTGCAGTACAAATCGGCTGCCGCATGGTTTTTGGCTTTACTGAACCATTTTGCCAATTGCGCTGCGTCAAGAAGAACTTCTTGAGGAACGGTTTCTTTTTTCCCATTTTTGATGAAAACATAGCCGCCGGGAACGTCCCGTGTGTGAAGCCACCAATCATTTCCTTTTACATGGAAACGAAGCAGTTCGTCATTTTCTTTGCCGCTGCGGCCGACTAAAATCTGCCGATCGCCTGAAATAAAAGTCGGAAAGCCTGCGGCGAGTTTCTTTTCGGTCGTGTTGAGATGTGTTTTTTTCAGTGGACCGTGTTGTAAAATTTCCTCGTCGGCGGCGGTTTCGAAAAAAGAGAGCTCTGTTTTGAGGGCGGCAGCTTCGGTTTGAATTTCGTTGAGGCGCAGAGCAGTCGCGGCCGCGGCGGCTTTTTTCTTTTTGTACCGTTTATAATATTCCCGACTGTTTTCAACCGATGTCAACCGCGGATCGAGAGTGATTTCCGTTTTATGTCCGTCGGGGGTTTCGACTGTAACGGAAGCGGCTCCGGCCGGCTGCGGCGGTAACGAAAGCAGCAGATCGGCTGCCTGTTTTTCCGAGCAGTGAAGGGCGTCGAATTGCGTTTCAGGCAACAGTTTTTCCGCCAGCCGCCGCAGCTGTTCGAGACGCGCTTCCACCGGGGTTTTCAGCTCCGAGCGCAGCCGTTCGACATCCGGCGTCGGCGTTGTCTTTCGACCGTAAAAGGCGGCGGCTTGTTCGCCAAAAGTGCCGTCACCGTCAAACGAACGCGGGACGAATTTCCCGGAATCGGTGCTTGCCGGCGGAAGAATCAGAGGCTCTCCGCCGATTTCTTTTTTGTTCGGACGACGGTAAAACGCATCGAGAATGGTTCCTTTTTCATCTACGGCGAGAATGTTGGCAGCCCCCGACCACAGACGGACGTATAAATTCGAGACGGTTCCGCCCCGAACGATTTTCAGCCATATAATTCGGTTAAAGTCGATTTGGCGGGACTCTTCGATTCTTCCGCCGTCGATGCGGCTTTTGAGAAACTGAACAAAACGCTGCGGTTTGCCGTCAGCGGGCGGCTTCCCCATTATCGGAAGCACGGCGGTTTTCCCGTGTCCCAAATAAAAACCGACAGAGAATCGCTTATCCCCCGGTCGATACAGCTCAAAAATCAACGATTCGAAATCCGGCTGACGGATTTTTTGGATAAAACATCCTTGAAGATTTAATTCCGAGAGGATAAGATCGATTTCAGCGCAGTTGAGAGACATCGTTGTTCCAGCCGTCAACGGTGCGGAGAAAGACTTTCATCTCTTCCGGCGTACCGACAGAAATGCGTACGCGATTGCGGGTTTTCGGGAGATCAAAGTATCGCACAAGAATGCCTTCATCTTTCAGCCGTCGGTAAACGGCTTCTCCCGGCAGCGTCGGATGGGCCGCAAAGAGAAAGTTGGCAAGCGACGGAAGAACATCCCAGCCCCGTTTGCGCAATTCATCGGCAATCCGTTCCCGTGTTCGGATGACTTCATCGCGGCGTTTTTCAAAATATCCGATGTCGCGAAGGGCATCGACGGCGCACTCCTGAGTAAAGCGATTGACTGTATACGAATTGAAGCTGTTTTTTACTTTTTCCAAAGATTGGATGAGCTTGGGATTGCCGACGGCGTACCCGAGGCGCAATCCGGCCAGCGAACGGCTTTTCGAAAAGGTTCCGGTAATCAGTAAATTCTCGAATTCTCCGGTTAATTCGACGGCACTCTCTCCGCCGAAATCGATGTATGCTTCGTCTATGATGACAATGCGGTCTTTCGGCCGTGCAGTCAAAATACGGCGGATGGTTTTTCTGTCGACGGCAATTCCGGTCGGTGCGTTCGGATTAGGGAAAATAACGCCGGCGTCGGCTTTTGATTCCGTAAAAGATGAAAAGTCGATCGATAAATCGTTGTTGACGGCTGTTTCTCGGAACGGAAGACCGTAAAAGCGGCAGTAAACCGGGTAAAAGCTGTAGGTCACTTCGGGAAAGAGGACAGGACCGTTATCCGCGTCAAAAAAGGCAGCAAACGCAAACGAAAGCACTTCATCGCTGCCGTTGCCGGTAAAGATGTGAGACGGCGGTACCCGCAGCGTATCGGCGAGCGCTTCTTTCAAAACTCGGCAGTCCGGGTCCGGATAGAGGCGGAAGTCTTCGGCATTGATTTTCTTTTTCTGAATCTTCGGACACGGCGGATACGGATTTTCGTTCGTATTGAGCTTGATGTATTTTTTGTCCCGCGGCTGTTCCCCGGGCGTGTAGGCCGTCAGCCGGGCAAGGAGTCTTGATTCCATTCGGATGCCTCCTGTAAAAAGCGGGAAATCAGGTAAAACGATCCGGTAATTAAAATTCCTCCGTCTTCGAGATTTCTTTTCTTTTTTCCCAGAATTTCTTTTGCACTTTGCAGCGCTTTATCAGGATCCGGTTCGAAAACCGTTTTTTTGTTGACAGCGGAAAAAATCCGGTAATCGCGTTCTCCTCCGCCGGAACGGAATCCTTCGAATTTTGTGACGATGACGGAGGAAAAGAGCTTTCCGATAGCGTTTGCCATCTCTTCGACGTCTTTGTCGGGAGCGGCGGCAAAAATCAGAATTCGTTTGCCTTTTACGATTTTTTTAAAAGTTTCGGCGGTATATTTTGCGGAATTTTTGGTGTGCGCCGGGTCTGCGATCACGAGCGGTTTTTCGCCGATAATCTGAAAATGTCCGGGAACCTCCGTTTTTAAAAGAGCCGAGTGAATATGTTTCGGTAAAACGTTTTCGATGAAATCGAGGTGAGAAAGCTGACGGACAGCGAGAGCGGCTGTAACGGCGTCTTTGGCAAACACATCGCCGATGTTTGCGAGCGTAAACGTCTCCGTCGGTCCGAAGTTCGGTTCAACGATGACCTTTGTTCCTGAGAGAGAAATTTCGGTTTCGATTTTTTTGATGGAATCGGAGAGATAGGAAATTTCGCTGTTTTTTTCAAATGCGATTTGATTGAGAACCGCTTTAACCTCTTCTTCCTGATCGACGGATTGAACCGGCACGTTGGCTTTGATGATTCCGCCTTTTTCGGCAGCAATTTTTGCCAAAGAATTGCCGAGCACCGCGGTGTGTTCCTTTTCGATTAATGTGAGAATGGAAAGCCGCGGGACGATGACGTTAGTCGCATCAAGGCGGCCGCCCAAACCGGTCTCAATAACAGCGTAATCGCATTTTTCATCCCGAAAAACCAAAAACGCGCACAGTGTCAGCAATTCGAAAACAGTCGGCGGAAAAGCCGCGAACGCTTCTGTTTTCAAAATCGCCGCTTTCTTGGCTTTGATGCTCTTGACGGCTTTGATGTAAGCGCTGTCGGAAAAAAAGCAGCCGTTGAGTGTGATGCGTTCGCGGTAATCTTTCAAGTGCGGAGAGGTGTAAAGTCCGGTTTTCACTCCGCATTCCGAAAGAATGGATGCTGCGTAACGTGCTGTTGTGCTTTTCCCTTTGGATCCGGCGATGTGAACCGATCGAAAGCTTTTCTGAGGATCTTTGAAGATGCGGCAAAGCGTCTCCATTCGTTCAAGGCGATAAGAACGGTCGTCGCAGACGCCGATTTTTTCATTGTTATAGAAAGATTCAATCCATTTAAACGCATCGTCTGCGGTGAGAAATTGAGCGGGCATATTATTTCCTTCTAAGGTGAAATGCGTTTGCGTGAGCGGCGAATCCCTCATATTCGGCGATAACGGGAACGATGTTTTTTAACGCGGAAAATCCGGTTTCATTCGTATAAATGATGGAAGAGTATTTGACAAAATCGCGTACTGAAACGCCGGAAAAGGTTTTGGCGCTGCCTCCCGTCGGTAAAACGGCGTTTGGACCGATGGAGTAATTGGCTGCCGAAAACGGTGTCTGTTCGCCGATGATGATTTCTCCCGCATTGCGGATTTTTGCTTCGACGGCAAAGCTGTCGGCGGCAACGATTTTTAAGTGCTCGGTTGCCAAACGGTTGGCGATGGAGACAGCTTCGTCCATCGTTTCGGTTTGAATGATTCCGCCGTAGCCGGAAAGGACAGCCGACACAAATTCCCTTCTTTGCGGCGGCAGTTTTTCGATGAGAGGCGGCAGTTCGGCAGCAACAGCGGCGGCTAGTTCAGCGGACGGTGTAATCAGCAGTGCCGAAGAGTCGCTTCCGTGTTCGGCTTCCGTGAGCAGATCCAATGCAGCAGTGAACGGATCGGCGGTTCCATCTGCCAGTAAAATCGATTCGGAAGGACCGGCAGGCAAACCGACATCGACAACGCCGTAAAGCAGCTGCTTGGCCGCGGTGACATAACGGCTTCCCGGTCCGGTCAATTTGACAACCGGTGCAATCGATTCGGTTCCGTATGCAAGGGCTGCGATAGCTTGTGCGCCGCCGACGCGGTAAACTTCACTGACGCCGCACTTTGCGGCAGCGTAAAGACACGCCGGATCGACAGATCCGTCGGCGGCTGGCGGCGTAACGACGCAGATGCGCTCCACTCCGGCGACAAGAGCCGGGACTGCCGTCATATAAAGCATCGACGGAAAACTGCCGCGCCCTCGAGGGACGTAAATTCCGAGAGATTCAATCGGGGTAACCTTTTCACCCGCAAAAATTCCCGGTGAAATTTCAAACGGTTCGATTCCGTGCGGTTTTTGTCTTTCATGAAAACGGCGGACGTTTTCAATGGAAAAATCGAGTGCTTGTTTCAGCTCTTTCGACAGTAAAGAAGAAGCGTTCTCGAATTCCTCCGCCTGCACACGCAGCGGCTGCGATCCCAAATCAACATGATCCCATTGCTGCGAAAAACGGAGCAATGCCGAGTCGCCGGAACAGCGTACTTCATCGATGATTTTCTGCACCGCCGGCAAAACTTCGCGAATGTCAGTCTGCGATCGGCTGAAAATTTTTTCTTTTTCTGATTCGCTTAAAGAGTTCCATAAAAAACGATTAATGCGCATATTTGACTTTATCATTTTAAACGAGTTGATTCAATGCAAAGCGGAACGTTTGTGACGATTTCATCTTTATTTAATCGTTTTCAAAAAATCGATCCACTCTTTTGTCGAAGCAGGACACATGGTCTGCCATCCCGCCTTTTCAGCCTGCCGGCAATTCTCTTCGGAGTCGTCGATAAACAGAATGTCATGCGGGTTGAGTTTCAGCTGCCGTTCAACCTCTTCGTAAATTTCCGGATCCGGTTTGCTTTTTTTCATTTCAAATGAGAGAAAACGTCCGTCAAAATAGCGGCGGAAAACTTCTTCCGTCGGAAAATAACGACTGCAAACCCAATTCCAATGAATCGGATTGGAGTTGCTTAAAAGATAGGTTGGTTTTCTGCGGTGAATTTCTTCGACAGCCGCCAGACTCTCCGGTTTGATGCCGGTTAAAAAACGGCACCAAGTTTTGGCGATTTCTTTGTCGGAGTGCGGCTTCGGCAATCGAGCGCGGATTTGATCAAAAAATTCTTTTTCATCAATCAAACCGGCTTCAATTTCAAAGAACGGCCCTTTTTGGCGGTAGCGGTCTGCCATTTGATCGATCTCTTTCAATCCGATTTCCCGAAAACTGTTCAGATAGATGTCGAAATCGAAGTTTAAAAGCACTCCGCCCATATCGAAAATAACGGTTCGGCACTCCATTGACTCACCTCGAATCCCATTGTATTGAAAGCCGGAAAAATTTCAATCGCCCGACGAATGCAAAAAGTTTTCATTGCGGTTTTTTGGATTTTATAGTATACTAAATCGTATGAATTTATATGAAAACCTGCGGATCGGATTGACGTGGGTGCGGCCGGCTTTGGATATTCTGCTGCTGGCGTTTATCGTCTACTCCGTTTTGCACATTCTCCGAAAAGTTCCCGGCATTCGGCGGCTGGTAACGGTGGTCGCTGTTTTTTTTGCGTTTTATGTCGTTGCGTACATTTTGGATTTGCGGACCAACTTGTGGGTTTTTAATAAATTGATGGTTCTGGCCGGAATTGCAGTTATCGTTGCTTATCAATCGGAATTTAAGCAAATTTTTACACGGTTGGGCAGCGGCGGATTTTTCGGAGAGCCTTCCTCGTTGGCGCAAGAGGATCAAATCAAGAAAATCATTGATGCGCTTTATTATCTCTCTTCTGTCGGGAGAGGCGCTTTGATTGTCTTAGAGCGCCGCATCCGTCTCGATACGGTTGTTTCCAGCGGAACGAGAATTGACGCTGAGATCTCCTTTAATCTCCTCTGTTCGATTTTTGAAAAAGATACCCATCTTCACGACGGAGCTGTTTTGATTCGACAGGGGCGGCTTGAGGCGGCCGGATGCTTTTTACCGATGTCCGAACAGCGGGATTTGCGTTCGAGTTTCGGGACCCGTCACCGTTCCGCATTGGGAATGGCGGAAAACAGCGATGCGGTTGTTTTGATTGTGTCGGAAGAGACGCAGGCCGTTTCACTGGCGTTTGAATCGGAGTTTTTTTACGATTTAAAACGAGACGAGTTGAGCTCTTATCTGAGCGGAATTTTTGAATTTGAAAGCGCGATTCGAGAACTTCCCGAATCTGCGGAACCGTCCGGGGGTTCCGATGAAAAATAAGAACCGCTTTTTATCGCTTTTCACCGACGAGTGGCAGCTGAAAATTGCGGCGTTGGTCGGAGCGGTATTTACTTGGTTTTTTTATGATATGATTTCTCTTGAAGAGAGGTATTTAACGGTTCCGTTGGAAGTGTCGATAAACGAAACGGTGGCGCCGCTGCGTTCCTATCCGGAAGCTGTCAAGTTAACCGTCCGCGGAAGAGCGGAGGATATTTACCTTTTTTCCGATGAGGATTTTCGCGCTTTTGCCGATTTTTCCGCACATGACGTTCCCGGACGTTATGCTGTTCCCATTTCCGTCCAATCGCTTCGTTCAGCCGAACTTTTAAACGATATTCAAATTGATACTGATCCGAAGTTTCTCGATTTGGCTTTCGATTGGAAGGTTACGAAACAGGTTGAAGTGACGGCTGATTTAAAAGGATTTCCTGCTTCCGGTTTTGAAGTGGCGGAGGTCAGAGTCGAGCCGGCGTTTGTGGAAATTTCGGCTCCCGAATCCGTTGCTGCTCCCATTGAAACGGTTTCCACCATTCCCATTCCGATTGACGGCAGTCGGAATTCGTTTTCGGTTTTGGCGGAGGTTGCGATTGATGATAAAACGGTGAGTTTCACCGGTGATCCGATCGTCCGTTTGTATGTAACCGTTTCGGAAGTTTATGTCGAAAAAAACTTTGAGCCGCTTCCGATTGAGCTGAACCATTCGCTTTCCGGAGGGACATTGAGCATTACGCCGCAGACGGGGAGTCTCAGTCTCTCCGGCCGGCAGCTTTTAATGGACGGTTTGAACGCTGCGGATGTGTCGCTGAAAGTCGATTTGCCGGAGTTGGTTCCGGGGGAATCTGTTGAATTGCCGGTTGTTCCGTCTGTGCCGGAAGGAACAACCGTTTTGAAGCAAACGCCGCAAACGGTGACTGTTACATACAACGGAGAAGAAAATTAATGATTTTGGGAATCGGATGTGATATTATAGAATCGGAACGGATTGAACGGCTGTTGACGGAAACGGAAAAAATCGATCGTATTTTCACTGAATCCGAACGGAAATACTGCGACGGTAAGGGAAAGGAACGATCGGCTTCGTATGCAGCGCGGTTTGCGGCAAAAGAGGCGGCGGCAAAGGCATTCGGCTGCGGTATCGGTCCTGTTGCTTGGACGGAAATCGAAACGGTAAAAGAAACCGACGGAGCGCCTTATTTTCGTTTTTACGGAAAAGCCGAAGACTTGATGAAGAAGCATTCCGATTCGAAAATGCATCTGTCCGTCAGCCACGAAAAAAATTATGCTGTCGCTTATGCGATTTGGGAAGGAGGGGAACATGCCTGAAGCTGCCAAAAAAGAGGTGTCGATTACTTTTTTTGAAAAATCGGAGAGTAAATGTCCGATTTGCGGACGAACATTCCATCGGGAGACGTTAAGAACCGGCGGCGGCCGTTTGAATTCCGATCGGTTATCGGACGAGCTGCGTCGTTTTTATAAACCGACGGAGAAATTCGGTGAGATCTATCCGTTGATTTATTACGTTGTGGTTTGTCCGCACTGTTGGTTCGCCGCTTTTGAAAAGGATTTTTTTGAAATTAAAAATAAAGAACGCCCCGGATTAACGGAGAGCGAATCCGACAGAAAAGCGGCGCTGTCGCTGATTTTTCCGGAGGCAGATTTTTCGAAAGAACGCACGCTGAAGGAGGGGATTGCCAGTTATTATTTGGCGTGTTCGTGCTATAAATACCGCAACATCGATTTGGCGCCGACGATTAAGCAGGGAATTTCGTGTCTGCGCGCAGCGTGGCTTTTGCTCGATCTGAATAAAAAAGAACCGGGGAAAAATTACGATTTACTGGCGAAGTGTTTTTATCAAAACGCCGCCCGCTTGTATCGGTTCGCCGTAAAACAGGAAAGTACGGGAAAAGAGGCGTTTTCGACAGTTGCCGGATTGGGTCCCGATATCGACAAAAATTACGGTTTTGACGGTGTTCTTTATCTGGCAGGACTTTTGGAGTATCGTTACGGCAGCCGCGCCGATATGCGCAAACGAATTGCGATTTTGGAGGAGCAGCGCAGAAGCGTCTCCCGTGTTTTCGGAATGGGAAAGTCGGATAAAAACAAACCGAAGGAGATTCTCGGAAAGGCGCGTGATTTGTATAACGAGTTAGGCGAGTACATTTCGGAACAGAGCGAGGAGCTGAACGAAGCCGAAGAGACGGTATGAGACGTATTCGGTTGGATCTCTCCTACGACGGCAGCGGCTTTTGCGGCTGGCAGATTCAGGCGAAAGGAAGGACGGTTCAGGGCGTTGTCGAAGAGGCGCTGTCGCACTTTTTAAAGGAAACGGTGCGCGTTGTCGGCGCAGGACGGACGGATTCGGGCGTTCACGCCGAACGCCAAAGCTGTCACTTCGATACGCAGAATAAATCGATTCCTGCCGATAAATTTGCCCCCGCCTTAAACCGCTTTCTGCCGCCCGATATCCGGATCCTGGAAAGCAGCGCCGCCGACAGCCGCTTTCATGCGCGGTTTTCGGCGGCAGAGAGGGTTTACCGTTATCGTTTTTATCCGGGATTTCCGGCGCCGCCGATGTGGAGCCGTTACGCTCTTGCGCTGAAGCATCCGCTTTCAACGGAACGGCTGAACCGTTTGGCGGCGGTTTTTGTCGGTACGCACGATTTTACTGCGTTTTGTTCGGTCTCGGATCGGAGCCGCTCAAAAATCAGAACCATCAACCGCGCTTTTTTCTTCGAACAGCCGCCGTTTCTCGTTTTCGAAATTGCCGGAAACGCGTTTTTGTGGAACATGGTTCGCTCCATCGTCGGAACCATTTTAAACGAATACGGTAGCGAAGACGCTGAAGAGAAAATCCGCCGATTATTGGAAAGCGGTAATCGCAGCGGCTGCGGGACAACGGCACCGGCGCACGGATTGTCGCTGATAAGGGTCAAGTATGACGAAAAAGAGTGAAATTGAATCGTTTTGGGATTTTGTCGGACGCTTTGAAGATTACATCGGTTCGGGAATCGCAAAAGAACACGAGCCGTTTGTTTTTGCAAAAGTCGATAACGATCAGCGACGAACACCCGTTTCAGGAGCGGCTTCTGACGACTTTCTTGAATACAAGGAACTCTCCGACCGGGAAAAAAATCTCGAATGGCAGCGCTGCTGTGAAAATATGAAGGGATGCTGTTTGTGCAGACTTTCATCAATAAGACATTCCGTCGTTCCCGGAACAGCGGCGCAAAAATTTGATTTACTTGTTATCGGAGACTATCCCTCGACTCAAGAGGATTCATCCGGAAGAAACAGCGGAGCGGCTTTCGAATACCTCGGTAAGTGGCTGAATTCGATTGAGGCGGCTGTCGGAGAGAATGCCGCTTACGCATCCGTTTTAAAATGCTGTCCCGGCAGTTTGGCTGAAATTGATTCGTTCACGGTTGGGGCGTGCCGTCCGTATTTGGAACGGCAGATGGCGATAGCCTCTCCAAAGGTGATTTTGGCAACGGGATCGCTTTTTTTGCGCTGGTTTTTAAATTCGAAAGAACCGCTGCCGGCGGCGCGCGGACGGCTGTTCGAGTACCGCTCCATCCCTGTGATTGTGACTTATGATCCGCAAACGGTTTTGAATGAATCCGGTTTGAGACGCCCCGTTTGGGAGGATTTGAAAACCGTTCGACGTCTTTTGAATAACCGGTTGATCAATGATTAAGCGGTTCGCCGATATTTGCTTCAATCGTCCTCTTCAGTCAGCGTATACTTATGCGGTTCCGGATGACTTCAAAGATCCCGTTGGGAAAAGAGTTATTGTCGACTTCAACGGACGTCAGTTGACCGGTTATGCAATTCGAAGCTACGAGTCGCAGGAGGATTCGTTTAAATACACCGTCAAACCGATTTTGAAAATTCAGGATGACGAACCGCTGTTCGGAGAATTTCAGATTCGGCTGGCGAGGTGGATTGCCGAACGGTATTTCTGTTCCGTCGGAGAGGCGCTTTCCTGCATGGTTCCCGGCGGAAAACGGGAAGTTGATTCTCTTTCGTTGTGGGATCATAGCGGATCGCCTGCAGCCGACGAAATTCCCTGTTTAACCGAAGAGCAGCAGCACGCGGTCGATACGATTCTTGATTCGGATAAGACCTTTTTTTATCTCTTCGGAATCACAGGTTCAGGAAAGACCGAAGTTTATCTGAATGTTGCCCGGCAGACGTTGGAGAAAGGACGCGGCGTCTTGTATCTTGTTCCGGAAATTGCGCTGACGCATCAGTTGACTGATTTGGTTGTCAGCCGATTCGGAAATCGAGTTTCCGTTATTCACAGCGGATTGACGCCGGCGCAGAAATACACGCAGTGGCGGCGGATTTTGAGAGGAGAGGCCGATTTTGTCATCGGCGCCCGCAGCGCGGTTTTTGCGCCGCTTCCCGATCTCGGGTTGATTATATTGGATGAGGAGCACGAAGGCAGCTACAAGTCGCAATCTGTGCCGCGTTATCACGCTCGGCAGGCGGCAATGTACATTGCGCAGCAAAACGGAGCCAAACTGGTAATGGGAAGCGCTACTCCGTCGGCTGAGGCGTATGAAGCAATGCGGATGCGGAAGGTTGAACCGTTGATTCTGAAACAACGGCCGGCCGGAGGACGGCTGCCTCGATTTCATGTCATTGATATGCGCGGGCGCCGGGAGCTGCTCTCCGCCGAATTGATTCAAGCTGTCGCTCAAACACTCCGCGAAGGACGGCAGGTCATTCTGTTTTTAAACCGCCGCGGATTTTCTTATGCATTTCGCTGTCGGACTTGTGGTTTTACGTTTCGATGTCCGTATTGTTCGCTGCCGCTGACATACCATAAACGAGAAAACCGCTTTATTTGTCACTGCTGCGGACGAATGCAGCCGCCGGTTCATTATTGTCCGCAATGCCGTTCGTTTGATGTCGGTTATGCCGGAATCGGAACCGAAAAAATCGAAGAGGAGACGACGGCGATTTTTCCCGACGTAAAAACGGAGCGAGTGGATCGCGACACAGTCAAAAATGCCAAGGAATTGGGGGCCGTATTGGAACGGTTTCGGCAGGGCGAGACCCGGATTTTAATGGGAACGCAAATGATTGCCAAAGGACTGAATTTTCCCGGAGTGAAGACGGTCGGAATCGTGAGTGTTGATAACATTCTGCGGATTCCCGATTTTCGTTCGGCGGAGAGGGCGTTCTCTCTCATTATGCAGGCAGCCGGCCGCGCAGGACGATATTCCGACGACGGCGAAGTGTACATTCAAACCGAAATGGGACATCATCCGGCATTGGTGCATGCAGTAAAGGGAGAAGCGGATGAATTTTATCGGGAGGAGTTAATGATGCGCCAAGCTGCCGGGTTTCCGCCGTTTTCGGGATTGGTTCACTTGGTTTGCAAATCGGTCGATCGGGACACAGCAGAAACGGCTATCACCCGACTGGCGGAAGTTTTACAGAACAATGGAATCGGGGCGGATGAGTTGTTGGGGCCGACAGAGGCGCCGGTTGCTAAATTGAATGGCAAATATCGTTTTCACTGCTTGATACGCACTTCGAGGCCGCAAAAATACGCAAAGATTGTCAAAGAAGCGGCTGCGGCGGTTGTCGGCGAATTCCGTCGGTGTCAAATTGATATCGATGCCGATCCGCTATCGGTTGAATAGACTTGCCAAAGCGGCCGAATTTTAGTACAATGAAAATAATGAAACTGACCTTAATCGGAGATCCGGTCCTTCGTGAAAAGGCCGGGCCGGTAGAACAATTTGACGACTCTTTGCGGCAAACGCTTGACGGAATGGTTAAGCTGATGCGGAAAAAATCGGGAGTCGGATTAGCGGCTCCGCAGATAGGCATTAAAAAACGATTTTTCGTCGTCCAGGTTCCGGGAGAAGAGCCGCTTTTCTTTGTCAATCCCGAAATCATCGGCACTTCGATGGAAATGAGTGACTTTGAAGAAGGCTGTCTGAGCGTTCCCGGCGTCTGGGGAGTGATTTCCCGTCCATCATCGATTCAGATTCAAGCCCAAAACGGTGACGGTAAATTTTTTCGGCTTTCTGCCGATGGTTATCTGGCGCGCATCATTCAGCATGAATACGATCATCTCAACGGCATTCTGTTTGTTGATCACTTTGATGAAAAACAGTCGGCAAAATATCAAAAAAAATTAAAAAAAGCGGAGCCGGCAAAAAAATGAAGATTTTTTTTGCGGGGACTCCCGCCATCGCCGTTCCGACGCTGGAAGCACTGAACGCTTCTCCTGATATCGAGATTGTGGGCGTATTGACCAATCCTGATCGGCCTGTTGGCCGGGGGCGTCATTACGAATCGACGCCGGTAAAAGCAAAAGCACTTGACTTGAAGCTGCGCGTTTATCAGCCTGAATCATTGGCTGAGGATTTTTTTGACGTGATTCGTTTTTGCCGACCGCAGTTGTTGGTTGTATTCGCTTACGGAAAAATCTTTTCACAGGATTTCCTGTCGCTCTTTCCGAACGGCGGCATCAATATTCATCCGTCTCTGCTGCCGCGATGGCGCGGACCTTCCCCGATTACTGCCGCCTTGCTTGCCCGCGACACTCAGACGGGACTGTCGATTCAAACCGTTGATAAGCGGATGGATTGCGGAGATATTCTGTACAGCGAAAAGGTCTTTCTCAGCGGCCGCGAAACTGCGGAATCGCTGAATACTCTTTTTGCCTCAATGGCAGCGGAGGCGGCGGTTTGCGTTGTTGAAAATTTTGAAGAATTTTATCGCAATCGGACGCCGCAGGACGAGTCGGCAGCGACTTATTGCCGCAAAATCAAAAAAGAAGACGGAATCATCGATTGGACGATGCCGGCGGTCGATATTGACGCTTGCGTCCGCGCCTATTATCCTCAGCCGAAAGCCCGTTCGTATTTTAACGGAATCGAGCTGTATTTTCTCCGTTGCGACGTATTCGATTCGGCGCGGCTGCCTCTTTCGCTTCTTGAAACTGCGGCGGCGGCTGTTCCCGGTGAAATTTTCGGTTATTTGAAACCGATCGGATTTTTAATCAAAACAGGAGACGGCATTCTGTCCGTTTCCGAATTGCAGTTGAAGTCAAGAAAGGCGTTGGATGCGGCGTCTTTCAAAAACGGTTCTCCCGAAATTGTCGGGACCCGTTTGGGGAGTGAGCCATGAAAATCAAAACATCCGGATCCCTCGGAAAGAGGATTCTCGCCTTTCTCAGAAGTCTTTTCTATGAAGAAACGGATTCTCCGGAGGTGAAGACCGTCAAAGTCGTTTCTTATACGGTTTTGACCGTCATTGCCGTCTGTATTCTTTTGTCAAGCATTCTGTTTTCTGCTCTTTTTGAAGAGAGGGAAACCGTTTCCGTTCCGAACGTTGTCGGTATGACGTTGGATGAAGCGATGGAGACAATGCAAAATCATTTTCTCCGCGTTAAAATTAATCGAGTCAATACAGAAGATTTGACTGAGAAAGGGGTTGTGGTTTCACAAACCAAAACTCCCGGTTCAGTTGTCAAAGTCGATTATACGGTTGTTTTGAATGTTGGAAAGGGACCTGTTTCGGATAAAATCACTGATTTTTCGGGGTGGGACATTGACGACGTGGAACCTTTTTTAAAAGCGTATCAATCGCAGCTGACGTTGTTGTATCCGCTTTCATATGTAGTCAATAACCGTCCGCGGGGGACCGTTTTGGGACAGGATCCTCCTGCCGGGACGGAGATTTACGGCGATATTTCACTGCGCCTGTTTGTCTCCGGAGGTCCGGACTTGTACCGGACGTCGATTGAAAATTTTGTCGGAAAATCTTACCGCGAAACGATGCTGACGCTTGCAAACCGGAATATTGCGTTTCGTTTTACGGCAGAGGCTCCGCAAACGCGGCAGTCGCCGTTTACCATCTCTTCACAATCCGTCGAACCCGGTGAATTGATTTCCGTTTTCGAAGGCTGTGTGTTTAACGTCGTTCCGCCGACTTATGTCTCTGCTGATCGGGTTTTCGGTTTAGTTTCCGCAGCCGTTGAACGCCCGCGTGTTCCCGTTTTACTGAAGGTGACGCGAACCCCTGTCAATCAACGGGAAGAAGATTATTTTTCCATGCAGTTTATGAGCGATGTTATTTCTTTTCCGTATTACGATGCGCCGGGAACCGTTTACACGATTTATATGGACGAAACTCCCGTTACAATTCATCAAGTTGCAAAATGAACCGGGCAATTCAGGGATTTCTTCTTTTTATCGCAGTACTCGCTGTTTCGTGCGGAATCGCTCCGCCGAAAGAGATGAAGGCACAGCTGTTTTTGGATTTTCTTGATACAACGTCCGATGAGATCGTGGATTCGTTCAACGATTTCTCCGCGCTGGATCTATTGAAGCCGTATTGGCTGCCGAATCCTCTGCTGTGGCATTTTCCGCCGTCTCAAGAAATTCTATTTGAGAAGAGCGCTTTTCCCTCCGAAGAGCTTGACGATTCCGTCATGTTCGCTTTAAATGGAAATGGTGAAATCGTTTTAAATCGGAATTTTTATTTTACCGCATGGGGGAAAACACTTGTTTACTCGTTCGATAAAATCCGCTGGTTTGCGCTGGACGGCGATCCGCGGGAGTATGAGGCGTTTGTTCCCGACATTCGTTTCCGGTCGCAGCGCGACGGCGGGCGGCTGCACTTCCGTTTTACGTGGGCTGTACGCGAAGGAAATTCACCGAAACCGGTGCCGCTGAGGGATGCGGTTGTTTTTTCCGAACGGAAAGAAATTTCTCTCTTGCCGAATCAGGTCTGTTACTCCACCGACAAAAACGACCGCCCTGTTGATCTGCATTCTCATGTGTTTTTTGTTCCGAACGGAACGAAAGTCGCGTTTAAATGGGATTTTGACTGTAATTTTTTGCAGCTGCATCAGCTTGACGGCTGCCGCACGGTTTTGAAGCCTCTCAAAGATTTATGGTTTTATCGGAAAAATAGAATTATTTCTCTCGGTTTTGACGGGAAAAATTACGGAGATACCTTTTTTAGTTATCGGTTTGCAATGAAACAATCGGTAACAACGGATGATACAGGTTATCCGACCGTTTGTCAACGGATTCTTTTAGTGAATAAAAAATTTCCACATATTGATGTTGCCGACTGACCGTCGCGATTCGCTCTAAAACGGTCATTTTCGGTTTTAATGAAAGGAGCGAATATGAGAGAAATTAAATGTCCTAAGTGCGGTGAGGTGTTTCAGGCTGATGAAGCCGGATATGCGGCTATTGTCAAACAGGTCAGAGACGAAGAGTTTTCGAGGGAACTCGCGGCAAAAGAGTCGCAGTTTCAATCCGATAAAGAAAGTGCATTGCGTTTGACCCGCCTCGAAACCGAAAACCGTTTTAAGGATGATTTAAACAGAAAAGACGGTGAAATCGAGAAATTGAAATCGGAAATTGAAGCCGCGCGATTGGCAGGAAAGGCGACCGTCAGCGAATTGACTGCTGAAAAAGATCGGCGGATCGCCGACTTGCAGGGCAAACTTGATGCCCTTTCTAAAGACAAAGAGATTGAAATTCACACTCTTCTCAAAGAAAAAGAACGGGAACTTGCAGAAAAAGAGAGTCGTATTCTTTTGCTCAGCGGTGAACAAGAGCTTTTTAAAAAAGAGGTTTTACTGAAAGAACAGTCGTTGAAAGAGCAGTACGAAAATGAATTGAAAAACAAAGATGAAGAAATCGAACGGCTGAAAAACTATAAACTGAAGCAGTCGACAAAAATGGTCGGCGAAAGTTTGGAACACCACTGCGAAACGGAGTTCAATCGCCTCCGTGCAACCGGTTTTCAAAGCGCATACTTTGAAAAGGATAACGACGCCAAACTCGGCAGCAAAGGCGACTACATTTATCGAGATTACGATCAAAACGGAACAGAGTTTGTATCGATCATGTTTGAAATGAAAAATGAGGTCGAAACAACAGCGTCGAAAAAGAAAAATACGGACTTTTTAAAGGAATTGGATAAAGACCGCCGCCAAAAAAATTGCGAATACGCCGTTCTTGTTTCCATGCTGGAGCCGGAAAACGAGTTATACAATACGGGAATAGTCGATGTATCGCACTTATTTGAGAAGATGTATGTGATTCGGCCGCAGTTTTTTATTCCGATGATTACTTTATTGCGCAATGCAGCGCTTCATTCGCTCGAATATCGTAACGAATTGGCTCTTATCAAAGCTCAAAATATCGATATTTCGAATTTTGAAGCGGAAATGAACGACTTTAAGGATAAGTTTTCAAAAAATTTTCGTCTTGCAAGCGAAAAATTCAAAAAAGCCATTGAAGAAATCGACAAAACAATCGAACATCTGCGGAAAACAAAAGAGGCGTTGCTGTCATCAGAAAATAATTTGCGGTTGGCAAACAGCAAAGCGGAGGGTTTAACGATTCAGCGGTTGACGCGAAACAATCCGACCATGCAGGCCAAATTCGATGAGTTAAAAAAGTAAGCGCAGCGCATTTTCTTTTTGCGCTTTAATTCAAATCGATCCAACCTGATTGCTCTATCACTTTGTTAATAACGCCGTCGGCGGTTTCAAAAACGAAACGCATCGGTTCCAATGTGCGGATGTGTACCCTGCGGATGTCTTCATCCGAAATAACGACATTGACCGTCCCGTTGGAGATTGAATCGATTCGGCAATGGTAACCGCGGACTTCTTTCGGTGATTCAGCATGAATGTAAGCTTTCCCAAAGAGGAATTCGTACAGCAGCAACGGCGCCTGAAAACGGCATGGTATTGATTTCTCGGAGTTTCCGTTAATAATTTCGCGGCTGCGGTTGATCAGCGAAGCTGTCGCATTTAGCGCCCGAATTAAATCGGTTTCGCGTCCGAGCGCCTCATATCGGAGCAGGGAAGCTTTTGCGTAAATTGCGGACGGATCAATTAAAGCTGCGGCATTTTCACCCGGAAGATTAAATGTTGATTGAAAGAAGGGGGAGGAATTTTCGTTTTGTATGTGGCATTCGATTGACCTGAGTAAGTTGCAGCCGGCTTGAAAAAAATCTCTTCGAACATCATCGTTGGCTGGTAACGTCGAATTTGAAAATTCAAGGAACTGCTCGGCTGTCGGCAATACTTTTTGAGCGGTCGTTTCGTCATAAATGAAATCTTTTTCTTTCAAATAAATCAAGGCTTTTGAGAGTACGGTTTCACACATTTCGGCTTCGGCGGTATTATTTTCGAGTCGGTTCTGTTGTGCGGCTGCCATAAAAGAAGAGAGCAGCATAGATGAAGAGGTGATATCTTCTTTGGTTTTCGCGTAGAAGATGTTTCCGCTTGGCAGCTGCATTTTCGAAAAATATTCAACAATCAAATTGGCCGATTTTAAATCATCGTTCAATAACGCCAAATTAAGCAGAAAAATTCCCGCGTTCGGAGATGTCATCGAATCAGGATTAAACCGGTTATCCGATTTCCGAAGAAACAAATTTTTAATCGACTCGTAACGCCATTTTGAAAGCGGTTGATATTCGGTGAAAATTTTCCCGGCAAGGCAAATTAACAGATCCGCATAACAAATTTGGTCGGCGGATTCGGGAATGGGTGTAGTTGCCGCACGTTCGATTTCTTGTCTGAGAATTTCCCGCGGTTTTCGAAAGACTGTAAACCCGGCTGTCGTTTTTAACCCTTTTTCATTTTCGACAGTCATCAAATAAACTCCCGGATGATCAGTATCGGTTGATTCAAAGGAAATAAACGGCAGCGGTTTGGTTTCGTCCGAATTTACTTCGGCAATGTCAGAATTCCGGAAGGATTTCAAGACGGTTTCGTTGCCGTCCGGGTGCGTTAATGTCAATCGAACAGGCGTCTTTGTGTAAATTCGGCCGGAAATTGTTTCTCCGATAGAATAATAAGTTCGCTGCAAGTCGATAGTCGGAACATCAGAGATATTTGAAATAACACTTTTTAAAGAATCGTTTGGCGGAACGGCGGCGATCGAAAATGCCCATTTTAATGTTTGATTGTAATCCGGCTGAATAAAATTTTCTTTTGAAAGCAAATCGATTTTGATTGTCTGATTCGTCTCGTCGAATTGAAGGTACGAAATGCGCTCAACGGTTTGCGGACAGGCGACGGCGACAGATTTTCCCTCCGGTGTCGTTAAACATCCCCATAATGTGTTGGACTCTTTTCGCAGAAACGTCGGATAATAAACCTCTTCAGCCGGAATTCCGCGAGAATTTCCTATATCAATTCCGAATACAAGAGAAACGTCGTGCGGATCGGATTTTTTATGAGAAATTTTTTTCATCTCTATTTCAATAATAAATGAACGGGAGGCAATATTGGGTCTGATAAACAGGGAGTATTTGATTCTGTCTCGGATACGGTAAAATTTATAAGGATTGATTTCTTCGGCCTTGAGATCCAATTTTTCCCCGTCAATCCAGACGGAAGGTCCTGAAAGAGCGTCAGAGCGAAAAAAAAGCGGCGGTTGTTCTCTCGAAAGCCAAAGTTTATCGAATCTCGTAAAACGGCTGTCGGGATAGTTGTCGCCGTCGGGATAAACGGCCCGGATATAAACCTGAGAATGGGCGGAAAATGTAAAAAGTACCGAAAGAACAAATAACAAAATTCCGTTCTTTTTTTTCATAATTTATTCTATTTGTTTTTTTTACTATTGTCAATAAGAATCAGAAATCGACAGAGAGTCCGTCATAGGCCAATTCTGTTCCGTGAGGCAGTTCGGCATTAACCGCTTCGTGCTCCATATTGTGACAGATGTGGGTGAAATAAATTTTCTCCGCGCCGATTTTTTCGGCAATACTCATTGCCTGCGGCAGTGAAAGATGGGTCGGGTGAGGGAACCAACGCAGGGCGTTCAGAATCAAAACGCGGCAACCGGCGGCGGCTTTTAAAGTTGCCTCGGGGATGCGGGATGCATCGGTGATGTAAGCCAAACTGCCGATTCGGTAGCCGAAAATCCGTATCTTTCCGTGATAAACCGGCAGCGGAATGATTTCCCGGCTGCCGACTGAAAAGGGTCCCCGAACGCGGTGCGGAGTCAGTGAAGGAAAGCCGCCGCCGGCCTGTTTTGGAGGTGAGAATGCATAAGGGAACATCCGCTGCAGCGTTTTTAGTGTTTGGCGGCTGCCGTAAATCGGAAGCGGTCGGTGTATGGTGAAAATCCGCAGATCGTCAAGACCGAGAATGTGGTCAGCGTGTGCATGGGTGTAAAAGACGGCGTCGACACGGTCGAGTTTTTCCCGCAAAGCCTGGAATCGAAACTCGGTCGGTGTGTCAATCAGCCACTTCTCTCCGTCGATTTCCAGCAGGGCGCCGCAGCGGGTACGTTTATTTTTAGGGTTTTCCGAGCGGCACACGGAGCACCGGCATCCAACAACGGGAATTCCATGAGAAGTCCCTGTGCCTAAAAAAGTCAGTCTCATTTTGCTTGTTCCGCCTCCCTCTGTTTTAAAACCGCTTCGGCAATGAAAAGATCTTCTGGGCGGGTGATTTTAATATTTTGCGAATCACCTTCCGCGACGGAGCAGGAGAATCCGGCGTCGAAAAAAAGGGAAGAGTCGTCGGTATACGTTTTTCCTGATTTCTCTGCCAATCGGTGCGCTTCCCTCAGTTTTTCCGTCGGAAACTTTTGCGGCAGCTGCACGTTGAAAAGCCGGTCGCGGCGCAGAATACGCCCAATTTCGTTTGATTCGTTTTTTTCCAAAACCGTAAACGGAATTTCGCAGCCGAGTGTCACCGCTTCGGCCGGATGACGGAGTACTGCCGCCACCGTTTCGCGGGTGACCAGCGGCCGAGCCGTTTCGTGGAGCAGCGTTACGGGGTAGGAACAGAGTGCCAGACCGGCAGCGACCGATTGCCGGCGAGTCTCTCCGCCGGACTGCCACAGAAGCGGCGGAAGTTCGATTTTCAGAGCGGCGATGATGTTTTCAATCTCCTTTCGGGTGCCTTCTCTGTAAACAATGACGATCTCTCCGATTTCGGGAAATCCGGATAACGCTTCCAATGAGTATGCAAAAACCGGTTTTCCGTTTAACTCAAGGAACTGTTTCGGGCAGCTGCCTCCCATGCGGATGCCGCTGCCGCCGCTGAGTAAAACCGCACTGACGGATTTCATGATTCAATGCTCCGAATTTGAAGGACGTTGGGAATTGCCGCCACTCCTTTTTTGACTTTATACAAATCTTTGGCGCGGTTAAGTTCGATCATAAATTCTCCTTCCAGAAGATTTTTTTCGTTTTCGTGAAGACTGCCGCGCAGTAAATGACCGGAAAACGGTTTCAGAATGTTTTCGATTTCTGAAAAGAGATTGCTGACCTCTTTGCTTAAAATCGAAAAGGTGTAAATTTTCCGGGGGGAGGAAATTTCCCATTCAACTTCAATCAGACGGTCTTTGATGTTTTCGATGTGCTGGAGATTTTTGCAGTCGGTACGGTGAACGATGATGCCGCGGCTGTGTGAAATGTAGCCGATAATCGAATCTCCGGGGGCAGGGCGGCAGCAGGTGGCGGTCTTGATTAAAAAGTTTTTCTCTTTATTGACCGAAAGCCCCAGCCGCGCTTTATCGAAAAATTCGCGGACAACAGCGCCCGGTTCGGCGGCGGCCGTCTTTTTTCCTTTTTTTGATTCGCCCGGCAACACAGCGGGCGCTTTTTTCTTCGCAATAATCGACGATTCGATGATGTAATTTTCATCGTTTTTATTGAGCCACTGTCGGATCTTTGAACGGGCGGTGGAAGTTTTAACGAATTTCAGCCAGTTGATATTCGGTCGGGCGTTCGGCGACGTTTGAATTTCCACCATTTGAGAGTTTTCCAGCGGCCGGTTAAGGGGCGAGATTTTTCCGTCGACTTTGGCTCCGATACAGTTGTTTCCCAGTTGAGTATGGACACGATAAGCAAAATCAATCGGTGTCGATCCTTTCGGCAGTTCGAGAATCTGTCCTGCCGGCGTAAAAACATAAATTGTGTCTTTCAGCAAATCCCTCTGAATTTCTTCCAAAAATTCGCGGGAGTTGTACATGGAGTTTTGCCACTCTTTCATTTTATTGATGACAGAGAGATTAATGTCGTCTTCGTCATTGAGTTTGATATTCTTTTTGTACGCCCAGTGAGCGGCGATGCCGTGTTCGGCGCGGTTGTGCATCTCTTCGGTTCGAATCTGAATTTCCAAAATCAATCCGTTGGGCACCATGACCGTTGTATGCAGACTTTGATATTTATTTGCTTTCGGCATGGCGATGTAATCTTTGAATTTCCCTTCAATCGGCGTGTAAAGGCTGTGAACGAGCCCCATTAAAATGTAACACTCCTGATTGGTGCGGCAAATGACGCGGATGCCGAGAATATCGGAAATTTCCTGCAAGCTGATGTGCCGCCGTTTCGTCTTTCGGTAAATCGAATAGATGTGTTTGGTTCGCGCCGAGGTCGTGACTTTGTAGCCGGCTTTGCGCGCTTCGGACTTGATCTCATCTTGTACGCGGTCGAGAGTTTCGCGGTATTTTTCAACGTCTTCGTGGACAGTTTGCCTGATGTGGTTGTACGCTTCCGGATTGAGCTCTTTAAACGCCAAATCTTCCAATTCACTCTTCATCCAGGAAATTCCCAGCCGTTCGGCAAGCGGTGCGTAAATATCCAGACACTCTCTTGCAAACCGTTTGGCTCGTTCCGGCGGTAGAAAATGAACCGTCGAGATGTTGTGGAGTTTATCTGCCAATTTGATGATGATGACGCGGATATCCTGCGTCATTGCAATCAGCATTTTGCGGATTGATTCGGCTTCCTGCTCGTTTTTTTTCGATAATTTGACGCCGGAGATTTTTGTCACGCCGTTGACCAGCCGCGCGGTTTCTTCCCCGAAATCGTTTTGCAGCTCTTCGAGTGTGTAACCGGTATCTTCCACTGTGTCATGAAGCAGGGCTGCCATTACTGTCATCGCGTCCATCTTCATGTCGATGAGAATTGATGCGACGCTTACGGGGTGAATGATGTACGGTTCGCCGCTGAGCCGCTTCTGATTACCGTGAAGTTCAATCGCCTTGTTGAGCGCGGCTTGAATTTTTCGTCTGTCTTTTCCTGAGAAGAGGTCAAGTTTAGATTGAAAGGTGGTGATAATGGTTTCCATAGACGATTCGTTCCCGACCGGCGGCATCCCGTAAAACGCCCGTTTCAGTATAACACAATTCTTCCATTTTGGCACGAATAATTTTCGTTTGATGGGGAGCCGCTTCCAACAGCAGTCGCCCGCCCGGATTTAGTTTAGCGGGTGCGCTGCTCAGAATGCGGAAGATCAGAGAAAGACCGTCGCCGCCGTCGGTAAGAGCCGGTTCCGGTTCATATAAATCGGGTTTGAGGTTTTCCATTTCCGTCAAACTGATATACGGCGGATTGGCGGCGATGATGTCGTATTGTCCGGGCAGGTTTTTCATCAAATCTCGTTTGAAGACAGTGACCTCCAAGCCGAGACGACGGAAATTACGTCTTGCCACTTTTAACGCGGCTGCGCTGATATCCGATGCGCAGACCGTCCAACGCGGACGGGCGTTTTTTACTGCGGCGGCGATACAACCGGAACCGGTACAGAGATCGAGCACCCGTAACGGCTTATTCTTGTCACCGCTTTCAATGACGGCTTCGGCAAGCGTTTCGGTTTCCGATCGCGGAACCAAAACAGCCGGCGTGACATCCAAATCCAAGCCGAAGAAACAACGGCTTTTGGTAATGTAAGCGACGGGAACGCCGGCAAGACGTCGTCTCAAAAAGCGGTTAAATCTCCGCTTTACGTTTTCCGGAACCTTCTCGTCGGCTGCCAGAAGCAGCTGTGTCTGATTCAATCCCGATGCATATTCCGTAAGCAGCCGCACGTCCCACTGCGGTGAATCGAAATTTTCAGGAGAACGCGGCGGCGGCGCCTCTTTCAGTCGGCGAATTGCCTGCGTCTGCAGCTCTTTAAAAGTCATCGTTGTCTGTCAACGCATCCTGGTTGGCGTTGATTTTCAACGCTTCGATTAATTCTTCCAGTTTTCCTTCCATTATTTGGTCGAGTTTATAAAGCGTTAAATTGATTCTGTGATCGGTCAGACGGTTCTGCGGAAAGTTGTATGTGCGAATCCGTTCGGAACGGTCTCCGCTTCCGACTTGGTGTTTTCGATCGGCGGCGCGTTCGGCTGCTTTTCGGGCTTCTTCCATTTCGTAAAGACGAGAGCGCAGCACCTTTATGGCCTTTGCTCGGTTCTTAATTTGAGATTTTTCGTCCTGGCAGGTGACCACTAACCCTGTCGGCAAGTGGGTTACGCGAACAGCCGAATCGGTCGTGTTGACGCTCTGTCCGCCGGGACCGGAAGAGCGGTAAACGTCGATTTTTAAGTCGTTTTCGTTGATTTCAATGTCGGTTTCTTCCGCCTCCGGCAAAACGGCGACGGTAACGGCTGAAGTGTGGATGCGTCCGCCCGATTCGGTTGCGGGAATTCGCTGAACACGGTGAACGCCGCTTTCATAACGCAAATCGCCGTAAACTTCCCGCCCGCTGATATTGAAAATGATTTCTTTAAAACCGCCCAGTTCATTTTCATTGGAGGAGAGCACTTCGATCTTCCATTTTCGGGCATCGGCGTAATACGAGTACATTCGGAAGAGATCGGCGGCAAAAAGAGCCGATTCGTCGCCTCCCGTCCCCGCGCGGATTTCCATAATAATATTTTTCAAATCGAGAGGATCCTTAGGAATTAGCAGTTTTTTTAACTCCGCTTCCAGAATTTCTCTCTTTTTTTCACATTCTTTTAAATCTTCTTTGGCCAGTTCCCGCATCTCTTCGTCGGAGTCGTCTGTCATCAGTTCACGGCAGTCGCTGATTTGACGTTCGGTTTCTCTGTATTCGTCAAATTTTTGTTTAATTTCAAACAACGCGGCGTGTTCCGTTGTCAGTTCGCGGTAACGGCTGCGGTCGGCAATGATCGCAGGATCGGCCAGCAGTGCCTCGATTTTTTCGAAATTTTCGGCAATTTTTTCCAGTTTATCAAACATTCCCATGACATTTTATTATACATTTTTTTCAACAAAAAACAAATGTTTTGAACCGCTTTCTTCGTTAAAAACGTATCGAAAATAAAAGTTTGACAACGAGTTCGGCAATCGGTTATAATATTCGCATGAGAAAGATCAGCCTTGTGAGAAAAGTCGTTCTTATGACGACCCTTTTACCATTATTAATGTGCTCTGCGTCGTTTATGACGGAATTTGACCTGGTCTATGCCGGTGATACTTCAGGATCGGGATATTTTAGGATCCCTTCATTACTGACGCTGCGCAATTCCGACGGCTCTTTGACCGATACCGTTATTGCCGTTCAAGATGTTCGTTTTTCCGGTTTTGGGGATTCTCCCGCCAATATTGATTCCGGAATCCGTATCTCACACGATGCCGGAAGAACCTTTGATGAGCACCGCCTGCTTTCTCCGTATGCTTTCCGTGATGTAGCGGACGGCGAACGGCATAAATCCGATTCGGCTTCTTTCATTGACTGCTCGCTGTTTCAGAATTACGAAACGGGCCGCCTTTTTGTCACTGTCAACATGTTCCCGTGGGGCGGCGGTATCATGGGAGGAAATGTTGAAGCGGGTACGCCGTTTGTCGAAAAAGACGGCGAAACAGTCATGCTGTTGACAGCGACTACAGCAGCGGTTGACTTAATTGAAAGCGGAAAAGTTCCGGATTCCGAAAAAATTTGGAATTCTGCGCCGTCTTTGTCCGACGTCAGACAACTCGGAACATATTACGCGAAAAAAATCTCCGAATACCCTGTTTATCAAACCGACGCTTCGGGAGCGATTCGGTTCGATGAAAACGGGTACGCTTTGCTGAAGGAACCGTTCAAACGGGAAATTTACGATGAAAACGGCCGTTATACTAAATTCTTTTTAAACGAACGGTATGAAGTGTGTTACGACGACGGAACCGACCGAGGAATCATTTTGAAAGTGGAGCAAATCGGCGGTGATGAAACCGTTCCGATGAACGCCGCGTTTAAATATTCGATTTTTCAAATGTTCCGTACTTCGTACAACTTCTTGATTTACAGCGATGACAAAGGGCAAACGTGGTCGGACCCGATCAATTTGACCGGTATGATTCAAAAACCGACGGAAAACGTCACATACCAAATCGCATCGCCGGGAACCGGTCTTTATGTTGACCGCGGTCCTTACAAAGGAAGGGTGATGTTTGCCTGTTACACGAACGCTTCTCCCGACGGAACGGTGAAGGCGGAAGTGCCGGTTGCGGTTTGGTCGGATGATAACGGAAAGACGTGGACGCGCGGCGAGACGCTGACTGATTTGGGCGATACCGTCAAGATGTCGGAATCGGTTCTGACGGTGATGCCGGACGGGAACATCCGCATTTTTTCACGAACGGGATCGAGCCGGGTCGGTACGGCGCTCTCCCTTGACGGCGGAAAGACGTGGCAGACAGCTCAAAAAATCACAAAAATTTACAACTCCGGATCTTCCGGCTGTCAGATCACGGTATTCAATTATCCCGATAAAATCGACGGCTGTGATGCGCTGATTTTGGCTTCGCCTCAATCGCTCGTTGCGCGAAGAAATGGAACGGTGTGGGTTGGATTAATTCGCGACGATTCAGGAAACGAAATTGACTGGACTCCGACAAAGGTTCACGACGGCGCTTATGCGTACTCTTGCGCAGCTCCCTTGGCCATTTATTCCGAAAGAGGATTCCCCGCGGTCGGTCTCTATGCTGAATTGGAAGGCAACAGAATGCATTATGGGATTTTATCGTTTGATGATTTGCACCATTAATCGGATCGAGCGCTCCTTTGGGAGCGCTTTTGTCTTTTAACGCTTTTTCCGGTTGATTTCTTTCGCAATTCCGGATAAACTGAGCCCATGAAAAATACACTGCTCGTTGTGCTTGTTTTCATTTTACTTTCCGGCTGTGTGGTTTGGAAAAGCGCCCGCTCTGTTGAATCACCGCAGACAGACGGTAAAATCACCGATACGGCTCAAAAAATCGTCTTTGATACAGAAAAAGCGCCGGAATCTTCCGGTGTCGAGAACATTTTCGGAGATGAGAATTACTTCATCACTCACGGCGACAGTTTTTGTCCATCGGCCGTTTACGGAATGCAGGTTAAGAACGGAGAGGTTGTTCGGTATGACGAGTTCCGTTTGAAAGGCGGTTCTCAATTTGATTGGGAAGACACAGCCTCCTCAGTTGATGAAAACGGAAACCGAACGCTCTATTTGGCCGATATCGGCGATAATCTGCGTTTTCGGACGCGGAAAACAATCTATCTTATTACCCGAATCGAAAACAACCGCGCTGTCGTTGATCGAAAAATCCGATTCCGTTGTGTCAAAGACGGAAAAACCGTGTATGCTGATACCGAATCGCTGTTTTTTTACGACGGAGCGTTGTATGTTATGACTAAAAATTCCGGAAAGGCGCTGATGTTTCGAATTCCGCTTGATGAAGGAGATCGAGTCGATGCCGAATTTGTGCAATCGGTTTCCATTCCCTCTCTCATTACTTCTGCGGCCGCAACCGACGACGGCTCTGTTTTGGCGATTCTGTCGCTTGGGTACCTGTATTTTTACGATATTTCCGACGGAATGGACGAACTTGACTCCAAAGTAATGAAGATTTACTCTTCATCCGGCTGCCGTCAATGCGAAGGCGTTTGTTTTACCCGCGACGGAAGAGTTGCCGTGACCAACGAACAAGGCGAATTATATCTTTTTTCGGTCGACTTTTAAGGATCGGTACTCTCTTCTGAGGTTGTTTGCAGTCGCTCCAGCTCTTGCGTTAAACGGAGATTTTCGGCTTTTAACTCTTCGTTTTCTTTCATGAGTGCCTGTGCGGAAGCGACAGCCTTTTTATCTTCGGTAAAGTTATCAATGATGCCGTAGCGTTCCAAGAAAAAGAACAGAAGAATATATGGAATAACAATCAGAAAAGAAACAATAATGCGTCTGACGGTGATTTTATAATCTTTATCGTTTGTCGGCTTTGTCATGAAACCTCCTTTTTTGATATTATCCTGTTTTCATGAAAAAGTCAAATCACTTCTTAATTCAAAACTTGAATTGATTTTGAATGAAAATTAAGTGAGAAATTCGATTCTTTATGCTCTTCCGTCAATGGCTCCCGGGTTTGAAAACGGCTTTTCGGAAGCGGTGACTGAAACCGCCTCGGTCGTTTTGCCTTCTTCTTGGCTGCCGTTTTGCTCTTCAACGACAGATCGAGAGAGAAGCGCTTATATGCTGAATAATATGATGTCATTTCGTAAATATGCCTCATCGCGCCGCTGTTCCGCAGAACGGTTAATGGACAATCGAAAGATTTTAGTTGGAACCCCGGCGGCCGGTCATAACAGCGCATTTTTTTTCAGTTAAATTTGGCGCTTTTCTGTTGTGTCGGAATTTCCGATTGCATGGGGATTGCAAAGAACAATGGAATATGGTAAAAAGAAATATTGAATTTTGTTCGATCACCGAGGTTTTTATGAGTGAGAAACCTATTCGAATTGCAGTTACCGGTGCGGCAGGACAAATTGCCTATTCGTTGCTGTTTCGAATTGCAGCCGGCGATATTTTCGGAGAGAATCGACCGGTTATTCTAAATTTACTTGAAATTGAGCCGGCTTTGACAAGATGCAACGGTGTTGTGATGGAGCTTGAGGATTGCGCGTTTCCTTTGTTGAAAGAGGTTACGGCAACAACCGATCCTAAGGTTGCTTTTCAAGATGCCGATTGGTGTCTTTTGCTCGGTTCCGCTCCGAGAAAAGCGGGCATGGAACGCCGCGATTTATTGGATATAAACGGGAAAATTTTTGTCGATCAAGGAAAAGCAATTGCTGCTCACGCTTCAAAAAATGTGAAAGTTCTTGTAGTGGGAAATCCCTGCAATATAAACGCATTGATTGCTTTGCGGCATGCAGAGGGAGTTCCAGTCGGAAATTTTTTCGCAATGACGGGACTCGATGAGAGCCGCAGTAAGTATCAACTGGCTCAAAAAGCAGGAGTTCATGTTTCTGCTGTTAAAAACATGACTATTTGGGGGAACCACTCTTCAACCCAATTTCCCGATTTTACAAACGCGACTATTCGCGGAATTCCTGTTCCCGAAGTGATTCGAGATAAAACGTGGCTCGAGGAAACCTTTGTTCCCGCTATTCAAAAACGGGGCGCGGCGATTATAGAAACGCGCGGAGTTTCTTCAGCTGCTTCAGCCGCCAATGCGATTGTTGAAACTGTTCGAAAATTAATAAATCCTACTCCGACCGGAGATTGGTTCAGCGTCTCCGTTTTATCGAACGGAGAATACGGGACAGAACCGGGGTTGATAACGGGATTTCCGCTTAGAACCGATGCAAACGGCAATCATGAAATTGTTCCTAATTTGGAGATCAACGATTATGCCCGCGCTCAAATCGATGCGTCGATTGAGGAATTGAAGGAAGAGCGGAAATTGGCGTCGGAAGTTCTCTCCTGTCGACTCTGATCCGTCCGTTCATACCGATAAAGCGCTGTTTTACATTTCCGTTGTGAACAGGAGTCGGAGTGTCACCTTTGACGGGTTTGAGGAAAAGAATCCGTCGGATCTGCCGTAATAAAGTTTCGGACTCTCTGTTATTGCGAATCTCCGATCCGAACCGTCTGATCAAGAGGAAAATCGTTTTTCGCGGTTTCCGGGAAAACAGGGTAGCCGGTTTTCGAACCGTCGGGAAGCACTCCCTCTTCGTGAGTCGGAACCGAACTGTCGGCTTTGAGAAAATAGTCGTAGCGGCAGGTCGGGCTGTTCCACACAAGGGAATCGTCATGGGTGGGATCGACCAGATACCAATCACCGTCGATACAGACCTTATTCCAGGCATGTGAGCCTTTCGTATCGGGATCGCCCGGAGTCGAGAGTGCGGTTCCGGGCACCGTGATGGCGGGAATGCCGCAGCGCATCAGCAGATATTGAAACGAAACGGCATAACCCTGACAAACCACATAACGGATTTCGGCTTCGGGGGCGGTCAGCGGGTTCAAAAAGGCTCCCCTCAGATTGCCGTCACCGCGGGAATTGGTGGTGCCGTATGTTACTGTCGCCAGAAAAGCATCGTGGAGGGCTCTGACCTTCTGTGCCGTCGTCATATTCCCGTTGACGGTATTCAGAATCGGCAGAATGTGCGTTTCCATTTCGGCGGTTTGCGGTTTGTGGAACGTTTCCCAAAAAGTTCCGAGAGCCATTCCTTTGAAAGCATTGTCAAACCAAGCCTCGTCGGCAATAGCGGTTCCCGAAGGATCGTAAGTGTCGCCGATATTGTCCGAACGGCGCGGCAGGACACTCGAGGTCAGCAGAGCCATGCGCGGGTCGTCTTTGGAGAGAAAATCGAAAATTTTAACGATCTGAGCCTCCGTCAGAGAGAAGCCGTTTTCTTTCAATCTGACTGTGATGTGTGTGGCTGATTTCTGTTCATCGGTGACCGGTTCGGTCAGAAATGCTTTGAGAATAAAATCGTAAGCCTGCTTTTCTTCTTGGTTCAAAAGCGAACGGCCGTAGTAGAGTTCGACGGGTAAGAATCCTGTCAGAGGATCGAATGGTTCCGAAGGTTTCGTCTGATTTTCTTCGGATGTACTGCCGTCGGCTACCGGCGGCGGGCAGGCCGTGAGACCCGAAAATAATACCATTAGAAAAATCAGAATTCTGTTTTTCATACGGATTCGCTCCTGACGGTTGTTATTTTTTTTCATTTTCTGTATACTGAAATTATTATATTACAAGTAAATAGGAAAAGTAAAGATGTGTTTTTTAAGGAGAACGGTTTCTTTTTTGTGCGGGCGGCGGATTTCTGTCGATGATTTTTCCGAGATGATCCGAAAACAGTTTCGCCCGGTGATTCTGGATGTCCGCAGTGCGGATGAGTTTAACGAAGGACATGTCAGGGGAGCGCTTCATATTCCCGATTACAAAATTGCGGAAGAAATTGAATCGAAAGTTCCCGACAAAAAAACTCCGGTTTATATTTACTGCTACAGCGGAGCCCGTGCCGGATCGGCGGCCCGTCAAATGAGACATCTCGGATATGAGAAGGTTCACAATATGGGCGGTATTATGTATGCCGGTTTTACCGAGGCTTTTCCGCTGGAGAAATAAGCGGAATCGGGAGGTCGTTTTTCAATGTCTTTTTTTAGAGAACCGCAGCCCGGGGAATCCCGGCTCTATCTTTGTACAAAATGCGGACGGTCTTTCGAAGCCGTCGTTCCCCGTTCGTTTCTGTCAGTGAGACCGGTTTCACCGGCCTGTCCGCAGTGCGGCAGCCGGAAAACCGTTCCTCATCCGGCTGTCCGGTACTGATCTTTTCCGGCTTCTTTTTACCGAACCGTTACGACTCCGTTTCCCGCTCTTTCCTTGCGCAGGCGCTTACGTCTCGCTGTCAACCGGCGTGATTTCGATTTCAAACTCTTCCGCAGCCTTCAGCGGAATCTGCGGAATCGAATGCCCCGGGGAGACGGTCGACCGGGGACAACGCCGTTCTTTGAGATAGCGGTAGAGAGCGCGGGTATCGGAGACCGTTTTCCCTTTCAGAATGAAACAGCCCGAAGCAAATCCCGGTTCGGAAAAATAGAAAACACGCCCGCCGCCGCTGCCGAAGCGGGTCATAACAATCGAATCGGCTTCGAAGTTGGCGGTATCGCAAAATCCGGTTTCTCCTTTGAGGCCGATATACGGGAAACGTCCCGTACTTCTTTTCCGTTTCGGACTCCACGGACAAACCGAGATGTCGGCCAAATCTTTCAGTTTTAACATTCCGTTTTTCTGTTTCATCGCTTTTCCTCCTCTTTGATATTTTTCCGGAAAACAAAAAAGAGCGTATCATAACGATAACGCTCCGAAGGGTGTTTGTATCATCTTTTATCGGAAAAGTCAACATTCTCCGGAAAAAATTTGCTTTCCGCTATTTCCGCTCCGAAAAAGAATTGCGTTCGAAACAAAAAACCGTTGACAATAAACAAATAATTTGATAATTCTATCTTAATTAGTTTAATCTAATTAAAAACAACGGAAGGAGTTTTTATGCAACTGTTTTTTAAAGGAATCGTTTTATTGGCGGCCATGATCTTTGTCTCCTGTCCCGGGAAACCGGCGGCGGTATCGGGCTTGACAATCGACCGCACGGAACTGAATTTGAAGCTGGGGCAGGAACAGACGGTGAATGCGTCGGTTCTTCCGGGGGAGGCTGGCGAAAAGGGAATCCGCTGGTCGAGCGATGCCCCGCAAACCGTTTCCGTAGCGGGCGGCCGCATTCGCGGGGTTTTGCCGGGGACGGCGACTGTGACGGCCGAGACCGTTGACGGCGGTTTTCGGCAGCAGTGCCGGGTGACGGTGGCCGATGAGGTTTACATTCCCGATCCGCTTTTCCGCTCCTATCTGTTTTCGCTTTTCGGCGAAAATTCGGAAACGGGAGAGAAACAGATCGATCTCGATGCGGACGGCATTATCACATTAAAAGAGGCGGAAACGGTTACGGTGATTCACTGCTACAAACTGTCAAACACACCTTCGGAAGAAAAGATTGCCGATTTGACCGGTCTCGAATATTTTGTCAATCTGGAAGAATTGGCGTGTCACTACAATAAAATCGAATCTCTCGATTTGCGGTCGCTTTCGAAACTGCGTCGTCTTTACTGCTTTGATAATCGTTTAAGAGAGCTCGATCTTTCCGGAAATCCGCTGCTGACGGAGGTCTCCTGCGGAGGCAATACGCTGAAACAGTTGAGTCTCGAAGCAAACCCGTTTCTTGTTACGGTTGATGCCGGGGAATGCCGCCTCGAAGAGCTGGATCTGACCGGTTTGCCGGAATTGGAATATCTGGTCTGTTCGCAAAATCGTCTGCGCTCGCTCGATGTTTCCCGTAATCCGAAGCTGATTCATTTAAGCTGCTACAATAATTACATGGATCGGCTCGATGCCCGAAATTGTCCGAATCTCGATTTTCTCTGGTGCGGACAGCAGATCAACGAAGCGGAAGGAATGTACAATTTGAAACTTTCTCTTTATCTGCCCCAATCGTTGTGGGACAGATGGGAGAGTGACGAAACGTGGGGAAAGCCGGGTTCGGACGGATATCCTGCCGAAACGGCCAACACCTGGGTGACCCTTATTAAAGAATGAAAACCATCGAATCGTATTGAGGAGGAGTTTTATGAAAATGTTTGTTCGCTGTTGGGGAATGGTTTTGCTGCTCGCTTTGGCAAGCTGTGAAAAGGATTCGGCAAAAGTGTCCGGAATAACGGTAACGCCTGCATCGGTGACACTGGAGGCGGGGAAGACGGTTTCGCTGAAAGCCGCTGTTGTGCCCGAAACGGCAGCCGATAAAACTGTCCGGTGGGAATCGGAAAATCCGGCTGTTGCCGACGTCACCGCTTCCGGAGTCGTGACGGCCAAAGCCGCCGGCGAGACGTCCGTGACAGCTGTCACGACCGACGGAAATTACCGGGCTTCCTGTCTGATAACCGTTATCGGCAAAACGGACGTTACGGGAGTCCGAATCGACGAGACGTTTCCGGTTCCGGTGGGAAAAGAAGTCGGTTTAAATTATGCGGTTCTGCCGACCGATGCCTCCGTGAAAACGGTTTTGTTTACGGTCGAAGAGGGGAAAGAAGATGTCCTGACGCTTGAAGATTCCAATCGCGGTATCGTGAAAGGGGTTGCTGTCGGTGCGGCACAGGTGACGGTGACCACCGCGGAAGGCGGGTACAGCGACAGTTGTGCCGTGACGGTTTACCGGGCAGCGGAAAAGGTGACGATAACGGCCGACGGTTACGAGGCTGCCGCCGGGTTGGAGGCCGGGCTGACGCTTGCGCTGACGGCGACCGTTTCCGGAGAGCCGACTTACGGCACCGTTTTCTGGGCAACGTCCGACCCGCAAACCGCCGCTGTCGCTGCGGACGGCACGGTCACGGCCAAAGCACCGGGCACCGTTACCGTGCGGGCTTCGCTGCACCCGTTCGACAACCCCGATTACCCTGCCGATGTCACGGCGGAGATCAAAATCGACATTGTCGCGGGCAGTGCCGCTGTCGAATCGGTTGCAATTAACGAAGGCGAAACCGTTACGATGTTCAAGGGAGAGACAAAGCAGCTGACCTGTACGGTCAATCCCCCGAATGCCTCAGAGAAAACAGTGGTTTGGAGTGTCACAGAGGGGGCCGATGTCGTTTCCGTCAATGCCGATACGGGAGAAGTGACGGCGCTCCGTCCGGGAAGTGCGACCGTAACGGTTACCTCGCGATCCGATGCTGCCAAATCGGACAGCTGTACCGTTACGGTTCGGGAGGCTGTCACCGCCGTCCGGTTGGACCGCGACAGTCTGCGGCTGACGCTGACCGAAGACGGCAAAACGGAAACCCTGACCGCTGCGGTCGAACCGGAAGAAGCGACTGACCGCAGCGTTCGGTGGACAGCCGATCCCGACGGGATTGTCTCTGTTGAGAATGGGACAGTGACCGCACTGAACGCCGGAACGGCAACCGTTCGCGCCGAATCGGTTTCCAATCCGGGAGTTTACGATGAATGCGAAGTGACGGTGATTTCTCCCGTCACGCAGATTACGCTGAATCATTCAGTTTACCCCGCAGCTCCGGGAACATTCGAAGTCGGCCTCGATTTCGTTTTGAGTGCGGCGGTGACGCCCGGCGACGCGACAGACAAACGGCTGACTTGGAGTGTTTCACCCGAAAACATTGTTTCATTGGATGACGCAACCGGAACCGTAACCGCGTTAGAAGCCGGAACCGCTACCGTTACGGTGACCGCCGCCGACGGCTTCGGGGCATCGGCCTCGTGTGTTATCACCGTCTCTCCGGCAACGGCAGCCGTCACAAAAATTGTTTTGAATCGGGAGAGTGTGAACCTTTATAAAGGAAAAAGTTACCGTCTGACAGCATCCGTCGAACCGCCCAACGCCGCTGTTAAAACCGTCACATGGAGTCTCGAAGGAGGCGATGGGGCGGCAACGATTTCGGACGACGGTCGTCTGAGTGTCAATTCAAATGCCGGCGCGGCCATGTTTACGGTGAAAGCGACCGCCGGAGACGCTTCCGGAGTGACAGCAACCTGCGCGGTCACGGTTCGTACGGAACTGATTCCCGCAGGAGCGCTGTTCGATGCCGTTGCCGCCGCGACCGGCAAACAGAACTTCACGGAATCCGACCTGGAAAACGTCTCCGAACTGGAGGTTGTCGCGGCATCTGGAACAACAGCTCTGTACGGTCTGGAGCTGATGCCGAATCTGCTCTCGCTTGACTGCAGCGGCGGATTTTTGACCGATCTGGATACTTCGATGAATCTGGAACTCGAAACGCTGATTTGCAACGGCAATTATTTGGAAAAGCTCGATTTGCGTTCGAATTCGGCATTGAAGAATCTGCTCTGCGGAAATCAGATTGGTCAGATTGGATTAAAAAAAGTCCCTCTTTATCTGCCTTCTTCTTTATGGGAGAGGTGGGATAATGAATGGAGTCGGAACGGTTCCAATAACAACGTCACTCTTGTCAGAGAATAATATAGGAAAGGAGCGAAAAATGAAAAAGATCTTCAGTTGTATTGCTGCTGTATGGATGTTGGCTTCCTGCGATCCGGTAACGGATCCGGTGAAGGCAACCGGTATCGAGATCCGACCTTCGTCGGTGACTTTGGAAATCGGAAAAACGGAAGAACTGACGTTTGCGGTTTTGCCGGAGCAGGCGGTTCAGAAAGTTCTTTGGGAAAGTTCGAATGAAAAAATCGTTACGGTGAAAGAAGGAAAAGTGACGGCAATAGCTGCCGGGAAAGCCGAAGTGAAAGCGGTCGTTGCCGAAAATAAAAGTCTGACGGCTGTCTGTACGGTGACCGTTACCGCGCCGGAACCGGAAGAAAAACCCGTAACGGGACTGACGCCGACTCCGGCAGTCGATCAGCCGGTTTCTCTTACCGTCGGCGGAACGCAGACATTTAGTGTCGCCGTCGTTCCGGAGGATGCCTCAAACCCTGCCGTGAACTGGAGCGTCGATAACGAAGCCGTCATCACGCTGAGTGCCTCAACCGGAATGTCCGTAACGGTGACCGCCGCCTCTGCCGGTACCGCTGTCGTCACCGCCGTCTCGGCCGACAACGGTGAGGTTTCCGTTTCGTGGACGGTGACCGTCACCGAGCCGGTACCGGAGAGCCTGAATCTGGAGACAGATGTTCCCGATGTGGCATTCCGTGACGTGCTGAAAAAATTTGATACGGACAATGACGGAATCGTGTCCCGGGCGGAAGCGGATGCGGTTACGGAACTCATTTGTGAAGACTGGAATGATACTATAATCGATTTAACCGGCATTGCTTTCTTCACAAATCTTGAAACACTCTCCGTTCAGGGGGAACGTCTCGAATCTGTCGATTTGAGCGGAAATCGGAAATTGAAACACATTGACCTTCGTTATAATGCAATCAGGAAACTTGATTTAACGGCTCTGGATCAGTTGCAGGAATATAAAACCAATACCGCAGGGACGGTTGTTTACGGTTTACAGATCGGCCATCAGGGTGAGTCTGACGGAGATGAAATTTCCGTTATTCTTTCAGATGTGTATAAGGATGTCTGGGATCGGACATGGAGTCAGCCGATCTCCGAATACAGTACACCGAATAAGGGCGTGATCGCTACCTTTCGTTAAATCTTATTGTGCGGGAGAGATGTCTTCTTTGGGAAGAAATCTCTCCGTTTAAAGGCAAAACAATCGGGCGGAGGGGGTGATGAACATCCGGAAAACGATTTTTTTGGCGATTGCCGCGGTGATGCTGCAGGCGGCTGTCGGTTGCGAAGAAAAAAAGAGTGAAGCGGGACGGCTTTATACGCTGACGGCCGCCGTTCCGCAAGAAGAGGGGAACTTTATCGACAGCGATCACCGTTTTACGCTGACGGCCGCCCTTGCTCCCGGCCGCGAGGCGGCGGCCGGCGCACAGCCGCGGCCGTCGACGGCGCTGCCGGTCCGGTCGGCGTCGGAAAATCGGGAAACCGCAGCGGTTCACTCGTTTTATTCCCGGATGAGGGAGACCGAAGAGCGGCTGGCGGCCGCATCGGCATCGGGCCGAGCGGCGGGCGCATCCCGGTTTCGGATTGCGGACGGCAGATCCGGAGTCCGTTCCGTTACGGAAGGCAGCAGCCGCTACGGGTTTCGGGTTCTCGACGGCAACGGAGTGTCCCACTCGGTTGATGCCGTTTGCCGCCGGGTTTCCCGGTACGCTGCCGTTTATGTCGATACCGCGGTGACGGTCGACAGCGCCGCGCTGGAGGTCGTTACCGCGGAATTCGATCGGATGGTGCCGGAAATGCATCGGCTTTTTTCTCATGAAAGCGATATCGACGGGAACGGTACCGTTCTTTTTCTGCTGACCCCGCTGGAACCGGGACTCTACGGTTATTTTTACGCTCAGGATAAATATCCCGACGGAACCGGCGGCGAGTTTTCGAACGAAGCCGATCTTCTTTATGTGAATTCCGACTGTTTTGCCGATTTCGAAACACATCGGGACGATTTGATTGCCACGTTTATTCATGAATTTCAGCATATGATTTTGTTCGATCACCGAACCCGGCTCGGGAAACCGCAGCTGCCGGTCTGGCTGAACGAGGGACTCTCCATGCTCTCCGAATATTACGCCGGATATGCGCTGCCGCACGGTCGTTATCTGGAAGCGTTATTTGAGAATCAGGGCATTTCTCTGATCGAGAATCACCCTTTCCCGTTGCCCAATTACGGTTATTCTCTTCTCTTTCTCCGGTATCTTCGGGAGCGGTGGGGAGACAATGTTGTCCGCCGCATTTATGATTCCTCATTTTCGGGAGTGGCGGTCGTTTCCGATGCAACCGGCGTCGAATTTAATACGCTTTTTTCCGATTTTACAACCATGATTGCCGTCACCGGACGGGGTATCGAACAGGATGAACGTTACGAGATAGCCGCTTTCGGTCATGAACCGGGCAGTGAGGCGTATCGGAAAAACGGATTCCACTTGGCGCGGCTGATTGATGATCTGTATCGCCGGAAACGGGGTTCCGGCTGGCCTTTATCGGTCGATTTGACGAAAAAATCCGGAATTCGGGAAGAAAATATGTTGTCTTACTCGTTTTATCTTCACGAGTGGCTTAACGGAACGGTTTCTTCGTTCGGATTCGAATCGGACGGAACGGTGCTGTTTCGCGAAGTCCGCTATTAACGGAAACCGGCCCGCCCCCTTTAAAGAGACCGACTCTTTTTCCGAAATCCGCTATTCCCTTGAAAAAAGCGTTCATTTCGGCTATAATCGTAAAAATTCCACGCAAGGAGTCTGCCATGCTGACTGTCACCGATTTATCGCTTTCTTTCGGACAACGGGTTCTGTTTAAAGATGTCAATCTGAAATTCACACCGGGCAACTGTTACGGCGTTATCGGTGCTAACGGCGCCGGGAAATCGACATTTTTGAAAATTCTTTCCGGAGAAATTGAGGCCGATAAAGGAGAGATTTTTATCACTCCCGGGGAGCGGATGGCGGTTTTAAAACAGGATCACTTTGCTTACGATAAAGAAACGGTTCTCGATACGGTGATTATGGGCTACGAACGGTTGTTCTCCGTAATGAAGGAAAAAGACGCCATCTACATGAAGGAAGATTTTTCCGACGAAGACGGATTGCGCGCCGCCGATTTAGAAACAGAATTTGCTGAAATGGGCGGTTGGGAAGCGGAAAGCAACGCCGCGGTTCTTCTTTCAGGTTTGGGAATTCCTGAATCGCTCCATGACAAAAAAATGGCCGAATTGGAAGGCGGGCAGAAGGTGCGCGTTCTTTTAGCGCAGGCGCTCTTCGGAAATCCCGATATTCTGCTGCTGGACGAACCGACAAACCACCTCGACCTCGAATCGATTGCGTGGTTGGAGGATTTTCTGCTTCATTTTGACAACACCGTTATTGTGGTCTCTCACGACCGGCACTTTCTCAATACGGTCTGTACCCATATCGTCGATATCGATTTCGGGAAAATGAAACTTTTTGTCGGTAATTACGATTTTTGGTACGAATGCAGCCGCATCATTCAAAAGCAAATGAAGGATTTAAAGCGCAAAAATGACGAAAAAATCGCGGAACTGAAGCAATTTATTCAACGATTTTCGTCAAACGCAGCTAAATCCAAACAGGCGACCAGCCGTAAAAAGCTGATCGAAAAGCTGACAGTCGAAGATTTGCAGGCTTCGTCGCGAAAGTTTCCATACGTTCACTTTAAAGCCGACCGCGAATGCGGAAAAGAAATTTTGAAAGCCGAAAAACTCACGAAGATCGTCGACGGAGAAAAGCTGCTTGATAACTTTTCTTTGACAGTCAATAACGGCGACAAAATTGCTTTCATCGGAACCAATCACGCTGCTAAAACCGAATTTTTTAAAATTATCACCGGCGAGCAGAAGCCTGATTCCGGTTCTTACACTTGGGGCGTGACTATCAAAACGGCCTATTTCCCCAAAGACAACAGTGCTTATTTCGACAGCGATTTATCAATTACCGATTGGCTGCGGCAGTATTCTCCTGAAAATCAGGATGACGTTTATATCCGCAGCTTCCTCGGGCGAATGCTTTTTTCGGGAGAAGAGTCGTTGAAAAAAGTGCGTGTGCTCAGCGGAGGCGAGAAGGTGCGCTGTATGCTTGCCAAAATGATGCTTTCGGGAGCCAACGCTCTGATCTTCGACGAACCGACCAACCACCTTGACTTAGAATCGATCACGGCTCTCAACAACGCCCTCAAAGATTTCTCCGGCGTCATTCTCTTCAACTCCCACGACCACCAGTTTGTCAATACCGTTGCCAACCGCATTATCGAGCTGACGCCGACCGGCGTCATCGACCGCATGACGACGCTCGACGACTACCTTGCCGATGACGCTGTTCGTGAACTGCGTGATAAAATGTACCGAAACTGCCACAACGCTCTCTCAATTTAAAAGCTGTCGGCATTCTTCGAAATCGATTGGCTTTTCGACAGAGAGACGATCAGGGGTTTGGCGTTCTTTCGCTTGATAGGTTTATATTGGTCTGCAGAAGCACTTTGGAACGGAATCGCTTGCGGATGTTTCAACGCGTCGGTTTTCCGGATTTTATTTAGCCCTTCAGCCAATCGGCCGCCGACGACGATTCGAATGCGCCTGCGCCTTTTTCCAGCAGCGTTTCCGCAACGGCGGCAGAGAGCGGCTGCGGCGTTTCTCCGTACACAGAGCGGACAAACTCTTCCATGGAAATATCGTTGATCATGCGGGCCGGAATGTAGCCCCGATTCATGCTGTCGGCGCGAATTAAAAATCGGCGGTTTTCCAATAAGTCGGCTGCCTTTGAGACGTCCCGGTCAGGCACCTGCAAACGCGCGCAAATTTCGTTAAACGTACAGATACCGTTTCCGGACTTGAATTTTTCGCAGACGGCTGCCAACACCGCAAAGGTCAGCGAAATGATATAAGCAGGAGAATCCTCTCTCCGTTTGCGCGTCAGGTAAACGCCGTACTGATGCACGTAAGCCGTTTCAGCGGAAATCAAAATCGCAACCCACAGACAGTAAATCCACAGCAGAAAAAGAAAAAGAAACGCAAATGAGCCGTAAATCGTGGTATTTTGTGTAAAAAAAAGCGAAGTGTTGCGAAAAACAAGGCTGACAACTTGCCAGCAGACTGTTCCGACCACAGCGCCGAGTGCCGCCGAGCGGTAGCGCACCTTTGTTGCCGGCAGCGTTTTAATCAGCAGCAAAAGCGCTGAAAAAACAATCAGTACCGGAACCGTCAGAAAAAGAAATCCATTGATGTCGCCGATGTCAAGTATTCTCGGTAAAAATGTTTTGGCAACTGTTGAAATACTGATAGAGAGGCTGATAAACAGCGTTCCGATGACAAGATTCGTCACATAACCGGCAAACTGACGGAACTGCGGACGTTGAGAGGTGCTGCGGAAAATCGAATTAAAAACGGCTGAGATTTTGTTCATCAGAAAGACCGATGTCACCAGAAATGAGATGACTCCAAAGACGCCGAGTGAGCGCGCGTTACTGACAAACTGTTCGATTAAACCGATAATTTTCTCCTGCATCGGCGCTTCAAAGAGGCGAAGCTGTTCGGCAAAATCGGTTTTGAGAATGTCAACTCCGCCGAAAGCGGCAAATAAAGCGGTGACAACCGCAAAAAAGGGCACAAGCGACATCAGGGTCGAGTAAACAAGACTCGAGGAGAGGATAAATCCGTTGTCTTTATAAAATTCGAGGGTGACGGATTTGACGAATTCATACAAATCGGTCAGCTTTGAACGAAGTGAGGTGCGCAGCCGCGTACAGACATCCATTGCTCGATTTTAACACGTTTGCGGGTAAAAGAAAACACTTTTCTGTAAGGCGAGTTGAAAAAACCGACGCAAACCGCTAAAATAAAGTATGAGCGGATTGTCTTTAAAAGGGAAACGATTTTTTTTCGTCGGAATCAAAGGAACCGGAATGTGTGCGCTGGCGGAGCTGTTCCAAAAAGCGGGCGCATTTGTCTGCGGTGCGGACGGATTTGAGCGGTTTTACACCGATGATATTTTGAAAGATTTGGGAATTCCGGTTTATGAGGGAATGGAGAGCCTCCATTTGGATTCGTCGTTTGATGAGGTCGTCTTTTCGGCCGCTTATACAGAAAAAAATTCTGCCGATTTAGCGGAGGCGCGTCGGTTGAATCTTCCGATGTTGACATACCCGCAGGCACTCGGTCGGCTTTCCCGACTGCAGCCGTCAGCGGCAGTTTCCGGCGTGCACGGAAAAACAACAACGGCGGCTCTGTGTGCGTCTCTGGCTAAAGCCATGGATTTGGATGTTTCGGTTCTCATCGGTTCGGCAGCAGCCGATTTAAACAATCGCTGCACCTTTACCGGAGGAGATCGTTTTTTCATTGCGGAAACGTGCGAATATCGCCGTCATTTTCTCTCATTTTCTCCGACCGTCATGATTCTGACAAGCGTTGAAGAGGATCATCCCGATTATTTTAAAAATTTTGATGATATTCGCTCGGCTTTTATCGAATTGGCGGATCGATTGCCCGATGACGGAACGCTGATTTATTGCGCTGACGATGCGGGAGCAGCCGAAACAGCCGCTCTTATCGCCGAGCGGCGGCCGTCTTTGGAACAAATTCCTTATGGACTGAAGGCCGACGGACGCTTTCGGATTTTTGACAACGAAGAACGGCTGGGCGTCAACCGCTTTCGGTTGTCGTTTGACCCGACCCGAGAGTGGCGTTTGCGTCTGCCGGGACATCACTTCATCCTTAACGCGGCGGCGGCTTTGGCAGCGGTATCGGTCATTTTGCGGCGGCTCGAATTGCCGTTCGATGAACCGATGCGGGAAAAAGCGGCTGCCGGGTTGTCGGCGTTTGCCGGCTGCAAACGCCGCACTGAACGGATCGGTGAAGCTGGCGGCGTTCTGTTTATGGATGATTACGCTCACCATCCGACTGCCATTCAAACCACTTTGCTCGGATACAAAACGTTTTTTCGTCCGAAACGGCTGATTGTTGATTTTATGTCGCACACCTATTCGCGGACGGAACGGCTTCTGGACGAATTTGCGTCGGCTTTTTCTGCGGCCGATATCGTGGTTCTGAATAAAATTTATGCCTCCGCTCGGGAAACCGTCGGTTCCGTCACCGGCGAAACGCTGTACGAAGAGACAAAAAAACGCCATCCGTGCGTTTACTATTGTCCCGAGTTCGAAGATGCCGAAAACTTTTTGAAGACGGTTTTGCAGCCGGGGGATTTGTTTGTCACAATGGGAGCCGGAAATAACAACATTATCGGAAACAATTTGTATGAGTTTTTGAAGCGTAATGAAAATTCGTAAAAATAAATTTTGAAACGCTTGACAATCTATAATTTTATTAGTATAAACTAAATAAATTATAGGAGGCTACTATATGAAGCGTTTTTATTTATTTTTACAAGCAGTTCTTTTGATTGCTCTTATCTCATGTGAACCGATTGAACCGGGAGGGGAGACGGACAAGGACTATTGGCTTCAAACCTTTACCGTGACGGCAGCTGAGAGCGGAGATTTATTATTTTCGACAGTTACGGACGAGACCCTGTTTGTCGATTATAAGACCGAAATTTCTGACTCGGATTTTGTCAAACCGTTGGCAAATGCTTCCGAGGCAAAAGATCTTGCTTGCGTTCAATTTCAAGACGGATCATCGAAATTCTTTGTTCCGTTTTCGACAGAGGATTTAAAGTCAGGCAACGGAAATTCAACCGTCTCCGGCATTTCTTTGACGGCGGAAGGAAGCTTTAATGCGGGTGATAATTTTACATACAAATTAAAGGCTGCATCCGAAAGTAACGCAGATATTTATAAATCTATCGAAGTGAGGCGCAAACCGACTTCGTTTCTCATCGGTTACGTTATGCGGGATACGGGGAAAGAAGCCGTCCACTGGTATTTTGCGACTGAGACGACATCTATACCGCCTTCGTTTGTCACCGGAGTGGAGCCCCGGGCGGCCGTTCTTGATTACCGAGGAACGAAAATCGAAGGATTTTTTGTCAACTGGGATCAAAACCAAAGCTCCCGGTAAGCGGATTTTTTAAAAATAAGCGTCGTCTTTTCTTTACAGAAAGGATTGACGCTTTTTTTTTTCTCCGCTATGATGAGTCATCAGAATTTCAGGGGAAACGCATGATTGGTATGACCGGTTTTGCGTCGGTTCGGGAGAGCGAAGGTCCGCTGACGGTCGATGTCAAAATCAAATCGTACAATAACCGCTATTTTGATTTAAAACTGATGCTGCCTTCCGAACTCGAAGAGAAAGAATGGGAAATTCGCCGGCTGTTGTCGCAAAAGATCAGCCGTGGGCGGGTGGAAGCGGCATTTTTGTTGACAAAAGAAGGCGAAGTATTGCCGCCGGTGCTGAACGAAGAGCGGCTGTCGGCGTATGCCGAAATGATCTCCGGTCTTCGCAACCGCTTCCCAAATCTTGCCGATTCCCGTCCTGAGTCGCTTCTGCGTCTCCCCGGAGTGTTGGAAGAGAGGAGTGACTCTTTTGACGTTGAAGAAGCGGGGCGGTTGGCGATACGTGCGGCGGAGAGTGCGGTCGAAAAATTAAATACGGAGCGGCGCCGAGAAGGCGCTGCGGCAGCGGTATCGTTGGCAGCCCGGTTGGATGAAATTGAATCCGGATTGAATGTTTTCCGCCGTTTTCAATCTCAAAACGAAGAGAAGGTCAAAGAGAGCATTGGCAGCCGTTTTCGTGAAGTCTTAGGAAATGAAGCTGACTGCGACCGTTTTTATCAGGAGACAGCAGCGGCTTTGGTTCGTTTTTCTGTAAATGAAGAGATTGAACGGCTGACCGTTCATCTGAGCGAGTGCCGCCGTCTTTTAACACTCGACGAACCGGTCGGAAAACGGCTTGATTTTCTTGCACAAGAGATCAACCGCGAAGCCAATACCGCCGCCTCAAAAGCGCTCTTTGTCGAAATGACTCAAGCGGCCGTTCTCATTAAAGATGCGCTGGAAAATTTCCGCGAACAGGCAAGAAACATAGAGTAGAAGAGCAATGAAAAATTTATCCGAAATTAAAATCGCCGTTTCCGGTAAAAGCGGATGCGGCAATTCGACGGTCAGCCGTCTGTTAGCCGAAAAACTCGGTCTGAAACTGATCAACTATACATTTCACAACATGGCGGAAGAAGCCGGTATTCCGTTCGAAGAATTTTGCCGCCGTGCGGAAAACGATCCGTCGTTTGATTACGCTCTCGACGATAAACAGCTCCGGCTGGCGCAAAACGGAGGCGTGGTTCTCGGTTCGCGGTTGGCGGTTTGGCTGTTGAAAGACGCCGATTTAAAAGTCTATCTGTATGCGCCGGCGGAAATCCGCTCCGGTCGGATTCACAGCCGAGAAGGCGGTTGTCCCCGTGAAAAAGCCGCAGAAACCGAAGCGCGCGATGCACGCGACAGCAACCGTTACCGCCGCCTGTACAATATCGACAATAACGATTACGGTTTCTGCGATCTTATCATCGATACTTCGGAAAAAAATCCCGACCAAATCGTTTCGGAAATCGTCGCGGCCGTTTACAAAATGCTTGAAATCGGTTATAATGATAAAAGGAGCGATAAATGACCGGATCTGTAATTCCTTTGGACAAAATGGTAAATTATAACGGAAATTTCTATGAAATGACCAATGCGATGATTAAGCGTGCCGATGCGCTGACGAAACATCCCGAAAAAGTGAAAGAGGGCGTTAAAATTTGCTCCGAAGCGATTCGCGAGATTCTTGACGGCGAAGTCAAATTTTCCATTGGTGACGAATAAGCCGGCTGTCGTCCTTCTTTTCGGCCCGACGGCTGTCGGTAAAACCGATTGTCTGACGGAACTTTTCTGCGATAAGGCGGAAATTATTAATGCCGATTCGATGCAGGTTTATCGCGGAATGGATATCGGAACGGCAAAGCCGGACAGCCGCTTTCTTTCTCGAATCCCCCATCATTTAATTGACATCCGAAGTCCTAACGAGCCGTTTAATGCCGGTGATTTTGTTAAAGAGGCGGAACGGTTGCTGCCGGAAATTCTTTCTCGCGGTCGTCTGCCTGTCATTTGCGGCGGAACAGCGTTTTACTTCATTAATTTCCTGTTCGGATTGCCTCAAGCGCCTCCGACCGATCGGAAAACGGCGGCGGAAATCGAATCAGAGGTGTTAAACGGCGGACGGGAGCGGCTTTTTGAAGAGCTTCGCCTCAAAGATCCGGTAAGCGCGGCTCGGATTCCTATCGGCGACACTTATCGGCTGGTGCGGGCGTTGGAGGTTTTTCGCACAAGCGGTCGTCCTCTTTCGTCTTACCAAACGGGACAAATTCCCCGCTCTGATTATCGTTTTAAAATTATCGAACTGATACGCCCGCGCGCAGAGTTGTACGAACGCATCAACCGCCGTGTCGAACAAATGTTTAACGACGGTCTTCCCGAGGAGTGGAAACGGCTGTGCGCGAACGGCTGTACGGCGGATTCACCCGGAATGAGGGCTATCGGCTATGCGGAGTTTTTTCGTTCGGATAATCCTAATGAAGTCAAAGAACTGATTCAAAAAAATTCGCGCCGTTACGCCAAACGGCAAATCACGTTTTTTCAAAAAATTCCCGAACGCCGCCGCTTCTCTCCGTCGGAAATCGAAGAAATGCGCGATTTTATTTTTTTGTGAAATCGTGTTTACAAATTCCGCAGGAATCGGTATATTAATGAAAACGGAAATCAACGGAGGTTTTCTATGAACGATGATATCATTCCTGAAATCGAGATTCGGGAAGTCAGCATAGTGGATCAATTTTCGCGGCGAGGTTATATCGCGGCAGGAGTTCTTTTTTTAATTGCCGGTATTTTGACAGCTGTTTTTGCATCGGAGCTGCCGCAAATTGTCATTACATTTTTCGGCGTGCTGTCGATTTTATTGGGAGCGTTTACGGCTGTCTATGGAATTCTGAAAAGAAACATTTACGGTTTGTTTTTCCCCATTGGAGCGGGAGCACTTTTTTTGATTTTGGGAATTGCGTGCACTTTTTTTTCTTCTGATATTTTGAAACTGATTACGTGGATCATTTCGTTCTGTATTTTCGGGGCTTCGATTTTTGCTCTTTATTTCTGGTATTTGACTAAAGCGTACCGCGGTTCTGTCGGATTTTTGATTGACGGACTGATTATGCTGGCGATTGCCGTTACTATGTGGGTGATCGGCGGTGTCAATCCGGTGTTGTTTCGGAACCTGATCGGCTACTTTTTTGCTTTTGTCTGGTTTGCCTGTGCGGCGTTTATTTTTACCGGATTGATTGTTAATCGGTTTAAAATCAAATCGTTCCGTTGAAGTTTACGTTGCTGTAATCGAATAGGCGCACCGGAACGTTTTCCCTGATTTCAGACAGTGGATTTTCCATTTTGATTCGAAGGGACGCGGACCGTCGGCTTTATCATCAATTCCGCACCACGGTTCAAAGCAGATAAAGTCGGCTCCGTCCGTCGGTTTTGACCAGAATGCCATAAAATCGAAATTTTTGATTTTCATCTCAATCTGCCGTCCGTCTTTTGAGGTGCGCAGCCGGAATTTCTTTGAATTTGGACGCTCGACAATCAGTGCGTCTTGAGTGAAAAGTGAGTTGAGAAGAGAAATTCGGCGGTTCTGAATCGGCAGGATGCGGTACCCGTCGACTAAGTCGTTTTGAATCAGCGGCTGTTTTGGATTTTCTTCTTTTTCAAATTCGATAAAATAATCGGAATATTTCAGCGTCGGGTTGATCGGACAGGCAAACGCGGGATGCCCTCCGACGGAGAAGTAGAGCTTTCTTTTTCCCTTATTTTTAACCGTGTATGTGATTTTCAGGCGATTGCGTTTCAGTGTGTAGGTGATGCGAAGCAGGTAATCGAATGGATAGTTTTCTTTCCGTTCGCAGAGAGTGAAAACGGCTTTTGTCTCTGAAAGAGACTCGACGGTAAACTCACTGTCACGGGCGAAGCCGTGGTTGCCCATTTCGTATGGCTGAGAATCGTAAACAAATCGACCGTCTTTCAATCCTCCGATAATCGGAAAAAGGTGAGGCGCTCTTCTGCCCCAGAATTTCGGATTGCCTTGCCACAGGTATTCGGTCGCGTCGGCTTTCCCGAAAAGCGACTGCATTTCGGCTCCGAATGATGAAATCGTTACTTTCAGTTTATCGTTTTCCAGCGTGATGTATGGCATGACTGTTAACCTCCCACTCTTTTCTGATGTTGTGCAGATAATCTTTGACGGCTCCGGCATCGTGCTTTTTAACCAAGGTGCAAAGTTCCTCCAGCGCGGTTTTAACGGCTTCGATGCGGGCGGCTCCGCGGCGGTTTAACAGAATTTCCGTTAAAAGTTCATCGTCTTCGGAGAGCAGTCCATCAGCAATTTCCATGTGTTTTTTGAATGTTGTTCCCGGCGCCTGAATCGGTTTCAGACAGGAAACAAATGCCAGCGTTGCGGCGAACGGTGTTGTCAGCGAGTACGCCGTCAGTTCGTCGTGTTCCTCAAAACCGGTTTCGAAGACTTTAACACCGAGGTTTTCGTAAAAACGACGGAAGAAGTTTTTGCCCTCGGTGCATGATTCGGAAATGATGATTGCCGACTGCGTTTTGAGGTTGCCGATGTCGGCAAAAGTAGGACCGAACATCGGATGGGTAGAGACAAATCGAAATCCGCTGTTGATATAAAATTGCTTTAAATCATTTTTGACAGAGGCAATATCGGAAATGATACAATTTTTTGAGAGGAACGGAATGACTGCCCGGAAGGCGTTTTCCGTTTGCGCCAATCCGGCGGCATTGATAAGCAGCTCGGGCGCAAAATCCCGAATTTCCTCACCGTCAATCAAGCGGCGGACATTGAAAAGATACTTCAGTTTGGTTTTATCGGTATCAAAGACAGCAGTCTCTTCGTCAAGGCAAAACGAATCGGATAGCCATCTTCCCATGCGGCCGGCTCCGAGTATTAAAATTCGCATAAAATACCCCTTATTTTAAACCAAACACTTGATTTTAATCCGAAAAATGGTTAGAGTCAATTATCGAATAAAAAGTTAATTTTTATTCGATAAAAATTATCGCTCTTAAACGATTCCGTAATCAACGGTGATTGTTTTCCTTCGGGTTGACAGCGGTCGGAACGAAACGCCGGCTTCGGTCAGCATCCGCTTCGAAGCTTTGACTCCGTCCGTGTCCGCATACTTATCCGAAATAAAGATGATCTCCGTAATGCCCGCCTGAATGATGGCTTTGGCGCATTCGTTGCAAGGAAAAAGTCCGACGTAGATGCGGCATCCTTTCAAAGTCCGCGAGGCCGAGTTCAGAATGGCGTTTAATTCGGCGTGGCAGACGTACGGATATTTGGTTTCGAGAAAGTTGCCGCTGCGTTCCCATGGGAAAGTTTCATCGCTGCAGCCTTTCGGGAAGCCGTTGTAGCCGGTGCCGACGATGACATTATCGATATTAACAATGCAGGCGCCGACTTGTGTGGATGGATCTTTACTGCGTTTTGCCGACAGCAGAGCGACGCCCATAAAGTATTCGTCCCAGTCGATATAATCGGTGCGTTTCATCCCGTTCCTCCGGTTTTTTATCGGGAAAAGAGAGGATAAAGTTGAGAAAGGAGTTTTTTGTGAATGTAAGAGGTTTAATCCTTACTGCGGTTGCGGTCGTTTTTGCGCTGACAGGCTGTTTGACCCGCCCCGAAACCGATAAAACGGCTTTGGGAGAGAGGCGCATTGTCGGTTATTTTCCGGCAGCGGCAATTGCTTTGGAGCAATACAATCCCGGATTGGAGTATTTAACGCACATCAATCTGTGGTTTTTTAATTACGATCGAAAGGGAGAAATTTCATCGCCGCGAGTGTCGACGTTGATGCTGAAGCGTTTTATCGCGGAAGCTCACGGCGAACAAACCAAGGTTTTTGTTTCGATCGGAGGCGGACATGTGACGGCTCGAACGGAAGCGGGGCGCCGTTATTTGGCGCTTTTTCGCGAAAAGAATTTTGAACCGATAATTGAAGCGTTGATTCGTTTTGCCGATTTGACCGGGATTGACGGAATCGATCTCGATTTTGAAGGCGATATGATGGTTCCCGAGTACAGTGATTTTATCATCGAGTTAGCCGATGCTATTGCCGATAAGCCGTATCAGCTCTCGGGAGCGTTCGGTTATTGGGGGGCGCGGAAAATGCGCGATGCGGCTGTCACTTCGTTTGATTTTTTAAATTTGATGATTTACAACGAATCGGGATTGTTCGACAAAGAGTTGAAAGACCATTCTTCATTTGCTCATGTTGAAAAAACAGTCGCTTATTGGCAGAATCAACGCGGTATTGACCGTTCAAAGCTGGTTATCGGTGTTCCGTTCTACGGCTGGCAGAGAACTGTTGACGCAGACGGACGTATTCTCAATGAAGGTTCCATTACTTACCGCGAAATCAGTGAAAATTATCCGGAACAGTCGCTGAATTCGGATTTTTTGACGCTGCCGACCGAAGAGGGCGGCAGAACCGTTATCACCTTCAATAGTCTTGATTTGATTCGCAAGAAGAGCCACTATGCGCGCTCATTCGGCGGAATTATGGCGTGGCACATTGCACAGGACACTCCCGATTTAAGTTTGCTGCAGGCGGTCTACCTCGGTTTAATCGATTGAGCGTTTAGCTGCGCGGTCGGTTTGGTTTCGCTGCCGGTAGTTTTTCTGATTTGATTTTGCGAAACGGTGCGGTTGCTTTTACCAGTATCCACTCTAAACTGAAGCGGTAGCCGATTTTCTCCCAGAATTTCAAAATTACAGCCCATAGCAGAATCATAAAAACGGCGTAACTCAGCCAAACGGCGGGGTGAGTCATAAAAAAGTCGGGCTGAATGTTTTTCATATCGGGAACGGGTGCGCCCGACAGCGTATGAAGGATTTTTGCGAAGAGGGTGTGAACGGTGGTTTCGTAAACGAAAATAGTCAGAGAAAGCGTTCCGAAGCGGATGACAGGGTGAACGCGTTCGGCAATTTTCGTTTTGTCCTGCGGCTGTCGAAAATCAAAAATTTTCAGCAGAAGCGGGAAGCCCCAAAAGATGAGCACGGCGCCAAAAAACTGAAACTCCGTCGGCAGCGTTTTGTAGTCAAGGAAGGCGTTGCCGATCTTTCCGGTTAAAACGTCGGGAGAGTTTTCGGCAACGGCTGTGATCAATCCGGCTTTTTCAAAAAAGGCGCCGACTGCCGTTTCTCGTCCCAGCGTAAAGAGTAATTTGACGCCGACAAAAACAATCAGGAGGATGAGGGAGGCGAGCGCAAGCGGACGGGTTTTTTGTCGAACTTCGGCATAAGTCGGTTTGTAATGAAGCAGAACCCCGAACCACAATCCGAAAATAATAAAAGGAAAAATTCCCGGCAGGCAGTGCATTCGAGCGGCAAAAAACGAGAGCGGAATGGACAAAAGTCTCAGCACGCCTTCCGCGTGATAAAAATATTCAAACGGTATCCAAAATAGGTACCAGATGTACGGCGACAAAACAGCGGAAGTAAACCCGATGATCGCCAATATCCGAAGGACGCGTTCGCGCGGCGGTTTGCGTTTCAGCAGAATCGCGATGACGGCGGCCGCGGTAAAACCGCTTATCGCAATCATAGCCAAGGCGTCCATAAAAAGCAGGTTTTCGAATTTCGGAAGAATCCATTCGCTTTGCCGAATCGACGCCGGAATGAGAGTGTCCAGCGTTTCGTTCGGATCAAACATCGAGGCACTGGAATTTTTCAGTAAAAGCGAAAATACGAAATGAAAGACAATCAGGACGGTCGACGTCAACAATAGCGGTTGAATGACGTTTTTGGCCGAAGAACCGTTTTCGAAACGGCGCAGAGCTGTGAAGGTGTTCGCGGTGACGCTGATGAATGCAAAAAGTCCAGCCATCGGCGAAATCAAAACGATCGGCGATAAAACTGCCAGCAGTCCGATGGGGACTGTCGCCAACGCGTTGGCGGTACTGTAAAAGACACCGTAAATGAGGCAGTGCGTTAAAACGACGCCTAAAATGGCCAGTCCGCGGAAAAAATCGACGGAAACAATCCGTTTTGAATCCAAAGGAGTCTCTGTTGTTTTCATACGGCTATTATAAATGATGTTATCCGGTTTGAAAAGCCCGCCGCGGGTTTATATAAAAAAAGGGACGGAAAAACCGTCCCTTTTCGGCGTCAGGGTGGTCAGGCTTGACCGGCCGATCCCAAAACGTTGATGTTTTTCTTTTTGTACAGTTCGCGCAGCGCGTCCCGGGCGGGGCCCAAATACTTGCGAGGATCAAATTCCGCCGGATTATCGTGAAAAACTTTGCGGATGGCAGCTGTCATCGCCAAGCGTCCGTCTGAGTCAATGTTGATCTTGCATACAGCGGATTTGGCTGCTTTTCTCAGTTCTTCTTCGGGAATACCGATGGCGTCTTTCAGCTTGCCGCCGTTTTCATTGATGATCTTGACCTGATCCTGCGGAACGGAGGAGGAGCCGTGAAGAACAATCGGGAAGCCCGGAATTCGTTTTTCAACCTCTTCCAAGATGTCGAAACGCAGCGGCGGGGGAATCAAAATTCCGTCGGCGTTGCGGGTGCACTGTTCGGGTTTGAATTTGTTGGCTCCGTGAGATGTTCCGATGGAAATCGCCAGAGAATCGACTCCTGTCTTTTTAACAAAATCTTCGACTTCATCGGGGCTGGTGTAGTTGGAATGTTCATGGGAAACTTCGTCTTCGACGCCGGCCAATACTCCGAGTTCGCCTTCAACCGTCACGTAATCCTTTTGCGAATGAGCGTAATCACAGACTTTTTTTGTCAGCGCGACGTTTTCATCATAGGGAAGATGGGAGCCGTCGATCATAACGGAAGAAAATCCGCTGTCAATGCAGTCTTTGCACAGTTCAAACGAATCGCCGTGATCCAAGTGAAGAACAATCGGAATGGGGTATCCCAATTCGGCCGCATATTCAACGGCGCCTTTTGCCATGTTTTTGAGCAGTGTGGCATTGGCGTATTTACGGGCACCCGAAGAGACTTGCAGGATGACCGGAGACTTTGTTTCGACGCACGCCTGAATGATTGCTTGCAGCTGCTCCATATTGTTAAAATTGTAAGCGGGAATGGCGTAATGACCCGCCATCGCTTTCTTGAACAACTCTTTTGTGTTGACAAGACCCAATTCTTTGTAACTAGGCATATGAATGCTCCTTATAAAATAGTTTTGATTGATTATAGACCGAAAGGCGCAATTAATCAAGAAAGAATTGACTGTCCTCCATGATAATGATAAATTATTTCCGTGCTATGAAAAAAATTTTTATCGGATGGATTTTAACCGCACTTCTTGCTTGTTCCGGAGGAAAGGCTGTTTTTATCTGCGATCAGGTTTACGAGACAACGACGGTTGAGCCGTACCGCATGGAACGGAGTTTAAAAAAGGCTCTGGGGCGGGCCGGGTACGGGTACGAATTCCTGTCGGTTCCGGTCACGGCCGTTCTGTCGGAAGCCTTCCCGGAAGCGGCGGAGGTTGTCGTCTTATCGCCGATTTTGAGCAAACAAGCGGAGGCGTGCGCTGCCGAACATCCCGAAACGCTGTTTATTGTTTTGGAGGAAAAACCGTCAACGCAGCTGCCGAATTTGACCGGTATTCCGAAAAACGGCGTCCGCGCATATGAAGATTTAGGTCGGCTTTTTGGGCGTATGAGCATGGAACGGATTCCCGATCCGTTTCCGGAGGAGGAAGACGGCACCGAGGCGGCCGCCGGAAACTCCGTTGCGGAAGAGTCTGTTCCCGAACCGTCTGCCGAAGTCGATGAGGAAATCCCGCAAGAGTGGCAGCCGTCGGATGCTTCTCTTGAATCGTCTGTTATTCTGAAACCGGCGGTTGTGTTTTCGAAACTTTCTTTAGAGAAAGAAGCTGCGCATATGGCTTTTATGCGGACTTTTTCCGAAATCAATCCCCATTCTCCGCCGCCGCTTCAAGTCGTCGAGGTTCCCTCGGTTCAGGATTCAGCCTCCGTTAATCGTCTTGCGGACGAATTGGAATCCCATCGATCGAATTTGATCTTTTTGGATGCCGGCTCAATGACGCCTCAGCTGATTGAATTATTGGCGCATGAAGAGGTTTTGCTGGTTGCTTTTCAAATTCCTCGCGACGATAATCCTCTATGGAGCAATGTAGATCTTGTTTTGGAGTGGAATTATGCCAGTGCTTTCGATTCGTTCTTTTCCTCTCTGCCTGAAAACAGGGAGAATGAGATTTTTTTTGATTTACAAATAAAAAAATATAAAAAGGACTCAATTTTATATCAATATCATGCCGAAAAAATAAATGACAAATAGTACTAAAACTATTTGACTCAAAACAGGATTTGAAATATAATTCCAAAGGAAGGAGACGCTCATGGTAAAAAGGATGTTCTGTTTGACTCTGATTGCGGCTGTCTGTGCCGTTTCGGGAATTTCGTTGTTTGCTCAAATGAAAAGCAATTACGAAATTACTTATTTGGTTGAAAGTTTTGACCCGGACGACAAAACGAAAGAGTGGAGTGCCCGCGGCAGTGAATTTTCGGTTGAAGAATTTCCGAAAGTCGCTTACGTAGAAGAAAGGCCGAAACAGTTGGCTTTGACCGCTGTTGAAGGGAAAACTTACAACGCTCTCGGTGTTCGCGCTCAGTTTGAGAAGAAAGGTTACAACACGATCGAAATTTTCCCGGGAACTGCAGAAGAAAGCGATCCGATTGTTGTTAACGGAGTTTGTACGACGATTGATGTTTGGGTTTGGGGTGCTGGATACAACTACGATATGGCTGTTTGTGTCCGCGATTTCAACGGCATTATGTACACCTTGCCGATGGGAAAATTGAATTTTATCGGATGGCAGAATTTAAAGGTGAAAGTTCCTACATATATTCGCCAGGAATCCGCACAGCTGCCGGCTAACCGTTATTTGGAAATTGTTAAATTTGTAATTACGACGACTCCCAAAGAACGCGTTGATGATTTCTTTGTTTATCTTGATGAAATTACCGTCTCGACGGACCTGAAATACGTTTCTTTCGACGGCGATAATTTAGTCGAACCGGCTGTTGTCAATGAAGCTTGGGGTGCCGGAACCATTAAGAAAGTTCAGAAAGGCAATCTGGTTGATCCGACTGCAAAAGAAGATTCTCAAGCCGAATCGGACGGAACAACAGATGACAGCGAGGGTGAAGCGGCTGATAATGATCAAACCGCTGCGCCTGTACAAGAAACACAAGAGAATGAAGGAGCTTAATAATGAAAAAAATCTGTTTGTTTCTTTTGATGTTTTTAACTTTCGGAATTTTTGCGCAGGAAACCGCTCCCGTGCAAACTGAAGAGACGACTGCGGCTGATGCGAATGCAGATGCGCCTGTCGCGACTGATACGGCTACCGATGATACGGCTGCCGATGATACAGCTGCCGCCGCTTCTTCGGAGGATAATGCTGCTGCTTCTGATGAAGAAGCAAGTGAATCGACAAATTATACCGATCGGTCTGCTCAAGTGGATGTTTCCAAAGTCGGAACTGATCAGCAAGCCTCTGAAGTGAAAGCTTTCGTGTTGGATCAATTCAATTTGACAACCGGATGGGAACCTGTTGTGTATCCCGATACGGCAACGGCTGTCATGAAATATCTGGATCGTCCCGACAAGCCGGAATCTGAAGGCGAAAAATATGATTTAACGGGAAATACCGCCGAGGCGGAAGAACGTTCTACGGTATTGGGTGCAAAAATTAATTTCACTCGCCGTGCTTACGGGGAAGAGTTTTACCTCAAGAGAAGTTCGCCCATCCGTCTTGAAGGAATAACGAAAGCTTTTTCGTTATGGGTTTGCGGAAGAGGAATGAATCACGAGTTGTATATCCGTGCAAAATCCGCAACGGGAATGATTGTTGATATTCCTTTTGAAAATCCCAAATTGAATTTTATCGGCTGGAAGCAGTTAGTAGCTTATGTTCCGCCTACGGTGATTCAGGAGGATTCTTTGGATCCCGATAATCCTGGACTCACAGTTTTGGGATTGGTGCTGAAGTTCAATGCCATGGAAATGGTATATGATTACTACATTTATTTCGATGATTTGGAAGCTTACACTGACGTTGTTCACTTGTCGCAGTACAGCGGCATTGAGAATATGTCGGACGAGTGGTAGACCATCGTTGATTAAAAAGGAGACTTTTTCAGTCTCCTTTTTTTTATTGACAAAGGAAGTAATGTGTGTTAAGTTAGAGATACGGAGAGGACGCTTTGGGGCATTTATTTTACTACTCGCATGCATATCAGATTTTATTGGTTTTTCAGCTTGTTTCATCAATTTTAGTGCTTCTGTTTTTATTTTATAAATCAGCACCTTACGGTAAATTTGTAACGAATGGGTTTGGTCCTGTGATGCCTGCGCGTCCCGGTTGGGTGATTATGGAATTCCCTGCTTTTGCCGTCATCCTTGTGATGTTTTATTTGGGGCGTGGTTGGGAAAATCCGGCAATGATTGTTTTTATCTGCTTATGGGAATTCCATTACGTTTATCGGACTTTTATTTATCCGCTGCGCCTTTCAAAAGGGAGCCGTCCGATGGCAGTTGCTATTCCTCTGACAGGTGCGTTTTTTAATTCGATTAATGGATACATTAACGGTTATGAAATGTTTCTTTCACCTGATGCGGCAGTTAAATACGATTCATCGTGGTTTTTAACACCATACTTTATTGTTGGAACCGGTCTGTTTGTTGCAGGGTGGGTAATTAATCAGCACTCTGACGCCGTGCTGCGTTCTCTGCGTAAACCGGGTGAGACAGGCTATAAAATTCCCAACCGAGGATTGCATAAGTGGGTGGCATCTCCTAACTACTTTGGTGAGTTTATGGAGTGGCTCGGATGGGCGGTTTTAACCGCGTCGTGGGCTGGATTGGCGTTTGCTGCTTTTACATTTGCTAATTTAGGACCGCGTGCTTATAAAAATCTTCAGTGGTATAAAGAGAAATTCGGTGACGAATATCCTTCTTCGCGGAAGGCGATGATTCCGTTTGTATTCTAATCGACTTACGGAGAGCGGAGGCTGTTTTCCGAGGAAGCGGCCGTTTGTGTTTCAATTTGCTTATAAACACGGCAGGGGTTTCCGAATGCGATAACATTTTCGGGAATGTTTTTGGTAACAACGCTGCCGGCGCCAATGACCGAGTTATTTCCGATGGCAACTCCCGGTGTAATGACGGTATTTCCGCCGATCCACACATTATCTCCGATGGTGATCGGTTTGCCGTACTCTTCGCCTTTTAATCTTTCTTGAGGGGAAAGCGGGTGAGTTGCTGCATAAAGTTGTACATTCGGACCAAGCAAAACATTGCTGCCGATCACAATCGGTGTAACGTCAAGGAAAATACATCCGGCGTTGGCGTAAAACGAATCACCGACAGAGATGTTGAAGCCATAGTCGCAGTGAAACGGCGCTTCGATATAAATGTCTTTTCCGCATTTTCCAAAGAGCTTTTTTAATAGGTATTTTTTTAACGGATAAAAAGGCATAGTGCGGAATCGGTTGATTTTTCGGCAAAGACGTTGTGCGCGCCATCGCAAAAGAACCAGCTCGCGGTCGTTTGCCAAATAGCTTTCTCCCGCAACCATTTTTTCCCGATTAGTCTTTTGGTGCTCTTTTTTGCGCATCTTTGTCTTCTATATCACTTCAGTTTCTTTCAATACTGCGTCCAACACGGCTTTGCATTGAGCGTTCATTGGACAGAGCGGCAGTCGGTAAACTTCTTTCATCCGTCCTGCTTTGGATAACGCGTATTTGATGGGAATTGGATTGGTATCGATAAAGAGATTTTTAAAGAGGGCGGAGTATTTCCTGTTGTATTTTCGGGCCGTTTCAAAATCGCCGGAAAGTGCGGCTGCTGTCATTTCAACCATGGCTTGCGGAATAATGTTGGAAGCGACCGAGATGACGCCGTCGCCGCCGACTGCAATAATTGGTAAGGTCAGACCGTCGTCTCCGGAAAAAATCATGAAATCTTCCGGAACGGCATAAACGACATCCGTAACTTGGGACAGAGATCCGGAAGCTTCTTTAATACCAACGATATTTGGGTGTTCGGCTAAACGGGCGACAGTTTCGGTTTCAATATTGCGTCCTGTGCGGCCGGCAATATTATAAAGAATAATGGGAATCGGGGAAGCGTCAGCAATCGCGGAGAAGTGGCGGAACAGTCCTTCTTGACTCGGTTTATTATAATAGGGAGTGACTTGGAGCGAGTAGCTGGCGCCGTCGTCGGCTGCTTGTTTGGTCAAAGCGACAGCTTCGGCTGTTGAGTTGGATCCGGTTCCGCAGATGACAGGAACCCGCCCCGCCGCTTGCTTGATAACAATGCGGATGACTTCGGCGTGTTCATCATGGCTTAACGTCGGACTTTCTCCCGTAGTTCCGACGGGCAACAGAGCGGAGACTCCGTTTTCGATTTGAAAATCAACGAATTTTTCCAGAGCATCGACATCCAGAGACCCGTTTTCAAGAAATGGGGTCGGCAAAGCGGTAATAACTCCCGAGAGTTTTTTCATTTTATAACTCCTTTTTGAAGAGATCGTCGATAAAGTCTTCGACGCGGAAAAAGCCTTTTTTCCCGATCAGCCATTCGGCAGCCATAACTGCACCGAGAGCGAATCCGTCGCGGCTGCGTGCCGTATGTGTCAATTCGACGGTATCGCAAGGTCCGTCGACTGTTACCGTATGGGTTCCCGGAAGAAAACCGCCGCGAATACCGACAACGTGAAGCTCTTCCGGTTTAATGGCGCGATCAAGTGTTTGTGTCTGTATAACGGTTTTTCGTCGGTTGTTTTCAAGTACTTTTTCGGCTAATGTCAGAGCGGTTCCCGAGGGCGAATCTTTTTTCATTTTGTGATGGAATTCATGTATCATAATATCGTAGTCGGGAAGTTTTTCGGTCAATCTGGAAATTTCGGCTGTCAGTTTAAATAAAAGGTGCGCACCTACGGAAAAGTTGTTTCCCCATAAAGCGGTTCCGTTGGAGCGGGTGACTAAATCAGCGATCGCTTTTCGGCGATCATCCCAACCGGTGGTTCCGATGACAGCCGGGACACCGGTTTTTGCGTAAAGCTCCGCATTGGTTTCGATTCCTTGAGGAAGAGCGAATTCAATAACAGCATCAGCATTTTTCAGTAAATCGGGAGTCAGTGTTTTGACAACGCCGGCGTCTTCTGCAGCAGGATCAACTTTAGCCGTAATCGAATGACCGCGCTGAAGAGCGGCGTCTTCGACTGCCTTTCCCATTCGTCCGTATCCAACCAAAATGATTTTCATGGCAACCTCTTTGTTTATATTATCCGATTTACAGGTGAAAATCAATCGGTAGAGATTCGATTCCTTCCGATTGAAAAAAGTCGCTGAAAGCCTCTTCGTATTCTGTGAGTGTGGAGCAATGAACAATGCGATTGCGTAAAACAGTTCCGTTGCGAATTCCTTTGGAGTAGGCGCATAAATGTTTGCGGATTTCTTTGCAGGCGCGCCGCTCACCGAAAGCGGCGACCGATGCGTGCAGATGCCGCCGCGCCGTTTGGAGTTTCTCCGCGTCGCCGAAAACAGTACGAATCTCTCCGGTTGAAAGAAATTCTTTTGTCTGTATAAAAATTTGCGGGTTTCCAACAGCTCCGCGGGCAATCATGACGGCATCGACACCTGTTTCTTCCAACATTCGTTTGATATCCAAAGGGGAGAAAAGATCGCCGGAACCGATGACGGGAACGGATACCGCTTTTTTGACGTTTCGGATGATTTCAAGGTCAGCGGTACCGCTGTATCCTTGTGCTCTTGTTCGTCCGTGAATACCGATGATAGCAGCCCCCGCTTCGACAGCGGCCGCTGCCGTTTCCGGGGCGTTGATCTCTTCTGCGTTCCAGCCGGCACGGATTTTAACCGAAATTGGAATTTTTTTTCCGGCGGCTTCCGTTCCGGCCTTCAGGGCTGCGACCAACTCCTTTAAAAGTTTAAGATTGCGCATCAATGCTGCGCCGGCGCCGGTTTTGACCACTTTGGGAACCGGGCAGCCGCAGTTAAAGTCGATGATATTCGGGTTGAGGGCGGCAGCGTTTTTTGCGGCTTCGAAACATGAATCCGGATTGACGCCGAAAAGCTGGATGCCTCTTTGTTTTTCGGCGCTGCCGCTTTTCATTAATTCGGCGGTCTTTTTATTGAGTCGGGCGAGTCCTTCGCAGCTGACCATTTCCGTATAACACAGATCGGCTCCGAATTCTGCGCAAAGAGAACGGAAAACAAAATCGGTGTAGCCGGCCATCGGCGCTAAAAAAAGATTGCCGGAAATGGATGTTCCCGGCAAGAGGTTGACTTCGTTCATTTTATTCCGTAATGCCGAAAAATCTCAAAGAGTTTTGATAAATGACTTCCGCTAACTCTTCTTCGTTTTGATCAAGAAGTTGGGCAAGAAATTTTAGAGTTTCTTTCAAATAAGACGGACGGTTGCGTTTTCCTCTGTAGAGAGAGGGAACCATAAACGGAGCTTCCGATTCCAAAAGAATCCTCTCAAGCGGTAAAATCTTGACAGTCTCGTGCAAGTTGCGGGCGTTTTTATAAGTCAGATTGCCTGCAAACGAAAACATTACATTCATATCAAGGATTTTTTTCGCATATGCCGCATCTTCCGAATAACAGTGAAGTACGGCGCCTTTGGACGGAAGGTGGGTTTTTAGAATGTTGAAAATATCTTCTCCCGCTTCTCGATTGTGAATAATGACCGGTTTGTCCGTTTTGTCAGCCAGTGCCAATTGACGGCGAAAAAGTTCAATTTGAGCGTTTTTATTGCCGAATTTTCGATAGTAATCCAATCCCGTTTCACCGATGGCGACAACTTTTTCTTTTGATGCACCGGCGATTACCATCTCTTCCCAGTTATAAGGTAAATTCCCGACTTCCGCCGGAGAAATTCCGACAGCATAAAAAATGTTATCGGCAAGCGCCAAATTATCGTAAATTGTATAAAAATCTTTTACATTGTTGCAGACGGCGACGATGTGCTTGACGCCGGCTTGTTTGGCTTCTTTGGCGACAATCAACTGTTCTATCGGATCGTCGTGAATCAGTCCGATGTGTGCGTGAGTATCAAATAAATTCATATCGTGTCCTGCGTTGAAATTTCAGGGAAACCCTGTCTAAAAATGGTAACATATAAGAGGAAAGAGGTCAAGTTTTTTTTCTTTGATTCGGGTGGATCGGATGTGATTTTGGAAAGCGGCGTATTGTTTTCATTGTCATGATTTGACAAATTTTTCAATCCATGGTATTCTTTTTCTACCAATTAAGATTATTTGAGAAAGCGAGGATTCGGTGTCCTTAACCCATAATTACAGAAAAATCGAAAATCGTTTTTTTTTGAAAATATCGGCTTTTTTTTCAACGGCGTTTAAAAGAGTCCGTGTCCGTTTGAATAAGCTTTCCCGATTATTGGGGCGGCGCTACACCGTAATGGTGATTCCTCATACGGAAAAAAAGGCAGTCAATTTTAAAATTTCATTTGCGACTGTTTTTGTACTATGTGCTTTTGTCGTGATTCTGTCAGTCGTTACTGCTGTTTTGGGAATTTTGTTTGCAACAGGCGGATGGCAGGCGGCGTCTGCCGAATCGCGAATGGCAGCAGCCGAAGTTGAGAATGAGCAATTAAAGGACAGTATATCCGATTTGAGAAAAACGGCAAGTGAATTTGAATCGGTGCTGATTGATGCTGTTGACTCATTCGGACTCACTTCTCGATTGGATAAATCTCAGGCAGCGGAAGGAGATTATGCGTCTTTTTCCAATATAGAAACTCATGACGAACAGGTCATCAAAGAGATTCAAACACTTGAGAATATATCGGGAGTGCTTGAGTCGTCGATGATTCAACTTTCCCGTATTTCAGGTCTGTTGAATTCAAAAGGAAATCTGTTGGAAGAGATTCCTACCGCATGGCCGGTTGAGAGAGGTGTCGGTTACGTTACAGCTCCGTTCGGACCTGCGCGTCATCCGATTCGCGGTTACTGGTACCTTCATAATGCGTTGGATATTGCTTATTCCCGCGGAACAGGAATTGTATCGACGGCAAACGGGAAGGTTGTTGAAGTGGCATGGAATGACGACTACGGCAATTACTTGACCATTCAACATAAGTACGGATTTTTTACGAGATATGCTCACTGTGACGCTGTTTACGTGAGAGAAGGCGACACGGTTTCACAAGGACAAAGAATTGCGGCGATGGGGAATACCGGTTTAACAACCGGCCCTCATGTTCATTATGAAATCAGGATTGGATCCCAAAATATTGATCCGATTCGTTTTCTGTCGATGGAGTAAAGTTTATGGAACGGGATTTTTTCACCGGGAACCATTATATCAATTCAATTATCGGGGAAGGAACGTTTGTTTCCGGAGTGATTGAATCCGATGAATTAATGAGAATCGACGGCTTGTTTCGAGGCCCGATTCATTCAACGGGAAAGGTTCTTATCGGAAAAAACGGTTGCGTTGAAAGTTTTATCACCGCTGAGACGGTTGTCGTCGGCGGTATCGTAAAAGGAAATATCAAAGCGTCGGAACGGATTGTTGTTTTGACCGACGGCGTTGTGATAGGGAATATCAAAACGCCGCGGTTGACGGTAGAGGAGAATGTATTGCTTCATGGACGGTGCACGGTGACTCGGTCGCCTGAAGCCGATTCGGAAGAGCTGGACGAAACGCAAATTGAAACGGATCCGCAGCGTTTTAATCCGATGAGAAAGACTGCGAAAAATGGCTAAAATTACAACGTTTTCGTCGTCGTTTCCGGGAGGCGCTCCGGTCGAAACATTTTCCGGCTCCGATAAGACGGAAAAAAGCGGTGCCGACATTTCTACCGGAAGTTTTTTTTCACGAATTCGGCGCGAAAGCGGTGCGGATGCCGGTGAGCGCCGACGTCATTCCTCTCCCGCTCCTGAAGAATGGGAACAAATGCGCGTAAAAATCACAGCGTTGGGAAAAGAGGTGGCAGCAACGCGCAGTCCCGAAGTGATTCGGGAGTATAAAAATCAAATCAGAAAGTTATTGGAAGCGGTCATAGCCGCTTCTTTGCGGGAAAAAGAGATTCGGTTTACAAGGCGGGTGCGCGGAGGAATGCCTCGGCAGGAGGTATTGAGAACGGTCGAGGTTATCGACGAAAAGCTCAATCTTCTGACTGTGGACTTAATGGATGAACAGGCGCGGCCGATTCGGATTCTCAGCCGCATTAATGAAATCGAAGGATTGATTGTCGATCTGTTGAGTTAAGGAGTTGGTTTTGGGAAAAGAGATTGTCGCGGAAGAAGACGGACTGGTCATTGAAGATGATTTCGAAGAGACTTTCGAAAATCGGCAGAGTTCCAACCGCTGTCAGCTGAAGGATAACGAAGTTCTGCTGATGGTGAAGTTAATGCACTCCGGCGAGACAAGTTATTTGGCGGTTCCGGAAGAAGAGGCTGAAAAGCTGATTCAATCCGGAATGATCATTGCGGATGCCCGCTACGGAAAGGATTTGTGCCGCGTTCTCGGAAAAGTTTCACAACGGGAAGTGTCTTCGAAAAATACCGTCAAATTGATTCGGGTTGCGACGGAAAAGGATCTTGAAAAATACAACCATAACCGAGACGCTGAAAAGGAAGCGTTTGAGCTTTGCCGTAAGAAAATCGCCGCACTGAAGCTCGATATGAAGCTGATTTCAGCGCATTATTTGACCGATGAACCGAAACTGATGTTTTTTTACACGTCGGAAAACCGCGTTGATTTCCGCGGACTTTTAAAAGAATTGGTTTCTTCTTTTCGGGAGCGAATTGAATTGAGGCAGGTCGGTGTCCGCGACGAATCGCGCATTGTCGGCGGTTTGGCTGTTTGCGGCCGTCCATTCTGCTGCGCTTCTGTCAGTGACAAACCGAATGCGGTTTCCATCAAAATGGCGAAGGAACAGAATATGTCGTTGAATGCCATGAAGATTTCCGGTCCGTGCGGCCGCCTTCTTTGCTGTCTGGCGTATGAAAACGACTTTTATAAAACGGAGAAAAAGCTCTTCCCGAAAAAAGACGCTGTTGTCCGCGCCGGCGAACTTTCTTATAAAGTCGGTGAAATTAATTTGCTGCGGAGGCAGGTGCAGCTTATCGGGGAAGATGGAGCAATTCTTTGGGTTCCGTTGAAAAAACTGAAATACAACGACATCAAAAAACGGTGGAAAGCGTTTTTGTAAAAAGGAGCGGGAAATGGGATTTTCATACAAAGAAGCCGGCGTCGACATCGAAAAAGGTGATCGGTTTGCGTCGTTTATCGGAAGCATTCGTTCGAAAGCGGTATCGTCCTCCATTGGCGGATTTGCAGGCGGTCTGCCGGTGGATCTGACCAAATATAAAAAGCCGCTGCTGTTTTCCTGTACTGACGGAGTGGGGACGAAACTGATGGTTGCCATGAGGTTGAAAAAGTACGATACCGTCGGCATTGATTTGGTTGCGATGAGCGTCAATGACCTGATTGTCTGCGGAATTGAACCGATTTCGTTTTTGGATTACATTGCCTGCGGACGTTTGAACGAATCTGTTCTGAAAGATGTAATTAAAGGCGTTGTCGACGGATGCGAGCAGGCCGAATGCGTTTTGACCGGCGGAGAAACGGCGGAAATGCCGGATCTTTACCGAAACGACGACTTCGATTTGGCCGGATTTTGTGTAGGAATCGGTAATGAAGCGGCGGTTCTGCCGTTTAAAGAAAAAATGGGCGCGGGCGATCTTCTTTTTGCCTTGCCTTCTTCCGGAGTTCATTCGAACGGTCTTTCTCTGGCACGCAAAGCGTTGTCCGGTGAAAACGATGCGGTTTGGGAAAAACTGCTGACTCCGACAAAAATTTATGTTAAAGAAATGAAAGCGTTGTTGGCGACCGGCTGCCTGCTTGGCGCCGCTCACATTACCGGCGGCGGATTGGAAGGCAACACGGTTCGCGTTCTGCCGCCGCATCTCAAGCCGCAGTTTACTTGGGATTGGCCCGTCCCTGAAATTTTCCATTTGATACAGGAGAAAGGCGGGATCGAAACAGCTGAAATGCGGAAAGTTTTCAATATGGGATTGGGAATCGTCATTGTCGTCAAAGCCGCCGACGCCGACGCCGTTCTGAAAAAAGCGGCCGCCGAAAAAATTGAACTGATTAAGGTCGGAGAGCTGGTCAATGGCTGAAGCTGTCGTCTTCACGTCGGGTAATGGTTCCAATTTTCAAGCCATATGCGAAGCAGTCGCCGAAACGGAGCATAAAATCACTGCCATGATTTGCAATAAAAAAGATGCGTATTCGTTCGTTCGCGCTGCAAAACTCGGCATCCCGGCGTATCACGTTTCCTATCTCGGGAGGAGCCGGAGCGAAGCGGAAGCCGAAATTGACGCGTTGCTGACCCGGCTGAACCCCGATTTAATTGTTTTAGCCGGGTTTATGAAGCTTTTGCCGCCGGAAATGACGGAAAAGTATGCCGGGAAAATCATCAACATTCACCCCGCTTTGTTGCCGAAATATCCGGGAACGCACGGAATTGAGGAGAGTTTTGCTTCTCCCGATAAAGAACTCGGCGTGACTGTTCATTACGTTGATGCCGGAATGGATACGGGGAAAGTCATTCGGCAGAAATCGTTTTTTCGAACCGGAGAAGAAACCATCGAGGAAATTGAAGAAAAAATTCACGCTTGTGAATACGAAATTTATCCGCAGACGGTCATTGAATTGCTGAATCGCGCGGAGGAGGGAAAATGAAAGTCTTGGTTTTGGGCTCAGGAGCTCGGGAGCATGCGGTTGTATGGAAGTTTTCAGAGACTTTGGGGAAAGATTCGCTTTTTGCTGCACCCGGAAATGCCGGCATGGCTGAAGCGGCTACTTTACTCACACTCAGTTCCGAGACGGATAACGAAGCGGTCGTTAAAGTATGCCGCGATTACGGCATTGATTTTGTCTTTGTTGGTCCGGAAATTCCCTTGGCAAACGGAGTGGTTGACGCTCTGACTGAAGCCGGAATTGCCGCATTTGGTCCTCATAAAGAGGCGGCGCAGTTGGAATCGAGCAAAGTGTTTTCAAAGGAATTTATGAATCGTCACCGGATTCCTACTGCTGAAGCGCAAGAATTTCAAAATCCCGACGATTTTATTGCGTATATTGAGAAGACAAACGGAAAAGTTGTTGTCAAAAAAAGCGGTTTAGCGGCCGGTAAAGGCGTTCTTGAATCGGATGACAAAAAAGCGCTTCTCGAATTCGGAACAGAAATCCTCAAAACCGATAAGTTGCTGGTTGAGGAGTTTTTAAGCGGTTATGAAATTTCGATTTTTGTTTTGATGGACGGAAAGCATTACGCGATTCTGCCGCCGTGCGCCGATTTCAAAAAGGCCGGCGACGGCGACAACGGACCGAATACCGGCGGAATGGGGGCAATCTGTCCCGTTCCGTGCGTGACTCCCGAACTGAAAAAGGAAATTGCCAAGAAAATCGTTGAACCGGTTATGGCCGGTCTGCAAAAAGACGGATTGACATACAAAGGACTGCTTTACATCGGTTTAATGATAACGGCTGACGGTCCGAAAGTGCTTGAATTTAACGTCCGGTTCGGAGATCCGGAAACACAGCCGTTGTTGGCAGCGCTGCCGTGCTGTTTTGAGTTTTTGGCAGCCGCTTTACGGGATCAGAAACTTGATGAGTTGGAAACTGAAGGTGCGTTTGATTTGGCGGGAAAGGCGGCTGTCGGAGTGGTTGTGGCGGCGGAAGGTTATCCCGGTCCGTACAAAAAAAATTGCGAAGTGACTGCCTTGCCCGAAAACCGCAGCGATTTGACGGTTTTTCATGCTGCAACGGTGCGGGGTGAAGACGGCAAACTGCGAACCGCCGGCGGCCGCTGTTTTACCGTCGTCGGTGTGGCGGAAACGTTGTCCGAAGCTGCCAAGAAAGCCTACGACGGCGTGCGGCAGCTGCATTTCGAGGGGTGTTGGAGCCGCAGCGATATCGGGAAAAAATTCTTTTAACAGCTGCCGTTGACTCGGTTTGCGAGGAGAAAAAATGAAACAACTGCTTTTTATTGTCGGATCTGAATCGGATCGAGAGCAAATGGCGCCGGCTTTGCAGCTGGCTGACGAAAAAGGTTTGACTTACGACTTTAAAGTTTACTCCGCTCACCGCAATCTGGAGGAACTGAAGGCGTTTTTAGTGCAGAACGAGGAAAATTACCGCGTGATCATTACAGCGGCCGGTCTTTCCGCCGCACTGCCGGGCGTTGTTGCGGCATTGGTCAAAAAACCGGTTATCGGGATTCCCCTTGTTGCCGGCTGTCTTTCCGGCGTTGATGCGCTGCTGTCGATTTTGCAGCTGCCAAAAGGAATTCCGTGCGCTACTATGGGAATCGGTAAACAGGGTGTTCTTAACGCCGTTCATTTGGCTGAACGGATTTTGAACTGCTGAAATAACGGCAAAAGCTTTTCGGAATAAAACTCTGCTTTTCTCATGCATCCTGCAGGAGGGAGGCAAAGTCGTCTATTTTAGAGAGATTTTTTTCCTTCATATAATCGACAATACCGTCGTAAACGGAGTCGCACAGCCCCGGTGTGATAAAGTTTCCGGTGCCGATTTGAACCGCTTTGGCTCCCGCCAGAAGATATTCGACGGCGTCGTCAGCGCACATGATGCCTCCCATGCCGATAACCGGAATTTTAACACGGCGAGAGACATTGTAGACGGCAGCCACTCCGACCGGCTTAACAGCGGGACCCGAAAGTCCTCCTGTGCGGTTGGCTAACTTAAAACGGGCGGTTTTGACGTCAATTGCCATGCCTAGCAACGTGTTAATCAGGCTGACAGCGTCTGCGCCGCCTGCTTCTGCGGCTTCGGCTATCGTTCCGATGTCGGTTACATTCGGAGTCAGTTTGATGATCAGCGGTTTATCGGTTTCTTTGCGGAGAAGGGCGGTCAGATTTTCGACATGATGAGGATCGGTGCCGAATGCGAGACAACCGTGTTTGACATTCGGACACGAAAGGTTGATTTCGAATCCCCAAACGCCGCTGTCGCTTAACCGGCAGAGCGTGCGAACGTATTCGTCGGGCGAAGAACCGGCAATATTAACGACGGTTGCAAACGATTGCTTTAATAAAAATTCGAGTTTTTTTTCGATGAACGCTTCAACGCCGACATTGGCCAGTCCGATGGCATTAAGGATTCCTGACGGCGTTTCTGTCAGTCGAGGCGGCGGATTGCCCTCTCGGGGAAAAAGAGAGATCGCTTTTGTGTAAACAGCGCCCAATTTTGACGGATCGTACAAACCGGCAAATTCATCTCCGTAACCGAAAGTACCGGAAGCGGCGCCTGTCGGCGTCGGTAAAACTCCCTTCCCGATTTTGACCGTCACATCGATGTCCATAAAATCTCCTTCGCGTCAAAAACCGGACCTTCTTTGCAAACTCGTTTGTATCCTCCGCCGCAGATCGGAACAACGCACCCCATGCAGGCGCCGAGCGAGCATCCCATCATCGCTTCCAACGAAACAAATGCATCGGCTTGACGCTGCGCAGCCTCAAACGCGAGCGCTTTCATCATTGCTGTCGGTCCGCAGGCGAAAAAAAGCGGCTGTTTCGCAGAAATTTCCCGCACGCCGTCAAGAACCGAACCTTTAACGCCGAAAGAACCGTCGTCGGTGCAGATAACCGTTGAGGCCGGCAGCTGCGAATGCGGAATAAGAGACGCGCTGCGGAATCCGGCAACGAGAAGCGGTTCCCTGTTTTCACGTGACAAGCTTCGATAAAGGAAGAGAATCGGACCGAGACCGACACCTCCGGCGATTAAAACCGGCTGCCGGGTAGCGATTTTGTCGATCGGAAAACCGTTGCCGCACGGCAGCAGAATTTGAAACCGGCTGCCCGGTTTTCGCAGTGAAAGCGCGTGCGTTGTTTTTCCTCGAATTTGATAAAGCGCTTCAGCCTCGCCTTTGCCGGCATCGGAAAAAGCGAACGGCCGCCGCAACAGCGTTCCTGTCGGCAGTTCGTCTTTTAAAGAAAAAAACGATCCCGGTAAAATTTCGGCGTCCATCGGAACGGTGAAGCGCAGGCGGTAAAAATCGGGAGCAATCTTTTCGTTAACGAGAATTTCGGATAAAAAGTCGGTCATTTCAATCGGTCCCGAGTTGATTCATGCATCGCGCAAAATCGTCGTTCTTTTTGCAAAAATCTTCGATCAGTTCGGTCAGTCGAGCCCATTTGGAAACCGTTTTCCCGGAAATGTGATGTTCGACAGAGCACGCCAGGCGGTCGGCTTCCTCCTCCGGTAAATGCAGAATATTCAGAAAAAAATCTTTGCAGACTTCGTGCTTGCGGATAATCCGCTGCGCCGCTTTTTCACCTTCCTGCGTCAGTGTAATGAAAGAATTTTTCTCGTAATCGATCATATTTTTCGATTTCAATACTTTCAGCGCGTTGGTGACGGACGGCATTTTCACATTGAGTCGAGAAGAGATGTCTTTGACTCGTGCGACTTTAAACTCTTCCTGTAAATGAGAAATCGCTTCCAAATAATCTTCTAAACTTTCAGTTAATTCTTGTGACACATTTTATTATATCACAAAATTTGAAAAAAGACAATCATTTTTTCTGCTTGCCGAAATCGGGGGGCGGCGGTATACTGTGAGCATGGATGCAATTGACGAAATACGGAATCGGATGGCAGCGGAAGGAATCGATTGGCTGATTCTTTTTTCGGCTGATCCTCATTTATGTGAAAATGTTCCTGACTTTTTCAACGAACGGAAGCGGCTGCTTGGCTTCCGCGGTTCGGCTGGAACGGTGATTTTGACGCCTGAAAAGATTTTTTTTCGTACCGATAGCCGTTATTATCTGGAGTGCGAACAACTTTTTGAAAACCGCGATGTCGTTTTGGTCAAAGACGGAGAAGAGGCGCCGCTGCCGCAGTGGCTGGGAGAGCGATTGACTGCCGGAGAGACGGTTGCCGTTAATAAAAGCGGAATCTCTCACCCGTTTTACCGGAAGCTGGAATTGGTTTGCCGTGAACAGAAAACCGATTTGACCGATTTTGATTCGGGGCGGACGCAGAGGTTTTGTCCCGGAGCGGAGTCTCTGGATGCGGTCGTCAAAGATCCTGTGCGTGCTTTTCGGAAAAAAATCGGATTGCTGCGCCGCGATATGAAGGGAGATGTGCTTCTTTTGACCGCGCCCGACACGATAGCTTGGCTAACCGGTTTCCGACTGTTCCGAGATGCACGCGAAGACGTTTTTTTCTACTCCTGGGCTTTGATTACATCCGGTCGGATGGAGCTGTTTACCGATCATCCATTGCCGCAGGAACTTCCCAATGTTGAAATTTTCCCGTACGGGGAATTTCTGAGTCGTCTTGATTCGGTTCGAGAGCAAAAGATTGAATGTTCGTTCAACGATTTAAATGAAAATCTGTTTCGCTTTTTAATCAATCACCGTAATACCGTTATTGACGACCGACTGCGGATCCGACTGATGCAGACCGTTAAAACACGGGGAGAAATTGCCGCGGTGAAAAAGGCAGCGGCGGCGGATAAACGGGTTTTGCTGCGTTTTCGGAGGCGGCTGCTGGAAGCGGTTGAGGCTGGAGAACGCTTCAATGAAGCGGATTCAGCACTTCTGCTCGAAGAGCTGCGGCGAAAGGAAAAAAGTTACCGCGGCGCCTCGTTTGAAACCATTGCCGCGTTCGGAGAAAACGGTGCGGTTGTTCATTATAAACCTGCACCGGAATCGTCTGCTGCCGTTAATACGGATGGATTGCTGCTGCTGGACTGCGGAACTCATTCTATTAACGGAACTACCGACATCACACGGGTTTTTTGGACCGGCGGCGGCACTCCTCCGCCGCAAGCGGTGCGCGACTACACCGCTGTTCTGAAAGCCCATATTGCCTTGGCGCGCACACGCTTTCCGCAGGGAACCTGCGGAGCCGCGCTCGACGCGGTTGCCCGCGGCGAGGCGCGGCGCGGCGGAGCGGAATACGGTCACGGCACAGGTCACGGCGTTGGCTGGATTAACTGTGTTCATGAACCGCCGTTTTCGATTTCTCCTTCCAATGAAACAGTCGCTGCTTTACCCGGAATGATTGTTTCCATCGAACCGGGGTGTTACCGCAAAGGGGAGTACGGTATCCGGATTGAAAATATTTACGCTGTTGTCCGCGATGAAACCGATTCCGATTATCTGCGTTTCGAGCGGCTGACCGATTTTCCGTTTGAGTCTCAGTTAACCGACCGCTCTCTGTTGACTGATGACGAAAAAAAATGGATCGATGAAAACGGTGGCTTCATCGATCCGCTGATACCGTATTGAGCGTTAGTTTTCGATGCTAAAACGGAAAATGATCTGATTGTGATATAAATCACCCGGTTTCAGAATGATGTTCGGAAACCACGGTTTATTCGGTGAATCGGGAAAGGCTCCCGGTTCCAAGCAGAATCCGGAGCGTCTCGGATAGGTTTTCCCGTCTTTCGCTTTGAAATCACCCTTCAGGAAGTTGCCGGTGTAGAAGATAAGCGCTTTTTGATTTGTGAAAACATCGAGACGGCGGCCGCTTTTATCGTCGATGACCGATGCGGCGTGGACGGTTTCGTTTCCTTTTCCGTTGACAACAAGCGCCAAGTCGTATCCGGAACCGAACTGAGTCGAAGGATGGTCGGCATCGATTTCTTTTCCGATGGCTTTAAATTCGCGGAAATCGAGCGGCGTTCCGTCGACCGGCGCCACTTCTCCTGTTGGAATCAATCCTTCATCTCCCGGAAGAAAGAAGTCGCAGTTTAATTTCAGCCGGTGATCGAGAATCGATGGATTTCCGGCTCCGGAGAGGTTAAAGTAAGCGTGGTTGGTTAAATTAACGGGAGTGGCCTTGTCTGTCACTGCATACATATCGATGATGATTTCGTTGGCGTCTGTCAGCGTATAAACTGTGGTAACGGTTAAGTTGCCGGGGTAGTGTTCTTCTCCGTCGGGACTCAAATAAGAAAAACTGACGGCATTTCCCTTTTTTGTTGTCAGCTCCTGTGCGTTCCAAAAAACCTTGTCGAATCCTTTAATGCCTCCGTGGAGGTGGTTTTTTCCGTTGTTGACTGCCAGTTGATACGCGGTTCCGTCAATTTCGAATCGTCCTCCGCCGATTCTTCCTGCGTGCCGTCCGACTGTCGACCCAAAGAAGTCATTAAACTCAACATATCCTTTTAAATCGTCGAATCCGAAAACGACATCATCGAATTGACCGTCTTTGTCGGGAACTTTGACTCCCGCTAACGTGGCACCGTAATCAAACAGTTTAATTTCCATTCCGTTTTTGTTTTTTAAAGTGTAGAAACGACCTTGATTCATCTTTTTTACCTCGGCATTATTGTAAATCTCAAAGCAGAAATCGGCAACTCTTTTTTTTTGACAGCGGCTTTCAGCAGGCGGAAAACGAAAAAACGGCGGATTGTTTTCTTTTTTCTTGACAACCGCCCGTATTTCGAATATAGTTTTAAAAGATAATCCCTTGGTTTTGGGTTTTATTTAAGGAGACAGAAATGAAAGTAGCAATTCACGGGTTCGGAAGAATCGGAAGAATGGTTCTTCAAGCAATGGTTGATCAAGGTTTGTTGGGCAAGGAAATTGAGGTGGCGGCTGTCGTCGACGTTTCCACAAATGCCGACTACTTCGCTTATCAGTTAAAATACGATACGGTTCACGGTCGGATGAACGCGGAAATCTCTTCCGAAAAGAGCGATGCTTCTCTCGCCGAAGATGACATTTTGGTTGTCAATGGAAACAAAATCAAATGTCTCGGTGTGGCCAAAGAATTGAAGGATCTTCCTTGGAAGGCGATGGGTGTCGAATATGTTATCGAGTCGACCGGTTTGTTTACTGCTTCCGAAAAGGCTCAGGGACACTTGGATGCCGGTGCGAAAAAAGTCATCATTTCCGCTCCGGGTAAAGGCGATGTCAAAACCATCGTTATGGGCGTTAATGAGAACGAATACGACTCGGCTAAACACAATATCGTTTCCAACGCCAGCTGTACAACCAACTGTCTGGCTCCTGTTGTGAAAGCGCTGATGGACGGCGGTATCGAAATCGAAACCGGTTTGATGACAACCATTCACAGCTACACGGCGACCCAGAAGACGGTTGACGGTCCCTCTAAAAAAGACTGGAGAGGCGGACGCGCGGCGGCATGCAACATCATTCCGTCAACGACCGGCGCTGCAAAGGCTGTCGGAGAAGTTCTTCCGTCGACAAAAGGCAAGCTGACGGGAATGTCATTCCGTGTTCCGACGCCGGACGTCTCTGTTGTTGACTTGACCTTCCGCGCAGCGAAAGACACTTCTATCGAAGAGATCGATTCGATTCTGAAAAAAGCTGCCGGCGGTTCCATGAAAGGAATTTTGGGATATACCGATGAAGAGATTGTTTCCTCCGATTTGATTCATGACAACCGCTCTTCGATTTACGATTCGCTGGCTACTTTGCAAAATAACTTGAAAGGCGAAAAACGGTTCTTTAAGGTCGTTTCATGGTACGACAATGAGTGGGGATATTCCAACCGCGTTGTCAATTTGTTGAGTTATATGGCCGGAAAAGATAAATAATTCCGATTGAAAACGGCAGCCTCCTTCCGGAGGCTGTCATTTCCTTTTTTATTTCATTGTTGCGGAGGAGATTTTCCTATGTTAAGAACTGTTCGAGATATGGACTTGGACAACAAACGGGTTTTGTTGCGCGTTGATTTTAATGTTCCGATTAAAGACGGAGTGATTACGGATGAAACCAGAATTGTCGAAGCTTTGCCGACAATTGAATATATTTTAGCCAAGCCGGGAACCTCGTTGGTGGTAATGTGCCACCTCGGCCGCCCGGCGGGCGACGGAACTCGCGAACCGCAGTTTTCCGTGAAACCGATTGCCAAACGGCTGAGTGAGAAGTTGGGCCGTCCGGTTCAGTACATTGACGACGTTGTCGGTGATAAAGTGGAAGCTGCCGCGAAAGCCTTAAAACCGGGCGAGATTCTTTTTTTGGAGAATGTTCGCTATTATAAGGCAGAAAAGAAAAACGATCCGGAGTTTGCGAAGAAGTTGGCGGCTCTCGGAGAGGTTTATGTTAATGATGCATTCGGAACCGCCCACCGCGCGGAGGCTTCCACCGAAGGCGTGGCGCATCTTCTGCCGTCGGCTGCCGGATTTTTGATTGAGAAAGAGGTGAAGTTTTTTGCTCCTCTTTTGACGAATCCCGAAAAACCGTTTGTTGCCATTGTCGGCGGTGCAAAAGTTTCGTCGAAGATCGGTGTTTTGGAATCGCTGCTGAAGACAGCCGATACTTTTATTATCGGCGGCGGTATGGCGTATACCTTTTTGAAGGCTCAGGGTTTTGAGGTCGGAAAATCGTTACTGGAAAACGATTTTATCGATACGGCAAAGAATTTTTTGGCGGCGGCCGAAAAAGCGGGTGTTAAAGTTCTTCTTCCCGTTGATAACGTTGTGGCTTCTGAGTTTTCCGAAAATGCCGATGCCGAAATCATTGATTCCGACAATATTCCCGCAGATAAAATGGGAATGGACATCGGTCCCAAAACGATCCGTCTCTTCTCCGAAGCGATTATTCCCGCCAAAACTGTCGTTTGGAATGGCCCTATGGGAGTTTTTGAATTCGACAAGTTTGCGAACGGAACCAAAGAAGTGGCGATGGCTGTGGCTGAGTGTAAAGGAACAACCGTTGTCGGAGGCGGTGATTCCGTTGCAGCGGCAAACAAATTCGGTTTAACGAAAAAATTGAGTCACGTATCCACCGGCGGCGGCGCCTCTCTCGAATTTCTTGAAGGTAAAAAACTGCCCGGTATTGTTGCGCTGGAAGACTGAGGTAAGGAGTCTGAAATGAGAAAGAGTTTTATTGCCGGAAACTGGAAAATGAATTTGACGGTGACGCAGGCCGTTGAGTTGGCGAAAGCGTTGGTGAAGTCCGTGAAAGATTGTCCGCATCGGGTGTTAGTTGCGCCGAATTTTACGTGTCTGGATGCCGTCTCGAAAGTTCTGTCCGGCACACCGATTCTGCTTGGAGCGCAAAACATGGCTTTTGCCGAAGCGGGCGCTTATACCGGTGAAACTTCGGTTTTAATGTTGAAAGATGTCGGCGTTCAGGCCGTGATCCTCGGTCACTCCGAACGGCGGTCGATTTACGGTGAAACCGACGAGGTCATTAATCAAAAAGTGAAGCTGGCTCTTCATCATGGACTGGAAGTCATTCTGTGTGTCGGTGAGACGCTGGAAGAACGGGAGTCCGGAAAAGCGATTGAGGTAGTTAATGCTCAGATTGAAGCAGGTTTGAAGGATGTGACTGCGGAAGAATTATCCAGCGTAACCATTGCTTACGAACCGGTTTGGGCTATCGGTACGGGGAAAACCGCAACGCCTCAGGATGCTCAGGAAGTTCATGCTGCCGCTCGCGCTAAAGTCGGTGAACTGTATTGTCCCAAATGCGCTGAAAATCTGATTATTCAGTACGGCGGTTCGATGAATGCCGGCAATGCTAAAGAATTGATGGCGATGCCGGATGTTGACGGCGGTTTGATCGGCGGGGCCTCGCTGAAGGCCGAAACCTTTCTGCCGATTGTCAATTACGATAAATAACGGAGTTTTAAATGGCGGTATTAAGTGTAATTTTACTGATTTTGTTTTGTATCGTTTCGGTTTTACTGATGGCCGTTGTTTTGCTGCAGGATTCACAGGGAGATGGACTCGGCGGTATTTTCGGCGGGAGCAACAACTCTTCTGTCGGACTGCAGTCGGGAAACATCCTTGCTCGTTTTACAGGTATTTTAGCGGTGCTCTTTTTTGTACTTTCTTTGGCGCTGATGATGGTTTATACAAAGAGTTACAGCGATGCCAGGGCGCTTGAAGGAGTTGAAGCCGAAGTCAATGCGCAAAGTGCGGCGGAACGGACATGGATTGACGATATTCAGGAGTATCGTGATCTGGGTGCTTCTTCCGAAGCTGCAGACGCTTCGAGCGAAACAGAAGCTGAAGCTGCGGAATAAAATCAGAAACGGGGGCGTCAGAGTGAAAAAATCGGTTTTTTGTGGTTTGTTTGCCGTTTTTACGACGGTCGGTTCTTTTGCCGCCGATCGAATCGATAACATTGTGGCAACTGTCGAATTGATTCGTCGCGAACCGATTACTCGCGCTTCCGTCGACGCCCGCTATGATGAAATCATGAAGGCGTCGAACAATGCGCTTTCCGTCACAAAAAAAGAGGTTTTGGATCAACTGATTGACGTCTCTTTGCTGGTGCAGGCGGCCGATCGAGATGAAATTAAAGTCAGCGAAACGTCGTTTAATGCTTTTAAAAGGCAAAAGTTGGCGGAACTGTCGACTCTTTTGCGCCGCACGGCAACCGATAAGGATTTGGAAACTTACGGCGGTATGACGTTGGACCGCATCAAAGAGGCGTTTGTCAATCAGGAAAAAATCAAACAATACGTGGCAAAAAAGCGGCCGGATGCGCTGACACCTCCCGAGGTGACAGACGCTGAAGCGCGTGCCGAATTTCAGCGGCAGGTAAATGCCGGAACATTGAATCTGCCGGCCCGCGTGCGTGTCAGTCAAATTTATATCGATACAACAGGACTGAATGCAGACGACAAAAAAAATGCGCGCAAAGTTATTGATGAAGCAAAAGCGAAGGTGTCTTCCGGACAGATGAGCTTTGAAGAAGCTGCCAGAACCTATTCGGAAGATCGCGGTACAAAGTACAACGGCGGAGCGATGGGATGGCTTCTTTACAGTGAAGCGTTTCAGTTACTGGATGCAAAAATTGTGGAAACTTTATTTGCACTGCCGGTTGACGGCGTTACCGACGTTTTGGAAACAGAACGCGGTTATCATGTTTTCAAAGTGACGGCTAAAGAAGCGGCAGGAATTCCGAAGTACGATGATAAAATTGATCCTGAACAGTCGGTTACTTTCGGCGACAGCGTGAAAGATCAAATGCGTACAATGAAAATGTACGGAAATTATAATACCGCGCTTCAGGAGTTGAGCAAAAAATTAAGAGAAGAAGCGGATATTAAATATTTTGACGAGGACTTGGATTAGTGGGTGTTCGTCATTCCGGGCGGGTTATCGCAGTTCAGACGCTTTACATCTATGAAATGAGTCAAAATGAACAGGCTCTTTTCGATTGGAGATGGATTTCTTCCGATTTAAAGGAAGAAAGTCTTCTTTTTGCCCGCTTTTTGCTTAATGGAATCTATGCGCATCTTGATGAAATCGACCGAATGATTGAATCGGCTTCTGATAAAAGAGATTTTGACAGAATTGCAAAGGTTGACTTAGCTGTTTTAAGGGTTTCCGTCTATGAAATGTTGTTTCAGGCGCAGCCGTTAACTCCGCGGATTGTGATCGACGAAGCGGTTGAAATTTCAAAAAATTTTTCAGCGGATGACTCCTATCGTTTTGTAAACGGAATTTTGGATAAATTATCGCGAGAGGCTGCCAAATGACAGGAAGAAAAAAAGGGTTTATTGTTGCCTGCGTTTCCGTTTGTGTTTTTATTGCGGCTGGCGGTGCTGCCGTTGCGATCACCGAGTGGAGTGTGCGTCAAAAAGCTCAGTCGCAAGTTTTGTATCAACTTTCAACCATTGATGATCAAATAGCAAAAGGGCATTACGCGCAAGCTGAACGGTTGCTGGATGATTTAAAAGATTTTTCCTATGATTTTTCTTTATATAAGGAAATCATGAAACGGGTCTTTCGTATTGCCGAAGTGCAGAATCGTTATGAGCGGTTTCTTTCGTTTGCGCAGTCGGCTGCGGAAACTTATCCGAATGAGAAAGAAGCAGAATCGTTATACATCTATGCTTTATTAAAGAACCATCAAGCGGATAAGGCATGGGAGGCGGCTTCGCTTTCTTTTCAAAATCGGAGGGTGCTGCCGTCGCTTTTTGCAGAGGCGGCTCTTCGTTCCGGCAACGGCAGTCAGGTAAAAGCTGTGTCTTTGGACGCCTTTAGTCGAGCCGCGCTTTCCATTGCGCTCAGTGATGACCCGAACGGTTATCTTTATCTGAAGGATCGAATTGACGACCCCCGTCTTGTAAAAAATTACATCATAAGTTTAGCTCTTTCCGGGAATCTTTCCGGCGCGCTTGATCTTTTTAATGAAGAGATCGGTATTCAAAATCCGATGCTTGGAAGTTATTTGGCATATGATGCCGGCGATTTTGAAAAGGCATATTCTTATGCTCAGATGCTGGATAAAAATTTTTTTATGGAAACCAATCGTGATTGGTATCTGTTCTTAGCCGATTTGTGCATGGAAACAGGGGTTGTTAACGAAGCATCTTCTTTATACGCTGACTTTGTCAATGCCTATCCTGATTACAGCTTTGTTCCGTATTTTAATTTGGCATGGATTTATAAAGGAACTCCCGATGCAGTGAAATATATGGAACAGGGAGTTGCAGCTTTTCCTGATATAGCTGTTTTGAATTTAAAATTAGCGCAAGATTACATGACTTTAGGTCAAAACGAAAAGGCAAGAGCGGTTTTAAAGAATTTTTTACAGACTGATGCCGATAATGTTGATGCTGTTTTGGCCTACCGTTTTTCGGATACGGCCGCTTCTCCCGAACTGTTCATCGGCGTTTTATGGAATTTGTACAATAAGAATAAAAAAGTTAATGAAAAAATTCCCCAAATTTTTCTTTGGTATCTTGTTGGTTTGTCAGATTCGGCTGAAATGGATCGTCTCCTGTCTCACTGCCGCCGCGATTACGGAGAGCGGGCTTGGATCGATTTTTACACGGGAGTTTCGGCGGTTTTAAAAGAAGATTTTAATGCTGCCTACGATGCTTTTTTGGCGTGTACCCAAAAGGCTGAGCGTTCGTCTGATTCATTTCCGATGGGGTATCAGCCGTTCTACAACTGTGCGCTTTTGTCGCTTTATTTCGGTCATCCGGATCAAGCTTTAAAGGAAGCCGATGCGCTGCGTTCTTATATTGATTGGGAAGACGATGCCTTGTCGGCGGCGGTTCATGTTCTTTACGGACGGATCTATCTGATGAAGGATGAACGCGAAAAGGCTATGAGATCGTTTCGGTTGGCGCATGACTTAGATCCTGCAAATATCGAGGTTGTTTCTTATTTGGATTATCTGAATTCGGGGATAGAAAAGTGATTGTCATTAAATCCGAGGCAGAAATTGACGGAATCAGAAAATCCTGCCGCCTTTTGGCCCGATTAATGAGCGAAGTTGAAGGTGAAATTCGAGAAGGTATCACCACTAAACAGTTGGATCAATGGGTTTACCGATACATTACCGGTCACGGCGGTCGGCCGGCGTTTTTGGGATACGGAGGATTTCCCGGATCGGCATGTATTTCCGTCAACGACGAGGTGATTCACGGTATTCCCGGAAATCGAGTTCTGCATAACGGGGACATCGTCAGTATGGACCTCGGAATTAATTTGAACGGTTTTTTCAGCGATATGGCGAGAACATTTCCGGTCGGAACTGTCAGTGATGAGGCCAAACGGCTGGTGAAAGTCACTTCGGAGTGTTTAGACGAAGGAATTAAACAGGCGGTTTGCGGTAATCGCGTTAAAGATATTTCGGCGGCTGTATTTTCCCATGCTGGAAAGTACGGCGTTGTTCGGGACTATTGCGGGCATGGTGTCGGATTAAAACTGCATGAAGATCCGGAAGTTCCCAACTATTGTTCGCTTTCCGGAAAAAATCCGCGATTGAAAAGCGGGATGGTCATTGCGATAGAACCGATGATCAACGCCGGCGGCTGGGAAGTGGATGTTTTGGATGACGACTGGACGGTTGTCACCCGCGACGGATCGCTTTCCGCACATTTTGAAGATACGGTAGCTATTTTTTCCGATCGGACGGAAATTTTAACTCGTTTATGATTTAATCCGGCGGCGGCTTTTATCTTTCTGTTTTCAGATAATGCTATTTTGAGGTGTAAAAGATGCGAATTCTTACAGTTTGGCTTTGTTTAATTTTTTCCGCTTGTGCTTCTATTTCCGAAAAACACAGTTTTTTACAAGAGGTTTTAAGTTTGGAGGCAACTGCGGACGAAAAAGCGCAAATGATTCTCGATGCAATGACTTACGAGGAGAAAATTCGCTTTCTTTCGGGAGAAGGGTGGAAAGATCACGGCACAGTCAAACGCTTGGGTTTGCCGACCATACATTTTGAGGATGCTACAGCCGGAATTTTTCTGAACGGCATAAACTACCCGGCGCCGTTGGTTGCTGCGGCAAGTTGGAATCCGGAACTTCTGCTTGCCATGGGGGAAGCTGTCGCCAAAGAGGGGCGATACTACGGGAAAGATGTCATTTTGGGCCCCGGAGTCAACATCTACAGAATGCCTACTTGCGGACGGAATTTTGAATATTTCGGCGAAGATCCGTATTTAGCATCTCAATTGGCGATTTCTTATATAAACGGAGTCCAATCAGACGGCTCTATTGCTGTTATTAAGCATTATGCTGGCAATAATCAGGATTATGATCGTCACACCGTGAGCAGTGATATTGACGAACGGACTTTACGGGAAATTTATTTGCCGACGTTTGAAGCAGCTGTAAAAGCCGGTGTTGGAATTGTCATGTCAGGATACAATCCCCTCAATGGATTTCCGATGTCGGAAAACAAACGAATGATCACGGATATTTTAAAAAATGAATGGGGATTTGACGGATTTGTTGTTTCTGATTTTTATTCGGTATACAGCACAGAAGGAGCTTTTGTCTCCGGATTGGATTTGGAAATGCCGCAAAAGAGCGGAGATTTTGCTGTAAAGAAAATTAAAAATTTGACAGTTCCGGATAAAGATAAATTATTGAACGAGAAGGTCTTTCGAATACTCAAAACCTATCTCAAATTCGGAGTGTATGATCGGATTGTTGCCGGGGAAAAAGAAATTCCTGATTTTGAGAAATGGAATCAATTGGCACAAAAAATTGCCGAAGAGGGGATTATCCTCTTGAAAAACGAGGATAATCTTTTGCCGCTAAAAAAAGATAAGGAACAAACTATTCTTTTAGTCGGACGCAGCAGTCGGAGGTTCAATACAACCGCAATCGGCGCCTGCACGGTTTTTAACGATCGGATTGGAAGGCTTTTTACTGTGGGGTTGATCGACGGTTTTAAAGAGTATCGAAGCAAAAACACCAAAATCAGATGGGCGTCTGTAAACGATGTGGCAGCGTTAAAAAAGGCAGACGCGGTTATTTACACAATAGGATTGGGACCTTTCGGAGAGGGAGAGGTGAATGATCGCTCCTGGGATATGACTCGGCGAAATTTACGGGAAATTGAAAAACTGAAAAAATACAATAAAAATATTATTGTTATCAGCAATTACGGCGCCGGGATTGAAACGGAGAGTTGGATTGACGGCGTCAAATGTTTTATCCATGCCGGAATTGCCGGAAAATGGGCGGATCGCGCTTTGGCTCGCATTATATTCGGAGATGTTAATCCTTCCGGAAAACTGACGTATACGATGGTAAAAGAGTGGGAGGATTTTGCTCCGGTTGCTGCTCAAATGCAGCATCCTGAACTTTTTGTTGTTCATCCGCGCGACACAAAATATTTAAATTTTCCGCTTGTGGGATTCGGACCTCGAAGAGCGTACGGCGGAATATCAAAAATGTTAAAATCGAAAAATCCTGATCAGTTTGAGTACTCGACAGAATCTTACGATAAAATGAAACATATGACTTATGCCGAAGGGCGGTATCTTGGTTATCGTTATTTGGATAAAGTGGGGAAAAAGGCTCAATTCCCGTTTGGCTTTGGTTTGTCATATACAACGTTTGATTTCAGTCATTTAACTGTTTCTCAAAAAAGTATTTCCGCAGCGGAGAGTACAAACATCAAAGTAACTGTGACCAATACAGGAGAAATGAGCGGCGCGGAAGTCGTTCAATTGTATGTCAGCGCAAAGCAACCGCAAACGGATCGAGTGTTGAAAGAATTAAAAGGGTTTGAAAAAGTTTTTCTTCTTCCGGGTGAAAGTCAAACGGTGTCAATCGATTTGCCGGCGGAGGCTTTCCGTTATTATGATGTCGATGAAAAGAGATGGAGAATAGATCCGGGTGAGTATGAAATTTTAATCGGCAACAGCAGTGAGAATCTGATTTTAAAAACCGCAGTCACCGTTTTGTGAGAAAATGAGATGATTCAACGATACGGAACAAATGAAAAAGGACAGCGTGTACCGATTGCTTCCATTTACACGGCGGGTGAACATCCAATTAAAAAAAATATGATTTCTCCGCAGGCACTTCAAGTGATTGATACGCTTCGAGGAGCCGGATATCGAGCCTACATTGTCGGCGGTGCGGTCAGAGATCTATTGGCAGGCAAAAAGCCAAAAGATTTTGATGTGGCAACGGATGCTTTGCCAAATCGAATTCGTAAAATTTTCCCAAATGCGTGGATTATCGGGAAGAGGTTTAAGCTGGCCCATGTCATTTTCCCTGATCGTTACATCATTGAAGTTGCGACATTCCGTTCCGTTTCTTCCGGGAATTTCAACGCGGTTTACGGAACCATTGAGGAGGATGTTCGCCGCCGGGATTTTACGGTCAATGCTCTGTTTTTTGATCCTGAAAAAGAGCAATTGATTGATTATGTCGGCGGCTTTGCTGATTTAAAGGCGCATCGGTTGGTTAATATTCTTCCTTTAGAAACGATTTTCGATTCAGATCCTGTTCGGATGCTGCGGGCTGCGAAGTATGCGTCTAAGTGCGGACTAAAAATTCCGCGAAAAATGAAGAATGAGATTGTAAAGAAAGCGCCTTTACTGGAAACCGTTTCAGCTTCCCGTTTAACGGAAGAATTTTTTAAAATTCTTGCTTCGGGAAAAGCCGAAACGATATTTCGTGAAATTGAAAGATTGAATTTGATGCCGCATTTTTTACCGAGAGCAGCCGCCGAATTAAATGCATCCAAATCAAAGAAAAATTTGTTTTATGCGGAGATGAAAGAATTGGACAACCGCGTTTCTGACGGTCATTTTGACGGTTCGGAGCATCGGGAAATTCTTTTATATCATTTTTTAAAGATTTTTCTGCCTCCTTTCAGAGCTGAGATCGGGTATCACGAAAACTGTGCAGAACAGAAGGTTCGGTATAAAGAAATCGAAAAGCCGCTTCAATTTCCCGTTGCTTATGCCGATTCGGCTGTTAAAATGATTTTTGAAATTCGCGACGGAATTCAACCGAAATCTCGCAGAATCGGAGTTGAAAAAAAAAGACCGAGACGCCGTCATCGTTCCGGTTCTAAGAAAAATTCCACAATAAAAAAATCGGCGGATAACGATCAGTAATCGTTTCCGCCGATTCGATTTTCAATTAGTTCAGAAGAATATACTCTCCCGTATCTTTATCCAATCTTAACCGACTGATTTCTTCTTCCGGAGTCGGTTCCGGATAGACCGGTTCGGAGACTGTCTCTTCTGTCGGCGGAGTTTCCGGCTCTTCCGCTGCCGGTTCAGCCGGAGCGACTTCTTCAATCGATGTAATGGTTATTTCCGGATTGATAGCAATTTCTTCTTCCTCTGCCGGAGCAACGGGGTAAGGTTCAATGGCGTCAATGTCCATCGTGCGGTTTTGTAATCTTAAAATGGTTCTGATATTTTCGATAATTTTATCGACTCTCTCCGTGTACTCTTGCGAATAGGCAATAGCAGTTTTTAAGCACTTAATTGATTTTTCGTAATCTTGCTCCGCAAACGCATTGACTCCCAGCGCATAATAACAAATTGCTTTGTCGCCATCCATTTGAATCGCTGAATTATAATAAAAATCAGCCATAGCGTAATCTTCTGTATTGTAATGAATCAATCCCAAATAGTAGTAAGGAATATAGTTTTTGTCTTCCATTGTTATAGCTTTAATCAACGGAATTTTGGCTTCATTGTATTTTCCTTCTTCATAAAGAGCAATTCCGTTGTCAACTAACTGCGGGAAAGTTTTTAAAGCGGTAATGTATTCGTAAAAGTCTTTTGAAAAACGAGTCGCGTTGAGCCAAACAAACGGCCGTTTGGCATTCTCTTCGTTTTCCTCTTTGGAAGCGTCGCGAGTTAATTTGTTAACGGAATCCCAAATAACGCGATTGTAGACGGCTTGCTGATTTTCGATCAAAAATTTGATCAATCCCCATGATTGAGCGTAAAAGAGATCGCTGTTTTCGGAAACTTCCGCAGAGTCCATTGAGAAAAGAGTGTTCAGATCGATTAATGCAGGTGGATCAGCGTCCAAATAAGATTTCAATGTGTTCAACCAAGTCAGATTTTCTTTGTAAACAACCGCATTTTTTACCGGAGAGTAGAACGACTTTCCGAAATAGACGGCAAATCCTTTTTCCAACCACAAAGGAGGATTGGTAATAAAGTTTCTGAAGAACTGAATAAAACTGTAGTGGCTCAAAGTGTCTTCGAAATCCGGATTATCGTTTTTGTATCCGATTAACTCACTTTTAGTAGAGTCTTGATATTGAACAAATAAGAAAGAAGAAACCGGATCGGAAACGGTGGTTGTGGCCGAAACATAGTCGATGTAGGCTGATTTTGAATCAAGAAGCTTAACCTTTAAGCGCTCTGTCATATGAGATGTGTCAAAGTGAAAGTAGCTGTTATAAAAATCAAAAAGGGAGTCAAGTTTTTGTGCAACGACAGCCGCTTCTTGTTCATCGCTTTGAAAAAAGACCTGATAATATTTGCTTTCAATAACTTTGTCGGAAAATTGAGCAAATCCGGCGGTTGAAATGAGTGTCAGGGCTAAAAATAGAAAACGTTTCATGTTCTTTTCCTCTTTTCTGTGAATGATTGAGACATACTAACTATATTAATATCGACTTTTTGCAGAAGAATTCCAGTATATTTTTCAATATTTTTAATAATAAAATTGCGTAATTCCGTCAATCGGAACGGAAGGGAAGAGTGCATTGGTATCTGCAGATCGATTTTAAGGGAGAAGGCGGAGCCGTTTTCTTTGATAATCAGTTTTTTGATTTCGACGGATTGATCAAATTCGTTTGCGCAGTGGAGAACCATCTGCGTCAATGCTGCTTTGGAAATAGTAATGGTTCCCGCCGGTGATTCGTAATCGGGTTGAACAATGGTTTTTTCGATGAACCGTTTCTTTGATGAAAAAATGTTTCTTGAAAACGAAAGCAGCAGTGCGCTGATGGTGGAAGAAGGATAGCGTTTCTCTACTTCAATAATAGGGACGGGAATGACGTGTTTCCCGCTTTTGCGCGCATTGACAGCTTTTTCTATTTCTTCTTTTGAGGCGACATCTCCGATGTTGATAGTCAGAAAAGGCAGCGGAATTCCCAGTCGATTGCAGATACGGGTAATCATTTTCTCGCTGGTGCCCAAAACCAAAATCGATTTCGGCTTTTCTTTTGCAATCGCATTTCGGACATCTTCTCGGTGTTCGGGATCTTCAAAAATGGCAATTCGGACCGCTTCCAAGTACGATTCGGCTTTTTTTGCGGAGATTCCTGCTAAAATCTGCCGATTTTTAATTAATAATCCGTCGTCAATGATCATGTCGATGCTGTGTGAATCGGCGACCAACTTAGCGCGGAAACTTTTCCCCGTTCCCGCGGGACCGACCAAGGCGTAAATTTTTATTTTTTTTCTTTGGAACAGAGCGGGTAATCGAATTTTCATTGCATAAAAATTATAATTCGTTTTTGTGAAATTGTGAATCATTTTTCTTCACTCAATCGTCTTTTTTTTATATAATCATTTTCGTATTATGGGAAGTTTTTCGGCTCATCTCAATCCGCAGGCGTTTTTTCGGCGGACAATTATTTTTACGATTGTCTCATTGATTGTTTTGTTTGTCTCGAGTTTAACACTGTTTTTGATATCGGCGAAAGGAACGAAAGCGCTTTTTATCGGAATTCCGGTTGAAAGGATTGACGATTGGATTCACTTTGCAGATGAAAACGGTATTTCCTATATAACAACGGACGGAATCGTTGTTCGGTTGGATCATTATAATCCCGAACAGCTGACAGTCGATGAATTAAAAGAGCGGTTTTTGCCGGATGACGATCGGTTCACTCCGTTTTTGAAAGAATTGCCAAAGCTTTTTGATTACGAAAGCGATGGTCGGAAAATGCGGTTGATTATCTTGGAAAAACCTTTTCCTTTTGAGCAATTGCGGAAGTGGGATGAAACAGCTTCCATTGGGTTGATGTTTGCCGGTGATTCGCAATCGAATTTGTTTGAACGAATTTTCTTTTTTTCAGTGACGCTCGCCTGCTTTGCCCTTTCGGTCGCGATTCAACGGAAAGCACGCTTTGGATTAATTTTTCTGGCAACGGTTTTTGCCGCGGTTTTTTTGTCCGGCAGTCTCCTTGTTTTAAACGCGGCGGTTTTTATCGGCAATGTGTTTTTAGCCTTGTGGAGGAAGTGGCAGCCGCACCGCGAGTATTTTATTGTTTACGGTGAGGATTTATTGGAACGGCGAGATAAAATTTTTATCGGAGTGGAGGCGGCAGCGGCGGTTTGCTGTGCTGCCGTTCCGCCGTTTTGGTTTCCGGGAGAGCGTTTGGCATCGGTTGCGGCGATCGCGATGGCATGCTTCGGAATTTTTTGGGGTGCGGCGGTTGTGTTTCGAGCGATGTCCCAACCCAGAAAATTTCATTTTGTGATGAGACCGTTGATCGGGCAATCTTATAAATTGCCGTTTAAATCAGCCGGAGTTGAAATTGCGCTGGGATGTGTTGCGGCAGTCATTCCGTTGGTTTCGTTGCTCTTTTTTCGGACTCCGTCGATCGAGACGCCTCTTCCTTCCGCCCCCCTTTCATTTGATTCAATTTCATATGAAGAAATTTATGAAGAGGCTCAAAATCAACCGCGGGGAACCTTAAACGCTGTCGGTTACCTTGAAGAAAAGGTGTTTCAGTACTGTTATCGTTATGAAAAATTGGAACGCTTGCCGCCGCCAGGATATGAGGTGACGGTTCCGCGCTTTTTTTATGATGCGAATTCCGTTCAAAACGAAAAAATCACAATTGAAATATTTACAGAAGACGGTTTCAAGAGTATAATAGAAAAAGTCAAATCAGATCCGCTCTCTGTTTATTTTAGCGGAGGTTTGATTGCTCCCGGAGCCGCGCCGAAGGCTTACGCGGTTTGGATTGTTGCTTCGGCTTTCTATTTTATACTGTTAATGCCGTTTTTTCGAATCTCTGTTAAGAAAAATCGGATTTTCGAATATAAGGGAAGAGTATGAGATTGCGTTTAAAAACTTTCGGAAGAGGCGGTGTTCACCCGGACGATAAAAAGAGTTTGGCGGCGGAACGTCCGATCTGCAACAGTTATTTCGGACAATGGGCCATCATTCCGATGGGGCAGCATTTGGGAGCGCCGGCTGAGTGTCTCGTTCAGCCGGGCGATACGGTGGCGGAAGGAGAGTTGATTGGACGGGCGAACGGATTGATTTCCGCTCACGTTCATTGTCCGTTTCCCGGCGTCGTCGAAAAAATCGAATCTCTGACATTACCCAATGGTTCATCCAGCCAGGCTGTTTATTTAAAGATTGAAGGCTTCTTTGAATCTGTTGAAGATGAGCGGATTAATGACAGGTGGGTCGGTTTATCCCGAGAGGAATTGACAGGGCAGATTCGGGAAGCCGGTTTGGTCGGTTTGGGCGGTGCGGCTTTTCCCGTTCACGTTAAAATTGCTGTGCCGAAGGGAAAGAAGGCTGAATATTTGATTATTAACGGCGTTGAATGCGAACCGTATTTGTGTGCCGATTATCGCATTATGATTGAATATACCGACAAAGTCTTGGAAGGTATCGATATTTTGGCTCAAATTACGGAGGCGGACAAGGTAATCATCGCCGTTGAGGCCAATAAGCCGGAAGCTGTTCGCAGATTGCGCGAAGCGATAGTGCATTCAAAGCGGCCGTATACGGTAGAGATTTTGAAAGTCCGTTATCCGCAGGGCGACGAAAAGCAGCTGATTCAGGCTTTGATTGGAAGAGAGATTCCTTCCGGCGCACTGCCGATTGATGTCGGCTGTGTGGTTTGCAATGTTGCGACAGCCAAGTCGGTTTTTGATGCCGTTGTTTTAAAGCGGCCGCTGACGGAGAGAATCGTGACCGTTTCCGGAGGAGCAGTCGGTGAACCGGCGAATCTGAAAACGCGCATCGGTGTGCCAATCCGGGATTTGTTGACCGAATGCCAAACTGATTTTTCGAAGGTTGAAAAGATTGTCGTCGGAGGACCGATGATGGGTTTTGCGGTTGCCGATTGGGATACGCCTGTCACAAAAGGTACCGGCGGCGTTTTGGCTTTGACCGCCAAGGAGGTTCGCAATAAGCCTCAAACCGCATGCCTTCACTGCGGCAGTTGTGTTTCCGTCTGTCCGATGGGGCTGCCGCCGGCAATGATGTACAAACTGATTCAGGCCGGAGAGTATGAAAAAGCAGCGGCGGTCGGATTGCCCGACTGTAAGGAGTGCGGTTGCTGTGCTTACGCTTGTCCGGCAGGCATTTATCTTGTGCAAGCCTTCAAAAAAGGGAAAAGAATGGGGAGAAAGAAATGAAACAGGAAAAGCAGGAATTTCAATTTTCGGTCGCCTCTTCTCCTCAGATTCGAACTCCGCGTTCGACGGCTCGAATCATGATGTACGTGATTTTGGCGCTGCTTCCGGCAGCGCTGTGGGGCGTGTATCAGTTCGGATGGTACGCAGCGGCGGTTCTGGCCGTTTCCATTGCGGCGGCGGCAGCAGGCGAGGGAATTTTATGCCTCATCCGAAAAAAAAATACGCTGTCCGACGGCTCAGCTGTTCTGACAGGATTGCTGGTCGGAATGAACATGCCTCCGTCGGTTCCGCTTTACATTCCCGCGGTTGCCTCGTTGGCGGCGATCATTGTTTTTAAAGGCGCGTTCGGCGGTTTGGGCTGCAATATCATTAACCCCGCTTTGGGAGGGCGGCTTATTGCGTTTTTTTCGTGGTCGTCGGCAATGTTTACTTTTCAGACGCCGCGTACAATTTTGGAATCGGGCGTCACCGTCGCCGGCGCAACGGGAGATGCGATGACTTCGGCCACTCCGCTGACATTTCTGAAAAGCTCAGTCCCCGAATATATCGGTTCGATTGCCAATGAGATGGAGGTGTTTTCGCTGAAGCATTACTCGCTTTCCGAATACGATGTCGCCGTCACCGACAAAATCAACTCGCTTTTCGGTGAAAATTTTTGCTACGGCTATTTTGACGCGTTTTTCGGTATTAAAGGCGGCTGTATCGGGGAAATTTCAACGTTTTTGCTTCTGTTGGGAGGATTGTTCCTGATTGCGAAAAAAATCATTCACTGGGAAATTCCGGCTGCATTTATCGGTTCGTTTGCGGCGGCCGTTTGGGTTTTCGGGGGATTGCGCGCGGGAACCGGCTTTTTCTCCGGCGACGTAATCTATCAGATTTTCAGCGGCGGTCTTTTCCTCGGCGCTTTTTTCATGGCAACCGATATGGTGACATCTCCGTTTCGCCGCGGTTCGATGATTCTTTTCGGTATCGGATGCGGTCTGCTGACTTTTCTGATTCGATTTTACGGATCTTTTCCGGAAGGAGTTTCATTGGCGATTGTTTTCATGAATTTGACCGTACCGATGTTGGATCGGCTTTTTATTCCCCGCCGTTATGGAGTTAAAAAGAAGCGCAGGGTTGGAGTCGGAAAAGGAGGCAATGCATGAAACTGACGAAAGCCGATCAATTGGAAATCCTGCGAATTTCAGGAACGCTGGCGCTGATTTGCGCGGCGGCTGCTCTGCTTTTGGGCTTTGTTTACAAGTTTACAAAACCGCTGATCGACCGCAATACGGAGCTGTCAACCGAACAGTCGCTGAATGCGTTGGTCAACGGAGGCAATGAAAGCATCGACACGTATTACGCTGTCGGTTTCCATAAAATCGAGACGCGTGCCAAAAACCCAAACGGCAGTGCTTCCGTTCGCAACGGACGTTCCGTTGAAAACCGCGCCGGTATCAGCCGGATTTACAACGTGTATGACGGCGGGCAGATGCTCGGTTATGTGCTGGAGTTGACCGGAAAGGGATACGGCGGCGATATGCTGATTTTGGCGTATTACGCGCCGGACGGAAGTGTGAAAGACGCGATGGTTGTCAGCGACTCTGAAACGCCCGGAATCGGAAAAAAAGCGGCGCTTCCCGGCTATATGGATAAATTCAAAGGATTCGGATCTTCCGGAAAGCCGGTTCCGCAAAGCCGCGAAGAGCTGCCGAAATCGGAATCCGATGCAGTGGCCGGCGCCACTGTGACTTTTAAGGCCGTGGCAGCCGCATTGGCTTCGGGAGCCGCTTTTATCGTTGAAGGAGGAGCCGATGATTAAAGAACTGACGAAAGGAATTTTTCGCGAAAATCCGGTTCTGATGCTGCTTTTGGGATTGTGTCCGACCTTAGGCGTTTCCGGAAAGTTTTTTAACGCCATCGGTATGGGGCTCGGTGTTATTTTTGTTTTGGTTTGTTCAAACGCTGTCATCAGCCTGATGAAAAAAATCATTCCGAATCAGGTGCGTATTCCCGGTTATATTGTCATTATCGCAACGTTTGTTACAATTGTCGAATTGATGCTGCGCGCGTTTTCGCCGGTACTGTACAGCGGATTGGGAATTTTTATTCCGCTGATTGTCGTTAACTGCATCGTTTTGGGACGAGCCGAAGCGTTTGCCGGAAAGAATAAACTTCTTCCGTCGATTTTGGACGGTTTGGGGATGGGAATCGGTTTCACGCTTTCGTTGATGCTGATTGCGTTTATTCGCGAAATTTTGGGCGCCGGAACGCTGACGCTTTGGGAATCGGGATCGACTGTTTACCGCTTCGTCATTCCCGGATTGAGCGAAGCGCCGGTTTCGGTTCTGGCTACGCCGGCCGGAGCACTTTTTGTGGTCGGCTTTGTGATAGCCGGCATCAATGCTATTAAACAGTACCGCAATCGCCCCGGTAAAGCTGCCCGGAAAGGAGCTTCCGTATGATGAATTTGGTTGTCATTTTCTTTTCGTTTGTATTGGTCAACAACTTCATTTTATCGAAATTTATGGGGCTTTGCCCGTTTATCGGAGTTTCCCGCAATCGGGAGTCGGCAATCGGAATGGGTTTTGCTGTTATTTTTGTTATGTCGATTACTTCGGTATTGACGTGGGTTATATATCACGGAATTCTGGCACCGCTGGGAATCGAATTTCTGAAAACCATTGTCTTTATTTTGGTAATTGCTTCTTTGGTTCAGCTGGTTGAGCTGGTGATCCGTAAATTTTCACCGGCGCTTTATAAAGCTCTGGGAATTTATCTGCCTCTGATCACGACAAACTGTGCGGTTTTGGGAATCGCCATTATCGCGGTCGACGAAAATTATGGACCTCTGGAGTCGCTTGTGGCCGGAATGTCCGGCGGAATCGGATTTTTGATGGTATTGATCATCATGTCGTTTTTAAGGCAGAAGCTGTCGCTGGAAAAGGTTCCGGCGCCGTTTAAAGGGGTTCCGATTGCGTTTGTTACGGCCGGCGCTATGGCTTTGGCGTTCATGGCGTTCAGCAGCTCCATGATTACCAATCTGTTTCCGGTAGAGTGAGGGCGGCGTATGAGTTTTCTGATTCTGTTTGCATCCGTCATGATTGTGTTAGCCGTCGGACTTCTGCTCGGCTTTATCATTTCGCTTGCGTCGCACTTTTTGTCGGTTCCGAAAGAAGAACGGATTGAACAAATCGAAGAGCTTCTCCCTGGAGCGAATTGCGGAGCCTGCGGTTTTGCCGGCTGCGCCGCTTACGCCGAGGCGATTGTTTTAAACGGCGCTCCTTTAACGCGGTGCACGTCGTTAAACGCCGACGGACTGCAAAAAATCGGTGAAATTATGGGGCAAAAAGTAGAAGCGCAGACGGAGCCGGAAAAGGCCTTCATCGCCTGTCACGCCGCACCGTTTGACAAAGAGGCAACTCAATTCCTTTACGGCGGTTTGGCTGACTGCAACAGCCGTGCTCTTTTTTACAAAGGTCCGAAAAAGTGCAAATACGGCTGCCTTGGAGGCGGTAGTTGTATCGAAGTTTGTCCCGTCAACGCTATTTATCGCGATAAACGAAATCGGGTTGTCATCGATCGGAAAAAGTGTATTTCCTGTTGGAAGTGTCTCGAAGTGTGTCCGATGAATGTCATTCGCATGATTCCCGAATCGGCGAATTACGCGGTAGCGTGTTCCCATCCCGGGAAAGGCGTGCAGACGAAAGCGGATTGCGGCGTCGGTTGTCTGGGATGTTCTTTATGCGTCAAAAATTCTCCCGAAGGCGGATTTTTCATGGACGGTTTTTTGGCAAAAATCGATTATACCTGCTCCGGGGATCGGGCAAAAGCGGCGGAAAAGTGCCCTGTTCACTGTATTGTCGAGATAAAGTAGGAGAACAGGTGTGAGCAACGTTCGTTTGATTGTAGGACTGCATTTTTCTCTGCCTCCATGTTTCAAAGAGTCGGAAGCGGAAGAACTTTATCGGCAATCCGTTTTTCCTTTAATCGAACTGTTGCTGCGATTCCCGAAATTCAAAGTGACGCTTTATTTCAGCGGCAATTTGATGGCGTGGCTGAAAAAGCGGCATCCTGAGAGTTTGCTTCAGTTGCGGACCTGTTGCTCCAAACATAAACAAATCGAATTTCTTTCAAACGGATACTATGAACCGCCTCTGCAGCTGATTTCGCGCCGCAGCTGCGCATATCAAATCGAAAAACACTTTACCGCTGTCAGAGATTCGGTCGGTAAAGGCATCCGTCCGAAAGGGTTTTGGCTGAACGACGGAAATTGGGAAACGTCGTTTCCGTCAATTTTAAGCGCGATGGGATTTCTTTATACGTTCATCGACGATTCGGTTATCCGTGCCTGTGGGTTTTCTCCGAAAGATATGTTTGACGTTTTTGTGACTGAAGAGCAAGGTCATTCACTGCATCTTTTTCCGATTATCGAATCGCTTTCGAGTCCGTTTTGCAAAGTCCCCGTTAACGGTTACGTTGATAATTTGAGTCGGCTAAGTTCCACTTGTCATGATGATACGGTAACAGTTTTTAAAAACGGATTCTCATTGAATGCTGCCGATTATGAGTGGATGGCCCGCTTTATCGGATTGTGCGGTGACGCCTCACTTTTTTTTGCGCATCCGGGGAATGTTATCAAAAAAGCAAAAGATTTGAAATTGGTATATATTCCGGATTCCGTCGGCGACGAGTGCGCCGGCAGAATGTTTTTTGACGGACAGTGGCGCAATTATGATCTTTTTTCCCGTCAATTTGATTCCACCGACTGCAAAACGCTGTTCAGACGGGGGGCTTTCCGCAACTTTTTAATTAAATACCGAGAATCGGCTCATCTCTATCATCGTATTCGTTACATCGAGGCGTATTTGAAAACCCTTCCGAAAGTTGAGCAAAAACAGTGTGCCGACGTTTTGGCGGAAGGACAGACTGCCTATCCGATGCGCAAAGCTGATGACGCCGGCGTTTTTGATGCGGCCGCGCGTCAAAAATCGTACACAGCGTTGATTTCGATTGAGAAGGTTTTGAAAAAAAACGCCGCTGTTAGAGAAATCGATTTCGACAACGACGGGTTGACCGAAATTTTTCATTATGGACCGACACTGCTTGCTCTGTTTCACCGAAAAGGAGCGTCGATCCGCGAATTGGACTACCTGCCGTCGTCGTTTAACTACGTCAATACTTTTTGTGATTATGACGAAAATTGCGAATTCAGTCGGTTTTTACGACGCGGCGCCGCCTGTTTTCAAGATTTTTTCATTCTTTCGGAGGATTACGGGAAAGTCGACAGAGTGTTGGAACCGTCTGCGTTTCAATATGATTTAAGCGATTTTTCCTATGAGTCAGAATCGATTAATGAAGCAAAACGCGTTTTGCGGTTTGCGCTTTCGCTTCCCGATAACATCGAGATGAGTAAGGATTACCTTCTCAAACGTAACGATGTAACTGTCGAATATCGTTTTGACAGCACAGGAAATCAAAATCTTTCCCGGTATTTCGGAACAGAGCTCAATTTGTCCTTCAGCGACTGTTCTCTCTGTTCGGCCGAAGTTTTCGAGTCTCAGGATCTTCATCCGCTCGATCAAACACATCGTTTTAGCCGACCGAAGAGTTTGAAGCTCAATGACGGCGCAAACGACACAACGCTGACTTTGAGTTTTTTCGGCGCACCGTGCGATGTTTTTATGATGCCGATTTACGCTGAAACGGACGTTTTTGGAGAGCGGCGTTCTTTGTATCAGCATGTTTCCGTTAAGATTGTTTGGGAGCTTGATTTAAAGGCCGAGTCCTCATGTTTTTTCGGTGTTGCTCTGAATATTGTCCGATCTGTTGCCCGCGGTTGAATTTTCCTTTAAAATACGGTAAACTGAACACGAGGTGAAATTGTGCTGGATGATCTCAAAGCAGCGGTTCGTTCTCTTGGAACAAAAATTGATGAAATTCGAGGGGATCTTGATTTATCCGTATCTGAAGCAAAAATCGCAGAGAAAGAAGCGCTGACATGTGCGCCCGATTTCTGGAATGATCGGGAAAAGGCTGAAGCTGTTCTAAACGAATTGACGGCAATGAAAAAACGCGTCGAATCCTGGAAAAAACTGTTTGGCGATTACGACGACATCATCGAGCTTCTTCAAATGGCGGAAAGCGACAGCGACCCGTCGTGGCAGGAGGAGTTGAGCCGTTCTTTGTCTGCGGCTGAAAAATTATATGAAGAGCTGCGATTGATTGAACTGCTTAACGGTGAATTCGATCGGGCGGATGCGTATTTGACCATCCATTCGGGAGCCGGCGGAACGGAGGCGTGCGATTGGGTTTCCATGCTTTACAGGATGTATTTGCGGTGGACCGAAATGCGCGGCTACAAGACCGAATTGCTGGATATTTTGGAAGCCGAAGGCGGATTAAAATCGGTGACGGTTCAGATCAAAGGTCTTTACGCTTACGGTTACCTGAAAGGCGAGACCGGTATTCACCGCTTGGTGCGCATTTCGCCGTTTGATTCCAACGCGCGCCGTCATACGTCGTTCGCCTCTGTTTTTGCTTCACCCGTCATGGATGAAAACATTGAAGTCGACATCCGCCCCGAAGATTTACGGATCGACACCTACCGTTCGTCGGGCGCAGGCGGTCAGCATGTCAACACGACTGATTCCGCCGTTCGAATCACCCATTTGCCGACAGGAATTGTCGTTCAGTGCCAGAATGAGCGCAGTCAAATCAAAAACCGTGCGACAGCCATGAATATGCTCCGTTCGCGGCTTTACGATCTTTACAAAAAAGAGCAGGACGAAGAACGGGAGAAGCAAAACGGCGAGAAAAAAGAGATTTCTTGGGGAAATCAAATCCGCTCGTATGTGTTTCAGCCGTACACAATGGTCAAAGATCATCGTACAAAGTACGAAAAAGGCAATATTCAAGCGGTGATGGACGGAAACATTACCGAATTTATGGAAGCGTTTTTGAAATGGGACGCTAAGGGAGAGTCGGTCGGGTGAGAATGCGGCGATTACTGTTTTTGGGAATTTTTTCCCTCATGTGCGCCGGCGCTCTGTTTGCCGAAGAGACCGATTACGTCGAGACACTCTCATTAAAAGACGGAACAGCCGAGTGGAACGTCGCAGTCTCTTTTTTTGATACACAGAATATCTCGTTGGAAAACCGCTACCTTGCCTCGAGTCTGCCGCTGAAAATATATACAACGCTTTTGAACTATCAGACGCATATTTTTTCCGACGAAGAGAGGATGAAGTACGCCGAAAAAATCATTGAAAATGCCCGTCAGACGATTTTAAAGGAGGCAGCTGATCTGCGTAAGTCGTTTGATGAATTGGATTTCGAAGTTTTCAAGTCGTCAATTTTAAACGCCAGGCAAACGAAAGAGTGGGAACTTCTTCAAAAAAGAGACGAACTGAACAAAAAAATTCGGTTTTTGGCGGAATTTAAACCGGAAGATATTAAAATTAATCCGGAACGGACCATCGTTGTTCTGAGAGAGAGTGACAGCAGTGAACTGTTTGCGCCGGTCATTGATAAACAGAAGCAGTTTGCCGAAGAAAAAAAAGCGGATTTGCTGATTTTCGGACAGTTGGAAGAGATGGCCGGTTATATTTATTACCGCGTGGGAGCCTATTCGTCGATTTTGGATCGAATCGTTTTTGAGGTTGAAGGTGGCGGCTCTCCCGATATCATTGAAGGACAAATTATTGAACATTTAAACGATTTGATTACGGTTGTGATAGGACACGAATGGGCCGATTTGACGGTTGCCGTACTGCCGATTACCGCGTCGATTCAAATCGGAGAAAAGTACAGCGGTTCCGGAGTTTTCCGCAACAATAGTATCGAGCCGGGAACTTATGTGATGACCGTTGAAGCTCCGGGATATATCGGCGAAGAGGTCGAGTTGGTTCTGAATCCGAAGGAAACCAAAACCCTCTCGGTCGCTTTGATTCGCAATACGGTTCCGCCGGTTGTCATCAATACCTATCCTCCCGGAGCCGACGTTTATCTGTCGTCGCTTTGGGTCGGCGCTACGCCGTTTTTGGTTGAAAACGGCGGTTTGAATGAGCCGCTGATGTTGAAGAAAGACGGTTACCTTGACCTGGTGTCGGCGCTGACTCCCAGCGGAAATACCAATCTCGATTTTGTGATGAAGTCAACGGCGTTCAACCGTGATGAATACCTGAAACAGAAGCGAAAGGATTTTTACTTCAATATTGCCGGTCTGGCGATTTCTATTCCGATGACGCTTTTGTCGAGCGGTTATCAAACACGGTTTTTAAATTCGATTCCCGACGCGACTGAGGACAACGCCGTTCAGCGGCAGCAGATCATATTTGGATACAAAGCAATGACGATGCTGTTCACCGTCGGTATTGTGCTCGATGCGATGATGGCTGCCGGGTTAATTATCGATATGATTGATTATATTAAAGTTTATGACAATATGTGAGGTTGTATATGGGGATTTTTAATCGAAATAAAAAAACGGACAGCGAAAAAGAGCATCCGCAGTCAAAAGGATTCCGGCTCTTTTCGTTTCTGAAAGGCGGCGGTCTTTCAGAGGAATTTTACGAACAGTTGGAAGATTTGATGATTGAAGGCGACGCAGGAGTAAAAACCGCTGTTGAAGTGAGCGAAGAGCTGCGCCGCCGCGTTAAAACCGGAAAGATTGAAGATGAAGCCGGAGCTCGGCGGTTGCTGCGGGAAATTCTGAAGGAGTCGTTGATTGCCGGCGGCGGTGATTTGGAACCCGATCGTTTAAATGTCGATTTGATTTTAGGCGTCAACGGCGTCGGTAAAACGACGACAGTCGCCAAAATGGCGCATTTTTACGGAAAACAAATCGGCAGCGACCGTATCGTGTTGGCGGCCGGCGATACATTTCGGGCCGCTGCCGTTGAACAACTTGAACGTCACGGAGAGCGTTTGGGTGTGCGGCTTGTCAAACACGCGGCCGGTGCTGACCCCGGAGCGGTGATTTACGACGCGGTAGAGAGCGCCAAAGCGCGTAACGCCGCCTTGATTCTCGCCGATACAGCCGGACGGATGCATACAAAATCGCACTTGGTTGAGGAGCTGAAAAAGATCAACAAAATTCTGGAATCAAAAGGCGGCGATTACCGTTTGCGGAAGTTTTTGGTTTTAGACGCGACAACCGGTCAAAACAGCGTCAGTCAGACAGAAGTTTTCAACGATGCGGTCGGCGTCGACGCCGTTATTTTGACGAAAACCGATTCGCTTTCCAAAGGCGGGAATTTGTTTGCGATTTGCCGCCGTTTTAAACTGCCGATTGCGTTTATGGGAACAGGGGAAAGACTTGATGATTTTCATCCGTTTGATGCCGACTTTTTTTTGAATCGGTTTTTGGGAGAATGAAGCGTTTTTCTTTGTTGTTAACGATGATGTTGTCCGCCTTCTCTCTGTTTGCACAAACAACGTATTATCGAGCCGACAAGTCAGGTGCGGTCTTTAATCAGATCGGTGTTTCTAGAATCGACGAATTCGAATACGTTTTATCGGTAGAGGATCTCGATAATGCCGTCATTCGTCAGCTTTTTGAAAATCAAAAGGAGATCCGCCGCTGGGAACGAATTTATGAAGATCGAAAAGCTCGCCCGGGGCAGTGGCAGGAGACAGAGTTGGTCGGTGCAAAAAAACTTTCGACGTCATATTTTGAAAACTTCCGCTTGGTAAAAGAGGAAATTTATTTCGAAAACAGAGTTTCGGAAGTCAGAGAGTACCGTTATTCAGGAAGAGATCTCATTTCAACGATTGTCAAAACTCCTGACGAGAAGGTGATTTACACGACGACGTATACCCGCGGTTCCAACGGAAGGCTGCTGCGGGCGACCAATACTTTCGAAGACGGCGGAGTCACGTACTCCGTTTACGGATTTTTGGATTTCGATTTACGCAACCAAATTCACAATTATAACGGCTATTCGTTTCAATACAACTATTTTAAAGGAAAGTTGACCTCTTCCGAAGAGTGGATTGGAACCGATTTGGTTTACCGAAAGGTAGAACAAGACGAAAATGGAGAAGCGGTGGAAGAAGATTTCACGCAAGATAAGAAAATTGTTCGGAGTTTTGATGAGGACGACCGCGTTATTAAAGAGGTTACTTATATCGGTTCGTCGAAAATCGTTATTGATTATACGTATAATGATGATGATCTCGTTTCGGAAAAATATATCAGCTCCGACGGACGGCGGGAGCGGGTAACTTACGAATACGATGAGGAGGGAGAACTGAGCAAAAGTGTTGTTTTTATTAACGGTGTTTTGACAAGGGAGTTGGTGTACGCTGAATCGGCTCAGGACTACACCGAGACCGTTTACCGCAACGGCGCACCGTTTATCCGCATCGTTTTTAAAGACAACATTGAGGTGGAAAACGAATTGCTTTTTACCGCTTCTTCGTCAGCTCAGACCGCCGCAGAAACCTCAAACGAAGGTGAAACCTCAAACGAAGGTGAAGCCTCAAACGAAGGTGAAACCTCAAACGAAGGTGAAACTTCAAACGAAGGTGAAACTTCAAACGAAGGTGAGAGTTTATGAGTTCGTCGGCGCTGTTTCGTTCTCTTTACATTGCTTACCGCATTCTTTTTCGCAGTCGTTCACGAGGGAAACGGCTGCTGAGTCTCCTTTTGACCGGAACATTGGCGTGCGGCATCTTTGCGTTGATTTTGATTCTCAGCATTATGAACGGACTGCAGTCCGGTTATATCGATGCCATAGTCGAAGTCTCTTCGTATCATATGAGAATCGGAAATATCAGTTTGAGCGAAGAGCAATCGGAGCAAATTCGTGCGCTGCCGAACGTTGCTTCGATCATTCCGTTTTGTGAAACACAAACTGTCGCAATCGGCAAAAACGGGCGTTTTTTCGGCTATCTGCTGCGCGCCGTTCCCGAAAATTGGCAAGAGGCGGATCCCGGAATGGCAAAGCAGTTGACCGAAGTGAGAGGCCGTCTCTCTTTCGGTCGGCCGAACGCGGTTTTTATCAGCCGAACCGTCGCGCTGAACATGGGGCTTTTGATCGGCGATGAACTGCAGCTGATTTCGTTGAGCGCTCCGGAATTTTCGCTTTTAAAGCCGCCGATTCAGACGTTTACTGTCGCCGGAATTTATGAAACCGCCTTTCACGAAATTGATGAGCTTCTGATTTTAACCGAATCAGAGAGTCTGAATTCCGATTTTTCACTCAATCCGACGGTTTACGGTATTAAATTGAAAAACCGTTTTGCCGATGAGCGAACAGCAGCCGCTTTAAAGAAAATTGTGCCTCCGCAAGCGCAAATCGAAAGCTGGCGCAGCTTTCATCGTTCGTTTTTCAGTGCTCTGAAAATTGAAAAATTTGCAATGTCGTTTTTACTCAGTTTGGCGGCGGCCGTTGTCGTTCTGAATCTCTACTTCATGATTAAACGGCTGGTTTTCGAAAAGCAGAAAGAGATTGCCGTTTTCAAAGCGATGGGAATTTCTCCGCGGGAAATTCGCCTTTCGTTTTTGTTTGTTGGGATTTTAATGGGAACGGTGGCTGTGCTGCTCGGCGTTTCTCTCGGATTGTTGGCGACAGTTCGCTTTTCCGAGCTGATTTTGTTTATCGAGGCGCTGTTTTTTTCGATTCCGGGCGGTTTTGTTCCCGATTTTCGATTTTTTTACGATTTGCCGATCCGAATCGATTTTGCCGAGGTGGCGTTCATTGCCGGTCTGAGTTTGGCGGCGGCAGCGGCGGCTTCCGGAGCGGCGACGGCGCGCATAACAGCCGTCAAACCGTGCGAGGTGATGCGTTATGAGTGATAACAGCGAAATTCTCCTTTCTGTTGAGAACCTGTCGAAAATTTACGAACCGGGAGAAGAGCGAATTTCGATTTTAAACGGCGTCAGTTTTCAGTTGAAACGGAAAGAAAAAATAACCGTTACGGGAACCAGCGGCTGCGGAAAGACGACGCTGCTGAATCTGATTTCCGGATTGGATTCGGCAAGCGGCGGGGAAGTGAGGATGGAGAATCTCCGTCTTTCGCAGATGAATGAATCGCAGTTGACCGAATACCGGCGAAAATACATCGGTTTTGTTTTTCAATTCCATCACTTGCTGGAGGATTTTACTGCATTGGAGAACATTTTCCTTCCCGCTTATTTAGGAGGAGAACCGTTTAAAAGCGCCAAAAAGCGCGCGCAGACCTTGATAGAAAAGGTGGGACTCGCTTCCCGTGCCGATCACTTTCCCGCTCAGCTTTCGGGCGGAGAGTGTCAGCGGATCGCCGTTGCCCGCGCTTTGATCAACAATCCGCCGTTGATTTTGGCCGATGAACCGACCGGAAACCTTGACGAAACGCATTCCGAAAAGGTGGAAGAGCTGCTTTTCGATATGGTAGAAAATGAAGGGAAAAGTTTGATTTTGGTAACTCATGATCTTCGCCTGGCAGAAAAGGGAGATGCCCGTTACGTTTTAACCCAAGGGCAGCTGTATTCGCGATGAAAACCGGTGCTTTTTTTTACGCTTTTCGAATGCTCTTTGTTCCGCTTGGCGGCCGCCGTGATTCGGGAAAGGTTCGCGGGGCTGTTTTTGGTATTGTTTTGTCGCTGATTCCGGTTGTGGTGGTAATTCAAACCGCATCCGGAATGATCGACGGAATCATTAAACGTTATTTGGAAATCGGTTCGTTTCATATTGTCGGGCAATCTTATTTGAGTGATTTCAACGCAAACGCCGCCGCTGTCGCGGCGGCCGTCAGCGAAGTTCCGGGGGTCAAATCAGCGGTTCCGATCGGAGAAAGCCATTGTCTTTTGGCCGTCGGCGCTCGTCGAAGCGCCGCTGCCGTTAAAGGCGTACCGCCGTCGTTGTATGAAAACGACGCAGGGTTTGCGCATTATTTTAAAATTCTTGATGGGGCGTTTGATTTAACCGATGGTTCGGATCTTTTGCTCAGCGATGGGTTGGCGCAAACCCTCGGCGCGGCTGTTGGAGATACGGTGCGGCTGTTGACTGCGGCAGAGGCGGCAGGTCGTCCTATATTAAAATCGGCGGTTTTTACCGTTTCGGGGATTTTTTCCACCGGTTACTACGAACTGGATCAAATGACTGCATACATCAGCCGGGATCGGATGAAGGAGCTTTTCAGTTCTCAAGTACGGACGGCAGTCGCAATCAAGTTGACCGATTTGACAGATGAAACGGCGGCGCAAATTTCTTCCGAATTGAACAAACGCTTTGGCGGAGAGGGAATTTTTTTTCGTACATGGAAAGAAAAAAACCGCTCTTTGGTAGAAAATCTTGAAAGCACATTTTTTTTCGTTTCGGTGATTGCCGTGCTGATTGTTTTTTTGGCAGCAGTCAACATTTTTTCCATTATGGTAGCTCTTGAATTGGAAAAACGAACAGCAGTCGCCATTTTACGCAGTCTTGGTGTTCCAAAACAGACAATTTTTACCGCCTTTTTATCTGTCGGACTGCTTGTCGGCATTTGCGGCGCTTTTGTCGGATTGAGTCTCGGTCTCTTGGCTGCTGTCAACCTCAACACTTTGATGGAAGCCGCCGACGCTGCCGCCTCTTTCTTTTTCGGATTGCTGAGCGGAATTAACGGCGATGGTTTTTTTCAGCGCGGTATTGAAATTCTGAATAAAGATTATTATCTTGAAGATATACCGTTGGTTATCCAATGGAAACAGGTGTGCGCAGTCGCGGTTCTGGCTGTTGTCGTTTCAGGTGCGGCAGCTTTGATTCCGGCTGTAGCGGCTGTCAGTCGGAAACCATCGGACGTCATAAAGGATATTTGATATGAAGTGCGATATTTGCAAAAAAAACGATTCGGTTGTCCACATCAAACAAACACGCGGTAATCATACAATTGATTTGCATTTGTGCGCTTCTTGCGCGGCGGAACGAGGTATCGAGCAAAAAAATCCTCAGTTGGAAAAGGCTCTGGATACGGTTTTTCATAGTATAGGGGCACTGAAAAATTCGTGGCTTCTGTTCACCGGAGAGTCCGAGTGCCCCCACTGCGGGATGGCTTTGAGTCTTCTTTTTAAAAAAGAGGCTGCCGGCTGTCCGCAATGTTATGAGGCTTTTGAAAAAGAGTTGAACGACAACCATTTTCATGATAAAATTTATTCCGGTCGGATTCCTCAATCGATGGGAATTTATCGAACCGTATTATCGGAAATTCCTGATCGAAAAAAACAGCTGCAGAAGGCTGTTGCTGCGGAAGATTATGCCGAAGCGCAGCGTCTGAAAGAGGAAATTGAGCAAAAGCAAGAGGCTTTACGCTATGAATAAAAAAATTGATGTTTCACGAGATCGGGAATTTGTTTCTTTTGGCGATTGCGTCATCCGTTCCCGTGTTTCTCTTTTTCGCAGTATGACGGATTTTTCGTTTCCTTTAAAGATGTCGACTGCGGATTCCCAACGCTTCATGACCCGCGTAAAAGAACGGCTGTCGCGGTTGTCCGATTCGCAGCAGAGTCTTTTCCGCGCGGAGAAGATCAACGGAGCGGATTTTGATTATTACCGAGATCGAGGAATTCTTTCCGAGGAGTATAGCCGTTTAGCGCAGACGGCGTTTTTTTATCTGTACAATAATGCTACGGCGTTGCTCTTATTAGGTCGGGAGCAAATAGAATTGCGGTCAGTCGTTCCCGAATTCGAACTGTTTCATGCGGCGGAGACCGTTATCGAATGCGATCGCCTACTGGAAACAGTCTTCCCGTATGCGGTTTCGTTGCGTCACGGCTATTTGAACAGCCGTTTGGATTTGACAGGTGCGGGAATCGAGGCAGAGGTTCTGCTTTCACTTCCGGCTCTGAATCAAACCGACGAAGGTGATCGCTTGCTGAAAATTGCACTCTCTGAGAACTTGAAAATCGCGCCGTATCGGTGCCCGGCTCTCAAAGAGAACATTCCCGGTGTTTTGACAGTAACGGCCGTTGCGTTGGACAGTGAATCAGAAGAGGAAATGTTGAGTCGATTCGCAAAAAATTTAAGCACCATTATTAAAATGGAACGGTTGAAACGAAGGGAGTGGAAGCCGGAACAAATCGATCAAATTTCTGCACGTTACCGCGAGGCGTTGGAGAGAATTCACTCTTCTGTCAAGATGACCCTTTTGGAATCTTATCAACTTTTGGATATTATTCGAACCGCAATTCTTGCCGGAGTGGCTGATTTCTCTTGTTCAACGCTCAATCGACTTTTCGATTTTTTGAAGGAGAGTTCGCTTACCCGATTCCGCCGCCAATTTTCGAAAAGTGATGAGCCGGTTCTCTGCGATCATTTACGTGCAGGGGTTTTAAAAGATATTTTTTGCGGAAAAGCGGAGGTTTTGTGTCTCAAAGATTGAATTACGACGCTGAGCAGCTGTTGCTCAATGGAGTTCGGGAAACTGCTGTCCGCTTTGCATCAAAGTCGATCGAACCCGAACATTTGCTTTTGGCAATTTTAGAAAAATACAAATTGAAAGAATGTTTTGATTCCGACCGTTCGCGTCAAAAGTTAACAGAGACGTTGAAAAAATCATTAGAAGCGATTCGTTCAGACGAGGCGGAACACTCCGTTCCGCTGCCGCCGTCCCCACGGTACCTTGAGTTTCTCACGCGACTCTCTGAGAAAATTTCTTCGGCTCCCGAGGATTTTTACGGCGATGTTTTCTTTCTTTTTCGCACGGCAGCCGAAACGGAAGATTCGCTGTGTCGTCCTTTTATTGCGAACGGCCGTCTTTTTTTTCCTTCCGCAGTCAAAAAGCAAGCGGCAGAGCGTATAAAGACGCCGAAGGAGCTGGAAGAAGAAAAGCGGAAAAACGATTTTCTTCTTCTGCATACGAAGGAGATGGTTGCCCAGGCGCTTGCCGGGGATTTTGATCCGATTGTCGGCCGCGAAAAAGAGATCGAACGCATGATTAAGATTTTAAGCCGACGGCGCAAAAACAATCCGCTGCTGCTTGGAGAAGCAGGAGTCGGAAAAACCGCACTGGTAGAGGGATTGGCGCAACGGATTGCGGACGGAACGGTTCCTGATGGACTTGAAGATAAGAAAATTCTCCGAGTGGATATGGGCTCTATTTTGGCAGGTACAAAATATCGCGGAGAATTCGAAGATAGGTTAAAAAAATTACTTCAAATCGTAATGGAACGGAAAAATATCATTCTTTTTATTGATGAAATTCACACCATTGTCGGAGCTGGGGCTTCGGAAGGGGCGATCGACGCAGTCAGTCTTCTGAAACCGCCTCTCAGTCGAGGTGATTTTCAATGTATCGGAGCGACAACTGTTAAGGAATACCGCCGTTGGTTTGAAAGCGACGCCGCCTTAGTTCGCCGTTTTCAAAATATTTACGTCGAAGAACCGGACGAAAAAATGACGATGGAAATTTTACAGGGAATTGTCCGCCGTTACGGTGAGCATCACCAGGTCGTATACACACACGAGGCACTTGAAACCGCCGTTTTTGTTTCAAATCGCTATCTGACCGATCGGTTTCAACCCGATAAAGCAATCGACTTGATTGATGAAGCCGGTGCTGAAAAACGGATGAACCGCAGTGAAAAACCGAAGGAAATTCTCAATTTGGAAGAGAAAATTCAAGCGCATAATTTGAAAAAAAATCGTTTTGTCGAAGAACAGCGTTTTGAAAAAGCTGCCAAAGAACGGGATGCCATATTGCGGTTGAAATCGGAGAAAACGGCTGCTGAAGCATTGTGGAAAAATCGAAGCGAACAGGAATTCAGTGTTATTACAACTGACGACATCCTTCACGCTGTTTCCGTTGCTGCCGGAATTCCTGCCGAAAAGTTGGCTGAAAGCGAAATGCATCGTTTGCTTCATTTGGAAGAGGAGCTCAAGCGCATCGTTGTCGGTCAGGAGGCAGCTGTAGCGGCGATTTCCTCCGCTATTCGTCGTTCCCGCGTCGGATTGACGTCGCAGCAGCGGCCCACCGGTTCATTTCTTTTTTTGGGACCGACCGGCGTCGGTAAAACTTATCTGGCAAAAACGTTGGCAGATAAGCTTTTTGGCACTCCGGAAGCGTTGATCCGCATCGATATGTCCGACTATATGGAAAAACACAACGTCTCTAAATTGGTTGGCGCGCCTCCCGGATTCGTCGGATTCGAAGACGGCGGTATTCTCTCCGGAGCGGTGCGCAGGCGTCCGTACTGCGTTGTTTTGTTGGACGAAATCGAAAAAGCTCATCCCGATGTTTTTCATTTGTTGCTGCAGGTGTTGGAAGAGGGGGAATTGATTGATAGTCTCGGTCATAAAGTATCGTTTCGCAACGCTGTTATTATCATGACGAGCAACCTCGGTTCGAAAGATCTGAATAAAGACAGCCGAGTGGGTTTTTCGACGGAAAAAGGATGGAAAAGTTACTCCGAAATTAAGCAGTCGGCGATGGCAGAAGCCAAACGCTTTCTGTCGCCGGAATTTATCAATCGTTTGGACGAGATCGTCGTGTTTGATACGCTGAAAGAGCCGCAGATTCGCGAAATCGTTGATCTTCTTTGCAGCGAGATCATCGAGCGGATGAAAAATCTCGGTATTCGATTGAAAATCGATGCAGCCGTCCGCGACGAATTGGTAAAAACCGGATTTGATCCCGCTTACGGAGCGCGGACGATGCGCCGTGCATTGAGGACTCAAATCGAAGATTCGCTGGCAATGGAGATTCTGACTCATCCGGAAGCATCCGCTTTTGAATGCCGACGAGTGAAGGGAAAAATCGTCTTCCGGATCACTGCCGTTAAAACAGAAGACGAAACGCAGCGGGAGCATGCCATTTATGAGCTTTGAAGTTTTTGTTCTCGGAACCGGCGGCATGATGCCGCTTCCCAATCGATTTTTAACCAGTGTTCTGCTGCGCCGTGAAGGCTCGCTCTTTCTCTTTGATTGCGGAGAAGGAACGCAAATTTCACTCCGTTCCCTCAATCTCAAGTGGAAGAAGGTTTCAGCTGTTTTTGTTTCTCACACCCACGCCGATCACATCACCGGTATTCCCGGATTATTGATGCTTTCTGCACAAGTTGACCGCGACGAACCGCTGATTATTGTAGGACCGCCGAAGATCAAGGAGTACATTGAAACCAGCCGTCGTGTTTTGGACATGTACATCAATTATGAAATCATTGTCAAAGAGATTGCCGATCCATCGATTCCCGGAGAGGTGTTTCGCGGCGATGACTTTTCGGTTTATTCATTTCCGCTCAATCATTCAAAAGTGTGCGTCGGCTATAAATTAATAGAAGATCCCCGTCCGGGGGTTTTTGATCCTCAGAAAGCCGAAGCTGCCGGTGTACCGCGCGGTCCGCTTTGGTCCCATTTACAGAAAGGAGAAACGGTTGTCAATCTCCGGTCGGAGACGGTAAGACCGGATCAAGTTCTCGGACCGCCTCGCCGCGGCTGCCGTTTTTCGTTTGTCACCGATACGGCGTATCTGCCGACGATCGCCGGAGAGGTGAGCGGTTCGGATCTTTTCATCTGTGAAGGAATGTTTACTTCAGATTTAACCGAAAGCGCTGCCGAAAAGAAGCATTTGACCGCGGTTCAAGCGGCGCAAATCGCTTCTGAAGCCGGAGGGATCAGGCAAATGGGGTTGATTCATTATTCGCCGCGCTTTACAAATCGCGATTTGCAGCAGCTTTTAAATGAAGCCAAAGCCGTTTTTCCGCAAACGTTTTTAACAAAAGACGGAATGAATCTTTCTATAAAAAATAGAGATTAATTGTAACAAATTGACTGCTTCTTTGTTTTTAAGAAAAGTATTAGAATCGAGAGGGAAAATGCGTTTCTATGATTGAAGTAAAAGATTTAACGAAAAATTACGGTACGTTTCCCGCCGTTAAAAGAGTCTCTTTTTCCATTGGAAAAGGAGAAGTCGTCGGACTGCTTGGTCCTAACGGAGCCGGGAAGACGACAATCATGAAGGTTTTGACTTGTTATCACTATCCTGACGGCGGAACAGCGACACTCAACGGTTTCGACGTGGTTCGGGAACCACTGGCGGTAAAGCGGCAGATCGGTTATTTGCCGGAAATGGCTCCGGTTTACACCGATTTGAATGTGTACGAGTATTTGAATTTCATCGCCGAAGCGCGCGGTATTGATGCGGCAGAACGGAAACGACGGATTGAGGAGACGGCTGCCGAGTGCGGTTTGTCTTCTGTTTTATACAAGGAAATCGGCAATCTGTCAAAGGGATACCGCCAACGGACAGGATTAGCACAGGCGATCATCCATAAACCGGAAATCCTCATTTTGGACGAACCGACGACCGGATTGGATCCGAATCAAATTATCGAAATCAGGAATTTGATTCAAAATATCGGGAAAGAGAAGACCGTTTTGCTCTCCACTCACATTCTGCAAGAGGTGGAAGCGGTCTGTGATCGGGTTTTAATTGTCAATGACGGATTGATTGTTGCCGAAGGAACCACAGAGGAGATCGGCAAAAGCCTCAAAGGAGAACCGACGCTTCATCTCGTATTAGCGACCGCTGCCGACGGCGTTGCGGAGAGTCTGAAAGAGTGTGCGGCGGTAACGGCCGTCCGTTCCGCAGAAGCGAAAAACGGTCTGACGGCTTTCACCGTTCAGCTGACGTCTGAAGACGCAGCTCCGGAAGTTTTCGATTGGGCGGTGAAAAATCGCTGTCGAATTGCCGAAATGTATTTGGAAAAAATCGGACTGGAGGATATCTTCATCCGTCTGACACATGAAGGAGTTTGAGATGCGCGACACCATTCGACCGATTGTGAAAAAAGAACTGAAAACTTATTTTAATTCGCCGATTGCCTGTATTGTATTTGTTGTATTTTTGACGGCGACCGCGGTGTGGTTTTTTCTGTTTAACGGTTTTTTTACGATGAATTACGCCTCGTTTCGCGCTTATTTCTCCTCGTTTCCGTTTTTGTTTATTATTGTGATCCCGACTCTGACAATGCGCTTGTGGGCGGAAGAGAAGAAAATGAAGTCCGATGAAATTCTGTTGACGCTGCCGTTTGGTGAGTCTCAGTTGGTTCTCGGAAAATTTTTCGGCGCTTTTGTTTTGTTTCTGATTATGATTGCCTTGACGGTGTTTGTTCCGTTTTTGGTTTCGTTTACCGGCCGTTTTGAACCCGGTGAGCTGATCGGGCAGTATTTGGGAACCGCCCTTTTTGGAGCGCTCTGTATTGCAGTCGGAATGTTCTTTTCGGCTCTTTCATCCAATCAAATCAGCGCTTTTCTTGTTTCGATTTTGGCGCTGGCGTTTTTGGTGCTCAGCGGCTATTTCCCGATGATGATCGATGTGCCGGATATTGTTGCCCGCGTCATTAACACGCTGTTTGCGACCCATCACTTTGAAAGCTTCAAAAAGGGAATTCTCGATTCCGGAGATTTAATCTATTTTGTGGGAATGACGGCGCTTTTTCTTTATTTGAATGTCCGCGTTTTAGTCTTAAAAAAATGGAAATAGGAGGACGGATATGAATATGAAACAAAATCAAATCTTGCTGACCGTTCTCACCGTTTTATTGATTTTTCTGATCGGATTAAACAGTCTTGTTTACGGTTTTCGGGCAGACCTGACGTTTTCGCGGATTTATTCGCTCTCTTCCGTCACAAAACAGACAGTACGGGAAATTCCGGAACATCTCAATCTTACTTATTATCTTTCTTCGAAGTTGAAAGACCGTGTGCCGGTTTTCGGAGAAATTGAAGATATGATAAGGGAATACGCATCGGTTTCGAAGGGAAAAATTTCAGTGGAGGTGATCGATTCCGATAAGTTTGGAGCTTCTCAGGAGTTGTCTCAGAAAGGACTGATGCCTCTGCAAATCAGCGAAAACAATGTTACGGAATTCTCCCGATCGGTAGCGTATTCCGGATTGATTCTTTCATATATGGGCGAACAGAGCGTGATTCCGGCTGTGACACAGACGGAGACATTGGAGTACGATTTGGATCGCCGCATTAAAGAGTTGGTTTACAAAGAAGAACGCAAAGTCGGACTGCTGCCGCTGACGCCCGGTTTGACTCCCGATAACCAACTGGCGGTTTTAAACCAGGTTCTTGGCGCTTTATATACCGTAGAAGTGATTGAACCGGAACGGAAGATTGATCCTTCATTTAATGCTGTGGTTGTTATCGGCGAAAGCGAAAGCGCTTATCAGCAGCTGGTGCTCGATCAATATCTTCTTCAAGGCGGAGCGCTTTTAATGCTTGTTGACCGCCATCAAACGCAGCTGTCGCCTTACGGAATGAGCGGTTCGGCCGTTTCCGGCTCCGCTGTTTCCGATTGGCTGGAAGCGTGCGGCGTTCGCGTTGAAGAAGAGCTGCTGCTCGATACTTCCTGCAATGCGGCGCTGATGCCGACCGGCAGGGCGTTTTCGATTGTTCAATATCCGTATTTTGTTAAAATTCCGGGAACAGGCGGAAACCGCAACCATCCGGTGACTGCCGCTTTTAACGGATTGAATTTGCTGTGGGCCTCTCCGTTGACATTGACCGATGCGATTTCAGACAACGGGAAGGTAAATGCGGTTTCTCTGGTTCGAACGACGGACGGAGCATGGATGACCGGACTTGACAGCGGAATTGATTTCGAACAGGCAATGATAATGGCTGCAGGCGCCGAAGATCAGCTGCGCACTTCGTATTCTGTTGCCATCGCTTTATCCGGCGAATTTGACAGTTACTTTAAAGGAAAAGCACTTCCCGAAAGACCGGGGGAGGAGAGCGAATTTCCGCAGCCGCTGAGCGAATCGTCTTCTGTCGGGCGGATTTTGGCTGTCGGCGATACCGATTTTGCCGTTATCGATCAGCAGAATCAGATGACGGTTCAGTTATACAACTTATTCAACATTAATTTGGATCAAAATTTTACGTTTATTCAGAATGCCGTCGAATGGCTGACAGCCGATGAAGATTTGTTACAGCTGCGCACTCGCGTTCAGCGCAACACGCAGTTGGATCAAATTCAGGATCCGCAAGCGCGCCGCGCTTATTTTATCTTTGTTCAAGTTTTTGTCTTGGCGGTGGTTCCTCTGTGCATCATCGCTTTCGGCGGTGTGCGGATCTTTATGCGGAAACGGAGAGCGGGAAAAGGAGGCAGTCGATGAACGATCGTAAAAAAATCACCGTTACGGCGGCGTTATGTGTATTTTTTACTTTTACATTGATTATCGGAACGGTTTTTTCTGCCGGTAATCGCAGCGAGCGCGAACAAAGCGGGGCTCTTTTGTCTCATTTTCCGAAAGATAAAATAACCTCGATTACGATTCAAAGCGGCGATCAGAGTGTTGCGCTTACTGTTTCCGCTGATTCGCTGACTGTCGATTACGACGGAACAGCCGCAGCTGCCGATAAAACTGCCGTTGACGAATTTTTTGAAACCGTTGCCGGATTGCCGCGAGGAAAGAAAATTACTTCAAATGAAGAACGCTACAACGATTTCGGTGTTGCCGATGGAGCTTCGGAAATTTCTGTTCGAATGACGGCGGCTGATGCCGAAGAGTGGAATCTGCTGATCGGAAAGACAACGGCCGATGGCAAGCGTTATGTAAGAGCGGAAGGCGACTCTGTCGTTTACGAAACCGATGATCCGGGCTGGACTCTTTATACCCGCCGCTCTCATTGGGTGAAACTTGCGCTTTTTGACGATCCGTCTGTCAGCGCAGAGATTCAATCGGTTATTGTCAAAGGTACTTCGCCGACGGACGGTGAAACATTTGATTATACATTGATGAAAACAGCCGGAGAATCGGATGGAACTTTGATATGGAAGGCTGAGGGACACGAGGAAGCGCTTGATACGGTCAAAATCGATTCGTTTTTGCGTCAAATCACTGAATTGCGCGGAGCTGACTTGATTGTTCCTCCGGTCGGATTGACTTCCGAGACAGCTGCTGTGACAATTGTTCTCGGTTTCCGAGACGGCAGCAAACAAACGCTGTGCATTTCTTCGGATCCTGCAGGAGAGGACCGTTACGGAGTCACGTTGGCCGGCAGCGACCGCGAATACGCTGTCAGTCGTTATGCTCTTGGCAATCTTCTTAAACCGCTTGAAAATTTTTTCCGAGCAGAAGAGAAATAACCGTTAACGCCGGATAGTCAATTTCCCCTTTATCGATAGAGGTCATTTGGGCAGATTAAGTTGATGCAGTCGCTGATTTTGCATCTATTGGAGGTTGAAAATGAATTTATTTGGGTTTCTCAATGGCGGAGCGGATCTGACTCCGGAAGCGGCTGCATCTCGGATAGCCGCCGATTCCCGCAGCGTCATCATTGATGTCCGGTCTCCGGAGGAATTTGGCGAAGGTCATGTCAAAGGCGCATTGTTGCTGCCGGTTGACCGTCTTGATGAAAAAATTGAAGCAGCGGTAACCGATAAGAATACTCCGATCTTTGTCTACTGCCACAGCGGAGCTCGTGCGGCAGCGGCAGTTCGCCGATTAAAAGCCGACGGCTATACCTCGGTTTTCAATATCGGTGGCGTTGCTAACCGCGGTTTCACGAAGACTTTTCCTCTTGTTCGATGAAAGATAGAAATAATTTTCGGTAAATTTCAAACAGAAACACAATTTATTATGGACTCTTTTCTACATACGGTCCGACTGTGATGATAAAATCAGAGTTTGAATGCACTTCTGCAGAGACGATCGATTGATTCCGAAACGCAGTCGAAAGATGTATTCATTAGCGGCAAGCGTTGAAACAGCGGAGCAGAGAATCGGTTCCAAATCTTTGTGACAAGTGTCAGTTATTTGTCGAGCGGGAGAGGTTTAAGGCTCGCAAGAATGAGATTATTGAAATCGAATCATCTGCTTAAAGAATCGATTTTCATGAAATCAAAGATCTGAGTTTCGGTTTTTTCATGATCTTGCATCGTGAAAATTGAATAAATTATATTTTATAACAAGTAAAAACAATTCTTCTTACTTTAATTTTTTGCTAAATATGTTGACTTTTTCCCGAAATATGCTATAGTAATAATGTCAGCTGGCTGAAAGTTCAGTAAGCAGATGGCAAAAAGTATATCCTCCTTTTGCTCCGCGGCGGGTGCCGCGGAGTTTTTTTATCCGTAAACATAAGGATCAAAAGGAAGCGTTTGAACCGTTAAAAGTCACGGCTCCAAGCGTTTTCACCATCGATTTCAGACGGGGTTAAATGAAACTTTTCGGAAATGCGGGCTGCTTCTGTCCGATCATCTGTCGGTACTCCGAAAAGCGTTTTGGCTTCGAACGAGCCTTCAAAGGCGGCGGCCGTTTCAAACGGTGATTTTGCGGCAGCAAAAGCACTCTCTTGAGACGGCAGCTCTTTTTCCCGTTTGCGTAAGCTCCAATCGCGTCGCAGGAGCAGGGATACCAGTTGCTGAGCGTCCCGTTTGGTTCCGCGGATAGCGTACAGTTGTTTGGAAAGGCTGACCGCTGTGCTGCGGTTGCCGAAAGTGATCAGTTCGGGCATGTGCCCGTAAATTCCGGAAAGTTCTGCCAGACTGCCGAAATGATTCGGATCAGCATTGATGGCGCGAATAAAATCGTCTTTTGCCGCGGTAATAGCTTCCAGTGAGGAAAATTCCCGAACCATATTGGCGGCAAACATGCGGTTCAACGCCCGCGCGTACCAAGCATCTGCACAAACCGGATCGCTTGTTGCCGCTTCTTCGGCAAGCAGCAGACAGGCATCTAATCCGGTGCGTTTTTCCCGTCCGGAGAGAGTGGTATCCGTTAAAAATCGGCGCATTTCCAAGTAAGCGGAGACCGCTTTTTTCTGAGAAGCGCTTTGATTCGGATCGTTCAGAACTTTTTCGGCATAAACGGAGGCGGCTTCAACGTCTCCGTCAAAGTAAAGTGAATCCAACCGGTTTAACGGTGTCTGAGCATAAGCGGTGAGAAGCGCGGTTGTCAAAAGCGGCAGAATAAAAAGGTGTTTTCTCATTTTTCGGCCTCATTTTCAGCCTTTATTCGGCGTAATTTACGGATTTCCAGTCCTTCGTACAGAATGGGAATTAAGACAAGGGTGATCAGCGTTGAGGTCAGCAGACCGCCGAAAATGGCTTGCCCAAGAGGGGCATATACCTCTGCTCCGTTTCCTTTCGAAAACGCGAGCGGCAGAACGCCGAAGAGAGTCGTTAAAGTCGTCATAAGAATCGGGCGCAGACGGTTCTGGCAGCCGGCAATGACAGCTTGACGCAGCTCCATTCCTTTTTCGTCACGAAGAAAATTGATATAATCGACCAACACGATGGCGTTATTGACGACGACGCCGGCCAAGGCGATGATTCCCAACAGCGCAATCAGCGAAATTTGAGAACCGAAAATCATCAGTCCCAAAATAACACCGATGAGACAGAACGGAATTGACAGCAGAATGATAAACGGCTGACTGAAACGGTTAAACTGAATAACCATGACGGCGTAGACAAGAAAAATAGCGACGCCGAGCGCCAGCAGAACATCTTTCAGCATATCCTGGACCAATTTTCCCGCTCCCGTTGTTTGCCATGAAACGCCGTAGGGGAGATTCATCTTCTCAAGATGGGCGTCCATGCGCGACTGAATGCCGCTTAAATCGTTGGTGTCGGCGAAACCGGTAATCGTAATGACGTTTTTTCGGTCTTTACGGTCAATTTTTGTGGCAACATTTTCAAAGCTGATATCGGAGAAGGTGGCCAGTGCCGAAAAGCCGTTCATCATGTTTCGAATGTAGATATTCTCGAGTGATTCCGGCGTGATCGGTTTCTGTCCGTAATCGCTGCTCAGATACATATCGTAAAGCATTCCGTTCTGACTGAAAACGCCGACGTTGGTGCGGCTGAAGAGAATGCGCGTCGTAAAGGCGGCCTGTTTGCTGTCGATTCCCATCGTTCCCATCCGGTCGGGATCCAGACGGATGACAGCCTCTTTGCTCCCCAGATCCATACTCTTTTTTGTCTTGTAAATTTCGGGATCCTGTTTCATTAGATTTTCGATTTGAACGGCAGCCTTGTACATGATATCCAAATCGTTCCCTTCGATGCTGACGGAGTAGATTTTATCGCCTCCGGTCACGTAACGCAGCAGATAATCAAGTCCTCCGTTGGTAAAAACCACTTCGCAGTCGGTAATTTCGTCGCTGATCACCTCTTCCAACTCTTCGATCCACTCCAAAGCTCCTTTTTCCCGTTCCCCGACCGGTTTCAGGAAGAGGGTAGCGGTAATGGGAGCTGCGTTCATGAAAAAAACGTTGTCGGTGCGTTCGTTGTTGACGAAGAAGACACGGCGCATTAAGTCTTCTCCCATAATTTCAACGATTTTATTTTCGACTTCTCGGACTTTTTCTTTCGATTGTTCGAAAGTGTAACTGCCGGGGACCGTCATTTCCATTTTAATGTTAGAGTAGTCTGTCGGCGGAAGGAAGATGACGCCCATCATTGAGATTAGTAATGCGCTGATCACCAGAATCAATACGGCAAACGCCAAAACTGTTTTACGATGCGTTAGAGCAGCTTCCAAGGCGTTTCCGTAGAAGCGGGAGAGGCGCTGCAGTCCGGTTTCCACCCAATCGCTGACAATTGTCAGAAACCGGGGCGCTTTAAAACGGTTTTCGCCGCGCAAAAATCGCGCACACATTGCCGGCACAATTGTCAAAGCACTGACCAACGAGGCGACAATCGAAAAAACCAGTGTCAGTGAAATGTCCTTAAAAAAGATGCCGGCAATGCCTCCCAAAAACAGCAGCGGGATAAAAACGCAGGCTGTCGTTGTTGTCGAAGCCAGAATAGCGCCGCCGACAATGCGGCTCCCTTCGGATGCCGACTTTTCCGCATCCATTCCTTTATCGCGTTGAGTAAAAATGCTCTCATACACAACAATCGAGTTGTCGACTACCATTCCGAGAGCAACGGTAATTCCGCACAAGCTGAGAAAGTTGATGGAAATTCCGAACGCATTCATACAGATGATGCTGCACACAATACTCAGCGGAATCGATGTTCCGATAATGATCGTCGAGCGTGTATCCCGCAAAAAAAGCAGAATGATTAATATCGCCAGAACGATTCCCAATACAGCCGATTCAATGATTGAATTAATCGAATCGATGACCATCGTACTGTCGTCTTCAAGCGTTTGAAAATCGATGCTGTTTCCTTTAGCGGCGCGGAAATCCGCCAAAATTTCCTTTGATTCTTCGATAATCTGAACGGCGTTTCCGTCCGAACGGCGTTTAACGGAGACGACGATGACTTCTTTTCCGTCGGTGGTGATGTCGCGGCTTTTTTCGTTGTAACGCAATTCAACATCTGCCACATTTTCGAGGTAAATCGGCGCTCCGTTGGCGCTTCCGACAATAATGTTTCGAATTTCTTCAAGGTCGGCGCTTTCGGAGACCGTTTTCAGACTGACTGTTTTCTTTTGGAATGTGGCGTATCCGGCGGGAATGGAGACCGATTTTGTTGAAAGGGCGCCAAACACCTCGAGAGCCGAAACACCGTTGGCCGAAAGGTCGTCCATTCTCAGCGTAATGTCAACCTGTCTCCGTTTGTAACCATCGATTTCGACTTCGGCGACACCGTGCAGGTGCGATAATTCGGGGATCAGTTCTTCTTCGGCAAATCGAACCAGCTCTTCGAAATCGGAGTCGCTGATAATCGCAAACGAAAAAATCGGAATGTCGGTAGCGCCTCCGAAGGCGATAATCGGTTCACGAATGTCTTCCGGAAGACGGCTTTTATTTTGGTTAATGACTTCGCGCACATCGAGAATTTTCGTGTACAGATCGATGGAGTCGTCGAAGGTCAGAAGCATCAGCGCGACTCCCGAAAAGTTGGTCGCCGTCATTTCCGTCAAATTCGGCATCGTTGAAAATTCGTTTTCCAAAATTTTCGTAATTTTGTCGTTGATTTGATCAGCAGAAGCGCCTTCATAGGGAATGGCGATGTAAATCGTCGGCATGGAAATGTTGGGAATCAGCTCCTGATTCATTTCCTGCCAAGAGAGGATGCCTGCCAAAAAAGCGACGGCGGTCAGAATCGCAACGGCGGCTTTATGCCGGATACATAATTCGGGTAAACTCATTGTTCGGATTCCTGCGATTCCCCGACAATGCGGACAGCTTCTCCCTCATACAGAAAATCCTGTCCTTCGCAAACAAATTCGTAAGAAGCAAACTCTTCGGGAATTTCAAAAAAGTCGGCATTATAATAGGTTGGTACAAACGTAATCATGCGCGCGGTTCCCGATTCGGGATTTTCTTCCGATCGTTCAACGATCCAAAGCCGTTCGCCGGCGACCAGCAGTTCAAACGGCAGCATGTAAATGTCTCTTTTGCTTTCCAAAACAAATTCGGTTTTGACAAACATTCCGGGCACCCAGTTGACAGGGTTGCGGTCAAATGAACTTTTGACGACAAAAGTCTTGCTCTGAAAGTCGATGAAGTCGCTGACCGAAAAAATCGACGCCGGCTGAGGCGGATTGTCGCTGTTGGGGCGGTGGACATACACCTCCATCCGCGACTGTTTTTCGATAAACTCTTCGTAGTACTTTTCCGGCAGAGCGTTGGTAACGGCGATTGTCTCCGGATTGGAGATGCGCATCAGCGGCATCTGCGGCGAGGCAATCGATCCCTCTTTTGTGATAATGACAAGAACTTTGCCGTTAATCGGGGCAGTGACTTTCGTATAGTCAAGCTGAAGCTGAACGGCGTCATTTTGAGCCTTCGCTCCCGCCAGCATGTTTTTTGCGTTTTCGTAATCCTGGCGGCTGGTCAGATTTTCTTTATAGAGCGCCTCCACCCGATCGAACGCCGATTTTGCCGTTTGATAGGCGTTTTCGGCTTGCGCTTTCTGTATGTTCAGAGCCGAACTGTCGATGGTTGCTAAAAGCTGACCTTTTCGGACCGATTGTCCCTCTTTAACATGGAGCTGAAGCAGAGCTCCCTGCGCCATCGGAATAACGTCGACGGTCGATTCGTTGTTGATGTAGCCATTAATGGTAATCGATTGACGAATTTCTCCTTTTTCGGGGGTTAAAACCGCGACAGGAAGAACTATTTTTTCGATTTGCCGCCGTTTATTCAATTCCGAAGTCACAATAATGGTAATTAAGATAGTAAGAATGACGAGGATCAATGCCGAAAAGGCAAGACCTAAAAACAGCTGTTTTTTGTTTGTCTTTTTCATAACAACTGAAATTCTAATCAATTGAATGAAAAAAGCAAGTGAATTCCGAAAAATTAACAGTGAGTTAGAGCGTTATTTGTGATAATGCTTGCATTTGCGTTCGGCTTGAAAAGATTATTTAAAACGGATATAGTTAAAATATGGAAGATTCATCCCGTTACGATTTACCCGACTCTCCGCAGTCGATCGGTTGGACGGAAGCCCGGCATTGTGTTGTTGCCGACTCCGACGATCCGTTTTTGACTGACTCGGGAGCCGTGCTGCCCTATGTTGAAGTCGAATACGAAACCTACGGAACTCCCGCTGCCGACGGCAGCAACTGCATTCTTGTTTGTCATGCATTAAGCGGTGACGCTCACGCCGCCGGGTGGGACGCTCATTGGAAGCGGGACAATCGGCCGTGGCGCAAAGACCGTCCCGGCTGGTGGGACAACGTCATCGGTCCGGGGAAGGGCATCGACACAAACCGTTGGTTTGTCATCTGTTCCAACGTTTTGGGCGGCTGTTACGGAACGACGGGGCCGGCATCCGTCAACCCCGAAACAGGGCGGCCGTATGGGTTGGAGTTTCCCGTCGTCACTGTCGGAGACTGGGTGCGTATTCAAAAGCGGCTGTTGGAAAAGTTGGGAATCACGCATCTGTACGCGGTAATCGGCGGTTCTTTAGGCGGGCAGCAGACACTGGAGTGGGCGTTGGCGTATCCCGATTTTATGGATAAGGCTGTTATCCTTGCTTCAGCCGATAAACTCTCTCCGCAAGGTCTGGCATTCAATACGGTCGGCCGTCATTCAATCATGAGCGATCCTCATTTTTGCGGCGGCGATTATTACGGAAAAGAGAAGCCGGACAAAGGCTTGGCGATGGCGCGCATGCTTGCCAACATCACATACCTCTCCGAAGAGAGTTTTCATGATAAATTCGGGCGAGAGTTTCAATACACCGAAAATCCCGCCTATAACTTTCAGATCGAATACAAAGTCGAAAGTTACCTCAACCATCAAGGACTTTCGTTTGTTCATCGTTTCGATGCCAACTCTTACCTTTACATCACCAAAGCGATGGACTATTACGACGCGGCTGTCCAATGGGGCTGCGGTGATCCGGCTGAAGCGCTGCGCCGCATCAAAGCCGAACTGCTGCTTGTCAGCTTCAAAACCGACTGGCTCTACACACCCGAACAGAGCTTGGAAATCGCCAAAGTAGCTGCCGGATTGGGAAAGCCGGTTAACTACGTTTTGGTTGATTCGCGCAAAGGCCACGACGGCTTCTTGCTGGAGACCGAAGCGGTTTCCCGCATTCTCGGAGCCTTTTTAAACAAGGAGGTCGGAGATGAGTCCGCTTCGCAATGAGTATGAAAACAATATCCGCCGCGCCTTTTCTGCCTTCGAAACCGGCGAAACGGAACCGGCCGACATCAAACGCTGGCGCGACAATGTCATTGTCGACCTGATTCCCAACGGCAGCAAAGTGCTGGATTTCGGCTGCGGCCGCGGCGACCTGCTTTACCGCCTCATCCGCGAAAAACGGGTCTTCGGGCAGGGCATCGAACGGGACTTGGAGAACGTCTACCGCTGTCTGGAGCGCAAAATCGCCGTCTTCCAAATCAACTTTGAAAAAGGACTGCAGTTTTACGGCGACGGCACTTTTGACTACGTGATTCTTGAAGATACCATTCAGACCCTTAACCGTCCGGCCGCGGCGCTGCGGGAAATGCTGCGCATCGGCACCTACGGCATCATCACCTGTCCCAACTTCGGACACTGGCGGGTGCGCCGCTTTCTGGCGGAAGAAGGCCGTATGCCGAAATCCCGGACCCTCCCTTACGAATGGTACGACACGCCCAATATCCATCTCTGCACCGTCAACGACATCGTCGGCTGGATTGAAGAGAGCGGACTGAAAATCGCCGCCGGATACGCCTTTGCCGATAACGCCGTCTCTCCCTTCTCAAAAGAAGACGATCTGCTGGCCGAAGAGGTGCTTCTGGTCGTCCGCCGCCGCTGACGCTTTTCTTTCCGGGCGCGCGCGCACCGCCTGCGGTGCGCGCCGGGCTTTCCGCTGCAATTCGCGGCCTCCCGCGATTTCCACCCGGCAAAGCTGCCGCTTTGCCCTACGCTCTTTTCCCGTCCGCCGCTCATTTCCGCTTCAATCCCTCGCGCCTTCGGCCGGCGTTCCGTCTCTTTGGCGGATCCGCCGCTTTCCGGCTCTGCGGGTTTTTGTTCCGGATAAGCGGACGGCGGTGTCAATTTGGAACGGATAAAAAATAATCTTAACAATTTAATGAAAATTTGATTTGCAATTTGAAAATTTTCATGTGATAATGAAACATAAAGAAAAAGGAGTTTGCCTATGAAAGGCTCCAAACAATGTGTTTCGGCTGTACTGTCCTTCCTTCTGGCAGGCTGCGCGGAAACAACGCTGTCTCCGCCGGTTGCGCCGGAGGCAACCGTTCTGACCAAGGAACGGGCCGTTGAGCTGGCGCAAGAAGAGGTGAGGGAGATTGCCTCGGGAGGACGCACCTACGTCTGGAACGCTTCGTCTGCCGTTACGGACGCCTTTCCGGTCTATTTGGACGGGATTGAAGGGGTTTCGTATTACGAATGCAAGGTGGTGACGGACGGAAAAGAGAGCGGATACGTTTTGGTGAACGTCAACGGAAGCGACGTTACGGTAACGGAGGCCAGCGAAGAGGGAACGACCCTGAACGAGTATTATGAAGAGGCGACGGGCAGGAGCTGGGAAGAGTTGGCGGTTTACCGTTACGGTTTTACAGCGTCGGCGGCGTTTGAGAAGGATGAAGGAGGTATTACGGCGCGCGGAGCGGAGAGCGGAGGGAAAAAGCCGCTGGCCGCGGTCGGATTGGGTGAAGATTTTGATTTTGACGCCTACCGCGCGGCGGTGGCTCTTAACGGCGGTTCGCCGCTGACGGAAGTGGTGGAAACCGACGCGGCGGTCAGCGCCCGCGGCATGACGGGACGGGGCAACGCCGAAGTCTATTTGAGAACCAGTTGGGACGCGTCCGCGACGACCTCCACGCCGAAATGGACGCAGTTTAATGTTGTTGACGGCAATAATAAGAAAAGAGCAATCGGATGCGGCCCCTTGGCGTATGCGCTTGTGTTTGCTTACTGGCAGGAAAAAAAGGGGATGAATAATCTTCTTTACAACGGAAGTTTGCATGGTCTTGGTGATGGTTATCCCGAAGCATTGAAGGAGACGTTATCCCATATGGCAAATGCGCTGGATACGGGGAATTACAAGGAACAGGGCTATACCCTGCCAAGCAAAATGAAAAACGTAACAGAGTGGTTGGCCGCAAGAGGCTTCAGAGGAACGGTAGAAGCGCGGTACGGCGGATACGACAGCAAATTCAATAAAATTTACGATTCGCTGGCCGCAGACAGACCGGTCGTCCTGCTGATTAATGGAGACGGAATCGGAGCCATGAGTCACTACGTGGTTGTGGAGCACGCCAAGCGGGTCTCCGGTTCCAACGCCTACATCCGTTATTACTGCAACTTCGGATGGGGACCGTCGGCCTTTGAAGATACCAAAAACGGCAGGACAGTCCGGAATTCCCACAAGTGGGTTTATGCTTTCAATATGAAGGATCCGACAACGACCGCCGACGGATTGGCGGCGGCGCGCCACTCCGTTTATCAGTTTTGGGATATTACGGTGAGTAAATAGGAGGAAATAAATGAAAACGATGAAATGGTTATTGATGATTGCGGTTTTAACCGGTTTTGCTGCCTGCGGGGAAGAGGTGGCTTTCATAGAAGATGTAAAGATTTATCTTAAGAACGGGACGGATGGGAGAGCGATAGATTATTGTCATTACGCCTCTCTCTCTCCTTCCGACAAACCATGGAGTGCGTTTGGTAAAGAAATTCTGTATATTGCCGGAACAATTCCTTCCGGAGAGCAGAATTATTTATACGGATTATGGGGGATCAGTATTCCAAGATTTATCCCCCGCGACTACGACATAATTATACGAATATCAAACGGAGAAGAATGGATTGTGGGACTCCTGCGCATCCGCAAAATGAATCCGGAGGATAAAGAGAGTATCTATTTTGAACTGACAGAAGAAATAGTCAAACGGATGTTGGAGTTGGGAGAATTGGGGCACCCAGAATCGGGGTCGATGTCAAGTGAAATAATTATTGAAACGGATAGACTCAATATCATATTGATAAAATTTGCTGTATTGAAAGATAAAACTATATATGACGGCTCTATAGACGTGTTTAAGACTGAGATAGAAGTGCCTTATTGGGACACATGGACGGATCAGGGTGATTTTCCCGTTAATAATGCAAGTGGCCTGAATGTTAAGCTTGACGAAAAAAAGATGTTTTACTTTGTTTACAATGATGTCGTATACGGCGTCAACACAGCCGACGGCAAACGGACGAGGTTTGGGGAAGTGACGGAGGAGGAAAAAACTCAGAATTTAAGCCGCTGACAGCCGCCGCACACCCGCCCGGAAGGGCGGGTGTTTGTTTTCCGCAAAGACATGCAGTCGGCATTATGAGGGATCTCGGTACGTGCTTGATTTTTGCATTAATGAGTGATAAAATGATGAACAGCTGTATTATGGATGAAGATTGAGGCGGAAACGGAGCTGATGAAAATTGAGCCGGTTACCTATGCGGAAATTGATTTACAGGCGCTTGCCGGCAATTACCGTCGGTTGAAAGCGTTGATGGCGCCGACGGTGCGGATGGCTGCGGTCATCAAAGCGGACGCATACGGTCACGGAGCCGTCAGGACGGCCCGGACGGCGTTAAACGAAGGCGCTTCTTTTTTGGTTGTTGCCCGGCCGGAAGAAGCGTTTGAACTGCGGGCGGCGGGCATCGGCGCGCCGATTTTGCTTTTAGGAGCGCTGCCGCCGGAAAACGCGCGGGAAGCCGCCGCCGCCGGAATCACGTTGTCGGTCAACGGATTTGACGATGCGCGGGAATTGAGCAGCCGTCTCGGCGGCGCTTCGGTTAAGGTTCACCTCAAAGTCGATACAGGCATGGGGCGGCTTGGGTTTTCTTTTAACGAATTCAGTGCTGATATTTCCGATGCGCTGCGGACAGTTCGTTCGGTTGCCTCGTTGCCGGGAGTGGAACTCGAAGGACTCTACACTCACTTTGCTTCTGCTGATGCCGCCGAAGAAGAGACCGCTTTTTGCCTTACCCAATTTGACAGTTTTTCGCGGCTGATTCGGATTTTAGAAAAAGAGAATCTGCGCCCGCCGATTTGTCACTGCGCCAACAGTGCGGCGACGCTGCGATTTCCTCAAATGCACCTCGATATGTGCCGCGTTGGCATTGTACAATACGGTTTGCGTCCGTCGGAATTTGTCGATGTCGCCGCACTCGGTTTCCGTCCTGTCATGACACTGCGTTCGCGAATCATTTATCTCAAAGAGGTTCCGGCCGGATTTCCCGTCAGTTACGGTTCGATATGGAAAAGTCATCATCCGTCGCGAATTGCAACAGTGGCCGTCGGTTACGGCGATGGTTATCACCGCTGTCTCTCCAACCGCGGAGAGATGCTGCTGCGCGGCAAACGGGTGCCGGTTGTCGGACGGGTGTGCATGGATTTGACAATGATTGATGTTAGCGCTGTTCCCGAAGCGTCTGTCGGCGACGAAGTGACCGTTTGGGGGACAGAGGGAAACAAAACGCTGTCGGCCGACGAAGTTGCGGCGGCGGCGGGTACCATCGGATACGAAATGACAACCGGATTAAATGTCCGCGTGCCGAGAATTTTTAAGGAGTAAGCTTGAAACGCGTTTTATTTGTTTGTCTCGGAAATATTTGCCGTTCGCCGTTGGCGCAGGCGCTTTTCGAAAAGGAAATCGAAGAGCGGGGATTGAGCGCGGCGGTTACGGCCGACAGCTGCGGTTGTTCGGGGTGGCACAGCGGCGATTTGCCGGATCCTCGGATGAGAACGGAAGCGGCGCGCCACGGAATCGATTTGACCCACCGTGCGCGGAAAATCACAAACCGCGACGGCAGTGAATTCGATTATATCTTTGCAATGGATGAAGAGATTTATGACCGCCTTTCCGATGAATTGGGTGAAAAATACTGGAACAAAATCCGACTGTTTCGGGAGTGGGATCAACCCGATGCCGACGGCAGCCGGGACGTACCGGATCCGTATTACGGCGGCAGAGAGGGGTTTGCAGCGGTTTATGACATTTGCGAACGAAACTGCCGCCTGATTGCCGACCGGCTTTTTCCGTGTAACGATTGATCCGGAAAGGTGTTTTAAGAGAAAGAGGAGCAGTTGTGTCTGACGAAAAAAAATTCGAAAAAGAGTGTGCGGTTTTAAACGAAATTAAATCCGAGACCGCAAAGGTTATTGTCGGTCAAGAGATGATGATCGACCGTCTGTTGACGGCATTGATTTGCGGCGGTCACGTTTTGCTTGAAGGTGTTCCCGGATTGGCAAAAACGCTGACAGTCTCCGTTCTGTCTCAGGTCATCGATGCCGACTTCAAACGGATTCAGTTTACGCCGGATTTGCTTCCCTCAGATTTGTTGGGAACGTTGATTTACAATCCGCAAAAAGGTGCATTTACGACAAAGAAAGGTCCGGTTTTTGCCAACATCGTTTTGGCGGACGAAATCAACCGCGCTCCGGCGAAGGTTCAATCGGCTCTGTTGGAATGCATGCAGGAGCGGCAGGTAACGCTCGGCGATGAAACTTTCGCATTGCCGAAACCGTTTTTTGTTCTGGCGACGCAGAACCCCATCGATCAGGAAGGAACCTATGCACTTCCGGAAGCGCAGGTTGATCGTTTTTTTATGAAACTGAACATTACCTATCCGAATCGGGACGAGGAGCTTCGGATTTTGGAGTCGATGAGTCTCAGCGAGATGCCGGCTGTGCGTCGAGGCGCGGTTTCGGCGCAGACGTTGCTCTCGTTTCAAACTCTGCTCGATGAAGTTTATCTCGACGACAAACTGAAAGGATACATCGTCGATTTGATTCGGGCAACGCGGGATCCTGCTTCTGTCGGATTGGGGCGGCTGAAACCGCTGATCGCCTTCGGCGCTTCCCCTCGCGCCGTCATCGCTCTGGCGAAAGCCTCTAAAGCCACTGCCGTCTTAAACGGAAGAAATTGGGTCAAACCGGAGGACATCGCCGCCGTCGCGCCGGACATTTTACGGCATCGAGTGATTCTCGGTTACGAAGCAATGGCCGAAGGAAAGACTTCGGATGCAGTCATTGACGAACTTCAAAAGGCGTGTCCCATTCCCGCATGTTAAACGCCGATTTAAGAAAAAAAATTGAATATATTAAAATCATGACTCGCAAAAAGACCTCCGGCTCTTTTTCCGGAGGTTATTTGAGCGCTTTTCGCGGCCGCGGTATCGAATTCGAAGAGGTGCGTGAGTATGCTCCCGGAGACGATTATCGCGCTATCGATTGGAATGTGACAGCTAAAACCGGCAAACCGCACATCAAACGCTTTGCCGAAGAGCGGGAATTGACGCTTTTTTTTGCGGTCGACGTCTCCGGCTCGGCGGATTTCGGTACGGGCGGAAAGACCAAGAAAGAGGTGGCTGCCGAAATGGTTTGTGCTTTAGCCTTTGCCGCCGGACTGAACCGTGACCGCACCGGTCTCTTGCTGTTCAGCGACCGCAGCGAGCTTCGTGTCGCTCCGTCGAAAGGCGAATGGCACTATCTTCGGTTGACAAGGGATCTGTTGGCGTTTGAGTGCCGGGCAAAGAAAACTTCGATTTCAGCCGCCTTGACCGATTTGGGTGAAATCACATCCAAGCGGGCGGTCGTTTTTCTCTTCTCCGATTTTATCGATTCGGGATGGGAACGGGCTCTCAAACAGACGGCTGTCAAGCATGATTTGATTCCCGTCGTATTGAGGGATCCGGCGGAAATACGCTTGCCTTCCTGCGGTTTGATGGAATTTGCCGACGGTGAGAGCGGGAAAACTGTACTCATTGATACAGCATCGCCTTCCGTGCGCCGTCGTTACGAAGAAGCTGCCGTTCGCCGAGATCGGGAGCTGATGAAAAAATTGCGGAAGTGCGGTGCCGATCCTTTGCTGATTGAAACCGACCGCGATTGGATTGAGCCGCTGCGGCGGCTGTTTTTCGACAGAGAGCACCGCTTTCAGGAGGGGATATGAAAATTCCGATGCGTTTGACAGCTGTTTTGCTGTTTGTTTTTCTTTCTTGTGCGCGCAGCGAACCGTTGCCGGAAATGTCCAAAACGTATCAGATTCCGACAGGAACCATTACCGTTTCGGTTGACAGTGTTGCCGTCAATCCGGCCGAGCGGCTGACGGTAAGCGTTGAAACGCACCGTGAAGACGGAAAACTTCCCGTGCTGGCATGGAGCGAAGAACCGCCGCTGACCATTCTTGACACTTTTGAAACGCCGGGGAAAACCGTTTACCGCTTCGACTCAGCCGTTCCCGGCGAATATGTTCTGCCGCGGCTGAAAGTTGCTTTTCCGGAAGAGCGTGAATTTTTCATTGATGAAATTCCGATTACCGTTTTCAGCGAGACTGAAAGCGGCACGCTCCCAACCGAAATTCTGCCGATTCAGAATGACGGAACCGATTTGTTCTTGATTCTGATGATTGTCTGCGCAGTCGTTTTTGTTCTTTTGTTTGCGATCCTGATTGCACTTCTGGTGCGTTATCGGATCCTCAAAAAACGTTTAAAGGAGGCAATTGACCTTCAGCCGCTGAACATTTTGACGGCACTAAACGAGGCGGTTGCCAACCGTTTCGATACGCTGAAAATCGATCAAGCTGCCGTTTTGATCTTGCGGGCGGTGATGCTTTCTATGAAGGATGAGGCGCAAATCGATGAGATGATGAGGCGGTTCCCCGTTGAAACGATACAAAAACTGCGTGAAAGAACGGAGAAATATCAAAAAATCGCTTTCGCAAAAGCTTCTGTCGGAAAACTCGAGTTGACAGAAGATTTAAATTTCTTTATTTCGTTTCAAAAAGAGTGGAATCGTTTAAAAAATGAAGAGGCCGCAAAGAAATGAGTTTCGCCTCTCCTTATGCGTTTCTCCTGCTGATTCCGCTTTGTCTCTATCTTGTTTTTGTGCTTTTTCGGAAGAAGCGCCGTCCGAAAACGGTTTTTTCATCGATTTCGTTTTTCGGAGAAACGCCGCCGGCATCGTTTCGGACAAAAACAGCTTTTATTCCAAAACTGCTTTTTGTGATGGCTCTGCTGTTCGGCATTATTGCGGCTGCCGGACCTCAAAAAGTTACCGAGTCGGTGGAACGGCCGAAGGAGGGCATTGCCGTTGAGTTGGTTTTTGACCGCTCTTCGAGCATGGAAACGGTTCTGTTGGAGAGTTTGCCTCCGCAAAAGCGGCTTGCGTCAGCCAAAGACGCGGTAAAGGCCTTTGTTTTCGGTGATGAAAAAGAAGGTTTGCAGGGGCGGCCGAACGACTTGATCGGATTGATTGTCTTTGCCCGTTATGCAGACACAGTTTATCCGCTGTCGGTTTCGCATGAAGCGCTGGGGCCGATTATTGATTCGATTGAAACGCCGCTCGGCAGCGAAACGGAGGACGGAACCAACATCGGAGATGCGTTGGCGTTGGCTGCGGCGCGGTTGAAAGCTTTTGACGAAGATGCGGATTTTAAAATCGACAGTCGAGTAGTGATTCTTTTGACAGATGGTGAAAATAACGTCGGCGAAAAGACGCCGTTTGAGGCGGCCGAACTGGCGAAAGAGTGGGGTATTCGCGTTTACTGCATCTTTTTCGGCGGACGCGGTTACATTGATTATTACGGGCAAAAGTTTCCCGTTTTCAGTCATCCGACGGGATTTTCCGATTTGACGGCTATTTCCGAGATGACCGGCGGACAGGCGTTTCGCGCCGACAGTGCATTGGAATTGCTTGAGGTTTACAAAGAAATCGACCGATTGGAAAAGACGGCTTTTGAAGTTTCTTCTCTTACTCAGACGGAGGAACGCTATCGGCCGTTTTTAACGGCGGCGGTGGTGCTTTTTTTTGTTTCGATGTTTTCGGCTTTGACGGTGTACGGAAGGAATTGATGCAAGAGTTTGTATTTCTTTATCCTGAAGCATTTTTTCTTTTATGGCTGCTGCCGTTTTTAGTTGCGGCAGCGGCTGTCGCGGTAAAAAAACGGCGCCGTATCGATAAAATTTATACGCGGCGTTATCCTCGCTCTCGAAGCGCCCGTTTTTTTTCGTCGGCAGCTGCGTTTTGTGCAGCTGCGGCTTTGCCTCTTTGTGTAACGGCGGCGGCCGGTCCGGCGTGGGAGAAGGAGCTGCGAACGGTACAGGCGGAGGGGCGGGATGTCGTTTTCCTTGTCGACGTCTCTCAAAGTATGTTGGCACGGGATTTAAATCCCAACCGCTTGGTTCAGGCTCAGACAGCCATTAAAGATACCATTGATTTGCTTGAAGGCGACCGAGCGGCTTTGGTTGCGTTTGCCGGCAGCACCGTTGTCATGGCGCCTTTGACAACCGATTATGCGTTTTTGCGGCGGGCAGCGGATGAACTTTCGGTCAATACGGTCGATCGCGGCGGAACGATGACAGGCGATGCGCTGCGCAAAACCATGCAGTTCATCTTTCCCGATTCGGAAGCCTCTGATGGTTACCGAGACATCATTTTGATTACCGACGGAGAAGATCAAGGCAGTTTTCCGATTCAAGCAGCTGAAGCGGTCGGGAAAAAAGGCATTCGGTTGATTTGTATCGGACTCGGCAACGAGACTACCGGCACTCGCATTCCCGTTACCGATCCTTCGGGAACGGAGCGATTTCTGATGTATAAAGGAAAAGAAGTTTGGAGCCGTCTCGATTCGACAACTTTGAGAAAAATGGCGGCGGCAACTCCCGGCGGAAAATATTTGAATATCTCACGAGGCAGTTTTGATCTGGCATCGATTTATACCGAATTGGTGAAAGGCGCCGATCAACGTCGTTATGATTCGGGAGATTTTGAAGATTACAAAAACGAATATCGAATTTTTCTATTGCCGGCTTTGATTTTAATGACAGCAGCGCTTTTTTTGCGGAGGGCGGCGGCATGAAGCGGATTTTGTTTGCGGCAGTGTTTCCGATATTTTTTTCCGCCTGTACGTTTCGTTCGGCGGCGTCGCTGTACAATGAGGGGAATGAGTTGTATCGGGAAGGTCGTTTTACGGAAGCCGCTGACCGTTACAAAGAAGCGATTGAAAAAGATCCATCGCCCGGGCTGGCAGCACGAATTTATTTTAATGCGGGCAATGCGTCGGTAAAGGAAGCGCTCGCTTCTTCCGGTGAATCGGCAGATCTTTCCTCTGCTGACAGCGAAAATCGCCTTCGTCAAGCTCTGGAACTTTATTGCCTGGCGCAGGCGTGTTGCAGCGAATCGTTTGCAGCAGCGGCTGTCAATGCGGAGTGGGTCAGAGTTCGTTTGTCCGGCAGCGAACAAAACTCCGAAGAACAAAACTCCGATAAAAATGAAGGAAGTTCATCCGATGAATCGGATTCTGCTGAAAACAAAGAAAACTCCTCCGGAGAATCGGAAGAAGAAAGCAGCGAAGATTCATCTGAAAAACAGGATTCGCAAGAGAACAAAAGTGAAAATTCCGACCGGACGAATTCCGGAAAAGAAGAGGACAGCGTTTCCGAAGAAGAAAATCCCGGCGAAGGTCAAGGCGCTGCTTCCGAAGAAGGAGAAAAAGACGCTTTCGGGCAGCCGAAATCCGAAGAAGACGCCCTTTCTCAGGAAGAGGCGGCACGGATGCGGGAAGCGGCAGAGTTGTTGGAACGGGAAGCGGCTATGCGCCGGCAACGCCCGCTATTTAATCGGGTGCCTTCCTATGATGATACGGAGAGGAATTGGTGATGAAAAAAAGATTTCTGTTTTTATTGCTGTTGCCGTCGTTTTTAACCGCTCAAGCCGCATTTCCGCAGAACGTTTCGACTTCTCTCAGCCGTTCGGAGTCATATGTCGGCGAAACAGTCTATCTCTCGTTTTCTTTGCAAACGGAAGAAAAACCGGTTTTAAAACCGCTGCGCGCGGTTTTGGGCTTGAAAATTGAGTATCAAGGGGAGAATGTTTCGACTCAGGTGACGACAACAATCGTCAACGGCCGCCGTCAAACGCGGACAGTGTACCAATACCGCTTTACTTACGCCGTAACGGGGGAGAAACCGGGCGTTTATATCATTCCGCAAACGACGGTTTCCGTCGGCGATCGGGAAATGAGCACATCTCCGGCTAAGCTGACAGTAAAGGAGATTGAGCGCAATGAAAAGTATCGGTTGATATTGAGAGTCGAAAACGGAGAGCGCGTTTATGTCGGCGAATCGGTTGATTTGACTGTCGAATTGGAAATTTCCTCCGAAATCGGAACTCCGGAAATTGAAATTCCGTTTCTAAACGGAACTGAGCTTTCACCTGTCAAAAATTACACGGAGACGGATGCCGGAAATATCAAAATTAACGACGGCTATTTTCCCGTTAAAAGGGAAGAGGCGATCCGTTCAAGAGCGGTTTTTTCTGCCCGTCTGCGTTTTACAGCGCAAACACCGGGAGTTTATTCATTCGATGAGGCAAGAGCTTCGTTTCGAGCGGTGACATCCGTCCGCGAATCGGTCGATATTTTCGGCCGTACGGTTGCTGACAAACAGTATGAGTCGGTTGTCATTCCGGCGGAGAGCGGTCAGTTGGAAATTCTTGCGCTGCCGCAGCCTCAACCGGCGAATTTTTCCGGTATTGTCGGCGTTCCGCGTTTGAGCGCCGAAGCCGATTTGACTGAAGCGTTTGTCGGTGATCCGATTACTTATCGGCTGACGGTCGAAGGTGTAGAAAACGTTCCTTCGGATTTACCGCCGTTGAATCGGATCGATTCGTTTGAGTCGCGCTTTCGGATTCCCGAACACCATTCGCCGGCAATGAATGAGAACGGTAAAACGGTCTTTGTCTACACCATCCGTCCGCTTTCGGCTGATGTCGATGAAATTCCCGCTTATCCGTGCGTTGTTTTTAATCCCGAATCGGAGAGTTACGAAACCGTAACGGCGTCAGCGCTGCCGTTAAAGGTGAATCCGTCGCCGGCTTTAGTCGAAGAACAAATTGAAGAGTTTTCGTTTGATTCCGCCGAACGGGAAAAAGTATCGATGGAAAAAATCGAAAACTTGCTGCCAGCCAATCCTTCTGCTTCGGCGTTATTAAAAAAGGAGAGTCGGTTTCCGTATCGTCCGTTGTTTTGGATTGTTTACGCGGTTTCGTTTGTTATTGCATTGATACCGATTGCGGTAGCTGTTATTTTGTGTCTTCGTAAACGCCGTTCGCCGACTCTTGCTTCCCGTAAGAGAGAGCTGCTGCAGCGGTTTGAATCTCTTCTTCGACGAAACGATGGAAAGAAGCTTGAATCGTTCCTCAATCTTTTGAATGAGTACGATGATGTTAAAGCGGTCTGTCCGGTGTGTTCGGTCATCGAAGATGAGGTTGAACGGGCGCTTTTTTCCGGAAGCGCCGGTGAATTCGACGCCGGAGAGGCGTTTGCGAGGTTGAAGGAGGGACTGCGATGAAACGAGTTTTGATTCTTTTAATGGCAGCGCTCGCCGTTTCCGGATTCGCTTCGAACGCCGAAAAACGCATTGCCGAAGCTGAAAAATTTTTTCGGGAAGGTTTGGATTTAATGAAAACCGACGCTTCGGCGTCAGCCGCCGCATTTGAGAAAAGTGAAGCGCTTTACCGCGCATCGGCAGCCGAATTTCCCAATGCGGCGGTTTATCTTTGCCTCGGGAATACGGCGTTTTTACGCCATGATTTTCCAAAAGCCGTTTATTATTATCGGCAATCGCAGTCATTCCGCGATAACGCCTCTGTCCGCACCGCTTTAAACGCGGCTCGGCTGCGTTTAAACGAAGAGATTGAAGTTCCGATTCAGGTAAAGATTTTCGAGACTGTCTTTTTCCCCCATTACCGTATTCCGTTTTCCGTGCGGGCGGCGGTGCTGCCATTGCTGCTTTTCGGTTTGTCGTTGATTGCCGCATCGGCATTGATTCATGGCGGATGGGGACGGAAAAAGGCGGCCGCAGTCGTTGTGGCTTTTCTTTTGGCCGCGGACTTCCTTTCCGTGACTGTGACCGTTGCTGAAAAAACCTTCCGCAGGGAAGGGGTCATTTTGAGTGAAACCGAAGGCCGCTCCGGCAACCACCTTGCTTACGACCCCGCTTACCTGCGCCCGGTTCCGGCAGGAAGTGAAGTGAGAGTCATCGACGAACGATTCGGTTGGCTGCAAATTGTTTTACGAGACCGTTCTCGCTGTTGGGTCCCAAAAGAAGCGGTTTCACTGATCGGCGATTCGCCGCAGTAAAATTTCGGCAGCTGAAGTTTTGGAAACAAAACCCGTATCGCTGACCGTTCCGTCTGCGGAAATAATCAGCAATCGGTTCGTGTCTGTTTCGAATCCGCATCCGGGCGCGGAAACGTCATTGACAGCGATAAAATCGGCTCCGGCTTTTTTCATACGACGCACGGCATCTTCGCGGAGAAGCGTTTCATCGGATTGCGGCAGTGCGCGGAAAGCAGTGATTTGACTTTCGGGCGACAGTGTGCGGAGGCGGTCGAGAATTTTGACGGTCGGCACCAACGTCACGGAGAGTCGGTCGTTTTCATGGGTCGAAATTTTTCCTTTGAAGGGAACTTCCGGCTTCCAGTCGCCGACAGCCGCGGCGGCGATGATGCGGTCGTATTTGGTTTCCTTTAACGCGGCTTCGACGGCGGCAGCCATTTGATCGGCGGTCTCCGTCTTGATAATGCGCACACTTTCCGGCAGTCGGCACGCCGTTTTTCCAGCAATCAGCGTTACATCCGCACCTGCCCGCTGCGCTGCTTCGGCAACAGCTGCCCCCATTTTCCCGCTGGAATTGTTGGTAATCACTCGTACATTGTCAAGATATTCAACGGTGCGTCCTGTTGTGACAAGAATTCGTTCTCCTTGCAGAAAACGGTCCGAGCAGGAGAGTGTCAGCCGGGTTTTAACCTCCTTCAGAATTGTCTCTTCGTCAGGAATTTTGGCTTTTCCTTCTTCCATTCGGGGGGCGAGTATCGAAACGCCCCAACTGCGTAATCGGCTGAGGTTTTCTTTAACGGCGGGATGGCGGAACATCGGTTCATGCATGGATGGAACCAAGATAATCGGAATTCCTTCACCGAGTGCGGTTGTCGCAAAAGTCGTAACGGGAGTGTCATCGATTCCGCATGCGATTTTTCCGACAGTGTTGGCGGTCGCCGGTGCAATCAGCAGTAAATCGGCCTTCGTCGCCGTATTCCCCGCGAAACAAACGTGTTCGACATCGCCGGTTAATTCGAGAATCGGTTTGCGTCCGGTCGCCCAGTGCAGCAGCTGCGGAGAAACAAGCTCGGCAGCCGCATGGCTCATAACAGGAATGATTTCTGCTCCGTGACGCATCAACAGCCGCGACAGTTCGATGCTTTTCAGAACGGCAACGCTGCCGCAAAGCGCCAGCACGATGCGTTTGCCTTTTAGATCGGAAGAAAGAGTTCCGATGATATCGGCTGACGGGTGAGGTTCATGCATTTTCTGTCTCCGTAATTTTTCGTAAATCGCGTAAAAAACAGCGCACAGCCTTTTCCGTCACATGGGGCATGACGACGATGCGCAGATATTCACCGAAGAAAGAGAGCGCCCAGCCTTTCGCCCGCAGCCGCTTAGAAAGGATTTCGTTGTCGGTTTTTGTCGAACAAAAAGCGACAACATTGAGTTCCGGTTCTTTTACACAGCGGATTCCGTCGATTTGATTCAAACGTTCGGCGAGCGAATGGGCGAGGAGCATTGATTTTTTGACAATTTTGACATAACCGCTTTCGCCAAGTCTGACAATTTGCGCCCAATCGGCCAAAACCGCTGCGCCGCTGCGGGTTCCGACGAGTGTCAGGTGCTTTGTTTTTCCTCCGGAGAGATAAGAGACGGGAAAGGCGGCTCGTTCGGCAATTTCAGCCGAACGGTATAAAATGCAGCCGCCGGGAGTGACGCCCCGTCCCATTTTGTGGGGATCGATGGTGACGGATGAGACGCCGGGAATCGAAAAATCAAACGGTTTGGAGGGGAAACCCGCTTTTTCCAAAAACGGCAGGACAAAACCGCCGAAAGCGGCGTCCGTATGAAGATAAACGCCGTGTTTTTCGGCTAACGCTCCCAGAGCGGGAATATCGTCGACCGCTCCGGTTCCCGTGGTTCCGGCAATACCGATCAGCGCCAATGTGTTTTCCGTTATCGCGGCGGCGGCGGCTTCAACGTCAATCGAAAAATCTTCTTTATGAGGAATGAAAATCAGTTTAAGATCCATCATTTCGGCCGCTTTGATAAACGAAAAGTGAGCACAGTCGGAGAGAATCACCTCCCTTCGGTTCGACGGCGACAGTTTTTTTGCTGTCAGCAGCGCCAGAATGTTGGCTTCCGTTCCTCCCGTCGTGAAAACTCCGGCCGCATGCGGATTTCCGAGCAGGGAACCGAGCATTTCAACCGCCTGCTGTTCGATTTTTGCCGTTCCCGGACACAGTCCCGGATCGCCGAGGTTTTTCCCAATATAACGGCGGAAAATACGGCTGCAAAACGCCGGAGGATCGGAACACATACTGCCGATGATTTTTCCGCTTCGGAACGACAAATCCTGCTGCAATTCTTTTCTCAGAATGCGGTCAATTTTTGATTTTGTAAACGGTTTTTTAGGAAAAATCATCAGCGGTACGACTCGTTTTGTGAGGGATAATCGCCTGAGCGGACGTCGCAGATGAATGATTGAACCGCTTTGATGATAACAGAGGAGAGTTCAGCATATCGTCTCACGAATTTGGCGCCTTTTTCTTCTTTGAGACCGAGCATATCGTTGACGACAAGGACTTGTCCGTCGCAGTCTCTGCCGGAGCCGATTCCGATGGTCGGAATGGAGAGCGATTCCGTAATTTCTGCCGCCAATGCGGAAGAGGTGCATTCGATGACTGTCATGACGGCACCTTCTTCCTGAAGAGCGGCCGCTTCGTTTTTGAGTTTTATTTGTTCACTCTCTTCTTTGCCGCGGACTTTGAAGTTGTCAGCCGTTTGCGGAAGGAGTCCGATGTGGGCGCACACGGGAATTCCGGCTTCGGTAAGCGTTCGGACAATTCCTTTGCAGTAGCCTTCCAGTTTGACGCCGTCGGCGCCCGCTTCAATCAAACGGCGGGCGTTGGCAACGGCACTTTCCGGAGTTTCATAGCTGAGATGCGGCATATCGGTCCATATAAACGCGTTCGGGGCGCCAGCTCGGACGGATCGGGTGTGGTAAACCATCTGTTCTACCGTTACTTCTCTTGTAGATGAAACGCCTTGGAACACATTCCCCAAACTGTCGCCGACAAGGATACAGTCGATACCGGCTTTTTCAAGCAAGGAAGCGAACGCCGCGTCGTAGGCGGTCAGCATTGTCAGCCGTTCGCCCGTTTCTCGGTATTTCCCGAAACTTCGTTTCATAAAATTCCCCTGACGGCTTTCTCCGCCTCTTTCAGAATGGCCGTATTATCGTATTCATCAAGAATTTTTTTGCGTTCTTCTCCGGAGAGTGCAGCCGTTTCCTGCAGCTTGCGGATTAAAAGCGGCAGAGCGCGGGTGATGTTGTCGACAATGGTGATTGTTCCCGAAACAGCCGTGCGCGAAAGCGGGTTCAGGTCGATAACGACGGTTTTTTTTCCTTCGCGGACAAGGGCTTCGGCGCGGTCGCCGTCTTCCAATGGGATCATCACTGTATCGGCCGCTGCAATTCCGTTGCGGTCGACGATACGCCGTGCGTGGTCGAGCGATGAAAGCCGCAGCGTATCGGATTTTTTGACTCCCAAAACGGTTTTGACTCCGTGTTTTTTCAAATGCTTCAGAATTGCTTTTTCCCGTTTCGGTGTGCGGTAAAACAGATTGATTTCGATACCAATCGGAGAAATCCGTTCGATTTCGGCAATTTCATCGGGACACAACGCCGCAGCGTTTCCGTTGACCGAGAAAACCGGCCGTTCGGATTCGAAAATCAAAGCCGCCGCCGCTTCAATCGCTTTCAACGCAAACGGTTTCGTCTCTTCTCCCAACAGATAATCGAACGCTTCTCCTCGACCGTGGGCAATCAATCCCGATTCGGCGACAATCGATTTTTTTCCGCCTTCCGTAATCAAATGACGCATCAAAAGAGAGCGGTAGCGCGGATGGCTCGGCGGAACGTCTTTAAAACTCATCGGATTCTGGCTCCTTTTTCGGAAACGGTTGAAATGAGTATATCACTTTTGAGATTCTTTTTCAGCATTTTTTTCAATTTTTGCGCTTCTCTTTTATCGAAACAAAAGGTGTAGACGCCGTCTCCGAACATCAGCATGGCGGCTCGTTTACCGTATTTTTCCAAAAGTGCGGCTGCTTTGCGTCCGTTTTCGGAAAAAAGAGCAGCTTCCGTCGAAAAATCGGCTGCCTCGGTTAAAAATCGCTGCGGAGTCGGGTCGTTTTGAAGGCGCAGCAGTCGTTCGCCTGCGGAGCGATTGATTCGTTCGCGAACGAGTGGGTCTGAAAGTGAGCGCACCGTTGAAAGCGGTCCGAAAAGTGCAAATACAACATAAATCGTTTCATTTGGGAAAAATCCGTCAATCAATCCGAATGGCGGAGCGCCCGCTTTCAGCCGCAGTTCGAAACCGCCTCTCTGTTCACCGACGACGGTTCCCAATCCGGTTCGGCACAAAACATCGGCGGTATGGGCAACGCCGGCGGTTTGATCTTCATTGAGAGGGGTGCCGTAAAGACGGTTCAGAGCCAAAGCGAGACTTAAGGCGCCTGCTCCCGAAGTTCCGAATCCTGCCCCCTGAGGTACTTTTACGCGGTGTTTAATTTCCAACGGTTCGGGTGAAATTTCGGCGGCGGCAAAAAACAGTTCGGCTGTCTTCAAAGAAACGGGTGCAGAGACGCGGCGTCCGTTGATACGGACGGCACTCTCCGATCGGAAACGACGTCGGCGGACAGCCGTGAAAGTTCCTCTGTCAATACAAAAACCGGCTCCCAGGGAGCCGGCCTGCAATGGATTCTCCGAGGCATCTTTGATTGTAAAAAATCCCGTTATGTGAGCGGGGCAGAAGGATTTTGCTCTGCGCATGTCTCAGTATAGCGGTTTTCTTAAAAAAAGTAAATCAGACCCACTTATCGATTTCCTGCGGATTGGCAATGATCTCAGCAATTCGGTCTTGGAACGGCAGCAGTTGGCCGAAATCAACGGCTCTGTGGTCGAAGGTGCAGCAAATCGGCAAGATCTTGCGGATTCCGATTTGTTGTTTGCCGTTTGCATCGGTATACACTCCCGGACGATCCTGCAGAGCATTTAAACCGATGACAAAAACCTGCGGCGCGATGATTTCAAGGACGGTGACGGCGCCTTTTTGGTGGCGGTTGATGGAGCCGATATTCGAAACCAAGGTTGTTGCTCCGAAAATATCGGCAGGCGTCAGTCTGTCTTTTTCCGGAATTTTATAGTACTCTTTGCGTCGTTGCCTGGAAATCCGGCGGACTCTGTGTTTGCCGATTAAATTCGGAATGATCTGTTTCAACGATGAAAATTTCAGGCTTTTTAAATCCGAAATTTTTTCTCCGAAACTGACTTTGTACAGCAGCTCTTCGAGAATAGTGTTTTTCAGACGGCGGGCGATATCGTTGATGTAATCAGTGATTTCATGGAGATTTTTGTTGCCGACGTCTTTGACAATGGGAGTGAACATATCACCGCTGTCAAGCATCCACGGAAGGGCAATGTTGATTTCTTTCGCGATTTTGTGTGTGCCGCGCGCTGTCGATGCTGAATACTCCAAATTGGCATTGAGTTCCGGAGCAGCCTTTAACCCCTCGGCAATCACTTTTAACATCAGTGTATTGAACGAAATTTTCCCGTTTTTCGAAAAGCGTTCTTTGTTGTCTTGAAAATACTGAAAAAAATCGGTCATATCCGGTTCGTAAACGTAAGAAACGTGGGGAATTTCGTTCCACGATTTTTGCGTCATGTAGGCGACCATTTTTCTCTGAATTCCGAAAATCCGCTTTTCGATAAAGGTGATTCCTCTTCCCATTTGGCTCATAGTATTCTCCTTAATGTGAATATTATAACCGATTTTTGATTGAAAAAAAAGAAAGTGCTATTAAAAAATACAGGAAAAATGATATAATGCGATGAGGTGAGTTATGTGCGCGCGGTTTAAAGGTCGCAGTCTATCGGTCATTAATGATTTAAGCGTAGAAGAACAGATTTTCTTATATCAAAAGACACGCGAATTGAAAGAAGCGTACAAAGCGGGGGAGGGACTTGATGCGTTCCGTTTGAAAAATCCGGAAGCGTCCTTTTACCTTCTGTTCATGGAAGACAGCACTCGGACGAAGGAGAGTTTCCGCAATGCAGCGGCTTTTCACGGCGGGCGGGTCAATCTTTTCGATGCAGCCGGCTCTTCGTTTAATAAAATGGAAAGCATATCCGATACGGTCAAAATGCTGGTCGGTTACGCGCCTTCTTCAACTTTTATCATTCGCAGCCGATTGGAAGGGTTGACGACGTTTTTGGACGATGCCCTCGGCGAGTACTGTGTTCATCACGGTATTGAAAAACCGGTTTTTATCAACGCCGGCGACGGAAAACATGAACATCCGACGCAGGAGCTTTTGGATGAGTTCAGTTTTCTCGAGCAGAAGAACTGGGATCGCAGCGCCATCCATTTAGCGATTGTCGGCGATCTTTTTCACGGCAGAACGGTCCATTCGAAGGTCAACGGTTTGAAAATTTTTGATTCTGTTCGTGTCGATTTGATAGCGCCGAAAGAGCTGATGATGCCGGATCACTATATCGAAGAAATGAAATACAACGGCTTTTCGCTGCGGATTTTTTCTTCTATCGAAGAGTATTTGTCGCAGGATGATACGGCCGGAATTTGGTATTTCACTCGCTTGCAGTTGGAACGAATGGGCGATGAGATTTTGGAAAAAGCTGACCAACTGCGCAAAGCGGTCACATTTCGCAGCGAATTTATGCCGCTGCTGAAGTCTGGTACGCGGTTTTATCACCCGCTGCCGCGTCATAAAGAGCATCCGACCGTGCCGACATTCCTTGATAACACCGATTTAAACGGTTGGGATGCTCAGTCGGTTAACGGATATTTTACTCGTATCATCGAAATCGGTTTGCTCAACGGTCTGTATGATGATGAGGCAGAGAAAGTGCTTCCTCCGATTTGCACAAAAGCTGCGCCGTCTCCTTCGTTTGTGAAAGAGATGCCGCTTAATCCCGAACCGAAAATTTCAGACCGCAAAGTCGGCATTAAGCCGGTTGAAAACGGGATTGTTATCGATCACATCTCCTGCGGTCCGTCCATTGAAGCGATTTGGAACAACATCGACCGAATCCGGAAAGTACTGCATTTGAATGTACGCAGCTCTCACGGTGTTTATCATCGTAACGATCCGAACTTTTACAAAGGCATCATTTCACTTCCCGATATACTGTCTTTTTCGCAAAAAGAAGTTAAAAAGCTGGCAGCTGTTTCGCCCGGGTGCACCATTAATTTTATCCGAGATTCCCGCGTTTATAAAAAATTACGATTGGATATGCCGCCGCGTGTTTACGGATTTTCCGAAATTTCATGCAAGAACGAGGCGTGTGTTTCTCATGCTTCGCACCACGAATCGGTTATGACAGAATTTTTACAGGCCGGAGAACAGACGTTCAAGTGCAAATACTGCGAAAAGCCGTTTCACTACGACGAGATTTGGGACTTATAAATCGTTTTGTTTTTTCCGCCGGCGAAAAAGAAAGGCGAAAATCCGTTTGAAAAAATTTGCGATACGTTGTTTCAGAGAAGGATTTTTCAATCGGTGAATGCGTTCATATCCTTCATTCAGCTCAGCTTCCGTAAACGGTTTTCGGAAGATGTTTTCTTCAATTTCCAGTTCAAGCGATTTAATTTCTCCCGGATCATCAATGACTTTTGCTTCGATCGATTTCCATCCGAGCCGCTTGGCCGCCTCCAGACGGCGTTCTCCTGCGATCAACCGGTAATCTGACGTGATTAAAATCGGAGAAAAAAGTCCGTGCCGATTTAAGCTGTCGCTCAGCGCTTCGATGTTGCCGAGGTCTTTGCGTATGCGGTTACGGACTTTAATGTCGCTGAGTTTAACTTTCATTTATCCCTCCGTTCGGCGTTAAATCCCCAGAAGCGGATTTTCTTCCGTCAAAAGATCCAATTCTTCCTGTTCGACCGATTGCGGCGTTTCGGTCTCTTTCTCTTCTTCGAAAAAATTTCTTTCTTCTTCGGATGATTGCTGTTTCCCTGAGGATTTAAACGCTTTCTCCGAAAGAATGTCGGATTGGTACATGGATACGATTTCTTCTTCCGAAAAATATTGATCGAGCATCGATTGGAGAAAATCGTTGTTCTCCTCTTCCACGGCGGCCCAAACCGATTCGGAACCGATTTGATTGACTTCGGATTCTACCTTATGTTCACCGGCAACCGAGAGCGTGTAGCGGGCAGTGCACATGGAACACTCTTCCTGCGGCTGTGTTCCGGTGATGAAAATTTCGTTGAAACGGCGGGCGCAGGCGGGCGACGGTTTGGCGCCTGAAACGGAGCAAACTTCTGTATAAGTCAGTCCTGATGTCGGCCGTTTAAAGTCGCGGATCGGCAGTGTTTTGTGGACGGCATACATATATTCGCACCACGATTGTCCCGAATGGGATTCTCCCGTAATGTTGGCTCCCAAGGAGAGTCCTGGGTAATCGAATCCGTACCAAATGGCTGTCGTCATGTAAGGTGAAAAACCGACTGTCCAGACGTCTCCCCAGTTGTCGGTTGTGCCGGTTTTGACAGCCATCGGCATGCCGTTGAAGTTATTGACCATGGAGGCGCGTACGCGCATGGTTCCGATAGTCAGCGTTGATTTCAGCATATCAGTCATGATGTAGGCGTCTTGTTCGCTCATGACGTTGTAAAGCGCCGGATTTTCTGCTTGAATGCGGCGGTTGTCGGAGGCGTTGTCAACAATAATTTCGCCGTTGCGGTTGCGAACCGTTAGAATTGCAATCGGATCAACAGCCTTTCCGCCGTTCGCAAAAATTGAGTAAGCGCGCGCCATTTGATACGGATTGGTCTGAATGATGCCTAACGCAAGCGGATAAACCCGCGGATAAGCTTGTTTGTCGAATCGTTGGTCGTAAGTCCCGAGCATTTTTGTGATACGGTCAATGGCCGGCTCAAATCCGACCCGCTCCAAAACATCAACAGCCGGAATATTCATACTGAATGCCAACGCCCGTCGCGCCAGCATATCGCCGTACCACCGTCCGCCGTAGTTGCGGGGAATGTACGGCTCATTTTGATCGGCAAAATAAACGCGCGGTGTGTCGGAGAGGTAGGTGGCAGGAGTGATTACTTTGGCAGAAATACCGGCCGAGTAGATAAGCGGTTTGATGGAAGAACCCGGCGTTACCATAGCGTTTGTGGCGCGGTTATTTTCTTTTGTTAAAAAATCACTGCCTCCGATCATCGCCAAAATATTGCCGGTTCCGTTTTCAACACAGATAAAAGCGCCTTCCACCGTATTGCGTTCATTGATTCGCCGCAAATATTGCGCCCGTTCCGCCGTGGATTGGTGAAGTCCGGGAGCGGAAGTCATCAGAGAAACCATGTGAAGCAGCGGGTTGACTTCGCTGTCATAGGTCTCCATCGCCTGTCTGCCGCGCTGATCGCCTCGTTCGGCCAATGCAGGAATGTCGGTTGTATACGCTAACGCCGACAAAATCGGGAGCAGTTCGGATAAATCCCGCTCACTGCCGCCTTTTGTGTTTTTTCGGTAGTCGGCATTGACGCGGCGAAATCCCTGACTCATCACCGATTCGGCGATCGTTTGATAATCCAAATCCAACGAAGTATTGACAATGAAACCGTCTGTGTTGATATCAGTCGAACCGTAGAGCATTTTAGTCAGCTGAATGCGGACGTATTCCGAGAAGTAGGGCGCTTGTTTTTCGTTGGCTTCATAAGAACTGTTATTGACAAACCGAGTATAATCGTAGGAATTCCAAAACTCGTCATACGATTTTTGCGCCTCTTCCTGAGTCAGATAGCCGGAAGCGACCATCTGCTTCATCACTTCTTCTTGCCGGGATTTGGCGTTATCAATGTGGGAAATCAGGTTGAATCGTGACGGATTGGAAAGACAGACTACCAAAACGGCCGCTTCTGCAGGCGTCATTTCCCGCGCCGGTTTTTCAAAATAAAAATTACTTGCCGCTTCAAAGCCATTTGTTCCGTAACCGAGCGTTGCATCGTTCATGTACTGTTCAAGAATTTGTTCTTTTGAATAGGATTCTTCCATTAAAAAAGCGTACCACAACTCTTTAATCTTTCGTGCATAAGTAATTTCACTGCGGTCGCAGAAAATCATTCCCGATGTCTGCTGCGTTAAAGAGCTGCCGCCGCCGCGATTTTGTCCGATCAAACGGAAAAGGAAAGCGCGTGAGAATCCGACAACGTTCAGTCCTCGGTGTTCAAAAAAATTCCTGTCTTCGCGGCTGATGAGTGCGTAGATGACATGAGGCGGTAAATCTCGGGCCGAAAGAATTTTTCGGTTTTGATTGCCGTAAAATTCGGAAATCAACCGTCCTTTTCGGTCGTAAATCCTTGTCGGTAAAACCGGTTCATAGTTTTCCAGAACCTGTTCCATGTGCCACTCGGACGAAGAAATTAAGCCCGTCGTGACGCCGAAGATAACCGAGGTTATCAGCATTGTTCCGATACCGATGATTGTAAAAAAAATCATAATCGCTTTTTGAAAGCGGGAAAATACCATGTTAATAGAATATTTTTTGAAAAGGGAATTGTCAAGAGTTTTGCGCTTATTAATGAAAAAAAACCGACCGTCGAGCGGTCGGCTGTCAGTCTTCAATATAGCAAACTGGGAGGGGAACTATATCTTGCCTGACATTAAGTTTATCGGCAAACAAAGAATAAACTTAATTGAGAACGGTTAAAAATTTAAAAAAAGTCGGGGGTCTTTTCGAGTATCGTCGGAGATGAATTCGAAGTGAAGGTGGGGGCCGGTTGCGCGTCCGGTACTGCCGACAGCTGCGATAATGTCGCCGCCGGCAACAAATTGATTTTCACTCACGTAAATTTTTGAAAGGTGAGCGTAGCGGGTGCGGACGTCATTGTCGTGGATGATTTCGATGTAAGTGCCGTAAATGGGGTGACCTTCGCCGCAAAAGGCGACAGTTCCGTTTTGAGGGCAGATGACGTCGGTGCCGGCCGGCGCAGCGATGTCGACCCCTCCGTGAAAAGACTCTCTTCCGTGAAACGGATCCTTGCGGATGCCGTAATCGGAGGTAATACGCCCCTTCGGAACGGGAAAAAAGCGCAAAAATCCCAGGAAATACGATCGTTCAAGATCTCCGTAACTCTGTCCGTCGAGCCAAAAAAAGAGCTCTTTCAATTCTCCCGAGCGGACACGGACAAACTGTTCTTCGTTCCAGTCGTGCCCCTCGAAAACCATCAGTTCAAGATCGGATTTCCGCCGTTCGGGAAGGAAAAGAGCCGGTCGATTGGGAATCAGAATTTCGGTTTTGCCGTCAAAGACGATGTTCGAAGAGAGTCGATTGAGGGACGCGATGGTTTCAAACGGCAGCGAGAGAAGAGAGGAGAGTGCAATCAGCGTCATCCCCTCCGTCGGCGTATATCGGCGGAAAACAAAGCCGGGAAGTTCGCCGCCTGCCGCCTGCGCCGAGTAATACGCCTCAATATCGAAGCAAAGCTGTGCGTATTGGGGATCGGCCGCGTAAAGCTCGGTAATTTCGGGATAAACTTCATCGGCAAAGAGCGCAGATGAGGAAAAAATCAGCAAAAAGAACAGGAAAAATCCTCTTTTCATGCAGTATCCTTAGATAAAAAAAGAGGGACTCTCAATGCAATGAAAAAAAGAAGCGAAAGCAGAGCCGGAATCGGCAGTTGCCACATAATCGATAAAATCAGACAAATCGCAAAAAAGAACGACGCTGTTCGGCAGATGATGAAAACAGTCTTTTTCTTCAATGAAAGATTACGTTTCTTTTTTAAAAAAATAAACTTCCTCAGCCAGAAACCGAAGGCAGCCGTCAAAAAAACAGCTATGCAGGTGCGTGTGTAAGCGGTCGGCGCTTCAACAGCAAACGCCCAAAGCGGCGAAGCAATGAGAACTCCGATGATCAGTGAAACAATAACCGCCGTCGCCAGAATCGAAAAATCGAGAAGCGAGTCAAAAAGTCTGGAACGGATTCGTCCGGCGGAAAATTTCATAGCCGCATTATAACCCATTTGCAAAAGATTGACAATATTTTTCCTTTAAAACAGTCGGTAAACAGAAGAGGGGAATCGGTTTGCCGTCGGAAGTGCGGCCGAAAACGGCGTTCGGTTTGTCGGAACCATGAAAATCGCTGCCGCCGCTGATAAGCATGCCGAGCCGCTGTGCGGCGGCCAACAGATAACGCATGCGGACAGCTGAACAGCTGGAGTGGACGACTTCAACCCCGTCGACGCCGCGGGCTTTGACGTCGGAAAGAAACGCTTCGGTTCGATCCCAATTCAAATTAAGCGACAGAGGATGGGCAACAAAAGTCAGCCCGCCCGCGTCGCGGATGGCGGCGACGGCTTCCTCCAACGGTGTTTTTTCAAACGGAACAACGTTGCCCGTGTGCGCTCCCAAGTAACGAGCAAATGCTTCTTGCAGTGAACAGACTTCCTTTAAACGAATCAGTTCGCGGGCAATGCGCAGCCGCCCGGGAGCGCCTCTCTCCGAAGAGAGAATCAATTCGCCGTCAATATCAATGCCGTGAGCGGCTATTCGGCGGCAGATTTCGAGAAAGCGCTCCCGCCGCCGCGCGCTTTGCCTGCGGCAAAGCGCGGAGAGCTGCGCTCTCCCGCCGTCGACGCCGAGTCCCAAAAGATGGAAGGGACGGCCTTCGTAGTCTTCGATTGTGATTTCTGTCCCCGGAATGAAGACGATTTCGGCGTCGGCGGCTGCGGCGGCTGCTTCCGGCAGTCCGTCAACTGTATCGTGATCGGTCAGGGCCCAGTAACGGACGTTCTTTTCGACGGCTGTCCGAACCATTTCTTTCGGCGGCAGAGCACCGTCGGAATAAAACGAGTGGGTGTGAAGATCGCATGAAACGGCGTGACGAAGGAGGGGAGCGCTTTTTTTCTTCTTTTTCATGTAATAGAGCGCAGAAAGTAGCGTCCGTCACGCGAATAAAATTCGAAATCGGAACTGAAGGTCTTTTCTCCGTTGCCGACAGTGCATCGGCGAAGTTTTGTCTCTTCCGGTAAAGACGAAATCAAATAGTCATCTTCAGGGATCCATTCGAAGTTGTTCTTTTGGGAGATCAGTTTTCCGAAGAGCAGTGTTCCGGTAAATGGGTGGACGGTGACTAAGCAGAGCGCGCTTTTTTCGCATAGCGCCGCTTTAATCAGCCGCTCACTCTCTTCGATCGTCATCTTTCCTTCCGTCGGTAAAACGAATGTTTTCTCTTTTCCGTATAGACGAATGAGCTTCTGAATCTTTCGTTCTTTATCGGCATGAAGGAGAATCAAGTCCGGCTTGATTGTTTTTCCGATTTTCTTCGGATTCGCTTCGCTTTTAACGAGGTTGAGATTGTGTTTTAGGCAAAACTGATCGGCAACAGTCTCCGTTTCTTTCGAAATTCCCGGACAGAAAAGGGTCATTTTTCGATTCCTAAATTCCGGACGGCGTAGTCTTTAATCCTCCAGACGGAATCTTTTTTCTCCAGTCGGTATTTGTATTCTTTTTTTTCAGTGAAGGTCACGCGATCAAAGAATTCGATGACAGTGACTTGCGCATTTGTCGCGGTGTATGTGGTCAATGAGATTTCGTATCGGTTGGGAATCAGTACAAATTCTCTTTCGGCGTTTCCTTCCGTGATTTTCCGACGATATTCATTCAAAAGTGCATTGCGGACTTCTTCCGATCCTTTCATGTAAAGATCTTTTCGCTCTGCGTTTTTGAGATAGAGTGATTCTAAATCAATATAAAGGAAGAAGTCGTCGTTCTTTTTGTTCATTAATGCATCGATAGTGAAGGCGACAACGCGGTCGGGTTCCATTGCGCTTCGGCGAGCGGCAGCAGAGGACGGCTGAACTGTTTCTTCCGCAGCGGTTAAGATTTCTTCTTGCGTCGATTCGGCTTCACCGATATTTAAAAAAAGCGGATTGGAGACAGCCGCTTCTCCCGGATTTTGACTCAGTTGTCCAAAAAAGAGCACTTCGATTTTATAAGAATCGGCTTGATTGATAACGACGTAATCCGCCAGATCGATGCGAAAGCTGTAACTTTCGTTCGGTTGAAGGATAATTTCTTTGTACTGATACGGCTCCTGAATCGCCATGGTTTTCAGGTAGAGGTCGGACGGTTCGCAGAGGACGCCTTGAAGGGTGGCAGCCTTCACTTTGATGTTGTAGATTTTGTTGTCCGCGGAGAGAAAGGCGATCGGATTTTCGGTTTTGTTCTCCAATTCGACCAAAATTTCAACGGCAGAGTCGGGAGTATAGATTTTTTTGTTGTAAAATCGTATATTGACATCGGGGTTGATGATTTGGGCAAACAGCGCCGATGCCGACCAAAACAGAAGGGTTGCCGAAAGTATAACTCGTTTCATCTGGACTCCTTTTATCTACTATGAAGGAATTTCGTTCGTTTTTGTTTTCGAAAATCAGGAGCTATCCGCCTTACGATGCGCTTCTTTCCGCATTTGCTTACGAAAAATATCCGATTCATGTTGACGGATTAAAAGGCTCTTTGATTCCTCTTATATTATCGGAATTATTTTCTATAGGTAAAGCCTCTTTTTTGATAATTCTGCCTTACGAAAAAGAGGCTGCTCAGGCCGCCGCCGATTTGCGGGATGCGGGTGTTCCTGCATTTTATTTTCCCGATTCGGGTCATCTGCCGTATTCGGAGAGCCGCCGCAGTTCGCCGGCAGAGGGTGAACGTTTTGCGCTGCTGCAGCGGTTGGCGTCGGCGCAAAAGTGTATTGTGACCGTATCGCTTCGTTCTTTTTTGCAGCCTGTGACGCCTCCGTCGGTTTTGTCGGCGATGAAGATGACGGTGAAAGTCGGCGGCAGCCTCGATACGCAGGCGCTCGAACGGTTTCTCTCCGACGGCGGTTACACGCGTACGGTGAGGGTTTCAGCGGCGGGTGAGTTTGCCGTTCGCGGCGAGGTGGTTGATGTATTTCCGCCGGGGCAGAAGGCAGCGGTGCGCATCGTTGCCGAGTGGGACGTTATCGAGAAAATCCGCCGCTTCGATCCGCTTTCCCAGGAGAGCATTGAAGAAATTTCCGAGGCGGATCTTTATCCGGCAGTCGAATGGATTTGGAGCGATGAGCGAATCGACGGATTGGCCTCATTTCTCTCCAAAAAGAGTTATTTGCGGGGGAAATGCGACTTGTTTCTCTCTGATTTGAGGGAGAAGCGCAGCTGTGCGGCGGAAGAGCAGCTTTACCCGTTGTCGTTTGGGAAACGCGCGTTTTTGAGCGACTATTTAAAGGACAAAGATGCGGCGGTTTTTGTCAATCCCGAACGGTTCGGGGCGTTGGCGGAAGGTGCGTTTAAAGAACTGAAGGGGCTTTACGCGCGGGCGCGGACTGCCGGTATGGTTGTACCAACTCCTGAGGAGTTTTTACAGACTTACGAAGAGGCGGCTGCGCGCTGCGGCAAAACGATTTCGGTTGACTTTATTCCGCAGACAGCGAACCGCGACCGCATTTCGTTTGACGCCGGCGATTCCCACTCTTACTTCGGTAATATTGCTTATCTAAAGGAAGAGCTCCAAACGCGGGCGGCCGCCGGTTACCGCGTGTTTATTTTTGCCGGAAATGCGGCGCAAGGCGAACGGCTGCGTTATCTGCTGCGGGACACCGGAGTCGAAGTTTCGGACGGACGGCTGTCGGAAGGTTTTGTGATTCCGCCGCTGAAGATCCTCTGCATTGCCGAGCACGAAATCTTTGGACGGAAGCGGCGTAAGGTCTCCGTTGTTCGCAACATTCAGACGAAGGTCATCGACAGCTTTCTCGATTTAAACGAGGGCGATTACGTGGTTCACGTTAACCACGGCGTCGCCGTTTACCGCGGCATCGAGCGGGTTGTTTCGGGTGAGCGGGAACGAGACTACATTAAACTTGAGTACGCTCAAAATGAAATTCTCTTCATCCCGACTGAGCAGGTGAACCTCGTTCAGCGTTACCTCGGCGGTGAAGGCAAAACCCCGTCGCTTGATGTTCTCGGCGGTAAAAGCTGGCAGCACAAAAAGGAGCACGCCCGTAAAAGTGTTGAAGATTTGGCGGACATGCTTTTGGATATTTATTCCGAACGGGAACAGGCGCGCGGTTACCGTTTCTCTCCGGATACGGAGTGGCAGTCGGATTTCGAAGCGCGTTTTCCTTATGAAGAGACCGAAGATCAGCTGCGTTCCGTTGCCGAAATTAAGGCTGATATGGAATCAGACAAACCGATGGATCGGCTCTTGTGCGGCGATACCGGCTACGGAAAAACAGAAGTGGCGATGCGGGCGGCGTTTAAGGCGGCTGTTGACGGCAAGCAGACGGCTCTCATCGCTCCGACGACGATTCTTGCGGGACAACACTACGAAAATTTCGTCAAACGGTTTGAAGGCTTTCCCGTCCGCATCGAACTGCTTTCCCGATTTGTCAAAGGAACAAAACAGAAGGAAGTACTGAAGGCGGTCGCCGCCGGCGAGGTTGACATTCTTATCGGCACCCACCGGTTATTGCAAAAGGATGTCGTTTTTAAAGATCTCGGTTTGCTCATTGTTGATGAAGAGCACCGTTTCGGCGTAAAGGACAAAGAGCGGCTGAAAACTCTTAAAGCCAACGTCGACGCTTTGGCAATGTCGGCTACACCGATTCCCCGCACTCTCCATATGTCGCTGCTGAAAATTCGTGATATTTCTCTTATCACAACCTCTCCTTACAACCGCAAGCCGATTGAAACCGTCGTCTGCGCCTTTGACGAGCGGCTGATTCGCGACGCCGTCATGAAAGAGGTCGAACGGGGCGGGCAGGTCTTTTATCTGCACAACCGCATTGAGAGTCTCGAATCGGTTCGGCTTTTTCTGGAAAAGATTCTCCCCGAAGTGATGATTGAAACCGCACACGGCCGCATGAGCGCCGAAGAGCTTGACGAAAAGATGCACCGCTTCATCAATAACAACTTTCAAGTACTGCTCTCTACAACTATTATCGAAAGCGGCATCGACATTCCCAATGTCAACACCATTATCATCGACCGCGCCGATATGTACGGTATCAGTCAGCTTTACCAGCTTAAAGGGCGTGTCGGCCGCAGCGACCGCAGCTCTTACGCATGGCTCTTCTATCCGAAGGAACAACCGCTTTCGGAAGCGGCTGTCAAACGTCTGCAGGTTATTTCCGATTTTGGAGAACTGGGTTCGGGGTTCCGCATTGCGATGAAAGATATGGAGATTCGCGGTGCCGGTAACCTTCTCGGACGCGAACAGCACGGGGAAATCGCTTCGGTCGGCTACGAAATGTACCTCAAACTTCTTGATGACGTCATCGGCGAAAAACAGAATCGTCCCAAACAGGAAGAGGTGTGTCTTGACCTCGAATACTCCGGTTACATTCCCAACGAGTACATCGCCGACAAAAGCGAGAAAATGGCGGTCTACAAACGCATCGCCTCCATTCGCAGCGAAGAAGATTACGATCTTGCGCAAGCCGAAATCGACGACCGTTACGGTCCTCTGCCGCCTGCTGTCGCCTCCCTCTTTGCCGTTGCCCGCATCAAGCTGCTCGCCGAAAAACTCGGTATCGTTTCGATTCGCGAACGCGGCGGCTTTGCGGATATCGTCTTCGGTAAAATCAGTCTTCTCGACCCCGGCAAAACCGTCCGTCTCATCTCCGAAAATCCGGACTCCGTCATCTACCGGCCCGAACGCCCTGATACTCTGCGCATCAAAACCGGCACTCTCGAACTGGTTCAAAAGAGCGCTTACCTCGGCGAACGGCTGCAGAACTTACTGTAAATTTTTTTTTTGGGGCGTCCCGGCTTCGCCGTCGGCGCCCTTCGGACTCGGTCTGCCCGCCGACCGGCGGGCAGACGGCCTTACGGCCCCCTCCGGGCGCCTGACGCCTTCGGCAGGGCTGCGCCTCCCTGTGCGGTTATTTTAGAAAAACAAATTCAGTTTTGGCTAATCCAAAAGACCCCCATTAATATTAATGCCGTTTTTTTCCTTTTTCAGCGGAGCGCCTGCGGAACTCCGGCGCGAGGGATTGAAGCGGAAATGAGCGGCCGACGGAAAGAAGGCGCAGGGCAAAGCGGCAGCTTTGCCGCGGGGAATGGCGCGGGAGGCCCGCGAATTGCAGCGGAAAGCCCGGTGCGCGCCGCAAGCGGCGCGCACGCGCCCGGAAGATAGAGGGAAAAAGGCTGTGCTTGCGCTTTCGGGTGGTTTGGGCTATAATGTCGCAGGGGTGCTTATGGATTTAGCGGCTGAGTTGAAGAATCGTGTGTTGATTTTTGACGGAGCGATGGGAACGCTTCTTTATGATAAAGGATATTTTTTAAATGCGTGTTACGAGCAGCTGGCTTTGACGGCGCCTGCTGTGATTGAGTCGATTCACCGTGATTATTTGAGGGCGGGCGCCGATGTGCTGACCACCGATACTTTCGGAGCCAATCCGCTGCGGTTGGCGGCGTTCGGTTTGGAGGATCGAACCGATGAGATCAATGAGGCGGCTGTGCGCGCGGCGCGGCGGGCGATTGAGGCTGAGGGAGCGCAGGCGTTTGTGGCTGGCGATATCGGACCGTGTTCGTTTTTCAGACAGCGAGGTTCGGCAAAGAAGACGGTTTTGCGTGATGCGTTTCGTCGTCAGGCGGAGGCGCTGGCTCGAGCGGGAGCCGACTTTTTCCTTTTGGAGACCTTTACCCGTCTTTCGGAGCTGATGACAGCGGCGCAGGCAGCGTCCGAGTTCGGTTTGCCGGTAGCCGCTTCGTTTACGCCTCCCGGGAATACAGGCGCTGCCGACGAGGTTGACGGCGAGGGGGTGGCTGCTTTTGTTTCTCGTCTTGATAACGAGAAGTGTGTCCAGGCGATTGGGATGAATTGCGGCAGCGGGCCGGCAGCGCTCTTTTCGGCGGCCGAAATTGCGTTGAAGCATACCCGCAAACCGTTGATTGTGATGCCTAACGCGGGGCTGCCGCGGATGGTGGACGGGCGGCTGATGTATTTGACGAATCCCGAATACTTTACCGAGTATGCCAAGCGCTACGCCTCTCTCGGCGTGCGGGGTATCGGCGGCTGCTGCGGGACGACTCCCGATCACATTCGGGAAGCGGCGGCGGCGCTGAAGCCTCTGCTTCGTACCCGCGTGACGGTGGAGGTGAGTGAAGCCGCAAAGGCGGTTGTTGAGCGGGAGCCGGTTCCGGCGTACGAACGGTCTTGGTTGGCTGCCAAGATTTTTGCAGGAGAGAAGGTGACTTCCGTAGAGATGGTTTCTCCCGGAGGCGCTGATTTGACGCCGATGTTGGAAAAGGTCAAGCTTTGCAGTGAGGCGGGCGTCGATGCGGTCAACATTCCCGACGGACCGCGTGCCAATTCGCGCATATCTCCGATGATTGCGGCGGCGGAAATCGAACGGCGTATCGGCATCGAAACGGTGCTCCACTACTGCTGCCGGGACCGTAATCTCATCGGAATTCAAGCCGATTTGTTGGGAGCGGCGGCTATCGGGCTGCGCAATCTGCTGCTGATCACCGGAGATCCGCCGAAGCTGGGGAGCTATCCGCAGGCTACCGGTGTTTTCGATATTGACTCGGTCGGTTTGATGCAGACGGTTTCGCATTTAAATCGAGGAATCGATCCGGCAGGCCGCGTTATCGAGCCGCCGACAGCGTTTTTTGCGGGAGTCGGGCTCAATCCGTGTGCAGTGAATCTCGACGCCGAAAAGGAACACTTTCTTGAAAAGGTGAAGGCGGGCGCCGAGTTTTGCATTACTCAGCCGGTATTTGATCCCGAAGCGCTGCTTTCGATTATCCGTTGGATGAAAGAGGCAGGCGCGGCGATTCCCGTTATCGCCGGGATTTGGCCGCTGACGGGGTATAAAAACGCCGAATTTATGAAGAACGAGGTGCCGGGTGTTGTTTTGCCTGACGAATTGTTGCTGAGGATGTCCAAAACCCGCACAAAGGAGGAGGGACTCAAAGAAGGCGCCGACATTGCCCGCGAAATGATAGCGGCTATTCGGGATGATGTAGCGGGAATTCAGGTGAGCGCTCCGTTCGGACGTATCGACATTGCCATCGATGTTTTGGAGGCGTTGTGAAGTATTACGACGTCCACTGTCACCTCTTTACCCACGATATTCTCTCTCGAACCGGTTCGTCGATTCTCAGTTTTCTCAATCGTTTTTTGACAGATTCAAAGGAAGACAGCTGCACGGATACAGACGGTCGTCTTCGACGGATTTCCGGTTTCATTGATACTGCTTTGGCAGACGATGCATTGGAAACTTTTAAGGAGATGGAAAGCGTTTACGGAGCTCATTTTGCCGTTTGTCCGCTTTGCATGGATTTGAAATATAGTATGATCGACGCTCGTCCGGGAGATGATCATACTGCTGCTGAAACGGTGGCTGCCGTCGGCTCTTACGAACCGGACAACCGCGGTTCGTATTGGAGTTTTCGTCGGATTGTCAATTTCTTTTCCGGAAACCACTACAGCGCGCTGCCGAATATGTTTGCTGACAGCTTTCTCACTCAAATTGAAGAGATGGAGCGGTTAAAAGCCCGTTATCCCGATCGCGTTTATCCGTTTTTTCCCGTTGATCCCCGGCGCAACCGCGATTGCGACCTGATGGCGCTGATCAAACAGAAAGTCGGACCGGGAAAGCCGTTTGTCGGAATCAAACTTTACCCGGCGCTCGGATTTTCTGTTACCGATCCTTTTCTTTACGGCAGTGAAAAAGGGAGCGGCGGTCTTTACGCTTACTGCGAAAAATATTCGATTCCGATTGTCACCCACTCCGGTTTCCGCGGTTATGCGGCGTTGGCAAAGCGTATCGAAGTCTGCGGCGATATCTTTCACACCGAATCGGGACGTCCCGTTCCTGTGCGCGAAATCTATCCCGACGGCATCGTCTCCTTTCCGATTAAAGAAAAAATGAGCGAAATCACCATGCGCGGTTATTTGTTCAATCATCCCGTTTTATGGGAGAAGGTTCTCAATCGCTATCCGAAGCTTTATATCAATTTCGCTCACTTCGGCGGAGATAAGTTCATTTACAAATACATTCATGAATCGTCGACTTCGGGTTATTACACCGCCGAAATCCTGCGGTTCATGGCTAAGTATCCGAACGTTTACACCGATTTGAGCTGTTTCGTCGATAACGGAAAAAAAGGGTACTCTTTAAGCGAAGTCAAAAAAGAGATCTACGATAAGACTAAACTCTCCGTCCGGAAAAAATTCCTTTACGGTTCCGATTACTTCATTCTCAAATTTAAAGAGTGTTCGCTTCAGAATTACTATGCCCGCTTTCGTGAAGTTTTCGGTTCGGAAATGCGGAAAATTGCCTCTGTCAACACGGGAAGGTTTCTGCGTTACGGGATGAAGCCGAAGCGGATTTGGAGGAGGTGGTTGTGGTAAACGAAGGCGATGTTGTCGGCGGTTTTCGTATCGAATCGGTCAAGGATTTACCTGAGAAAAAAGGCGTCGGTATTTCGGCGCGCCATGAACAGACCGGGTTGGAGGTGTTCCACTTTTTAACCGATGATCGGGAAAATTTTTTCGGCTTTGTCGTTTCCACGCCGCCGGAAGACGATTGCGGTATTCCGCACATTTTAGAGCATTCAATTCTTTCGGCTTCCCGCGATCTGCCGATGAAAGACGCATTTTTTTCAATGGAAAAGCGCAGCGCAGCGACTTTTATGAATGCAATGACTTATCCCGATGCAACGGTTTTTCCCGCCGCCTCGGCGGTTCCGGAAGATTACTACAATCTTTTGGAGTATTACGGCGGCTGCGTTTTTTTTCCTTTGCTGAGAGAAGAGACGTTTAAAACCGAAGGCGTGCGTCCGGAAAGAAGCGCTTCCGGTGCGTTCGTCTTCAACGGTATTGTTTATAACGAAATGAAAGGCGTTTATTCGCAGTTCGATGCGGCCGTTGAGCGAAGCGTCGTTTCCTCGCTTTTTCCCGACTGCGCTTATCGTTTCGAATACGGCGGTGATCCGAATGAAATTCCGTCGTTATCTTATGAGGCGTTTCTCGATTTTTACCGCCGCCGTTACGTTCCGCAGAATATCAAACTTTTCCTTTACGGTTCGCTGCCGACGGAAGAGCAGCTGGCGTTTTTGGATGAGAAAATTCTTTCCCGGGTGACGGTTTCGGGCGAGCGGGCGCCGCTGCCGAATCAAACGCGGTGGAAGCGGCCGCGTTCGTTTTCGGTTGAGGCGCCTCCCGGTGAAGAGGGCGCCGTTGTGGCATTCAGTTGGCTGTGGGATGAAGCCGTTTCTCCCGAAGCGTGTATCGAAGCTGAATTGCTTTCCGCCTGCCTTTGCGGCCATCAGGGAACGCCGCTTTACCGCAAACTCTCCGAATCCGGTTTAGGCAGCGATTTGTCTCCGTATATGGGCGGAGGCAGTGAGCTGCGTTATCTTTTTTTCACTTGCGGTTTGCGAGGTGTGAAAACCCGCCGCATCGATGCGGCGTTTGATTTTATCCGTTCGGCTGTCGATGAAATCGCGCGGGAAGGAATTGCTTCCGATGTTGTCGACGGAGTGCTCGACTCTTATGAGTTTTCAATGAAGGAGATCAAAAGCGGCGTTCCGCTCGGTCTTCGTTACCTTGAGCGGATGATGTTTACGTGGATGAGAGGAGGAGATCCGTGTGAATGGTTTCAGATCGAAGGGGTGTTTCGGGAATTGCGTCGCCGTTTCTCCGATCCTTCGTTCATTAAATCGCGGCTGAAAACGCTTCTGACGGACAATTCTCACCGCGCGGACATTGTCGTCGCCTCTTCATCCGTTTACTTCGAAAGTTGGACCCGTGCTGCCGAAAAAGCTGCCGCTGATTTGATGAATACCCGCTTTTCCGATCCGGGGGCGGTTGAACGGGATGAGAAAGCGTTCAACGAGTACCGCAATGCGCCCGAAAATGAAGAGGCCCTTAACTGCTTTCCGCCGCTGACACGCCGAAACGTTCGAGCTCCGCTGCTGAAAATTCCGTACAGGCGGGATGAAGTCGGCGGCTGTCCGATTCTGACGACGGAAACTGAGACCAACGGTATCGTTTATCTCGATTTGTACTTTCGGCTGGATCAGGCCGAGTCAGGCTTGCTGCCGTTTTTTAATCAATTTTCCAAACTTCTTTTGAGCGCCGGACAAAAACACAGAAGTTATGATGAAGCGGCCCGTGAAATGACAAAAGTTTTCGGTTCTTTTTCGTCATATATTGAAATCGGCAGCGAGCCGCGTTCGGATAAACCGCATCTGTTTCTGGTTATCCGCACCCGTTTTTTGGAGGAGAAGGCGGAGGCTGCCGTCGATTCATTGATTCGCGTGCTTTGCGAAACGGTTTTTACCGATCTTAAACGTATTCGAACGGTTTTAACCGAATCTAAAAACGATATGGCTGCCGATTTAACTCAAAACGGTTCATTATTTGCGGCTTCTTACGCTCGATCATTTCTTTCCGCCGAGGCTGCGGCCGGAGACCTTGTTGACGGCGTTCGTCAGTACCGCTTTCTGTCCGACGTTTTGAAAAGCCGTCGCCGCCTGCGCCGTTTTGCCGCCCGCATGACGGCGCTTTTACCCGAAATCTGTTCCCGTCGGCGGGTGATTTACGGTTTAGCCGGGAGCCGGCGCGCTATCGCTCAAACCGCAGCCGAGCTGACCCGACTGACCGAAGCTCTTTCCGATGCGCTGCCGCCGGAGGTTTCTGTGTTTGACCTTGCCGTCTCACCGCCGCCGCAAGGAATTCAAGGGGCGGCGATTGCCTCCGACGTGGCGTTTAATGCATTTGTGCAAAAAACAGATTCTTTTGATTTTCTTCGTCTGGCCCGCAGACGGCTTTTGACTGACTTAATGAAGAATCGTCTGCTTGACGAAGTGCGCGTTAAATCGGGGGCGTACGGAGCCGCTGCGTTTTTAAGCGGCCGTTTTCTGCAGATGACCTCTTACCGTGATCCGCGGGTTGCCTCCACATTCGAGGCGTTTGAAAACACGCGGAAGACTTTCGCCGAAAATCCGCCGTCGTCAACCGAATTGGAGCACCACATTGTTCAATCGCTGGCGATCAACTTAAAGCCGGTTCGGCCGTCGGCTCGGCTTTCCCGCGTCATGCTGCAGGAGCTGTTGGCGATCGACGACGATTACCGAGAACGGCTCTTGGTCGAAACGGCGAATGTGACGCCCGAAGATGTGCTTGATGAAGCGAGGCGGCTGTATAATGCTGAATTCCCGCAAGTGAAAGCGTCGTTAGCGGGAAAGAGGATGCTGAAAGCGGTTAAAGCTCGGATTGAGCGCTTTCTTTTGATTTAAGTTTTTTCTTTTTGGGAGCTGTTTTCTCTTCGATTTTTTGAATCATCTGCGTTGAAAGGATTTGCGGCCATTCGGGAAGCACTTCACTGCTTTCGGTTTCATAAGTGCGTAAAATTTCAAAAAAAGCGTCTTCAGCTTCCCGATACTTTTCCTGCCTGTAAAGCAGATACGCGATTTCATAACGGCATTCGACTCCGATGGCCTTGTAGTCGGGAAAACGGGCAATCACCTCTTCAAAAAGTGCGATCACGGCTTCGTAGTCTTTTTTTGTTTTGATTTGTCCCTGCTGAACTTGTGCGTGAAAAAAAAGCTCCTCTGCCGAGAGGTTTTCCGTCGTTTTTGTGTCGACCGTTACGCAAGAAAAGAGAAAAATCAAAACGGCGAAAATCGGTGCAGCCGTTTTCAAACCCGAAAAACCTCGTCATTGACCGGCAGTTTCTTCTTTAAATCTTTCAGATATTCTTCTTCGTCGCCCATCGATTCGTAAGCATCGCATTGGTCCAGTTTTCGGCGGATGACGGTAAAGTATTTGTAATATTTCTCTTCTCCCAGTTTCTTCTTCCACATGCCGGCGTCGCAGCGGACGCGGAGCTGATATTCGCCTTCGTTCTGCGTTTGCGTTTTGATGACTTTGCAGTGAATACAGTTGGCGCAGTATATTTTCGAATCGTCGAAATCGTTTCCGGATGTTGAATCGCTTTCTTTCATTTTTAAAAAGATCTCCGCATATCAGAAAAAATAATGCCTCATTTTATTCTTTGATATTAAAAAAGTCAATAGAAGGAGTCGGGATTCGCGCAAAAGAATAGAGATAAACCGCATAATTTGAAAAAAAGTTCTTTTCTTATCTGAAAATATGTTTTATAATAAAACGGTTTTTTGCAGGGAGGGAGATGTGAGTGCTATCGGACTCGTATTGAATGTCTTAACTCTGGTTATTTCGACGGCTGTTGTCATTCTTTTTCGGATTATTGATCGAGATAACCGTTCTTTGGATAAATTAAAGCGTTATGCCGCCAATCTTCAGGATGAAATTGACGGTATGGTTGATAAATCGATTCAGGAATTGAAAAATACCGCTTTGGATTTGGAGGTCAACGCCCGCGCGGGGCGTGAGCTGTTGGATGACGTCAGCCGCGAAGATTCTCGTTTAACTGAAATTCAAAACCGCATTGACGGACTGGAAAACAGTGTTAAGAATTCCGAAACGGCAATGGATCAACTCTCTCGATTGACGCAAAGTGTTGAAGAAAATATGCGTAATCTCCGCCGTGAATCGGATTTTGTCACAGCGGTTGCCAAAAAAGTAAAAGAAGTCGACGATCGGACTCAGGCCATTCAAACCGAAATGGATGAGGCGTTGGATAATTTTGAGGCAAAGGCATCCGTTTCCTTGGAACGAATTTCCGATGAGATTCGTTCTGAGTTTGAGGCGGAGAAGCAAGATTGTCTGCGCGTTATCGAGGATGCGAAAGAGGCGGCCGAAAGCGATTGGTCCGCGTATGTCGACAGAGAAAAGGAGAGTTTTGACCGAGCGGCGGATGACGTCAAGGCGTTTCTGCAGACATTGACGGAAGAGGGCGAACGCATTTCCGATGAAATGGCGGCGAAAATGACGAAGTTCGGGGAGTCGGAATCTGCCGCTTTTGAATCAGCGTGCGGAGAAATTTTTGAACGCCGGCGGGAAGAGGCTCAATTGCTTGCCGACAGAATCGAAAATCGATTGGAACAGCTCTCTACTCAGACGGAAAATATCGGAACGGTGCAGGCGGAATCTTTACAGGAGATTCAAAACGAAAAGGAAAAGCTGGCGGAGGTTTTTGAGATACTGAAACGCAAAAGCGGTGAATTGATTGACCAGACCGTAAGAAAAATGGAAGACGATTTCGGAAAAACGACGGAATCTTTTGCTTCTGAATGCGATTCAATTTTAACCCGCCGGCGAGAAGATTTGCGTACGGTCGGAGATTTGATTGACGAAAGATTAAACGCTCTCTCCGATCAGACAGAACAAGTCAAAGCGGTGCAAATGGAGTCTTTTAATGAAATTCAAAACGAAAAAGAGAGATTGGCTCAAGTTTTTGAATTATTGAAGCAGCGCAGCGCTGAACTTTCCGAACAGACAGAAGAAGATTTGGCGGCAGAATGCGCAAAAATTTTAAACCAGCGTCGTGATGATTTGAAATCCGTTGATATTGTTATTGAAGAGCGGCTGAACCGTCTGCGCGAACAAACAGAAAAAATGAAGATCGCCCAAAATGAATCTTTAAAATCCATTCAAATCGAAAAGGAGCGGCTTGAGGATACATTTGAGTTGCTGAAACGGCAAAGCAGTGAATTAGCCGCGCAAACGGTCGAACGAATGGAGCGCGACGCAGAAAAAACGGCAGATGTATTTGAATCCGAGTGCGGAGGAATTTTAAGACGTCGGCAGGAAGAAATGAAGGCGGCGGGAGACGCATTGGAAGAGCAGCTTGGACGGTTATCCGAACAGGCTGAAGACATTAACTCTGCGCAAAATGTTTCATTACGGGAAATTCAGGAGGAGCGCGAGCGGCTGTCGAAAATTTTTGAATCTTTGGAAATTCGGAGTGACGATTTAGTTCAGCGGACGTCGGAACGATTGGAAGAGGAGGTCCGGCGGGCGGAATCGGTTTTTCAATCCGAATGCGAATCGCTGCAGCACGGGAACCGCGAAGCTGCCGAAGAGATAAAGAGTTCGTTTGAAGAGGCGTTGGCGTCTGTCGTTCAGCAGCTGGAATCTGTCAAAGGTACCCACGAAGCCGCTTTAAATCGACTGAATGTCGAAAAAACGCAGATCTTGGAGATTGCCGAACGCCGTCGGGAAGAAGCTGAAGAGTGGTTTAATCGGGAGCGGGAAAGTTTTGATCGCGCCGCAGAAGAGATTCGATCTTTTGTGAAAACGCTCTCCGGAGAAGGCGAACGAATTGCCGATGAGCTCGTCGTTAAAATGAATGAACAGGGCGAAAAGGCGGCGCTTGCCTTTAACGATCAATGCGGAGTCATTGTCAATCGAAGGCGGGATGAGGTGGAAGCCGTTCGCGTTTCGCTTGAAGATCGGCTGCAAGCTTTGACAGAAGAAGCGGAGAATGTCAGAAAAGCGCAAAACGAAACTTTATTTGATATTCAAAACGAAAAAGAGCGCATGGAATCGGTTTTTGAGTCTTTACGGCAACGGAGTTCAGAGTTGGCAGAGCAGACGTCGAATCAAATGGAAACCGAATCAAAACGAATTGCGGAAGTTTTTAAGGCGGAATGCGACGATTTGCAGGAGAAAAACAGAGAACAAGCCGATGCGGTCAAGACTTCGTTTGAAGAAATTTTGACAAACGTTTCCGCTCAACTGGAATCGGTAAAAACCGGACATGAAGCCGCTTTGAATCGCTTAAATGCGGAAAAGGCGCAAATGTTGGCGCTTGCGGCGCAGCAGAGAGAAAAAGCGGAAGAGCAAATCAAGAAAGAGATTGCAGCCGTATTGACGCGCGTCAAAGAAAAAACCGATACATATACAGCTATTTTTGATGCGAAAATTTCTGAAATCAAAAGCCGCATGGAGAAAGATCTGTCAATTTTGCAGGAGAAGCAGAAGCGTGATCAATCGGCATGTGTGCTCAAAATGGAAAGCGTCGGAGCTGATATCGAGAAGTCATTGGAAAAGTTCAAACTGCAGTCCGATGAAATTGAAACTCGTTATCAGCGAAATATTCAAACAGCTGCAGAACGGGCGCTCAAACTCGAAGATGAAATTTTCGAACAATTAAAACAACGCATTGAAGAGCGCGCCGGTAAATCGGAAAAGCAAATGGAAGCGCATTTAACCTCTATGTTTTCCAATATTGAAACGACAAATGAGGAAATCCTTCGTCATTTCGGGGAAATGCGCAGTGATGTAGAAGTCAAAAAAGAAGAGTCCAGAAAAGAGTTGGAAGTTTTGAAAACGTCTATTTCGGCGGCTTTGCACGAAGCGGATGCGTTCAATCGCTCCAGTTTGACAAAGATTTTGGAAGAGGCTGAAACTTCACGACAGCGGCTGAAAGATGACTTGAGCAGTTTTACCTCTCAGATGAACGCCGATATGGAAGCGTTTAAAACGCGCATGACCGAAAGTTTGACGCAAGCCGAAATTCGATTGACGGAAAATACGCAAAAGCTGAATCATATTTCTTCCGAAATCGACGCTTCCGGTATGCAGATGATCGAAACCGCTTCGTCACGCGTCAAACAATCAATGAATGAATTGACAGATGACGTTGATCGCAAAATTTCTGAGATGAATCGCCTTTTTGAAGAGCACAAAACTCATTTTGAATACAAAATTTCTCAGATTGATGTTGTTGAGGAAGAAGTCAGCCGTTATCTTGACGAAGTTTCGGCATCTATTGAGAAAGCGGGGCGGAAAAATGACGAGCTTCTTGAACAATTTGCCGCGGAATCTCAGGAGAAGAGAGAGTCCGAACGGGCAAGAACCGAAGAAGATTATCAACGGATTCATGAAGTCATTGAAAGTATTGAGAAAGAGATCGAAGCGGTCAAAGCGGCAGCTTATGAAAACACCAATAAGCAAATGTCCGTTTACGAGGATCGGTTTTTTGCTGATTTACGCGAACGAATCGATTCTTTAAACTTGAAAGTTTTGGAGTGGCAGCAACAGACGGAACGGGATATGGAGAAAATTCTTCAGGAATCTCGTGCGTATCAGTCGGAAGCGGAAGAACAGCGTCGGACAGCTATTGCCGAAGGTTTGAAAAAATTAGAAGAACAAACCGAGAAGGAATTGACGCACTTGAGCGGTCGGATTCATTCTCTCAGAGAAAAAATAGACTCCGATACATTGCATAACGAAAAAGAGATTGAAGAGTTTAAAATTTTGATTGGGAAAAATATTGAAGATATTCGCAATGAAGCTCAAAATACATTTGAAGTTGAATTCTCAAAATATGACATCAGTATTGCTTCCCGATTGAATGAATACCGCAAGAATTTGGATGAGCAAATTGAAACCGTTAAAGGAAGCCTGGAGGAAAATATTTCCGATCTCTTTAAACGAAATGAAACGGCCTATTCCGATTTGAAAGTCATGCACTCCAATGTGATTCAGCAGATGAAAAATACAGAATCGGATTTAAAGGCTAAATATGCCGACTTAAAAACATCGGTTTCCGAAAATGTGAATATCATTAAGGATTCTTTTGCGACTCAGAAAGAAGGAATCATCGAAAAAGCTAAGAGAGAAGCGGATGATTTGGCTAAGGCGGTATTGCTTGTCGGTCAGGATGTGGAAAGATTGACCGCCGATTTGAGGCAAAAATCCGATGATACGCTCATTGAATTGAATAAAAAATATGACGAATTTTATGCGGAATTTAATTATAAAACCGATACGCTTTTGAATGAATTGGATTACAAAACCCGTGATTTTCGTCAATCCAGCGCGGACACTCGCGAAAAAATTGAGGCAGTTCAACAGAAACTTCATAATGATGTTGAAGAGGGACGGAAAAATCTTGCGTTTCGTTTGGATGAAATTACAAAACGGATTCGCGACTTTGAATCTCAGACAAAACTTTTTGAACGAGCCGATCTTTTGAAGAAAAAATTGACGGAAGATATTGCATCTTTGCGCAATGAAATCGACCAGTTGGTGATTAAGAAGAAAGAATTTAAAGATATCGACATGACGTTGGTAAAAGCAAAGGCGATTGAGAACGATATTGCCGTAAAATTGAGTGAAATGCAAACCAATAAACGGACAGTCGATGATTTGGAAAAAGATTTCAAACGCCTCAGAGACACTTCTGCCGAAATTAACTCACGTATCGATAAAGTGACGGCTTCCAACGATGTTGTTATGGAAATGCAGGCGCGGTTGCGGCAGTTGGATGAGTTGGAAAGAACCGTGGAAGATCAGTACGCCCGTTTGGAGAAGAAGGAACACGTGCTCAATCATACCACAATGGGAATTGATAAGAATTTTGAAGAGATGCAGGAATTGGAAACGCGCTTGAAGAATTTCGAGGCGGTATTCAACGACTTTCTCGGAAAATTGGCAGGGGCTTCCAAGAGAATCGAAGCGCTTAATAGCAATAAAGAGCGGGCTGACTTTGCTGTTGAAAAGTTAATGGAGTTGGATTCCATGCTTGGCGATATTGACGCCAAAATTGAGTCTGTTACAAAAGCTCGCAAATGGCTGGCGGATACCGAGTCGCGATTGGTTCAGCTCAATGATTCTGCCGTTAAAAATCTGACAACTTTAAAAGAGGTAACGGAACTTTCGAATCTGTCAAACGGAAAAGGAAAGGTTGATCAAAATGTTTTGATTTTGCGTTTGGCTCAGCAGGGATGGAGCGCTGCCGATATTGCGAAAAAACTGAATGTCGGTCTCGGGGAAGTTCAGCTGATTATCGAAATGAATTTGAACAAATAGAGGGAAAAATGGAATCGTGTTTGTTTTGCCGAATTGCTGACGGAGATGTTCCGTCGAAAAAAGTTTACGAGGATGAATTTGTTTATGCGTTCGAGGACATCAATCCGCAGGCGCCGGTTCACATTTTGATTATTCCGAAACGGCACATTGCGCGTGTCGAAAATCTTTGCAGCGAAGACGCCGAGACAGCCGGCCGTTTATTGACAGCTGCCGCTGAAATTGCAAAACAAAAGGGATTGACAAACGGATTTCGTGCCGTGTTTAACAATGGCGCTGACGGCGGGCAGGAGGTTGAACACATCCACCTGCATTTAATCGGCGGCGTCAAAATGGGGTGGCCGCCGTTTCCGTCGGTTTAATCAGCGATTTCCAACATGATCGGACAGTGATCGGAGCCGGTAATTTCGGAAAGAATTTCGCAGGCTTTTAATTTTTCTTTCAAAATCAAATTGACACAGAAAAAGTCGATTCTCCATCCGATATTTTTGCTGCGCGCTTGAAATCGGTAACTCCACCATGTATAAGCGTCGGTTTTTTCAGGATAGAAAAACCGGAAGCAGTCGATGTAGCCCGCATCGAGAAATTGTTTCATCCATGCCCGTTCTTCGGGGAGATAACCGGGGTTGTTTTCATTTGATTTCGGATTTTTTAAATCGATCGGAAACGGAGCGATATTGTAATCGCCGCAGAGAATCACTTCGAATCCGGAAGCGGTCAGTTCATCCAGTTTTTGTTTCATCGCTTCACAGAAACGCAGTTTATAGTCAAGCCGTTTTCCTCCCTCCTGACTGTTGGGAAAGTAGGCGGAAATCAAAACTCGCTTACCGAATGTCAGAAACAGAGCGCGGCCTTCTTTGTCAAATTCTTCTATATCCATTTTTTCGATTTTATCCGGTTCTTGTTTTGTGTAAATCGCTACGCCGCTGTAGCCCTTCCGTTCGGCATCGGCAAAACAGACTCGATAGGGAGGAAACTCTTTGAAGTGCCGCTTTAAAATAGCTTCCTGAGCTTTGGTTTCCTGCAAACACCAACAGTCCGCATCAAAATTTTTCATGATATCGAAAAGACCTTTTTCTTCTGCGGAACGGATTCCATTGACGTTCCATGAGATGATTTTCATATTTTATTACACTCCCCACCCGGCGACAGTGCCGTTTGTTTCTGTTTTAAGTTCTGAAAGAGTTCCCTTGGGATGTGCAGTTCTCTTTGCCGTGAGCTCCAATAAGTTTCTCCGTAGTCGATAAAAATTTCTTCTCCTCGTTCGACGGTGCGGGCGGCGTAAAAGAAGATGATCCAATGACCGTCTGCAAAAAGATGATCGGCGGTTGCGTTCGGCTCAAATGAATGGTTGGCAAAACGCAGAGCATTGCCTTTTTTCAGAGCGTTGATTTCCAGCCTCGGGAAAGTCGGTGCCGGTACAAGCCAGGCATAATCGGTTTTTTTTGTAAAAGGCAGTGCCCATCGCTGTTCCCCGGTGTATTGTCCGATCCAATCGCCTTTCGACAGCGTCTTTTCAGCAAAAAGACCGCATCCGTGAACGGAAGAACGGCGAACTTCAACGTCAGCTGTCTTTCCGGAATGGATCAATTTCCCATATTTTTTTAAGAGCCGTTCAAATTCGCTTCGATTCCGTTCGTAGTAATTCCGTGCTTCAAGCAGCGGTCTTTGCAGAATCCGGTTCTGCGTCAGAAATTCGAAATCAGCGGGGTAAAACGACTCCATGGTTCATTTTACCACAGAACAGCAAAAAAGAAAACGAAAAAAAGGTTCGTTGTCGGTAAAACTGATTGCAAAAATCAGAAATTCGATATAATATAGGACAAGGAGAATTTTGTGGAATCGGCATCATCGATTGGTGGAACACTGGCCCGTTTTGCGAATGCCCTGAATCAAAACGGAAGCAGTTTAAATGAATTTATTGAAAAAAATTACTTAAAAAAATGGGTAAGCGACGATCTCTATCGGGTGATGAGAATTCGTACGACGTTTATTGCGGCAATGACTCGATTTTTGACGGATGAAGGGCTGCTGAATTTGGAACGAGTCTCTCTCAGTCCGGTAACCGATCCGTTGGCTCATGACATAGAGCACTCTCCGACCATTCGGTACAAAGGACAGCCGTATAAAACGACACATTCGATGATTTATTCCAAATTTCTTGCGTGTTTTAATCCGAAAATCAAAGGAATTTTTGTTGACTCCCCCAATATCCGACTGGAGATTGAAGATCCAAACGGTATTCAGCGGGGAAAATATTTAATTGATTTTTCTCAGATGGATATTGAGCTGCGCCGCTCTTGCCGACCGACTTTGGATGAGTATTTTCATCAGCGCGAAAAAGTGGAGTCGATTTTGCGGGATGAAACAGAAACGGCACTGTCGTTTTTTGAACGATTGATTACAGCGGCTGTCAGCGAAATTGTCGAAAAAAATGCGGATGATTTAAAAGCGTTGAAAGTGTCGCTTGACGTGCCCGAAACTCCGTTTCCCCGTATCACAAAAGACGAAGCGGTGCGGTTAACGGGAACTAAAGCGTTTGAGGCTCCGCTCGGAGATGTTTTTAAAACCCATTTTTTCTGGATTACCGGTTTGATGCGGGAAAATTACGATTTGATTTACCCCTATTTGAACGAAGACGGCTCGAAAATTCCTTTAACCGATTTTCGTTCCGAACAGATTTACAATTACGATTTGTGCGCCCGCAGCCGTTCAGATGAAGGCGTTTGGGGGCAGCCGTACGAGGTGCTTTCCGGGGCTTTAAGAGAGTGGCTTTATGAGCCGATTGTCGAGCGACTGATCGATAATAAGATTTTAAGAACCAGACCGCAGTTTTCTCATGAGGGGGAATTGCTGAATCCTGAGGATCTGGATGGATATGGACCGTTTTTGTGCGCGGCGCACGCTTTAACGAAAGACGGCGAACGTTATTTCCCGGCGACATTCGGCGGCGGTTTGGGAGTGGAGAGATTTCTTTTCTCTGTGCTAAAAGGCGCGGTTGTCAAAACCGTTGATGATGTAACCTTTTTCGGGAAAAACCCTGATTCGCATCCGATTTATCTTTTTTAGTTAAAATCGAAGTAGAAAAGGGTTTTTTCTCCGATGGTTTCAAATCCGCACTTTTTGTACAGACGGATGGCTTTTTCGTTCTCTTTTTTCACAAACAACGAGACCGATTTGCCGATTTTCGGCAGTTCATTGATAAGAAACCAGTTCATCAGCTTTTTTGCATATCCGCGCTCCCTGAATTCTCTTTCCGTGTAGACGCCGCCCAATTGTACGCATCGATCTCCCGTAAGTGTCGTATTCAGCTTTGAGAGGATTTTTCCTTTTTCATCCGTCAAAAAGTAGACGCGATAATTTTTAATCAGCAGCCGCAAATTGTTTTCGATAACCTTCGGCGGCGGAGTGTTTTTGTAAAGGTAAACCTCTTCTTCGTAATAGCGGTAGTGAACGGGTAAAAGGCGGCCGATATCCTCTTCGGTCGCTCGGCAAGCGTTCGGTTCGATCTGTGTAAACGGGTATATTTCAAGCGGTCGGTGCATTACAAAAAAATCGGTTGAAGAGGAGGGATGGGTAAATGCTTGTCGAAACGCTTCCGATGACGGGTAAGAGGCGGTGATTTGAAAAAGTCCGCGTGGGCAGAGTTTCCCGACTTCGATTAACGGTGTCAAGTCTTCTTGTTTCAGCGGAAGCAGGGTGTGGCAGTAGAGAATGCCGTTTGCCGAAATCGAAGCGGCTCCGACAGCGCGTGTTCCGGTAACTAAAAGAAACATCTTGACAGCATATGGCGGCGGCGGAACGCGTTTGCCGTTTTTTTGGGGCAGGGCTGCAAGAATGTTGAGTGCGAGCGGTTCCTGTTGAATTAAGAATTGAAGAAAATGAGGAAAATTTTCGTAAGTAACGGGAGTCCATCGAAGCGGGGTCATTGTATCGGTAAATGTCCCTGAGGAACGAAATCCCCGACTAAAGCCGAAAACCCGGCTTTAAACGACTCGAATCCCACTCCGTACAAATAAAGAATCGATTGTTCCGGAAGAAGAATATCTCTTGCTCTATAAGGATTTAAAGATGAAAAAAGAATACAGGGAACTTCTCTTCGATTTAAAACCCGTCCTACGGCTGCCGTTTCCGTATCGGATACCAAAAGGACGACAATTCGATTTTCTGCCTCGGCGAGAGCGGCAATTTCATCTGCAATTTCATATTGATTGGTGCCGCGGCTAAAATCTCGTATGAAAAAAAATCGGCTGTCTGTGAAAATTTCCGAACCGGCCCGACTGAAATTTCGGTAACTGCCGGCCAATAAAAGCGGAGTTGTCCTTTCAATGGTTTTAATCGGTGCTGCGGCAGTGACGGCTCTTAATGCCAGTGATTGCTGGTAGGCGGTCGATTCTTCCAGCGGCAGTTCTTCTGCGTTCGCTTTTGTCGGATAAAGCGGTACTCGATCGTCGTTTCGTAAATATTCGATTTTGGCGGTCAAAACACGGCGGACGGCTCTTTCGACTTCGTTCATAAACTCCGCGTCTTTGAGGCAAAGTTCTCGGATGACTTTAAAAGCGTCTCGGTAATAACGGTAATCTTTCGAAATCAGTACAATATCGTTTCCGGCGCGGATGCATTCAGCGGGAATGTTCGGATATCCGACTCCCGGTTTTTGAGCGCCTCCCATCAGTAGGTCGTCTGTGATGACCAGACCTTTAAAGCCCATTTCATCGCGCAGGAGGTCTTTCAATGCGTGTGGTGAGAGGGAGGCTGATACGTTTTCTCCGGTTACTTCCGGAAAATTCAAATGTCCCGACATGATGGCAGGGATTTTTTCTTTCACTAAAAACGAAAACGGAATCAATTCGTGCTGTTTCAATTCCTCTTCACTGACGCGAATTCGCGGCATATAGATATGAGAATCGAGTCCGGTCCGTCCGTGTCCAGGAAAATGCTTGGCAGTGCTGAGAACTCGGGACGCTTCCTGACCGTGAAAAAAAGCGATGGCCAGCGCTGCCGTCTCATGCGGATCTGATGAAAAGGTTCTCGGTCCGATTAAATCGGCTTCAGGATTGTCAAAAAGATCAACGACCGGTGCGAAATTCATATTGATTCCGATAACCCGCAATTCCGCCGCAATCAGGCGTCCGCTCTCATAGGCGTCAAACAATTTTCCTGTAGCGCCGATGGCGTTGTTTCCCGGTGTTACGGATGTGTTGCCTTTGACGTGCCGAATCCAACCGCCTTCCTGGTCCGTTGCTGTAAACAGAGGTATTTCAAACCTCGTTTCGGCCGCCGCTTTCTGCATTTTGGCGACAGCTTCAGCGACAACTCCTGTATCCGTCGCATTCCAACCGAATATTTTAACATTGCCGACACGGCCGCTTCGAATTTCCTCTAAAATAAAATCGTCCGGATCGGATTCCGGATAACCGAGCATAAACAGCTGTCCGATTTTTTCATCGAGAGACATTTCTGCGGCAATTTTTTCTTTTAACTCTTCGTCAGAGAGTTGTTTTTGAAAAAACGAAAGTGAAGAACCCGTAAGAGGTAAAAGACAGAGAAGAAAGATTTGAAAAAACGGCTTCATCCTACCGGTAATCCGTCCCCGTCATTTTTTCGATGTACTCTTCGGCAGCATGAGCTGCAATGGCTCCTTCAGCGCAGGCTACAACCACCTGTCGGAACGGAGATGAGCGTACATCACCGGCACAAAACAATCCGGGGAGGGATGTTTCCATTTTAGCGTCGGTGATGATGTACCCTGAAGGGTCTTTTTCAAGAACGGGAACTGTTTCCGTATGCGGAGAGACTCCGATAAAAACAAAAACGGCGTCGGCCGGCTCTTCGTAGGTTCGTCCGCCGTTGTTGTCGAACAGAACCACCGATTCGACTTTATCTGTTCCTTTGATTTCTTTAATTTCTGTTCTAAAGAGTGTTCGGATTTTCGGGTGGCTAAGAACCTTTTGAGCAACCGCTTTTTGCGCGCGGAAGCGGTCTTTCCGGTGAACAATTGTCACATCATCGGACAGATTTGCCAAATAAACAGCGTCAGTACACGCTGTATCGCCTCCGCCGACAACGAATATCCGTTTGCCTTTAAAAAAAGGACCATCGCAAGTGGCGCAATAGGAAACGCCTCGTCCGGAAAGTCGTTCTTCTCCCGGAATACCGAGCGGTCTGTGGGTAGCACCGGTGGTTAATATCACCGCTTTGCCGTGTAAAACAGCACCGTTTGTTGTTTGAACGGAGAAGAGGTTGTCTTTTTTATCTATGGAAGCTGCGCCGGTCAGTTCGATGGAGGCGCCGAATTTTTTTGCCTGTTTTGTTAAAGCTTCGGCAAAGGTAAATCCGTCAACCGGTTCGCAGAGACCGGGATAATTTTCCAGCTCATCAATCATCAGCGCCTGTCCTCCCGGGGACATTTTCTCCAAAAGAACCGTTTTCATATTTGCTCTGGCAGCATATTGGGCGGCTGTCAACCCTGCAGGTCCGCCTCCAATGATGATGATATCCCATTCCGTATTCATAATAACTCTCTCTTAATTATATATTTTTATTATACAACGATTTGCGGGAAGAGTAAAGGAATTTTTCCCTCTTTTGGATTCTAGAAGAAAGAAAGCGCGGCGGTTGATTTGTTCGTATCCTCGTGTTAAAATAGCTTGCCTTCGGAAGTGTGTTTGTCTGTGGTGTACCTCCTTTGCTATGGATAAGCAGCTTCGCGAAGGTTTTTATGCTTATTTTCCGCCGATTTTCAACCGAAATAAAAACAGGGATTTGTATTCGGTCCCGCGGAGGTTGATTTGAGTGAAGATGTTCTGAAGGCTTTTCAAATCGGAATGGAGAATGAGATCGTTTCTTTGAAAGAGTGCGGGCGTTTGACCGATTTAATGAAAACTGCAGTGATGAACCGTGATTCGGCAGTTCTGAAGTCATTACTGGAGCAGCTTTCCCGCGAAGCCGATCGATTAAAAAAAATCGAGGAGAGGCGAAACGAATCCTATTTCCGTTTGTGCCGCCGCTGGTTTTCAAAGACGGTTTCCTTTTACGATTTGATGCCGCATCTTCCTGAATCGGAGCGGGAGCGGACAGCTGCGCTTTATCGTGACCTGAAAACCGAAGTTATTCGTTATCAAGGACATTTAAAAAATCTCGACGACTATGTCTATACCGTTACGGGAACTGTTGCTTCTGTTTTAGAGACTTTTTCCAGTCGAAATTCCGGGGGAGTGTACAACCGCAGCGGTCATTTTCCCTCTGATACTCAAGGCGGGCGGTCGGTTTTTATCTCCGCAGAGCTGTAAAAATCTTGTTTTTTCTCTAACCCGCCGGCTGTTTTCTTCCGATAATAGAAACAGGAAACTGTTGTTCAAGGAGTGAAATTATGCAGTCATCGTTTGCGGGAATCGAGTTGGGAAAAAAATCCATTATTGCTCACAGTAAAGCGATCGGAACGGTCGGTCACAATATCAGCAATGCCGGAGTCGAAGGATATTCCCGACAGCGGGTGCGCATGGAGGCGTCGGAGCCGCTTTATTTTCCCCATTTAAATCGGGAGCATACGCCGGGGCAGGTCGGTCAGGGCGTCGATGCCGTTTGGGTCGAACGGATTGAAGACGAATTGATGGAAGGCCGTATTGTCGGTCGGTTGGCGCGCGGCGGTTATTGGGAGACGCGCGATCACTATTTGCTTCAAGTCGAACGAATTTACAACGAGCCGGATGAAATTTCCGGTCGTGTTTTGATGGATCAATTTTGGGAGTCATGGCAGCAGCTGGTGAAAAATCCCGAAAGTTTGGCAGTGCGGGATACCGTGCGCGAACGAGGCGCAGCGTTGATCGACAACATCCACGAAAATTTCAAACAGCTGAAAACCGTGCGCGATATGCTCAATACCGAAGTCGAAACGGCGGTCAATCGAATTAACGAAATTCTTGACAATACGGCGCAGCTGAATAACGAAATCGCTCGTGTTGAAGCACTGGGCGACAGACCGAACGATTTGTATGACAAACGGGATGTTTTAATCCGTGAGCTGGGAACTTATCTCAATGTTTCAACAAACGGGCAGGATCCTGATGAGTTTAATGTTCACACCGGCGGACGGCATCTTCTTCAGGGAAAAATCGCTTATCACCTTCAGCTTGTTGATGATCCCGCAAATGAAGGTTATTTCCGTGTTGCCTGGGTTGAAAACGGCGAGGATATTCAAATTGAAGGGGGAAAATTGGCTTCATACCTGGAGCTGCGGGATGTCGATTTGCGCCGTGAAATCGCTAAACTCGATCAGATGACCATCAATTTTATCGATTTAGTCAATGAAAACCATAGGAAAGCGTATAATTTGCAGGGAGAAACGGGAGTCGACTTTTTTACCGAATATCCGTTTGTCAACAATGTTGACGGCAATTTTGATGCCGACGGCGACGGCGCTGCGGATCAAACGCGCTTGTTTCGAATTACCGGAGAAAACCGGCTGCAGGCGCAGGAACAAATCGGACTGCAAGGAACGCTGACCTTTGCAGCGGCCGAAGGAACCGTCAATATCGATTATTATCCGACCGATACGGTTGAGACACTGGTGCGGCGGATCAACACTTCCGGCAGCGAAGTGGTCGCCCGTTTAGACAGTGATGGTCGGCTGCAGCTGCGCGCTGTCAGTGCGGCTGACGCCGCCAATCCCGATTTTGTGATTCGTTACGCGGCTGACAGCGGTGAATTTCTAACCAATTACAGCGGAATTTTAACGGCGTCAGGAGAAGAGGGAGCATACAACTGGGCTCAAGCCGATGCGGTAACTGCGTTGCGCGGCGACACTTACGCGACTTCTCCGCTTGCGCATCCGGCGGGATGGATTGAAGTGAATCCGTTGATTGCCGCCGATGTTTCCCGTATTGCCGCCGGTTGGGGAGTGAACGGACGGCCAGCCGAAGCGGGAGACGGCCGCGGGGCGCAGTCAATCGCCGATATCCGCAACAACGAAGTTATGGTCGGACGACTGAGAAGTTTCGATGCTTTTTTTGCCGAACGAATCGCCGATGTCGGTGTGCGAGGAGCGGTTGCACGGGACACTCATCAAAATGAGAAACTGGTTTTGAAGGAATTGAACGACATGAAATCATCCGTTACCGGTGTCAATGTCGATGAAGAGTTTACCGAAATGATTAAATTCCAGCACGGCTACAGCGCCGCCGCCCGGTTTGTCAATGAAATCGATAAAATGCTGGATATTATCATCAATCGGATAGGAGTCTGATGGTATGGACAGAGTCAGTTCGCAAATGACCCCTTACGATATGCAGTATTATATGCGTCGTAACGGGGTGCGCAGCAATGAACTATCCAATAAAGTTGCCGGCAATACGAGGGTTTTGGATCCGAGGGACAATCCGTCGGCAGCCGCAAATGCAGTGCTGCTCTCTTCAAAGATCGACCGCCTGCAAACTTTTGTCGAGAATGCCGAACAAATGAAGGATGATATCCGTTTGGCGGAAAATAGTTTGCAGCAAGCCAATACGATTCTTCATGATGTACGGGAATTGGCTGTAGCGGCTTCAAATGGAACTTACTCAGAGTACGATCGAAAGATTATGGCGAATCAATTAAACGAATATTTGTATGGTTTGCTTGATTTAGCTAATACTCGAAATGAAGACGGTATCGCGCTTTTTTCCGGAACGCGCCGCTCTCAAGACGCTTTTAAGGCGCTGGAAGGTTCTGTCGAAGGGAGCGAGCATCCTGTTATTGTTTCGGTCGAATACATCGGCGACAACGGCGGTCGGGCGACGGAAATCGCCGACGGACGCTTTGCCGAATTTTCTAACGCCGGCGACCATCTGTTTTGGGCAAACTACGACCGAATTTACTCGCCGTTTAACGCTCTCGGCTACCGGGTTTTGCAGGATTCGTCGGTTCTGATTGACGGAAAAGAAGTTGCGCTTTCAGCGGGCGACAATCTTCACACCATCATCAATAAAATCAATCAAGCCGATTTGCGTGTTCGCGCTTCGTTTGATGAAGTCGGAGGTTCGATTGTTTTGGAGGCAACCGAACCGCATCAAATTTGGCTGGAAGATGTCGGCGGCGGCACCGTTTTATCCGATTTGGGTTTTATCGAGACCAATCAACTGCCGCCATACAATTTAGCCGGAGGAGTGATTCGTTCGGGAGGATCGATTTTCGATGAAGTTATCCGCTTGCGCGATCAACTCTATCGAAACAACGCGATTGACGCCGGCGGAAAAGGACTGAACGGAATTTCGATTGCGCAGGACAATCTTTTGGCAAAAATCGCCCATATCGGTAATTTGGAAAACCGTCTCGACACGGTTCAGTCTCGATTGACGCTGGACACTGTTCAGTATGCGGATATGAGCAATAAACAGCTGGGAAAAACGCCGGACGACTTAGCGCAGTCCATTGTCGAAATGCAGGAACTGCAGAACATGCATAAAGCAACGCTTCAAACGACGGCAAAAGTGCTCCAGCCGACTCTAATGGATTTTTTGAGGTAAAAGGATGAAAATCAATACCAAGGTTTTAGGTGAGATTGAAATCGACGAACGGCAGGTTTTTGATTTTCCGGGAGGTCTTTTGGGGCTGCCGGAACTGACACGGTTTGCTTTGATTGATTCAGGTCATCCTCCATATTTTTATCTGCAATCGCTGTGTGAGCCGTATCTTTCGTTCGCCCTCATCAGTCCTGAGATTTTTCATCCGGATTATCGGTTGGATGTGGAAGAGTCGGAACTGCTTTCGTTGGAGATGGAATCGGGAAAGGATACAGAACTGCTGGTTTTTGTCATTGTGAATTTCAATGACGCTCCGTTGGTAACGGCGAATCTTCAAGGACCGCTGGTTTTTAATAAAGAAACGGGGAAGGGGTGCCAATGTGTTTCCCGTAATCCCGAATACAAAACACGGCACGACGTAATCGGCGAGATGAATGCATTGAAAAAGAAAGGAGAGGGAAAATGCTGATTCTCTCTCGTCGAAAAAACGAATCCATCATTATCGACGACCATATCCGGCTGACTGTTGTCGACGTCTGCGGGGAAACCGTCAAAATCGGAATTGCAGCTCCGCTTTCAGTGCAGATTTTTCGCAGTGAAGTGTACGATGCTGTCAAAAAAGCAAATATCGATTCGGTTATGGAAGGAAAAAATCTGCCGCCGATTTTGTGATTTTTATTTTATTTTTCCGGTAATGTAGTCGGTGTATGTCTTGTCAAAATTTAAAATGTGATTTGAAAGCCATGAATAGGTTAAATTCGAGATTTGAATGGCATTTAAAGAGGGAATTCCCTTGTCTTTTTGTGCTATCATCTCTTTGATTTTTTTGATAAATTCTTTATGTGCTCTTATATGCTCTGCCTTTCTCGGATAAGTTGTGGCATTGAATTTAATCTCTTCTTCGTGGAAGTGATATTCCGTATATTCAAGCAGCCGTTTGAGAATTTCGGAGATAAAAGCACGATCGTCGGCTTTAGAAGTCTTCATCGCTTCTATAATATCGTTCATAATAGAAAAAAGTTTTTGATGCTGCGTATCGATGGTTGCATCGGATACGGAAAAACGCGGGGTCCATTCAATCATTTTTCTGTCCTATACCTGTAATTAATATAAAAAAGAAAAAAAACAAAGTCAATAGATTTTTTTGTTGTGAATTTAAATTTGCTTTGATATAATTACTGTTATACAATAAGGAGAGTTATGAATTTTTATGTAATTATCATTACGGCGGCTGCGGCTTTTACGGCGTTTTTATTTTGTCTTTGGAAAGCGTTGTGGATTTTTCGACAGCCGATTGAGAACGGAAAATTAAAGGAAATCACCAAGGCTATTGCCGGCGGTGCAATGGCGTTTCTGTTTAAAGAGTACCGCGTTCTGATTCCGTTTGCGCTTCTTGTGGCAGCTGCGATGGCGGTTTTCAATCATGGCGCTTTGCGTTTTCAAAGCCTTTCGTTCCTATTGGGAGCTTTTGCATCGGCGGCAGCCGGGTTTATCGGCATGAAGACAGCGACGGCAGCTAACGGACGCACGACGGAGGCTGCATTGGAAGGCGGTCAGCGAAAAGCGCTGAAGATGGCGTTTTCCGGCGGCAGCGTCATGGGCATCGGCGTTGTCGGATTGACACTCGGCGGTTTGGCGTTGATTTTATTTCTTTCTGTGGAATTTTATTCTTTTATTTCAGGAAATTCCGTAGAGGGGAATGCAGCGTATTTTCAGCGCGTTGTTTTTCCGCTGCTTTCGTCGTTTTCATTGGGAGCCAGTACGATCGCTCTTTTTTCCCGCGTCGGCGGCGGGATTTTTACAAAAGCGGCCGACGTTGGCGCCGATTTAGTCGGAAAGGTTGAAGCAGGCATTCCTGAGGATCATCCCTCCAATCCGGCTGTCATTGCCGATAATGTCGGCGACAATGTCGGTGATGTGGCGGGAATGGGCGCTGACTTGTTTGAGTCGTTTGCCGGAACTCTTGTCGGTGCGATGATTCTCGGCCTTACGGTATCCGGTGCGGATGAAGAACTTCCGTTTCGATTAATCACTTTGCCTCTGCTTTTGGCGGCACTCGGATTGTTTTGTTCTGTTATCGGTATTTTATCGGTTCGGACGAAAGAAGGGAAAAATCCGCAGACAGCGCTGAACATCGGAACATTTTCTGCAGGATTTTTGGCGCTTCTGCTCTCCGCTCCTTTAATTTATCTGTTTATCGGAAATCGGACTTACGGAGACGGCGTTTCATGGCTGTCGCTTTTTGTCTCGACCGTTGTCGGCTTAATTTGCGGCATCGCTATCGGTTTGATAACAGAGTATTACACCGGTACCGACAAGAGACCGGTTCGTCAAATTGTAAAAGCCAGTGAAACCGGGTCGGCAACCAATATCATCACCGGTCTTGGTGTCGGAATGTTTTCTACCTTAATTCCCGTTCTGTTGATTTGCGCCTCCATTGCGATTTCATACGCGCTCGGCGGACTTTACTGTGTTTCGTTGGCAGCCGTCGGCATGTTGATCACTTTGGGGATCCAGCTGGCAGTCGACGCTTACGGACCGATTGCCGATAACGCCGGCGGTTTGGCAGTGATGGCCGAATATCCAAAACGCGTTCGGGAGGTAACTGACGGTTTGGATGCAGTCGGAAACACAACGGCCGCTATCGGTAAAGGGTTTGCAATCGGTTCAGCCGCTTTAACTGCCATTATTTTGTTTTCATCGTTTAAGGAACAATCCGGAGTGGGAGACGAAACACTGAGTTTGACCCGCGTTCCCGTTTTAATCGGATTGATTATCGGCGCGATGATTCCGTATCTTTTCTCCGCATTGGCAATGGGAGCCATCGGAAAAGCAGCGTTTAAAATGATCGGAGAAGTTCGCCGACAATTTCGAGAACATCCCGGGATTCTAACTGGAACTGAGAAACCTGATTACGAAAAATGTGTCTCCATTTCCACGTCGGCTGCCTTGCGGGAGATGATTCTTCCCGGTTTGTTAGCAACGGGAACGCCGATTGCGGTCGGTTTTTTGGGCGGTATCGATATGTTGATGGGGTTGTTGGTCGGAGTGACGCTCAGCGGCATTGTATTGGCGCTTTTTATGTCCAATTCCGGCGGAGCATGGGATAATGCAAAAAAAATGATCGAATCCGGTTCCCTCGGCGGAAAAGGCAGCGAAGCGCACAAAGCTTCGGTTGTCGGTGATACCGTCGGCGATCCGTTTAAGGATACAGCCGGACCGTCGTTGAATATTTTGATTAAGTTGATGGCCGTCGTTTCGTTGGTGATTGCGCCGGTTTTGAAAGACTATTGGGGGTAATTTATGGAATACGAAACGTATTTGTATGCCGTTCTTCATCCGCAGGAGGCGCTGATTCTCTCTCAGCTGAAGCCATCGCAGTTTGCGATGCACTACATTTCCGGTTCGACCCGTTATTATGACGGAAAAGTTATTTTCGCGCAGCTGGATCTTTCTTACCGCAACGCATGGTTTGATATTGACGGTGCGCTGAAAAATTTAAAGCCTCATTCCGACGGCAGACCGAAGGCGACAAAATTCCTTTCCTGCTACCGTGTTTTGGAGCATATTGAGCCGGCTGTCATTCAAAATCTCTTCCTAACCAATCCCGACGGCTCCGTTTTGAAGTTGGAACCGGTCGATGCCGATTTGACTGTACGCTCTCCCGAAGTGCTGCGTCTTTTTGCACTTGTCAATCCGCTGCGGATGCTGATTCTGACGCGTCAAAATTTTATCGATTTCGGAAAGAAAATCACAAAAAAAGAGAATCCCAAAAGCGCGCCTGCGGTTTTGTATACACAACTGGAGTTTGACGAAGAGTCGTTTGTATCTGAATGGGAGAAAAATTCACTGATACCGTCGCCGATCCCCGGAATTCACCCCTCAAAACTTCATTCAGCCATTTCTGAACTTAAATTGAAACCGAATAAGTTGACAAAAGGGTTAGGACTTGATAATAATTTAAATAGAATCTCTTATTCGTTGATTCGGCACGGTTTTATGTTTGCTTCCGAAAACGGGTTTCGTTTTTTTTCCATGCCGAAGATGAAAGAGATTGAAGAAAACCACTTCCGTTTTTGGCGCGGAATGCTGTAAGGAGTTTTAAATGCGTTTGATTATTGAACCGAATTATGAAAAGCTTTCGAAGTGGGTTGCCGGTTATGTGGCAAAAAGAATCAATGAATTTCAGCCGACAGCTGAAAGACCTTTTGTTCTCGGTTTGCCAACCGGATCTTCGCCTATCGGTACCTACAAGGAGTTGATTGCGCTGAATAAGGCAGGAAAGGTTTCTTTCAAAAACGTGGTGACGTTTAACATGGATGAATATGTCGGAATTCCGGAAGATCATCCGCAAAGTTATCACACTTTTATGAAGGAAAATCTTTTCAGTCATATCGATATTCCGAAAGAAAATATCAATATTCTGAATGGCAATGCCCCCGATCTGGAGGAGGAGTGCCGGCGCTATGAGGAAAAAATCAACTCCTACGGCGGAATTCATCTCTTTTTGGGAGGAATCGGGCCGGATGGGCATATTGCTTTTAACGAACCCGGCTCCAGCCTCAAATCCCGCACTCGCGTTAAGACACTGACGTACGACACTGTTGTTGCCAATTCCCGGTTTTTTGATAACGATGTCAATAAGGTTCCAAAAACGGCATTGACAGTCGGAGTCGGAACGGTAACCGACGCCGATGAGGTTTTGATTATCATCAATGGTCACAACAAAGCACGGGCGCTTCAGAATGTTGTCGAGCAAGGCGTCAATCATATGTGGACGGTTTCCGTTTTACAGCTGCATCCGAAGGCAATCATTGTTTGTGACGAAGAAGCGACTTATGAATTGAAGGTCGGTACCTACAATTATTTCAAGGATATAGAGAAAAACAACTTGTGATCAGCCGTTGCCTTCTTCGGCTTGACTTTTACGGATGTAAAAAGGACCCTGCGCCGGCGAATCGATTTCTCCGCCGGCGTATTTTTTTGCGGCAATTCGGCTCCATTCGGCTATCGGCTGTCGATGAAAACGCGGTGCGATGCTCCATCCCGCCGGCAGATTTCCGTTTAACGCAGTGCGAAAGATCTCCGCATCGGAGCCGCAAACGGCGACAGCGGCGTTTTTGGGACTAATCTCAACGATGGCTTCTGCCGGTAAATCCATATAATCACCGCAGCGTTCGCCTGCGCGATAGAAAGCAGCGTAAAACCGTTTTTTTCGCCCATCGATGACCGGAAGCAGAATTTCAGAACACTCTTTTGAAAACGCGGCATAAGCATCCAACCCGCAAACGGAGATCATGGGAATATCCGCTCCTTCCGAAAGACCTTTGGCAGCCGCCATGGCAATGCGCAGTGCCGTAAATGATCCGGGACCGCGGTTGCAGGCAATCAAATCCAGTTTTTTTAGCGGCATTTCGTTTTCTTTCAAAAAGAGATCGATGGATTCCAACAGAATTTCCGACTGCGTTTTTTCGGCGTTTAATTCTTTATAAATTTCCTTTTTATCTTTAAGAAGGAAGAGTTCAACGGCGTCCGGCCGTAAATCAAAGGCGAACAGATTCAAAACGGTCTCCTTGAATTTCGATAATTCGCTGCTGGTTTTCGGGATCGACGGAAATAAACACTGCTACGGTTTCTTTCGGTAAAAACGGCTGTGCTTTTTCACTCCATTCGATAAGAGTAACGCCATTCGCATAAAAAAAATCTTCTCCGCCGAGCAGTTCGAATTCTTCTTCACTTCCCAGTCGGTATAAGTCCATATGCGTCAGCGGCAGAGAACCGTTGTACTGCGATAGAATTGTAAAAGTCGGACTGGTTACCGCTTCCCGAATTCCCAACGCTTCGGCAATGCCTTTGGCAAATGTCGTTTTTCCCGCACCCAACGTTCCGTGGAGCGTGACAACATCGTTCGGTTTCAGTTGTTTGCCGATCTTTTTTCCCAATCGGACAGTTTCTTTTGGCGTATTAGCAATCCATTTCATTCCAATTCGCCTTTATCGAAAAGATTCCATAGGTATTCTTCCAATTTTTTCTTTGCCGGCAGAAGAGGGTAGTTGATCGGGTCTTTAAATTGAATAATGAGTTTTTTGCTACCAAGTGCATTGTATTCGAAGACAAACACAATATTAGCTAAATGTTCTGTTTTTCCGTCGGTTGTATAGACCAAAACTGCTGAATAACGCTTACGGTAATGGATATGCTCGTTTTCCCGTTTAATATCGCGCAGTTCAATGATGTTCATATTTCTTTTCCGATTGAAGAATTTCTCAATGCATCAATTAAAGGAAGAATTTCATATTCGAACAGATCACCGGCTTCGATAAGATCGTTTTCCGCTAAGGCGCAGTTGATTTTCTTTAACTGTTCATTGACAGCAGTCGGATAATCTGAAACAGTCAGCTTTTCATCGATTTTTTTGTCGGAAGAGATTTGATTCTCTTCCTGAAGACGGCGAAGGATCATCAGTACGGTTCTGATTTCCCGAATCAAATCCGCCGCATTTTGATAAGCTTCGTCCGGTTTGCTCATCTGAATGTCGACGGAAAACATTTTAATCTTTTCTTCTTTTTCCCGTAGGGAGTCAAGTATTTCTTTCAGCAATGCTTTCGGATTTTCGTGCATCCAGACGGAGCGAATCCATTCTGCCGGAGTGAAAGTAATTTCGATTTTCTTGATTTTTGAGTACGGCTCATTTTTTATTCGGTCAAAAATTTCATCCAACGGTTCTCCGTCGATAAAAAAAGAATCGATTCGTCCGTTGCCTTGCTCCAGCCATTGAAAAAGTGTTGCTGTCACGTCTTTGACAGTTTCGGTTCCGTTGAGTTCGAATTGAATAGATTCGTTGTTTAAAAAAATTTCCATATCTGCTTCCGATTATTGATTGTTTCGATTATTGGTGTTTAAAGAGTCCAGGGCCCGCGAACTGTCTTTCAGCCGTTCGTACATCGCCTCCATATTGCCGAATTGCCGTTTGTAATCGGCCTCTTTTTTTTCCATTCTGTCGTTAAAATTCGTAATATCTCTTTCTTGTTGGGCAATTTGACGATCGTAGGTCTGAATTTTCCCGTCTATGATTCCGCCTTGCTGCGAAAAAGAGGTCAGGTATTCATTCATCAAAAAAGCGATTCCGTTATCCGTAATGTAGTCGTTGTTGGTATCAAATCCGAAGATCTTTTGCAAATCGTTGATATTGTTTCTGACCGCTTCGTCTAATTTTGTTTCGTCGATTTCAAGATAGCCGCGCATTCGCGATGCCGAATATCCGGAATAGGCGGATAAGTTGGAGCCGATACCGAGTTGAAAAAGCATTGAGATTTGATCAGGCGATTGAATGTCGTAACTGTTGTTGACAATCTGTTGTAAGCGGTTTTTCGTTTGAATCAACGTGACATCGCCTTGCAAAACGCCCAAAACTTTTTCTTTTTCTTCTCTTTCCGCCGGCTCAAGATAAGAAAGTTCATCAAGAACTTTTTCGTCTCTTGTCGAATAAATATTGATGTCTTCAATTAATTTATTATAGTTATAAGCGAATTCGATAATTTTATCTTTAACCGCTTCGGCGTTTGTTTCGACTTTTAAAGAGACAGGATTTGATGTAGGCGCGTTAAGTGTGAAGGTAATTTGATCGTTAACGTCTGCGATTTGATTGACAGGGCGGGTCAGTTTTATGCCGTCATATTCAAATATCGCATCGCGCGCCGTTTCAATGGCATTGGCGGAGCGTTGACTTGTTTCGTTTTTCGGAGCTTGAGAAACAGTGACTTCGCCGAGGATTAATGCAAATTGATCGGATTGGTTTTCTATGCGTAAACTCTTCGCGCTGCCGTTTAATTCGTCCAAGACCAGTGAAAGCTCTTCATTTGAGGTTGGTGATTTCGGCCAAGGAATGCGACGGTCTCCTTCGGGAGTTTCAACTGTCAAGAAAATGGATTCATCAGGAGAGACATTCGAAGAAACAGAATCCTGGTTAAAGTTTTCAGGGAGAAGAGAAACCTCATTGGTCAATGTTACATCTTCGAATGAAGCCGTTCCTATTATATTCATCTCAAACGGCTTTTTATTAGCCTGAAAAGCGGGTGTTTGGGAAAGATCGACGGTTTTAACCTTCAATGAAATCTGTTGTCCGTTTTCGGTATTTAACGGAATAGAGATTATTTCCTTCGGATTCACTAAACATGTATCCGGTGAGTGCGAAACTTGATAAGGATTGGATTGAGTGAAGGCTGCAACGGAGACGGAATTCTTTTGCGTTTCCGTATTGCTGGTAGTTTGCGGAGAAATCCATCCGATCGACTCAGCTAACTGCTTTGCGTCTCCTTCAAATCTCAAAGCATTGGCGGCTCCAGTCAGCTTTGACTCCAATAAAATGACTTGTTCATCGGGTGTTGTCTGAACAATTTGAGCTCGTAAAAAATCGGGAGCGCGGCGATTCAGACCATCAACGAAGCTTTTCGGATTTCCACCGTTAAAAAAATAGGAAACGTTTTTATTTCCTGCCGCGAAAACATAATGCCCTGCCGGAATTTCGGTTTTTTTCGAAAGAGGGGAGGAGAGCAGTTTATCGGCCGCTGCTGTCTGAATGACCCTTACCGAATGTTCAGTGAGATCCGCATTGCGGACAGCCGTGGCCGTGACAGCATTATCGGACGACGAGACGATTCTTTCCGCAAAAGGATTGTCATAATTATACATTGACGCACATTGATTTGACAATGCGGAAATTCTTGTCCTCAGATTCTGCCAGACGGCTTTGTCTGTTTGCAATTCTTCAACACGGGATTCCATTGTTGTCAGAGGCACTTTTTCGACTTTCATCAAATCCTCGACAATCTTATTGGTATTAAATCGAGACGTTACGCCCGGTATGTTGATGTCAGACATGCCGATATTATAACTTTTTTAAGCTTTTTGGTCTACAAAGACGCCCAAAATCCCCATGGCCTCTTTCATCTTTTTATGCAGTTTGACCAAAGCTTCAGGGGGGAGTTCTTTAATGATTTCATTTGTCTCCCGATCAATAATCCGTACAATGACTCGATTGGAGTCGGTATCGATAAAGAATTTGACTTTTCGATTCAAAGTATCGGAAATTTGAAGAACTTCCTGCAGCATTTGAACGGATTCCGACGGTTTATCATCGCCCAATGCGTTTACAGGGGATATATTTTGTGCGGTGACATTAATATTTTGCGTCGTCGCTATTTGTTCTCTGGTTGGTATAAAAGACTTGATGCTCTCTGATCCGTTAAAATTCATCGGTTTCACATCCATGTTAACCTCCTATCCTTTAATAACAAAGAGAAGATTGTGCGCCGAAATCTTCTCCACAAAAGATAAAATCCGGTAATCTCTTGTGTTAAAGGAGTTGTAAAATGTTTTGGGTCCTCAAATTAGCCTGTGAAAGCATAGCTGTTGTGCTGTTTGCCAAAATGGAGTTTTTGACATAATCGGTAATCTCCAATGCCATGTCCACATCCCGAATTCGAGATTCTGCGGCTTGCATGTTTTCCGCTGCCACTCCGATTCCTCTGGAAGTCTCTTCCAATCGGTTTTGGTATGCACCCAAATCAACCCGCTGTTTTGTAACTTTTTTTAGTGCGGCATCGACCGTTCCGATCAATTGGTTAGCTCCTTCGATCGAAGCTAAGCTTCCCAAATTCCCTTCTCCGTCAATCAATCCGAGTGCTGCGGAAGTCATGGTGCCGATATACACGCGTTCATTTTGATAAGCATTCGCTCCAAAATGAATTGCCATGACCCTCGGTGCCGTATCTGATTGAGCGAAATCGCCGAGTAACAAGTTCATTCCATTGAACTGCGCGTGACTCGCGATACGGTTCACCTCATCTATCAGCTGAGAAACTTCAACTTGCAACATAAGCCGATCTTCATCGCTGTAGATTCCGTTTGCGGCTTGAACCGAAAGCTGCCGAATTCTTTGAAGAATGTTGGTCGTCTCTTCCAAATAACCTTCGGTTGCTTGTAAGAACGAAACACCATCCAACGTATTTCGGTTTGCCTGATTCAATCCTCTGATTTGAGCTCGCATCTTTTCCGAAACAGCCAATCCCGACGGATCATCTCCGCCGCGTGTGATTCTCAATCCGGAACTGAGTTTTTCAATGTTTGATTGGATATTCGAATCGACTACCGATAACTGTCTGTTCGCATAAATGGAACTCATGTTATGGTTGATGATCATTTAACCCTCCTTGGCTTAAAATGAGCCTGCAAAATCTTACAGTGGCGCACGACTGTCTTCATTTACAGTTATCCGATTTTTTAACCAAAAAATCGGATAAGCAGGAAGGATGTTGTTTAAGAACAAAAGCGAAGCCCCGAAAACCGGGGCTCGCTCATCAATCCGCTTAGCTCAACAGCTGAAGGACGGTTTGCGTCTTCATGTTGGCTTGAGCAAGCATGGCCGTTCCCGACTGCACTAAGATGCTGTTTTTCGTGTAATCGACCATTTCTTTTGCCATGTCGACGTCGCGAATGCGGGATTCGGCAGCCTGCAGATTTTCAGCCGCAACATCAATTCCGCGAACAGCATGCTCCATGCGGTTCTGGTATGCACCCAAGTCGGCGCGTTGTTTGTTGACGAGTTTCAATGCAGAATCCATAATGCCGATCGTTTTGTTGGCATCTTCGATGGTTCGCAGAGAAACAATTTCGCCGCCTGTGCTGGCACCCAACGCTTCCGCAGTCATAGTGCCGATGTACAGTCTTTCTCTTTGATCCATGTTCGCACCGGTGTGAATCCACATAGACGCAGTCACCGTGTTCAGACCGGTTTCCCGAGCAAAACGTCCTGTCAACAGGTTCATTCCGTTGAATTGTGCATGAGACGCAATTCTGTTGATTTCATCAACCAACTGAGAAACTTCAACCTGGATTTGCATTCTGTCTTCATCGGTGTAAATACCGTTTGCAGCTTGGATAGAAAGCGTTCTGAGGCGGTGAAGGATGTCCTGAGTTTCTTGCAGGTAGCCTTCGGTGGCTTGGATGAAAGAGATACCGTTCGACACGTTTTGAGAAGCTTGATTTAAGCCGTAAATCTGCGCGCGCATTTTCTCGGAAACTGCCAATCCGGAAGCATCATCGCCGGCGCGGTTGATTCGAAGACCGGAAGACAACTTCTCAATGTTCTTCGTGACGGAAGAGTTGGTAACTCCCAACGTGCGGTGTGCATACATTGCACTAAGGTTGTGATTGATAATCATACTGTTCCTCCATGATTTTCTCTGGGCATCCTTGCCCGTTTTTTTTGTAAGAGACCTTCTCTTACGTTACAATTATCGTCATCAACTATATTAGTTTTAACATATTTCTCTGAAAAAAGCAAAGATTTTTTTATAAAAAAATAAAAACCCGCTCTGTCGTTTTGAATGGAAGACTCTTGACTTTTCTGTCAAGTGGGTTGTCTGTTCTCAATTTCTGTTGTGCCTTTGGCGAACATCGGTTGAAAAAGCTGACATCCCGTTTGTTGTATTATCCCAAGAGAAATGCATCAATAAACACGAACAGAGCAGGCATCATAAGCATTGATCTAAGCGGTCGATGAGGTCGGAAAGCTGTAAAGAAATTCGGTTTTCTCGTTCAGCTATCGGTTTAAGGTCGGCAGTTTTGGTAATCAGTTCGTCGGTAACAAAGAGACCGGCTATGAGCGCAGTTTTTAACGGATCCGTTACCCGCATTTTTTCTCCGACGGTATTCAGCATCTCCTTGTACTGTTTTACAACAGCACTGAGGTGATCTTTATCTTCTCCCGTGCGTAACCGCATTTTTGTATTGAGCAGGGTGATTTCAATGATATCTTTTTGAGAGGTATTCATCTTTAGTAAAAAATATCCATTCGGGAATAATCCGCTTCTTCTAAGGAAGAGGGATGTGATGACGTGGTTGTTGGAGACGGTTCGATCTTTGATTGACTTGAAATGGCGTCAGTTTCTTCATTCAATATGCCGACGTTGTCCGCCGATATCTTTTGCTGAACGATCTGAGTGATTTGTTCGCGCTCCTCCTCGGACGGAATGTCAACCTCTTCAAAATCGTCTATTGATTCAAAAAACGGATCGTATTCGGGCTGAGGAAGCGTTTCGTTTGAAAAATGGCTGAAGGCAATTTCTTCCGAATAAAACTTATCGTTATTTCGGCTGCTGTCAAATCGTTTAGAATCTTTGTCTCGAATGATGGCTTTTAACTGAGAAACCTCTGTCTGCAAACGATTCATTTGAGAGTGAGTCGAAAACAGATCATCTTTCAGCGATTTGTTTTCTTCTTTTAAAGAACGGATCAATTGGATAGCGGCGTCGATCCGTTCTTTTAATTGAATCATCTGCGCATCAATCATGAATTAAAGTGCCTTTTTTGCGATTTCAACAACCGCCGCAAAGGCTTTTTCATCTTCGATAGCCATGTTGGACAGCGCCTTGCGGTTGAGCAAAACGTTCGCTTTTTTCAAGCCGTTCATGAAGCGGGAGTATGTGATGTCGTACGCTTTGCAGGCGGCGGAAATGCGGGCAATCCAAAGGGCGCGGAAATCGCCTTTTTTGTCTTTGCGGCCGATGTATGCATAAACGCCGGCACGACGGACGGCATCTTTTGCAATCCGATTATTGCTTCCTCTGCGGCCGAAAAAGCCTTTTGCTTTTTTCAGTATTTTATTTCTTCGATCTTTTCTTTTAGTTCCGTCAACAGCTCTGGGCATAATTTACTCCTGATTCGAATTATTGGTAGGGCAGTAAAACTTTCGCTTTACGCGTTTCTGCGGTGCTCAAGACGCCGGCGTGTCTGAGATTGCGTTTGCGTTTTGTTGATTTTTTTGTCAAAATATGACGCAATCCCTGCTTTTTGTATTTGAGTTTTCCGTTAGCAGTGGCATGAAATCTTTTTGAGAAAGATTTCTTTGTTTTCATCTTAGGCATATCCTGTCTCTCCGTTTTTTATTTTTTATTTTTCGAACTCAAAATAATGGACATCATTTTTCCTTCCATTGATGCAGGTTTGTCTAAATTAAATGCGACTTCCTGCTCGGTCAGGAGGTTGACGATGGTGTCCAAAACCTCTTTCCCCAGCTCCGGGTGAGCCAATTCCCGTCCCCGAAAGCGGATAGTGACCTTGACTTTCGATCCCTCATCCAAAAAACCTCGGATGTGTTTGGTTTTAAAATCCAGGTCGTGTTTATCAATCTTTGGCTGCATCCGGACTTCTTTCAAACGAACGACGGTTTGTTTTTTCTTTGATTCGCGTGAGCGTTTTTCCTGTTCATAACGGAATTTTCCGTAATCAACAATTCGGCAAACCGGAGGAACGCTGTTCGGTGCGATTTCAACCAAATCCAGACCTTGTTCTTCAGCTCTTCTCAGAGCTTCCGATGTGGGGAGGACGCCGCACTGGACGCCTTCACTGTCAATCAGACGGACTTCGGGAACCCGAATCTGTCTGTTCGTTCTCAAATCTTTTGCTGCCAAGATAACTCCATTCCTTTGTGTATTGGTATATTTATATATAAAAAAAAAGTTCTTGTCTATATGTTTATCGGGATTATTGATTTTTTTCTTGATTTTATGCAAACTGAGATCATGGGTTTGTTTATGTGTTTTTTTCCGCTCCTCTGGATGTTGATTCTCATTAATCGGTTTCGAATCGATTTTTCGCTTCGGGAGGCGCTGAGTGCCTGTTTTCGGGCGCTGTGGATTTTTTTGCCGCTTTTTTTCGGAGTGTTTCTTCATCAGTCAAAAAATGTCGCTGAAATTTCGATCGGTAAGAGTTTGAATTTTTATACGCTGAATTTCGGTCTTCTGCCGTATGCGGCGATTTCGTTCTTATATATTGTAGTTTTTGTTCTTTTTTTACACCGACGCATTCCGTTTGTTTCCGGAATTTTGATCGGTTTGTTTCTTTTAACATTCATCGGAATTTTCAGATATTGTTACTTCCAGAATTTTCTGAATGTGTGGCAGGCGTTGGGGCAGCCGTTTCTTGACGTGATGATGATGACGCTTGCGGCCGAGTTGTTTGCGGTTCGTTCGCCGAATAAAGAGGAGCGGAAGCGGGTTCCGGCAGCAGCAGCGGTATTGTTTATTTTGGCGGCGGTTGTGGGACCGCTTCTTGCTACGGCTGCCGAATACGGTTTCGGTTGGGCTGCCGTTGCGGCAGCGGTTTGCAGTTTTTTTGTTTTTCAATTTATCTGTTTTTTTAAACGTCCTTTCGAAAAATATAAATCTTCTCACATTTTATCTTAACTTTAAGTTTAATTTTCTACTTTCTCTGAATTTGAGGCATTCTGAAACTAAGGGTTGTTTTAAGGGGGAGGTATGAAAGTATTTTTTCTGACAGTTCTCATTGCCGCGGCGGTTTTTATCGGTTGTCCCGAAACACCGGAAGTTAATTCTGGAGTGGACGGCGATGAAGCGGGTGGAGTTTTACCGATTGATCCGGCGTCGGTAGAGCTGACGAATCTGAATGTCGCGCAAGATGACGGAGCGATCGTTGTGACGTGGACGGATCCTAACGTAGATGAGTTAGAATCGATTTCCATTATAACTCAGCATGATGAAAACGGGGAAATTATTGATGAAGGGTCAGTCGAACCGGGTACGGAAAAATACACGGTTGCGAAAGAGAAATTAAAGGTCAATGAAACTTATATTCTAACGCTTTTCGGAGAAATCAGTGACGGAAGAAAAACCGCTGAATCGAAAATAGCGAGAACGCTTTCCAGAATCAGTTTAATGTTCACACAAAAGGAGGTTTACGATACTTATGCCGAGTTTGAGTGGGCAACGTCGTCGGCAGATGAAGATTTGGTGTTTGAATACGGCGGACAAGAGAAATTAATTCAGCCGGGAGAGACGTCTCTAAGAGTTGATGGGTTGAATCCGGGAACCGATTATACGTTTACATTGCGCACACAGTCCGGCGACGCGCGGATCGACTGGCAGGCGGAAACCATGCTCTTTTGGGACGATTTCGACTATTCGACTCCCGAAGATCTGACGGCTTCGAGGTGGATTTGGGCAGAACGGGCAAACTCCTCCAATACCGGTCACTGGAGTTTCAGTATGCGCGGAGAAGACAATAAGAACCGAGTTGAACTGCTGGATGAAGACGGAAGCCGTTTTTTGCGTCTGAAAGGAGAGTATCAGGGAACTTCTGCCGACACCGAAAAGATGCTCGGCGCCGGTCTCCGTTCCCAGGACCGTTTTTACTTTACGTTCGGAAAAGTGGAAATCCGTTTCCGTTTTCATGACACGGTTGCCGGAAGTTTTCCCGCGCTGTGGATGATGCCGCAGACTGCTGATCCGGGATGTTCGGGCGGCGGCGGGTGGCCTTTCGGAGGAGAAATCGACATCATGGAGCGGGTTCACAGCAAGGCGGCGTTGGTTTACAACACGGCTCACACGGAGAATTGGTCGACCGAGGGGAACGGATACGCCGGTAAATCCAAACAGTATAATGTCCGAGGAGAGGAGGGCGGAAGCGGAAGCGCGGAGGACTGGAATACGTGGAACACGGTCGGCATCGAATGGACGAAATCCGGTCTTCAGTGGTATGTCAACGGGAAGAAGACCCATTGGATTCCCTCTGAGGATAATTTGCACAACTATCCGTTTACGGAAAAATCCTCGTTCTATTTGATTATGAACATGAGCGTTGCCCGGGGCGGATTTCCGGGTAATGCCGAGCCGGGATTTTATAACCATATGGACGTCGATTATGTCAAAGTCACTCCGAATGCGGACACCATTGTCCAGGATTGTCCGTATTACACGCCGGGAGGTGTTCAATGAAAAAGTTATTGATAATGACAGCCATTTCGTTATTTTTTGCAGCGTGTCCGGAAACGGTTCCGGATCCTGAAACGGAAGGGACGAAAGAAGCTGCCGAAAACGAACGATTTTTGATTGCCGATGTTGCGGTGACGCCGATTTCGGGTATAAACGAAACGGAATTTACATGGAAGGCGGAAATTCAAACCTCGTTTGACTCAGAGCTGGTCATTTTGTTGGACGGAGTTTCGGAAATCGGAAAGGAAACGCTTTCAGGTATTGATGAACCGCATTCGATCTCCGGAACGATTGAAACACCTCTGTCACTCGGTTCCCATTCGGTGGTTTTTGTGTTAACAGCAAACGGACGCCCTTCTTTGAGCCGGACGGCTTATTTTGAGGTCCGTTCTGCCGGAACCGGCATCTCCATGCCGTCGGCCGATTTTTCCGTAATCTGGCCGGAGGGATCTGAGGGAATTGTGAAGGAAAACGACCCGGTCAAAATCGATATGACGGCGGTGACAAGCGACATCGAAAACGTTTTCGGTTTGGTGTCCGCCGAATGGAAGCTGGAAAAACGGAGCGGTTCGCAGAACACTCCTGCCGGCTGGACGGATGTTTTTACGGAAGAAGCGCCGATTTTAACTGACGCAACTCTGCAAAATCCGATTGAACTGACAGTCAAGAGCGGTGTTGTTCCCGGGGTTTTTCGCATGACGCTGACAATTGTCAATGGCGGTTCGGATGAAGCGACAAATAAAGCTGAAAAATCGGTTGATTTTACTGTTGACGCAAAGTATTTCGGTGAAACGATTTATCTTGGAAATTTGACTTTAACCCGTTCGCCTGGACATTTTTACACTTTTGACAACAGTGCTGAGTTTGCTCCTGAGAACGGAGTTGTAGAAGGCGGAGTTGTGACTTTTGCCGATCTTTCGGCGGATGGATTCATAGAGTTGCCGGCTCCCGAGGGGTGGCGTGCCGTTGTCATACGTGCACGATTCGATTCGGGTACGGGAACTCCGAATTTGTATTTTGGCTCTTCTGAAACGGATTACTACACCTATTTTAGAAACAACGGTGTTTCTGTTTATGATTCTTCATGGACGTCGCTAAAGGCATCGGGAATGGCTTGGAGCGGCGGTATGGAAGAGGGTGTTTTTTCCGAATTTCTGATTTTTAAAGACGGTTCCTCAATTTTAATGCGAATGGGGGCGGAGAGCCGCATTTTAAAAGACGAAAATTTCAGTGCGCTTCCGGCTTCGAGCATTCGGTTCGGGTTTGAAGTTGATGGCGGAACAGCAGCAGTTTCCGTTGATGAAATCGGATTTTATACACTCGCTTCATCGGATCAAATAAGCGAAGCTCCGCAGAATGTTGAAATTGAAGGAACCGCATACGGTTTGGTAAAAGCATTTAATTTTAATGATTCCGACGGGGTTTCAACATCGGGAACGGTAACTGTTTCGGGCGGAAAAGCAAGTGTGTCCAATTCCGGAACAACTTTTACGTTTGAAAATGTGGAGGCATTTGATTATGTGGAAGTGCGGTTAAAGTACGACGGCCGCCCTAATTTGTTTTTTAATGGAATCACCGCACAGCATTTTACTTTTTTCAGACCGCAGCCGGTTGATGCAGGGTACAATGTGTGGACAGCTCCGGAAGATTGGAACGGAGTTCAGCCGACGACAACGTATTGGAATTATGAGAGGACGGAAAACGCTTACGGAGTATACGGTTTTGCTTTTACAGATTCTTCCGTCCGCTATCTGTTTGACCGTTTTTGGGCAGCAGATAACGGAACGGCGAATGCACCATCTTCAACGCTTTCTCCGGTTTTAATGATTCAAAAAGAGAATGTCAATGGCGGTGTGACAGTTGACATTGATTATGTCGCTTTTTATAAGAAATGATGTGATAAAATTTTTGATAAGATGGAGTTGAAGGAGTCGGACAGCTTTCATTTGTAGAATTTTGTGTTTAAATTTCATTTATGTATTATCATTATTGCGACAATGCTTAAAATAAACGCGAGGAGAATTTATGAAAAAGATTCTATTGATTGCCTCAGTTTTTGCGGGGTTTTTTACGGCGTGTCCTCAGCCTCCGACCATTATGACGGAAACCGTTGAAATTTCAGAGTGGTCGATCGGTCAGAAGGATGGTTCGCTCGTTGTTCAGTGGACGGATCCTTCGGTCGATAATCTGAAATCGATTTCCGTTGTCACTCGACTCGGAGAAGAGGTTGTTGATGAAGGTTCGGTCGAGCCGGGAACGCAGACGTATACTATCCCAAAGGATAAAGTGAAGGTGGGAGAGTCATATTTGATCACGATTTTCGGATTGGACAGCGAAAACAATAAAACAGCCGAGACCTCCGTGCCTCATACAGTTTCTTCCGCTAATTTGCTGTTTGAATCGGTGAATGTATACGATCAATATGCTGAATTAAAAATCGCGAGCGACGCATCTTCTCAGTTGACTCTCGAATACGGCGGCCAAAGCATAACAATCGATAACGGAACAACAGATATCCGGATTGATAATTTAAAGCCAGGGCAAACTTATATTTTTACGCTGCGCACAGAAAATCACAGCGCTGCAACTTTCACGCGGAAAACCATGCTTTTTTGGGACGATTTTGCTTATAGTACGCCGGAAGATCTGACAGCTTCGCGGTGGACTTGGTGCCACCGTGAAAATCCGAATCTAGAGAATCATTGGAGCTTCAGTATGCGCGGAGAGGGGAATGCAGAACGTGTTCTCTTTAATACGGAAGAGGGCGTCAATTTTCTGAGATTGGAAGGTTATTATAAAGGCGAAGAAAAAAATCCTGAAAATATGTTGGGAGCCGGCGTTCGTTCTCAAGGTTGCTTTTACTTTACGTTTGGAAAGGTAGAAATCCGCTTTCGGTTTAAAGATTCGCTTCCGGGGAGCTTTCCCGCGCTGTGGATGATGCCGCAGAACGCCGATCCCGGCTGCGCGAATGGCGGTTCGTGGCCGTACGGAGGGGAGATTGATATCATGGAACGGGTTCACAGTCGTCCGTGGTTGGTTTATAACACGGCTCATACGGAAAATTGGTCGACTGCAGCAGGTGGATACGCCGGAGAGTCGAGTCAGTACAATGTTGCCGGAAAACAGAACGGATCAGGTAAAGCGGAAGATTGGAATAAGTGGAACATTGTCGGTATTGAATGGAGCCGAGGCGGGCTGCAGTGGTATGTTAACGGCGTCAGAACCAAGTGGATTCCCGCCGAAGACAATTTGGGAAACTATCCGTTTACGGAAAAATCGTCATTCTATTTGATTATGAATATGAGTGTGGCAGGAGGCGGTTTTGCGGGAAAGGCGGAGCCGGGATTTTATAATTACATAGATATTGATTATGTCAAAGTCACTCCGAATGCGGATACTATTGTTCAGGATTGTCCGTATTACACCTCGGGAGGTGCTCAATGAAAAAGTTATTGATGATTGCAGTCATTGCGTTGTCGATGGCAGCCTGTGAACCTGAGGGAGACTTGTATGTGATTTCGTCTGTTTCGGTTTCGCCGATTTCCGGTGATGTCGGAACGGAATTTGAATGGCAGGCGGAGGTTTCAACTTTAGTTGCTTCAGAGTTGACGGTGACATTGAATGGCGCGGAATCTGTCGAAATTGCTCAAGAATCTGTAGAGGGGAAAAGTATTGAGCAATTGTTTTCAGGTGTCATTTCCTCCGGCTCTCTTTCACAGCCCGGTATTTACTCTGTTTCTTTTACTTTGTCTTCTCCGGGGCGAACCTCTTTGGAGAGAACAGCTTATTTTGAGGTGAAATAGTGCTTTACCAATTTTCAAGGAAAGCATTCGTAAAAAGAACGGCGTTTCAAAAGAAACGCCGTTTTCTTTTTCAGTTTAGTTTTTCTTCGCTTCGCAGGCGAGGGTTTTCGTTGTCAAGTCGCAGACGGAAGCGGGACCGTAGTATTGAATCGCTCCCGGATAGGTGTAGCAGGTTTCTCTTGCCCACCGTTCGCGATTGGCAGCAAAAGCTTGGAAGGGCGCCGCATCCAAATCAACCAACGCTTTTCGTATAACCGGTTTCAGAGCGCCGTGACGCTGTTCCATGTTCATCATCATCGTCAGCGGAATGCCTCCGGCAATCCATTCGTCGGCAGGCGCTGCTAAATTCCGTACGGAAGAGAGGTAGCCGCTCAGATTATTGGCAATCAGCAGCGAAGCGTTGTATCCAAGACTGTAGCAATAATCGGCGTCGAAATTGGAGGGAAAAGCACAGCGGCCTTCATAGCCGAAAAAGTGGTGCAGTGCCGAAAACTTCACTTTTTCACCGCGGGCTTTAATCGCTTTTTTCACCATTTCAGAGAGTAATTTTTCCGTTTCAATCAGCGAAACTTGAACGTTGCCGTGCGGATCGCGGTCTAAAAGCAGCTGTTTGGCGATTCCTTCAGGAAGTGAATCGAAAGCGGCCGCCGATTCCTTCGAGAAGTGCTGTTTCAGCCACTTGGTTTGGGAAGCGAAATCGGGTAACGCGGAAAATTCGCTTTCATTTTGCGCCATTAAGTCGTTCAGTTCCGCAATTAAGGTCTTCATTTCAGGAATGAATTCGATTAATCCTTCGGGAATGAGTCCGACTCCAAACGTTTTTCCGTCGCAAGCACGGGTGATGACGATGTCGGCAATCTCTTTGGCAATTTGCATCAGCGTTTTCTGTTCTTTTTCGACCTCTTCCGAGATGATGCAAAAATTGGGTTGTGTCTGCAGGGCGCATTCCAACGCTATGTGAGAAGCGCTTCTGCCCATCAGTTTGATGAAATGCCAGTATTTTTTTGCGGAATCGGCGTCGCGTTCGATGTTGCCGATCAGTTCGGCGTAGGTCTTTGTTGCAGTGTCGAATCCGAAGCTGGTTTCAATGTATTCGTTTTTGAGGTCGCCGTCGATGGTCTTTGGGCAGCCGATAACCGAAATTCCGGTCTGTTTTTCGGCAAAGTATTCGGCCAAAACGGCGGCGTTTGTATTGGAATCGTCTCCGCCGATGATAACGATCGCGGAGATGCTGCGGCGTTGGCACACTTCAATGCATTTATCGAACTGTTCGACGGTTTCCAGCTTCGTTCTGCCGGAACCGATCATGTCGAATCCGCCTGTATTGCGGTAGGCGTCCATCATTTCACCGGTAATTTCAACAGCCTGATCGTCGACAATGCCGGATGGGCCTCCGAGAAATCCGAAAAGTTTACTGTCGGCGTTTGCGGCTTTGATTCCGTCGAAAAGTCCCGCAATGACGTTGTGTCCGCCGGGTGCCTGTCCGCCGGAGAGGATGACGCCGACGTTGCGCACGGCGGCCGCGTCGGGATTGTTCCCTGGTTCAAAGAGTGCAATCGGCGCTCCAAAGTTGTTTTTGAAGAGTTTTTTTAACTCGTCAGCGTCGGCGTAAGCCGAAGTCGGCTGCCCTAAAACCGCTTTGATTTCGGTTGGGCGGTTTTTCAAAAGCGCCGGCAGTTTTGGTTTGTATTGATATCGTTCTTGCTGCAGCGGTGAGAGATCCATTGATTCCTCCGAAAAAAATAAGATGAGTTATTTTATACTCTCCGACGATGTGTGGCAAGGGAAATTTGAAAAAGAATTTGACTTCCGGTGATTTTTCGTTGACAAATTTCGCCGAACGGTTATGATGAAACCATGAAGAAAACGATTTTTGGCTTGTTTCTTTGCGCCGTTTTTTTATCCGGGTGCGGACGGATGAACGTCGATTTCCCTCCGCCGTCCGATTTTGCTTCCGTGACGGAGCTGTTTCCGGCAGCAGTCGACGGAGTACCAATGCAGTTGACTCGTTCCGGTTTGAGCCAGGGACTGGCGTATGCGTATCAAGGCGTCGGTTCCGTTTGGGTGTACAGAACGAACGATGAAGCGTCGGCCGCTGCGTTTTTCGATTCAGAGGTGGCGCCTCTCTTTGACGGGTTTTCTTCTGTCAAACGGTGGAATATCAACGGTCGGCGGCAGGTGCAGGCGAAGGGAGGCGACGGATACGCTGTCGGTTGGACAAACGGAAAATGGCTTTTTCTCATCCGTGCGGCTGAGAAAAAGGGGTTTAAAAAATTAATTGACGTTTATCCTTGGATTGAAAACTAAATAAAAAACCGCGGAGTGATCCGCGGTCTTTTCGGTGTCAGACGACCGTTGTTCCTTCCGAACGAATTTTAATCGGTGTTACGCTTCCGATTCCGAACATATTTTCCATAAATCGGGTGTAGGCTCCCGTGTATTCGCTTTTGATGTACACTTGAATTGTTCCCGCAAAACCTCCGCCGTGAACACGACAGACGCCGATAGAGCCGGGACCGTGATCGATGAAAAACTGCTCGGTGACTGCCAACGCGGTAGTAACGCCTTGATGTTGAATGTCTTTGACACTGGTGCAGTTCTGTAAAAAACGCCACGAGGAGAGTCCCGATTTTTTGACCAGTTTCAGATAGTCTACAATCCGGTTGGCTTTCAACGCTTCCACCATTTTGATCGGACGCTCGTTTTCATTGATGAAGTGAAGCGCCCGCAAAAAAGCGCGGTCGCCGCATTTGTTGCGAATTTCAACGGAACGCAGCATCAAATCGGTAACGGTCAATCCTCGTAAATAAGGCTGACCGAAAAGTTTGGCAACGCTTTTCATTTCAGCGGGAACGGCAGCGTATTCATCGGTCAGATCCGCATGGCTGCCGCCGGTATTGACGACAAGAAGATCGTAACCGTATTTTTTAAACGAGAATTGCACGTCGTTAATGACGGGGTTTTGAGGATCCGCAAAGTCGATTGCGACGATTCCGCCGTATGCACAGGCGATCTGATCCATCAGTCCGCACGGTTTGTCAAAATAGTTATTCTCCGCCCACTGTCCGGCTTTTGCGATTGTAACGGGATCGATTTTTTTGTTATTATAAAAAACGCTGAAAATATTGCCGATTAAATCTTCTACGGCCGCGGAGGAACTCAATCCGCTTCCGCCGGGAACGTTGCTGGTCGTGTAAGCGGAAAAACCGCCGACTTTGTATTCGAGGTGCTTCAGCCGCGCCGCAATGCCGCGGATTAACGCCTCGGTTGTTCCTTTTTCCGATTCCTTTTTTTCGATGTCTTTGATGTCAACGATAGCAGGCGGATAGCCTTCCGAAAAAATTTCGACAACGGTGTCATCCCGTTTGAAGGCGAATGCGAGCAGATCCAACTGAACGCTGGCGGCCAAAACGCAGCCGTGGTTGTGGTCGGTATGGTTCCCTGCCAATTCGGTTCGTCCCGGATTGCTGAAAATGGTAAAATCTTTGTTTGCCAATTCTTTCGGAATCAATTCGGTTGCTTTTAAATACCGCTGGGTCTGTTTTTCGACTTCGTCGGCTCCGTACAACGCTTCAAAACGGGCGTTATAGGCGCCGTTGTTTAATTTTTTAACGATTTCTGCCGGTTTCACGATATGCTCCTTGAAAAAAAACCTGTTTCTTTTTAGAATATCACGAAACACTTACGAACGCAACTTTTTTTTGAGAACCGTGAAAATTTTTGTCGATGCCGATTCCTGTCCTGTTTTGATTCGCCCCATTATCGAAAAGGCCGCTGCCCGCCGCCGCCTGGAAACCGTTTTTGTTGCCGACCGTCCGGTTCCTTTGAGCAAAAACGGCTGGGTTTCGTTTCAAAAAGTCATCTGCGGCGCCGGCTCCGCAGATAATTGGATTTTTAACGCTGCTGCTGCAGGCGATTTGATCATCACCCGTGATATTCCTTTTGCGGCTCGGCTTCTTGAAAAGAATGCGGTTGTTATCAACGACCGCGGCCTTGAATTTACGTCTGACAACATTAAAAGTAAATTGAGTGAACGGGATATCATGAAGAGTTTTTACGAATCGGGATTGGCGGTCCAGGGGCTGAAAAGTTACGGAAAAAAAGAGGCGTTTGACTTTGCCAACCGATTCGATGCGGTTTTGACACGAATGGAAAAAGTTGCCCGAGACCAGACTTGAACTGGAACGACCGTTAACGGGTCGGGGGATTTTAAGTCCCCTGTGTCTACCGATTCCACCACTCGGGCGCTCTTCTTTTTTTGTATACCAAATTTCGGTTGAGGTCAAGACGTCGAAAGCGTTTTTTTCAGATTTGCTAACAGTGTTTTCGGATCGAAGTTTTCCGTTTTTTTTGACGGGTCGTGTCTGACTGTCAGTTCTTCCGGAATTTCCGCCAAAAAAGGCGACGGATTCGCTGTTACGGCAATGCGGTTGCGTTTGCGCTTGGCACACGAGGTAATGACGATATGCCGTTTGGCGCGCGTCAGTGCAACGTAAAAAAGCCGCCGCTCTTCTTCAATGTTTTCGGCGTTTTCTTCAATGCTTCGTTTGTGCGGAATGATTTCTTCCTCAACTCCCGCCAAAAATACGACATTGAATTCCAATCCCTTCGAAGCGTGGATCGTCATCAGATTGACCTTGTCTTCACCGTCGCCGTCTTTACGGTCATCCGTCAGCAGCGTAATGCGGTTGAGAAAATCGGGGAGGGAGCGGTTCTCCCGTTCGGGATCGGACTCCCACCGCCGAATCATATCGATAAACCGCGCGATGTTTCCGAGTTTGAATTTGGCAAGGCGTTCGTTATTTTTTGTTTCGTTAATAACAAAGGCGTAATAAAAAATTTCTTCCAAAAGAGACGAAAGAACGACCGACGCGCGGCTGCCCGGTTCGTCGAAGCGTTGGCGGTAAGTCTCGATCAAACCGACAAACTCTTCGATTTCATCCCCGACGGCTTTGGGAAAAAACGCTTCACGATCGGCGGAGGCGGCAATGGTGCAAAGCGCGGTATAAAGGGAAAATTTTCTCGCATCGGCAAACTGTTTCAACCGTTCAATCGATTTGACACCTAAACCGCGTCTCGGAGTGTTTAAAATTCGCAGCAGGTTGATTTCGTCGTCGGGATTGACGACGGTTTTCATGTAGGCAATGACATCTTTGATTTCCTTTCGTTGAAAAAACGATGTTCCACCGGAAACGGTGTAGGGAATATTGTTGTTCAGCAGTTCTGCTTCGATTGGAGCGCAGAGCGTATTGGTTCGGACCAACACGGCGAAGTCGTCGTATTTGAGTTTGTGGTTAAAGCGAAGGGAACGGATGGTTGACGCGATGAAGGCGGCTTCAGCTTCTTCGTCCTCCGGCGTGAAAAGTTCGATGTGCCGGCCGGATTCTCCTCCCGTCCAGAGGTTTTTTGTTTTTCGATTGAGATTGCGGGAAATGAGCCGGTTGGCGGCTTCCAGAATGTTTTTGGTTGAACGGTAGTTCTGTTCCAGTTTAATTTCGCGCCGTTCGGGAAAATCCCGCTCAAAGCGGAGGAAGTTGCCGAAATCAGCGCCTCGCCACGAATAAATCGACTGATCGTCGTCGCCGACAACCGAGAGGTTCCGGTGCTTTTCGGCGAGGGTTTTGACAATTTCGTATTGAATGGTTGAAGTGTCTTGAAATTCGTCAACCAGAATGTAGCGGTAACGGCTGCGGCACTCTTCGCAGACGGTCGCGTTTTCCCGCAGCAGTTTGAGCGGCAGAGCCAATAAATCATCAAAGTCGACAGCGTTAAACGCTTTCAGTCGGCGGTTGTAAAATTCATACCACTCTTTGTATGCGGCCGGCAGCGGCGTTCGTCCGGTTTTCACCGCGGAAAAAAGCGCTGCGGTTTCTGTTAAGTTGACCGATTCGAGAGGAATTTTCAGTTCGACTGCAGCCTCTTTGGCTGCACTTTGTGCATCGTCCGCATCGTAGACGGAAAAACGACCCGAATAGCCGAGTTCGGCTCCGTAGCGGCGGATCAGCGACAGTCCGAACGAGTGAAAGGTCGATACAGTCAGTTTTTTTGCCCGTTCTCCGATCAGCGTTTGGATCCTCTCTTTCATTTCCGCGGCGGCTTTGTTGGTAAATGTCAGAGCCAAAATGTTTTCCGGCGCTATGCCGGCGTTTTCAATCATAAACGCGGTTTTGAATGTGATCATGCGGGTTTTTCCGCTTCCGGCGCCGGCAATAATAAGCTGAGGTCCGTCAATGGAGACCGCCGCTTCGTACTGTTTGTCGTTAAGTTCTTTTTTTAAATCGATCATGGTGTTTCCGATGCGGATTCCATTATACACAATCGAGCGGAAATGAAAAGGTTATTGTCTCGGTTTTTGGGAAGAGGCGGTTTTTCTCAGTTTGCAGAGATAGAGCGGGCCGCGTCCCCGTTCGGTGTCCGGCAAAACGATTCGTCCGAATTCTGTCGCTTCTCCAGGGGATGCAAATGGAATGAGCTCCACCGCATGCGGCCGTTTTTTTAGGAGTTTGGCAATGACGCCGTCGTTTTCTTCCGGTGCGATTGAGCAAGTCGAGTAAAGCAGTTCTCCTCCGATTTTCAGCGCGTCGAGACCCGAAACCAAAATCGCAAACTGCCGCAAAGCAAGCGATTTGACGCGAGCCGGACTCCATCGTTCCAACTCCTGCGGACGACGCAGCAGATGGGCTTCCGCCGAGCACGGAACATCGGCTAAAACGCGGTCGTAGCACTCCGGCTCGCTTCGGCCGATGAGGGCGGCCTCCCGTCCCGTAACAGTAACAGTTTGCGCGATTTCGGGCGGCAGCACCGTTTTGATGACTGTTTTCAGCCGCCGTCTCCGTTCCATGGAAAGGTCATTGGCAACAAGGCGGCCGCAGCCGTTGAGAGCGCCGGCCAATATGACAGTTTTTCCGCCAGGAGCGGCGCAAAGATCCAAAACTGTGTCGCCCTCGGCAGCGTTTAAAAGCCGGGCTCCGTCGGCGGAAGCGCTGTTGAGCGCGTACGGTGCGCACGATGGGTAAGAGACGGTTTCATAGTCTGTTTCATCCGATTCAAGGGCAGCGCGCAGAGACGACCACCGCTCTCCGTAGATAGCGGCGTAACGGGCTTCAAAGTCAGCCGCCGCATTTTGTTCGCGTTTTTTCATGGGAAGACGATGTCCGAGTAGGTATTTTCATCCATTTCTTCAAGTTTCTGTCGGACGCTTTTCAGGCGGGCGATGTCTTTCGAGATGATTTCTCCGTAGTCAAGATCGCCTGTGCGCATCCGGTGGGCATCTTCCTGCCATTTATACAGAGTATCAAAGTGAATCCAACGGTATTCCGGTTTTCCCGTTTCGTCGGCGTACTCTTTGACTTTCGGCCAGCACGCCAATGCCCGTTCGTAATTGAGCAGCGCCATTTCCAGACTTCTCAGAATAATGTGACGGTACGGTTGATTGTAAAAATACGCCTCGCGTTTATCAAATTTTGACGCCTGCTTTCGGTACTCCTCCAAAATGAGTTGATGACACTTCATTCGGAACAGAGCGCGGTAACAAGCCCACTCCCTCTCATTTTCGATGCGAGTCAGCGCGTTCAGAGGATTGGCGAAGTCGGCATTCAACGCCTGCTGCAGGTAAAAGATGTTTTCATCGGTGCTTTCAACCGTTGCGTAGAAGTGCTGATGATAGAGTTTATAATACTGTTCGGCGTAGAGAATCGGCCAGGCGTGCGCCGGCAAGTAGACCGCACACAGAAAAAAAACGGGTAAGAGAATTCTCCGCATGGTTTTTTATCGGCACTTTGGGAGGAAATCTAAACATGAAGCGATAAACGCTTCGGTCTCATCGGCTGGTTGGGATGTGTCGGCAGTAAAAATTTTCATACCGCTGTCTTCATAGCGCTTCAGTGCTGCTCGGTAAAGTGTGCGGACCTTCTCCAGAAAGGCGGCGGTTTCGTAAATTTCCTTGGCGGCGTTGCGTCTGTCAATGCGTTTGACGGCTTCTTTCGGATCGACGTCGAGGAAAAACAGGTATTCGGGCAGCGGAAACGCGTTATTCAGTTCCAGAATTTCGTCGACGTCGCCGTTGACGCCTTGGTAGGCGGCTGTTGACCAAAAGTACCGGTCGCAAAGAAGCTTGACTCCGCCGGTCGCCGTGGAAATGATGCCGTTTTCTCCGTAGACGTGCAGAGCCCGGTCGAGTGAAAAGAGTGAACTCATCGTTGTATTGAAAAGAGGATCTTCGGCGTTTCCGGTTTTCAGCAGGGTTCTCAGGCGGCGGCCGGCAACGGAACCGGTCGGTTCAGAGTCGCAGCGAACGGGAATATTCAGCCGTTTCAGCCGTTCTGCCAGGCGGTTCATCTGAGTTGTCGTTCCGCTTCCGTCAATTCCTTCGAATACAATGAATCCTTCGATAATTTTGTTGTTCATGGTTAAAATATTATATCGGATTTTATTGAAAATGTCACAAAAATGGCTTTTTTTGCCTTTTAAATTCTTGCCACCCCGGCACGGATTCTGATATAGTAGAATGAGGTTTTATGATGAGAAAACGGATTTGCGGACTTTTGTTTCTGCTTGTTTCTTCGGTTTTGTCGGCACAAAATGTGCAGTGGTACATCGGTAAACCGATTGAAAACATCTCTTTCGAAGGTCTGCAAAACGTACCGATGCAGCGGCTGGAACCGGTTTTGATGCCGTTTATCGGACAGACATTTACCGATGATCTCTTTTTAGATTTGCAGACAAAGCTGTACGCTCTGGATTATTTCGACGAATTTTACGCTAACGCTGTCAGTGCCGACGGAAGCGAAGAGAAGGTGACGATTGTTTTTGTCGTTGTCGAACGGCCGATTATCGACCGTATTGTTATCAAGGGAAATACCAAATTGCGGGAGTCGGACATCATGGCAGAGCTTCTTTCCAAACCGGAAGAGCCGTATAAAAAAGCGAAAGTCAGAATGGACCGCAACTCAATTCAGGTGCTTTACCGCGATAAAGGTTATCCGGATGTCAAGGTGGAGGCGACCTCCGTACGCAGTCAGTCGACCAATCGAACGACGCTGGTCTTTGAAATCGAAGAGGGGAACCAGCTGGTTATCGGCAAAATCGAGTTTGAAGGCGTGACTCTCTTTTCTGAAACTTCGCTGAAACTCCGATTGGATTCTAAAGAAAAGAGCGTTTTTGCCGAAGGACTTTTTTCCGATGAAACGCTGGAGGCCGACTGTGAAAAACTGGTTTCCATGTATCGGGAGCGCGGTTACATTGAAGCCGCTGTGACGTCGGTTGACCGCACCATCACCTTTAATCCGGATCGAAAACGCAATGAAATCGCGTTGAAATTCCATGTTCATGAAGGTTTTCAGTACGTGATGGGAGATGTTTCGGTTTACGGCAATCGTCTTTATACAGCCGAAGAGATTCTTAAATATTTTACGATCAAAAAAGGCGAGATTTTGAATTTTAACCGGATCGCTCTCAGTCATGCGGCTGTCGGCGATTTGTATTACAACGACGGATTTATCTTCAATCAAATTGAATTGATCGATGAAATCGACCGCGATTCGCTTTCGGTCAACTATCGGATCGAAATCGTTGAACGGATGCGGGCGCATATCGAAAAAATAACAGTGCGCGGCAACGAAAAGACTTCGCGCGAGGTCATTCTGCGGGAACTGCCGTTTGAAGAGGGAGACGTTTTTTCAAAATTCAACATCATGCACGGTCTGCGCAATCTCTACGGATTGGGGTATTTCGACAAAATCGACATCGAAACGCCGCAGGGAACGGCTGACGGTCTGATGGAGTTGGTCATCATCGTTCAGGAGAATCAGAACAAAGACATTCGATTTGGACTGAATTTTTCCGGATCGGTTTATGAGTCGCCGATTCAGTTGTTTGTGCAGTGGAACGACAACAATTTTCTCGGAAAAGGATACGGATTCGGAGTATCAACCAATTTATCGACGACAACACAGAATTTGACTTTAAATTTCAGCGATTCTTGGCTCGGCGGCGAACGGGTTTATTTGGGCGGCTACATCGGATTCGAGCATTCGACGCGCGGGCGGATTTTGCAGGATTTGCGTTCGCCGAGCGATACCGGTGTGCCTGATCCATACGAAGGATATTATGTTTATAAGTATGATGTGTATGAAGGCGATAACGTGGTCCACCGGGCAGGAGAGGTGTACGGCGGTGTTCCGACGCGCGACGAAATCGACGAATACGATTTGGTTACCGACTACGAATACGCGCGTTTTATGAATTTCCCGATCGACGAAGACTTTTTTATGCACTATGAATCGTTTAACTTTAACTTCGGAATCAACGTCGGCTACACGTGGGCGACGCACATCGGACGGTTTTCAATCAGTTCGGGGCCGGGTTTTATGTTGGAGTACATTGATTACGACGAAACACTTTACCGCCCGTATTCGCAGTATCTTCGCGACAATCTGCGGGAAGCAGTCTTCAATAACCGTTGGACGTCAACCTTTGCGTGGGATTTCCGTGATAACATCAATACGCCTAATCAGGGCTTTTATATTAAAGAGACGCTCTCTTACGTCGGAGGTTTGATGCTCGGAAACGTCCACTACGTCAAATCCCGCACTCATTTTGAAGGCTATATACGGCTTTTTGATATTCCTGTCAAAGAAAACGTTTGGAATTACAAAACGATTTTGAAGACGAAGAGTTCGTTTGCCGTCATCCTTCCTCAATATATGTACGACAAAGCTTCGAAGACGTGGCGCAACAGCACCGAAGCGGATTTGACGACCAACGATTTGCTTTTTACCGACGGAATGAACACGATGCTTGGATGGGATGTGGAAACCGATTTGTACGCGACGTGGCAGAACTACATTGCGCTGCAGATGCCGCTTTACGAACAGTATGTTTGGGCGGAGCTTTTCTTTGAGGCGACTGGAATCTGGGACAATTTAAGCGATTTGGTACCGCGGAAAAAGAAAGACGGCCGCTCTTCGTTGGAAGATCACTTCTATTACACCATCGGCGCCGGACTGCGGCTGACCATTCCCGGATTGCCAATCGGATTTTATTTGGCGCGCCGCTTCCGCGTTCTCAACGGTGAAGTCGTTTGGCAGGAAGGAAACGGTTTTAACGGAAAACTCGATTACATTTTATCGTTTAATTACGAATATTAGGGAGGAACCGATGAAAAGAACGGTTTTTATTTTGCTTCTAACGGGTTTGGCTTCGGTTTCGGTTTTTGCCGAACAGTTGTCGAAAATTGCCGTCGTCGACGTCGGCCGGATTTTAAAGAGCTATTATCGGGAATCATCCGGTTTGCGCGAATACGACTCCATCCGCAACGACATGAATAAGGGATTGGCACGTATTCAGGAGAAAATTGACGATTTAAATCTGCAGATCTCCGAAGCTGAAGCTTCCGGAGAGGAGACAGATAAGTTGAAGGAAGATCTGGAGAAGCAGACTGCCTATAAACAGGAGTATTTTAAAAACATGTCGTCAAAGCTGTCGGCAAAGGAGTCCGATCTGCAATTAAATTCCCGTTTTTATTCGGTCTTGTACAAAGCGATTCAGTATGTCGCCGAATCGGAGGGATATTCGCTCGTGTTGAAGACCAGCGACGCCGACTTAGTTTGGTATCACACTGAAATCGACATCACCGATAAGGTGATCGCTCGGGTTAAAGCTTCAAATTGAAATGAATCGTCCGTCTTCCGAACAAAATTTGACGCCTTTAATGCGTCAGTATAACGAAATTAAAAGCGCTCACAGCGATGCGATTTTGTTTTTTCGACTGGGTGATTTTTATGAAATGTTCGGAGATGATGCCAAAGAAGCGTCCGCTCTGCTGAATTTGGTGCTGACAAAGCGGGTTTCGGTTCCTATGTGCGGGATTCCGTATCACGCTGCTCGCGGGTACATAAACCGTCTCTTAAATGCGGGAAAGAAAATTGCCGTTTGCGAACAGCTGACTCAGCCGGGGGCTCAGAAAGGCATTGTCAAAAGAGACGTCGTCGAAATTCTGACGCCTGCAACCGTTCTCGATGAAAGTTATCTGGATACCGCCGCCAACAATTATCTGATTTGTGTCGGACGCAGCGGCATTTATCTTTCGCTTTCCTGTGTTGATTTGTCGACAGGGGAGTTTGAGGCTCAGGCGTTTTTATTTGAAGAACGGGCGGAACGGCTGCGCCGCGAATTGCTTCGCCTCTCTCCGCGGGAAGCTTTACTCCAAAGAAGTCTCTGTGAAGACGCCGTTGTCCGTGCGGTCTTTGAAGAGGCGGAAAACTGTCCGGTGACACAGATCGACGATTGGCGTTTTGATCCGCAGAGTTCGTTTGAACGGCTGCTGAGGCAGTTTCGGACTGCTAATTTGAAAGGATTTGGATTTGAGTCTGATGATCCCGCGTTGGTTGCCTGCGGTCCGATTTTGGAATATTTGGATGCTAACGTCAAAACTTTACTGCCGCATTTAAATCATCTGATTCGTTACAGCGACGATATTTACTTGGAATTGGATGAATCAACCCGCCGTCACTTGGAACTGACAGCGAACACCAAAGACGGCGGCCGCTCGTTTACGCTTTTTTCTGTTTTAAACCGAACTTGTTCCGTTGTCGGACAGCGTCGTCTCCATAAAATGATTGTCAATCCGCTGAAAGAGATCACATCCGTTCGCGAGCGGCTGCGTAAAACGGCGTTTTTTTACGAGAAAACGGCGTTGCGGGATGAGGTGCGAGAAGCGCTGCGTTCCTTTTGTGACTTGGAGCGTTCTGCGTCGCGGATCGTAACCGAAAAAGCGGGCGCCCGCGATTTAACAGCAGTCAAAACAGCACTTTTTCGATTTTTAACAATGACGGATGCCGTGGAGAGAGTCGATAATGAGGGGCTCTTTCCCGTTTCAGAAGAGACAAAACGCCGCTGCGAAGAGGTCGCCCGGTTGATTGATGAGGCGATTGAAGAGAATGCCGGCGCCGATATCAGTGACGGCGGCTGGATTCGCGAAGGTTTTTCCGAAGAACTGGATCATCTGCGGTCAGTTGGAGAGAATGCGCGGGATTATTTACAGCGTTATCTGGAGGAAGAGAAGGAGACGACTCAAATTCCCAATCTGCGCATCCGGGAGAATAACGTTATCGGTTGTTTTTTGGAAGTGACAAACAGTCATAAGTCAAAAGTTCCCGAATATTTTATTCTGCGGCAAACGCTGACAAATCTTGAACGGTATACCACCGATCGTTTAATCCGTCTCGAAGCGGAGATAAAGAGTGCCGAAGAAAAGGCGGCTGTTTTGGAAAAACGGCTTTTTTCCGAAGTGCTCTCCCAAACGGCGGAACACTATCAAATGCTGTATGAGGCGGCTGATAAGGTTGCCGATTGGGATGCATTTCAAAGTTTGAGTTATGCGGCGGCGGAACGCGGATATGTGTGTCCCGAAGTTGACGACAGCCTTGAAATCGATATTCGCGACGGACGTCATCCGATTGTTGAGAAAGCGCTTCCTGCCGGCGCTTTTGTCCCCAATGATCTTTCTTTAAATAACAGCGGCGTTTCTTTTGCAATGATCACCGGCCCCAATATGGCGGGAAAATCGACTTATTTGCGTCAACAGGCGTTGATTGTCTTAATGGCTCAAATCGGAAGTTTTGTTCCTGCTTCATCGGCTCGAATCGGTATTGTTGATAAAATTTTTTGCCGCATCGGCGCTTCGGATCACATTGCGCGGGGAGAATCAACCTTTCTTGTTGAAATGAATGAAACGGCAAACATTCTCCGCAACGCCGGCGAACGCAGTCTCGTCATTATGGATGAAATCGGTCGGGGAACGGCGACCATTGACGGTCTTTCAATTGCTCAAGCTGTTTGTGAAAATTTGATGACCAGGCGCATTAAAACGGTGTTTGCAACTCATTTTCATGAACTGACGCTTCTTTCTTCACCGGCGATGAAGAATTTTTCGCTGCAGGTAGTGGAAAACGGTGAAGCCATCACTTTTCTGAAAAAAGTCAGAGAGGGGGCTTGCGGAAGTTCGTACGGTATTCACGCCGCCCGTTTGGCAGGTTTGCCGGATTCCGTCATCGTTCGTGCTAAAGAAATTCTCAAAGCTTTGCAGATTGCCGAAAAGCCGAATGTTCCGCCGGCCTCTGTTGAAAACCGGCTCTTTTCCCCCGAAGAGATTGCCGTCGCCGATTTGCGCGGGTTGGATATTTATCACCGCTCTCCTTTGGAAATTGTTGCGGAGGTTGAACGGATTCAACGGGAGTTAAACGGACGGTCGTAATCGATTTTGACTCTCTTGGCGGCAGCGGTTATTGTGACAGAATATCTGATCGGATGATTGGAAAGAAGCGGCGCGGCAGCAGGCTGCGTTCGAATAGTTGAAAAAAGAGTGAGTTTGTGATAGAATCACCGTATTAAAGGAGTTTTTATGTCTGGACACAGCAAATGGTCGACGATTAAACACAAAAAGGGCGCTGCCGACGCTAAACGAGGTAAGATCTTCACCAAAATCGGAAAGGAAATTATGGTGGCGGTCAAACAAGGCGGTGCGGCTGAAGAGTCAAACGCCGCTTTGCGTGCTGCTATTATCAAAGCGCGTGCGGCTAATATGCCGAAAGATAACATCGACCGCGCTATCAAAAAAGCGTCGGGTGAAAACGACGGCGTTGTTTACACGCCGCTTACCTATGAAGGCTATATTCCCGGGGGCATTGCACTGATTATCGAAACGCTGACGGACAACAAAAACCGTACTGCCGCCGATGTCCGCTCCACTCTGACCAAAAACGGAGGCTCGCTGGGAACGGCCGGCAGCAGCTCGTATCTTTTTCAGAGGAAAGGAATTATCTCAATTCAAACCGATGAATTTGATAAGGTTTTCGAAGTTGCCGGAGATGCGGGTGCCGAAGATGTTATTGAAGACGACGGTTACGTCGAAGTAATCACCGATCCGGCGGATTTTGAAGCGGTCAACACGGCGCTGACGCAAGCCGGATTTGTCGCTGAAGAGGCCGAAGTCAAACAGGAGCCGATTACCCGCGTCACACCGGATGCCGAAGGAACCGCCAAAGCGTTAAAGTTAATCGAAAAACTTGAGGATTTGGACGACGTTCAGGCGGTTTTCAGCAACTTGGAAATCCCTGACGACTACGAAGGCGAAGTTTAGTGCGCATTATCGGTATTGATCCCGGTTTGGCCAATACAGGATGGGGCGTCATCGACGCTGACGGAGCGCGGCTGAGGATGCTGGATTACGGAGTGATTGTCACATCTTCCGCGTTGCCGACGGCTGAACGGCTGCGCATTATTGCCGACGCTGTGCGGCAGCGGCTGGAGCAATTTTCTCCCGATACAGCGTGCGTCGAACAGCTTTTTTTTGCCAAAAATCGGACAAGCGCCATTGCGGTCGCACAGTCGCTTGGCGTCATCCTTTCCGAAGCGGCGCGTAAAAACATTCCTGTGGAAGAGTTAACGCCGGTTCAAATCAAACAGTCGGTAACAGGAGACGGCCGCGCCGACAAAGAGGCGGTTCAGCTGATGGTTCGGCGGATTCTTGGACTGAAACAGACTCCGGAACCGGATCACGCCGCTGATGCGCTGGCCGCCGCCGTTGCCGGCAGTCGCTTTTATACGTTTCGCCGGAGGATTCAAGAAGGTGTATAACAGTCTGACGGGAACCGTCACTTATGCGGAAGAAGGAGCTCTTTACCTCTTTTTAAACGGAATCGAGTATTCATTGGCCGTTCCGGCTGGTCTCTGTGCGTCAGCGGAAATCGGGCATACCGTAAAAATTTATACATGGCTTTACCATAAAGAAGATTCCATGCGGCTTTTCGGATTTGCATCGGAAAAGCAGCGGGAATTTTTTTTGAAATTATTGAAAGTCGATGGAATCGGACCGAAGCAGGCGCTCGCTCTCCTGGGAACGGCGACAGTCTCCGATTTGACAGATTTAATTACCAATGAAGATGTTAATGCGCTTTCATCGGTTCCGGGGATTGGGGCTAAAAAGGCGGCAAAAATTATTCTTGCTCTCCGCGGAAAGCTGACGGCAGCGGTAAAACCGACCTCAACCGCGGGCTCTTCCCCTTACGGAGATTTGATTCGGGCATTGGCGGAAATGGGATTTCCCTCCAAACAGGCGGAAACGGTCGTTGCCGCGGCGGCGTCCGAAATGGACAGCTCGGCGGCCGATTTTGAACAGAAACTCTTTCGGGAAGCGATTGTCCGTCTCAGCAGCGTTTAACGGAGCCGGTTATGGAAGAGCGCGAACTGTACGACAGCCAATACAGTGAATGGCAGGACGGCGGCGAAACAAAAATTCGTCCTCTGTTTCTCAAAGATTTTCAAGGTCAGGATGAACTGAAAAAAAATTTAACGATCTACATTCAAGCCGCCCGTCAGCGGGGAGAACCGCTGGATCACCTTTTTCTTTCCGGTCCGCCCGGACTGGGGAAGACGACTCTGGCAAACATTGTTGCCAACGAAATGGGGGCTGAAATCAAAATGACAGGTGCGCCGGTTCTCGAAAAACCGAAAGATTTGGCCGGCATGCTGACAGCTTTGGAGCCCGGGTCTGTCTTTTTCATCGATGAGATCCACCGTTTGAAACCGGTTGTTGAAGAGATGCTTTATACCGCAATGGAAGATTTCGAAATCGATTGGGTGATCGGGCAGGGAGCCGCTGCCCGTTCGATTCGTGTTCCTGTGGCTCCGTTTACTCTTATCGGCGCTACCACCAAATCCGGATCGGTATCGGCGCCGCTTTACAGCCGTTTCGGTATCGACATGACGCTTTCTCTTTATGATAACCGCGATTTGTGCAAAATCATTGCCAGAACGTCACGCATTTTACACATTGACATCGAAGAAGCCGCTGTTGAAAAGCTGGCAGCTTGTTCCCGCGGAACTCCCCGTATCGCAAACCGTCTCTTGAAGCGAATTCGTGATTTTGCCGAAGTGGAGGGGAACGGAACGGTGACGGATGCGGTCTTATCAAATGCGTTGATGAGGTTAAACATTGACGAGTGCGGTCTGGGGCGGCAGGATAGAAAAATTTTGGAGACGATTGTCTCTGTCTATAACGGCGGACCGGTCGGAGCCGAAACTCTATCCATCCATCTCGGAGAACCGTTGGAATCGCTTGAAGATTTTTACGAACCGTTTCTCATCCGTAAAGGATTTTTACAGCGCACACCGCGCGGACGTATTGTTACCGATGCCGGTTACGCCCATCTCGGTTACGCACCTCGAATTAAAGGTAATGAAAATGAAGACGGCCGATTTTTATTTTGACCTGCCGAAAGAGTTGATTGCGCAGGCGCCTCCCGAAAGGAGAGGCGATTCCCGTCTGCTTGTCTGTGACCGAGCTTCGGGAGAGCTGATTGACACCGTTGTTGCCGAACTGCCGCGGTTTTTGCCGTCGGGAGCGCTTTTGGTTTTCAACAATTCGAGAGTCAGAAAAGCGCGTGTTTTTGCCGAATCGGAGACCGGCGGCCGTGTCGAATTCCTCTTTACGCGGCGGAAGGACGATTCTCATTGGGAAGCGGTGACATCTAAACAGAAAAAGCAGACGGTTGGCAAACGTTATCGATTTTCAGACGGTACGATCGCCCGCATTTGCGAAGCGAAAGAACGCAGCCGCATTCTGGAATTTGACGCTCCCGTTACTGAAGATTTTTTTGAACGCAACGGCGCCGTTCCGCTTCCGCCGTACATCAAAAGGGCGGCGACCTCCGTTGATGGAGAACGGTATCAAACCGTATATGCGGATTTTTCAAAAACCGGATCGGCCGCTGCGCCTACAGCCGGACTTCACTTCACCCCCGAACTGCTGATCGAATTGAAAAAGCGCGGTATTTCGACCGCCTTCGTTACGCTTCACGTCGGACCGGGGACTTTTTTGCCGGTCACTGCCGAAAACGTCGAAGATCACAAAATGCATACCGAAGAGTATGAAATTTCGGAAGAAACCGCTGCTGCGGTGACTGCTGCCAAACGCGATGGAAGACCGGTAATCGCGGCGGGAACCACCTCCGTGCGCACACTTGAATCGGCGTGGGACGGCAGCCGTTTGTCTCCCGGATGCGGCGAAACCGATATTTTTATTTATCCCGGTTACCGTTTCCGCGTCGTCGACAAACTCTTTACCAACTTTCACACGCCCGATTCCAGTCTGATTTTACTTGTTTCCGCTTTCGCCGGCCGCGAAACCGTCTTGAAATGTTACCGTCACGCTGTCGAAGAACGTTACCGTTTTTTTTCTTACGGAGATGCGACCCTTTTTTTATAAAATAATTTGACAGAAGCAATAATCAAAATTATAATCACAGAATATGGTTTTAAGCAGTTTGAGAATTTGTTCATATGAAATATTCTTTCTGTTAAGAGAGTAAAAGTTGAACTCCATTCCCGTTCCTTTTTCGGATTTGTTGAACGCTCTTTCGGATTGGTTCGGCGTTTCGGCGCGTGTGCTGCCGTGGCGCTCGGAGCCTTCACCGTATCGGGTGTGGATTTCCGAAATCATGCTGCAGCAAACGGTGGTTGCCGCCGTTATTCCGTATTTTAACCGTTTCATTGAGACTTTTCCCGATGTCGGAGCGTTGGCGGCTGCCGATACCGAACGCGTTCTGACGCTTTGGTCCGGATTGGGATACTATTCCCGAGCAAGAAACCTTCACCGCGCGGCGAAAATCCTCAATGAAAGCGGTTTTCCTCAAACTCGACGGGAGTGGGAAGCGCTGCCGGGAGTCGGGCCGTACACGGCGGGCGCCGTTTTGTCGATTGCTTTTAATCAGCCCGAAGCGATTTTAGACGGCAACATTGAGCGGGTATGGAGCCGTTTCCGCTGTCTGCCGCAGAGCAGCGCTTACAAAGAGCGTTTGTGGCAGTTGTCCCGTTTTGCAATCGGTGAAACTGTCCGCATCGGTTTGCAGCCGTCGATAGTCAATCAGGCGTTGATGGAGCTGGGAGCGCTCGTCTGCCGGCCGGCATCTCCGGATTGTAACGCTTGTCCGTTAGCGCCGCGCTGCAAAGCGCGCCTTCGCCGTACTGCTGCCCTTTATCCGGAAAAAAGGCGCCGCGCAGCATTCAAAAATTTGACAGAAACGGTTTACGTCTATCGCCTCTCTGACGGTCGCCTCTGGCTGCCGCCGTCGGAAAATACCAGGCGTTGGAGGCAGGGAACCCGCGATTTTCCGCTTTGCGAAAATTCCCGGTGGCGGTCATTCGTCCGTTTTGCCGGAGAATTTGAAACCGTTCACGTCGTTACCAACCATAAAATCGTACGGACAGCGAAAATCTACGACCTCTCAGACGAAACGCCGCTGACAGCGGTCGAAGAAGCAGCGTTTGTTGCCGATTTAACTGATCTTCCGCACAATGCGGCGTGTGCAAAGACATTTGCCAATGGAATTTCATTTCCGAAAACCACGGCTCCGACAGGTGAGCTTTTATCGAAATCTTTTAAATGATTCTTTTGTCTGCCGAAGCATTCTTGACAAACCTTTTTCGCGCGTTTAGAATAAATTATGGAGTTTTCTTCCGTTGCAGCGGCGTTTTTTTTGACTTTGGCAGCCGGTCTTTCAACCGGCATCGGAGGTTTGTCGATTCTCTTTTCCCGAAAGCCGAACACCTCGTTTTTGGCTCTTGCGTTGGGTTTTTCGGCGGGGGTTATGCTTTACGTTTCATTTATAGAGATTTTTCCATCGGCATCAACGGCGCTTTCGGCGGTGTTTGAACCGAAAGTCTCTTCTGCTTGGACTGTCGCAGCCTTTTTCATCGGTATGGCATTTATCATGCTTATCGACTTTCTGATTCCCGAAGAGAAGAATCCCCATGAACCGAAAGATGCCGATGATTTTGCCTCTTCTGTGTCCCGTAAAGGACTGCTGCGCGTCGGTTTGTCGACAGCGCTTGCTATTGCGGTGCACAACTTTCCGGAAGGATTGGCGACCTTTATGAGTTCGGTCCACGATCCCCAGTTGGGGGTTTCCGTCGCTTTTGCGATTGCTGTTCACAATATTCCCGAAGGCATCGCTGTTGCGGTTCCCGTTTATTATGCGACAAGAAATCGGAAAAAAGCATTTTTTCTCTCTCTGTTCTCCGGATTGGCAGAACCCTTGGGCGGCTTACTCGGATTTGCGCTGATTTCATTGTTTGCACTTCATACCGCCGCCGCTTCCGTTGTTTTCGGAGCGGTTTTTGCTGCCGTCGCCGGAATTATGGTGTATATCTCATTAGATGAGCTGCTTCCGACAGCAGAGAAGTACGGCCGCCACCACTTTGTTCTTGCTGGTGTTATCGGCGGGATGGCAGTAATGGCAGTCAGTCTGCTGCTTTTTTAAAAGACTTGACTTTTTTTGAAAAAATCGTTATGAATAATTATTCGGGCCCGGTAAAGGGAAGGTGGTGAAAAGAGAAATGGCTTACATTAAAGTTGAAGAGAATGAGCCGGTAGAAAAAGCAATTAAACGGTTCAAAAAAGTCGTCGAAAAAGAGGGCATTTTGCGCGAATGGAAAAAGCGTGAATACTACGAAAAACCGTCGACCATCAAAAACAGAAAAAACAAACAACTTCAGCGCAAAAAATTAAAAAAACTGCGAAAGAGCCAGCAAGGCAAAGCCTACTGAGAAGCAACCGTTTCGACGGTTTCGGGCGGCGCGGAAACGCGCCGCTTTTTGTTTGTCCTTTGAAAATACGGTTGACTATTTTTTTTCTATCATTCATAATAAAAAGGGAGGTTTTATGAATCGGTTGGAATGTTCATATGCCGGCTTGAAGCTGAAAAGCCCGTTGACGGCGGCTTCTTCGCCGCTGACGGCTGATATAGCGCATTTAAAGGCGTTGGAAGAGGCGGGAATCGGCGCAGTCGTTCTTAAATCTGTTTTTGAAGAGCAGATTGAATCCGAATCGAAGGCGGCGCTTGATGGGCTTTCGGGCGGCGGTTTTGCCGATTCGTCTGTCTATTTTGAGAATTTTATCAAAAATACGGCAGTTGACGCTTCTCTTGAATTGTTGGAAGAGGCTAAAAAAACGTTGTCGATTCCGGTCTTTGCCAGTTTGAACTGTGTTCGCGACGGCAGTTGGTACGAATACGCAAAAAGAGCGGAGAATGTCGGCGCTGATGCACTGGAACTTAACCTCTTCATTCTTCCTTCGGATGTTAAAGATTCTTCAGTCGATTTGGAGCACCGTTATCTTCAAATTCTCAAAAAAACGGTGCAATCCGTTTCGATTCCTGTTTGTGTTAAGTTAGGAACCTATTTCACAGGAATGACTCATTTTCTGAAAGAGGTAAGCGGCTGCGGCGTCAAAGGAATTGTCCTGTTTAACCGTTATTACAACATCGATTTTGATATCGAGGCGGAAAAGGTCGTTCCCGCTGCGCCTTTTTCGTCTCCCGACGAATATTTGACAACGCTGCGCTGGATTGCGTTATCGGCGGCGGAACTGCCGGTTGATTTTGCCGCGGCAACGGGAATTCATTCAGCCGAAACCGTTTTTAAAATGATTGCGGCCGGAGCAAAAACCGTTCAGCTCTGTTCTGTTTTGATGAAGGATGGCATCAAAGCGGCGGAACAGATGCGTTCGGATCTTTTGACATTGATGGATCGAAAAGGCTGCACTTCGATTTCCGATTTTTGCGGTAAAATGGCGCAGGAACGCTCCTCTGATCCCTCGGTTTATGAACGGGTTCAGTATATTCAATTTTTATCAGGATCTTCTCGTCAATGATTTTTTTTAAATCCCGTCATCCTGAATACAGTTTTGACGACATTCGTTCTTTTACTGACGAAGAAGTCGTTGCTGCAGCGAAAGAATGGGCTTCCGATAAATTTTTTTTGGAAACCGTCGCGGCTTATTTTTCAGCGGGAAAACCGAGCTTTCTGCAGCCGTTTTTGAAAAAAAAGGTTGTCAAATATCTTATTACTCTTCTTAAATCCGTTGACTCTGTCGCTTCGTTTCAAAAAAACATTATTTCCGATTTGGTCATTGCCGAAATTAAAAAGAGGACGGTTAAATCGATTCATTATTCGGGTTTTGAAAATTTAAATCCGAATGATCGCTATATTTTCCTGAGTAATCACCGGGATATTGTTTGTGACGCTGCGTTTTTTGAAGACGGAATGTTGAAACACGGGTTAAAAACAACAGAGATTGCGTTTGGCAGTAATCTTCTTGTTAATAAATCGGTAGAAAAACTGATACGCAGCAATAAAGGATGTATTTTTTATCGCGGATTGGATTTGCGCAAGCAATATGAAGAATACAGTCGTTTTTCAGCGTATATTGGAAAGCTGATGAATGACAACCAAAGTCTGTGGTTGGCTCATCGTCCCGGCCGCTCAAAAGACGCATCTCATGAGACTAATCCGACTGTTTTGAAAATGATTTATTTGGCCGGACGCAGTCGGGGGGTGAGTTTTCCGGAATATATGAATTTTTGTCAAATTGTACCGGTGGCGGTTTCTTACGAACGCGATCCGGCTGTACCGTTAATGGCAAAAGCTTTGGTATTTGAGGAGCGTGACGGAAAGTATGAAAAGAGTCGGGATGAGGATTTGCAGCACATTATAAGCGGTGTGACCGGATATAAGGGAGAAATTCATATTGCGGTCGGAACGCCGATCGATTTCACACCGTTCGGTAAAAACGCGGAGGCAGCCGCCCTTGAAATCGACCGCTTTATTCACACTCAATTTGTTCCGGGCGCATTTCATTATATTGCTTACGACCGGATGTTTCATACGGATAGATTTAGCTGCATGTATACCGACGATGACGAGACGGAATTCGATTCGCTCTATAGTCGATATGAACCGATGATATATAAAAAAATTCTGCTTCAATATGCAAATCCGGTTGTATCAAAAATTAAAATCGAGGAGATTCGAAAGTGAAAAACGGACTGTTTGTTTTTTTTGCAACGTTTTTTATCTTTTTCGGATGCGATGGAGCGCCGCCGGAAATTACCGACGTGTTTACGCAGGTAACGGTTTTTAAAAATCTGCAGACAGCTCAATCGGAAGAGCTGTTATCGCTGTTCCTTGTCATATCTGATGAAGATGGAGAGGACGATCTTGAAGCGATCTATCTTTTGAACGACGAGCAGGAGCTGTTTTGGAAGCTGGATGCATTGAATTGGGAGAAAACCGATCGCAAAGGAAGCCGATGGATAGGAAGCAGTTCTATTCAAATGCAGGACGGTTCTTCTTTTCCTCGCGGAGATTACCGTATTATTGCAGCTGATCAAGCCGGAGACCGCGATGAGCAAAAAATTCGCATCGATATTCCAACTATGAATTTGAAGGATTTTCTTTTTTCGGAACTTTCTTTCAATGGGAAAACGGTTGACATTGTTAATCGCGGCGATAATTTGAAATTTCTTTATTTTAATTCTTCCGATCGCTTCATTGACTTCGTTTTTCCTCCCAAGGGAACAATGACGGCTGAAAACTTTCCTCGCATCAATGATTTAAAGGCTGAATCCGGAAATAAATTGTATTTGTATTATTTTGCTGCCGATGAAGGCGTCGGTGTTCTATGCGGGCCTTACTCCCGAATTTTTGAGAGGCTTTCGGAATGAAATATGTTTTAACTTTGGTTTATTTCTTTTTGGTTTTGAGTGCATTCGGACAATCTCTTCGCGAAGCCGCAGATCAGCTTCGAAATGGGAATTATGTGGAAGCCGAAAAATTGTTGAAAGCCTGCGAGAGTGAAGAAGGCAGCGAGGTCGATTGGTTTTTAATAGCAGCGGCCGTTTATGAAAAACAGGGGCTTTTTGAGCAGGCTGTCGATGTTTTAAAAAAAGGCTACGAACAAACGGGCAATCGAAGAGAAATTGCGTTTAATTTGGCAAATAATTTGTACGCTTTGGATCGCCGAGAGGAGGCGGTCGAATTTTACGGAGAGGTTTTGTCGGTTGATCCTGCTTATTCACCGGCGTATTTAAATAGAGGAAATGCGTATCTCAAATTGGGGCGTTTATCCGACGCGGTTAAAGATTACAGTCGGGTTTTGGTTTTAACGCCCGATCATCCGCAGAAGGCAAATATTGAGCGAATGATTTCTTTATTGACAGAGAGGGAGATTGTAAACGAGCAAGTGACGGGTGGAGGTGGCGGCAAAACGGGATCTGGTTCCACCGATTCTCATATTGCGGAAGAGCGGGAGCGGCGTTTGGCTGAAATTCGCAAAGAAGTAGAGGAAGAATTGGCTTTCCTTGATAAATCTAAAAATTTACAAACCGACAATACAACTTTGGAAGATTATCCGATGAATTTGGATATTGTGGAGTGATATGCTTATGAAAAAAAAATCCGGAAAGAAGATTTTGTGGCGGGGTCTCTTAGGCGGAACCATCGTCGTTTTATTGGTATTGCTGTTATTAAAATTGACTGTCGGACGCGGTGAGGAAGTCCCTGAAATCACGGATTCCGTATCAATACCGAGTTTTAATGAAAATCGTTCCGATGAAAATTTTGATTTGGGTGAGTCGGATGATTTTGAATCCGAAGAGAATGCCTTGAGGGCGCAGCTTGAAGAAGCCGAAAGACAAGCCGAAGCCGAAAGACAAGCCGAAGCTGAAAGACAAGCCGAAGCCGAAAGGCAGGCTGAAGCCGAAAGACAGGCTGAAGCTCAAAGACAAGCTGAAGCTCAAAGACAGGCTGAAGCTCAAAGGCAGGCTGAAGCTCAAAGACAAGCTGAAGCTCAAAGACAGGCTGAAGCTCAAAGGCAGGCTGAAGCTCAAAGACAGGCTGAAGCTCAAAGACAGGCTGAAGCTCAAAGACAGGCTGAAGCTCAAAGACAGGCTGAAGCTCAAAGACAGGC
>CALXOJ010000002.1 GCA_944390005.1 uncultured Spirochaetota bacterium
CCGAACACGGAAGTTAAGCTCTTTCGCGCCGATGATACTGCCAACCGCGGAAAAGTAGGTCGTTGCCGGACTTTTTTATTTTCTCTCCCCCTCTCTTTAAATCCTTTGATAATATCAAAATATAAATGACTCTCTGAAAAATATCTCGAAATTGTTGACGTTTGAATGTTTATGTGCTTATGTGAAAGGCAAAAAAAAGCAACCGCACAATGTGACGGAATGGATAATTGCGGTATCCACAGCCGTCGGTGCGATTGCAACGCTCATCCAAGCCCTTAAATGAGGGCTCGGCAAGGGGGAAACCCCTTGCCTCTATATTAAATCATATTTTTATGGAGGTCAAGAATGAAACGCACTTATATTTATTTTCTTTGTTTTTTGTTTGTGATGTTATGTTTTGTTTTAGTACGCTACGTTCTTTAATCAGGAGGAAAAAATGACCAGCAAAGAAATTGAAGAGAAAACGGGAATGGGCTCTTGTATTGTACGCCGATGGGCCAAAGCAAACGGTGTGAAAAGGGTTGAAAGTGTTAACGGAATTCTTGCTTATGACTGGAGCGAGGAAGATTTACAGCGGTTTTTAAACCGAAACACTCAACGAGGAACACCGGCGCATAAAAAACGCCCCAGTCAATCCTAAATAAGCCCCCCTGCGGGGGCTTTTCTTTTTGGATCACAGTTCTTTTTTTTTAAAAAACACCTAACAGACGCGGCAATCAACGCTCTGGTTTCCAAAAAGGTGGTCTCCCGCGCAGCGGTCGACGCCATGGATGAAAAGGCCAAAAGCCGCGCGTTCTACGTCAGCCGGCTGGCCGAGCTGGAAGCCGTCGGGCGGGTCAAAGACTATCTTGTCGACAACCTTAAAGACAAAACTTCTTTTCAAAATTTCGTGAAAAACCTCGATAAGGATGAGTTGTTGAAAAAGGCCGGCTGGGAAGAGGATGGCGGCTGGTACTGGGAGACGGTTTACCGCACAAACACGATGAGTGCTTTTAATGCCGGCCGGGCAGAAGCGTTTGAAGAGTATGAGCCGGAGTTTTTGGAGTTTATCGGAATCGAAGATTTCCGGCAGACTCCTGTCTGTGCCGCGCGAAGCGGGATTGTCAAAAAGCGCATCGACCCGTTTTGGAAAAAGAATTTTCCGCCGCTGCACTTTAACTGCCGATCGACCGTGCGTCCGGTCTACGCCGAAGAGGCGCAGGCTTTCGGTATCAAAGAAACCGCCGCAAACCGATTCACCCGGACGCCGGCAAAAGGCTTCGGCAAAAACCCCGCCGAAAACTGGGACGGGGTCACTGAGGAGGTGAAGGAGAGGTATGAGAGGCTGTTCGGGATGATTTCCGGAGGAACCTCGAAACTGGGGATAAAACAAGGCGTTCAGGGGAACGACCTTGTCGAGATTCAAAAAACCTTCTTGCCGGATGACGGGGCGGTCACCCGTCTTGTTATTGACGACACCATGCGGGAAGGTGTGGTCGGCAGCTTTTTAAACGGAACCGTGCGACTGAGCGGCAAACAAAAAACCCCTGTCCTGCTTAAAAGCGCGGCGGGCAAAATCAAAGAAGGTAAAGTCGATTCGTTGACGGAAGACGAATATGAGGCGATGATTACGCTTTTCCATGAGTACGCCCACGGCCGTTTCCCGTTCAAGTGGGAGGATCTGGGAAAAAACGCCAAAAACAAAATGGAAATCTTGACAGAACTGTATGCCCGAACTAAAATAGCATTGAGAGACGAGATAAAAGACGAGAGGCTCCGTAAGAATATCATCGTCAACTCAAAAGGGTATCCCGACTTGATCCGCAAAAACTTCTTGGAAGAGAGCGGACTTAAGTTTGACCGGGAATCGGTCGAAAAGCTGAATGAAGCGGTGGTAAAGGATTTGGAGAGTTTGCAAAAAGATTCGGCGACCTCCTTTGCCAACTTGCTGAAATACAATAAATCTTTCGGGATCAAGCTATTATCACAGGCTGCGAGTAAAGGTATAAGCGGTATAACAAATGGTTGATTGTAAAGAGTACGAAAATAAACTCTGGGATTTAAAACCCAAAGATAATGAACTCATTGAATATGTCGGTTTTTCATGCGGAGATTTTAAAAAATTTCTTAACACATTAGATCAAAAAAATCGACTTCTTTTCGCTATTTTAGGGTTGATGGGTGTTTATAAAAGCAGAGGCCAAGGGCAAGAAATAAAAGCTCTCAAACCGGTTATTGAAAAAGAAATTGATCCCGATTTCTTTAAACCACAACCACAGGGTGTGATTCGCTAAATTCTCCCCCACTCCTTTATCCTACAATCGCTTGAGGGGCGTTGAATCGCGTTGATTCAACGCTTTTTTTGTATTCCAGGTAAAATGAATCAAAAGATTGAAAAAGCACGCATTTTGAAGCCTCTGCGCGTGTGCCTGCTGAAATAGAAAGGCGTCCTATTTGTGCCTGCAATTCCCTATTCGGGGCAGACTTCGCCCGTCTTTTGTGTATGATGCGCTCACGCTTTTAAAAACAGGGAGATTTTAACCGCGAATTTTCCGCTCCCCCGAAGCGGTCTCGGCGACGGCGAATGAGTTAGAGTGAGAGAGGCACAAAAGGCAGATTCTTTAGGAACAAAGATATGAGGTTTGAGTTTGACAACTATAACATGATTTTTGATTTTGAACAAAACAAATGCTCGATTGCCGGGCACTTTAGCGTATTTCAGACAGCCTCTGTCAATTGATAGACAGAGAAGGATAGAAATAAATATTCATTCTTGATTGATTCGAAAATCTTCTTCAGAAGCGTTTGGGGCGAAATAATGAAGCTATTAATATTAGCTAAAGCTAACAACGAACACCCCCATTAATACTAATGCTTCATTTGAGAGTTTTAATGCAAAAAAAATTCTTTTTCCAGCAAAATTATTGATTCTTTTTTTTATAATGCGGCCCCAATTTAAAGGGATTTAAATATTTACTGTCAATGTTTCTCAAGGGCAGCAAGAACTTGCTTTTTTAGAGATTGCTACAGGGGCGTCTTGGTTTGGTTGGTTAGTGAAACTCAATCAAATTTATCGAAAAACGGCGAAAGAGATTTTCAAGGCTCTCTCAGAGTAGAGAAATTTTTTCAAACGTAAAAAATATTGATCCGCCTTTGTATAAACTGGAATTTCAGCAAACAGAAAACTAAATTTAGCTTTAACCGTTAACAGTGATTTCTATTAAAATTAAAATCAAAAAAACAGATGAAAAAACCCCTTGAAAACTTCAAGGGGTTTGATGTCTATTTTTAATTTTGCGTTGGAGCCGCCTCTTTTGTTGAGAGCAGATAGCGTTCTGTATCGTCGCCTTCGCGTAAATTGTCCATGACACGCTTCATTTGTTCTTCGACTTCAGATTCATGATCTCCTTCTGTGATATAAAGAATATCTTCTTTATAGAGCCAGTACGCTTCATATTCCCGTTCTCCTTCTCCGTCAAGCTTGCTGACAATCCAAGCATTCTGATCGTTACCGTCTGTGCGATTATCCGAAGTGTAAGTGATTGCTTTTATCGGCGTCAGAACGGCGTAATCGTCTCTGTCAGGGCGTTCAGCGCGGCCGTTTTCGACTTCAACTTCAAAAACCGAAGAATCGGAATTAAAGAAAACAAATTCAGTTTCCACATCCAGGCGGCCATCGTCAATTTCTTTTTCTGTTTGATACCATGTTGTATCGTAGAGACGCTGCCAAACGGCATAAGTTCCGTCGTCAGCTGCCGGTTCCATTTTTCGGGAAGAGAGCTTTGTACCCTCTAATTTCTCCTTGTCGATACTCGGAATCTGTCCCGTTAACGGTTTGTTTGAATTGTAATCATAGAGACATCCCGTCAGCAAAGCTCCTGTTAAAGCAAAAGTTAATAATTTTTTCATAAAAAACACTCCTTTTGGTTAAGATAGTATTATATTACGGGCAAGTTTGATTGTCGTCAAGAGAAAATAAAAAATTCATAAAAATTTAATATATAATTTTAATTTTAAAATTAGAATCTGATTGGCGGAAAAGGTTTGAGAAAAATCGAATTTCATGATAAAATGGTTTATGCGGAATTTTTTTAAAAGAATTTCTCCGATGATTCTCTTCTTTCCGATGGCGTGTGCGCCTTTGATTGTACCGACGCATTCCGTTGAGTATGTGTATGAAAACCAACGTGTCGAGGTTAATGATCCGTCGTGGGCGACGAAAACGGTTTTTGCGTTTGAAGGCGAAGATCCGCGGCGGCCGGTTTCCGCAGAGGTTTATGAAAACGGCGACGAAACGGTTGTTTCAGCATTTCTGCTTTACGAATACTGGGATTTGGAAAAGATTTCCAACGCAGCTGTGGACCGGCGGTTGCGGCGAATTGAACGGTATTCCGATGCCGATATTTTCATTCAAACTGAAACAGGACGCGTCAAAGATCCGGAAAAAACGGCGGAAAAACTCATCAGTTACGATGTTTATGAAACCGATGAGAAAAACGGACGGACGATTTCGCTGAAAAAGTATTATTACAATATCGACGATCCTGTGATAGAAAACCGCAATGTACCGATGACTTCGATTGAATACGAATATTTTTCCGGTGCAGACCGTTTTTTGCCGCAAACAGAGCGACATTTTCTATTTTTGGCAAACGAATGGATTTATCGTGCTTCTGCTGAGGTTGAATACAGCCGCATTGCGGGAGAAAAGCGGCCGACAGCAAAGCGGTTTTATCTGAGCGAAGCTGCCGATTTTTACGAAATTGAAGTTTATACATACTCCGATTCCGGAGATTTAACCTGCAGTGAACTTTACACGGCGGAGGAATACGCAAAATCCGAATCGCAGCGGGTACCGAAAAAAACCGTTTTGTATGTGACGGAGGAAGGATGATGAAATCGGTAAAAACGTGTGTTTTTTCGGCGTTCGTTGCACTGATTTTTTCCTGCGACGGGGGACTGACTGTTCCTTTTGTGAATTTTACAGTGCAAACCACAACGCTTTCTGATGCCGATTTGGAAAAACTGCAGTCGGAGGAGGGGGCGCTGTTCCGCTATTCGATTCCTGCATTCGTGACAGTTGACGGCAAGAGCGACGGAGAGACGGCTCGGATTACTATGAAACAGAAACGCAACTTTCGCTTTTTGATTGAATGTCAGCCGAGAGCGTTTTTGAGCTTTGAAAAGTGGACGGCCGAACCTGCCGAAGCAGCGGAAATTGAAAACCCGACTTCACCGTCGACGCTGATTCTCTTGACAGGCGACTGCGTTGTCACCGCTTCGTTTACTCGCCACAATTTCCTCATTGGGTATCAAACCGACGGAGCCCGGCTGGTTCCCAACGGGCTCGGAGACGAAGAGTTGAATCTGTTGTACAGCGATCTTTTGAAATTGGAAGAGAAAGGAGTTCCGCTCGGCGATTACATTTATCCGGCATTTGACGAACGGGGTCTGTTGACAGCAAATCCGGACTATCCGACGTGGCTGTCACTTCTTGATTTTATGGCAAGCCGCAGCGATTTTGACGGCAGTGGATTAGACAGGGACAAAAACGGCGTAATTGATTTTGCTTCCGACGGTTTGAATGCCGATGCTTTGAATAGTTTTTTCTTTGGAACTTACGAAAATAATCTCTACCGTGGTTTGTATGCGGGGTTGCTTTTTTTCGGGGATTCCGTTTTAACAGCGGCTCTCGGCAGCAGTTTGCGATTCGAGAATGAGTCGGCAGTTTCAGCGGTGTGGAACCTCTCTTCGGGTCTGAGCGCGGCGGCCGGCGGCGGGGAAGGCGACAGTTTTGTCGAAGTGAATGCTTCCGCCGACGGAGTCGTTGTTTTAAGCGCCGTTTCGGATGGGCAATAATGCGTTACTCTGTTTTGCTTGGAAAGGTTCAGGGAGTCGATTTTTCTGTTAAAGAGGCTGACACATCGCTGTTGTTGGCGCGGGCAGGATTTTTGCGTCATACAGAAGATGCGTCTGTTTCTCTTCTGCCGCTGGGAACGAGGGTTTTGCGGCGGATGGAGTCAATTCTCGAATCGGTTTTGGATAAGCGCGGCGCTCAGCCGATTGAGTTGCCGCAGTTGGTTCGCAGTCAAAGCCTTTTTACATCCGGCCGTTACGAAATTTTCGACGGCGATGTGCTTTATTTCCGCAATGAGAAGGGCGAGGAGTTTTTTCAAACCGGGCACTACGAAGAGAATGTCATCGACTTCTTGAAAACCTTTGCCGTTGCTGAAAATGAATTTCCAATTTGTGTGTATTTTTACAGTAATAAAATCCGTCCGTTGTGGGATCAAACAGGAACAGCGTTGGCGGCTCGCGAATATCGGGCGCTGAATATTTTTTCTGCACATCGCAATATGATTGAGTTGAATGATTTTCTGCCGACGCTTTCCGCTGCTTTTTGCAGAATTCTGAACGGATGGGGCATTCAGGTCATATACACCGAATCGGAACTGCACCACAGTTTCGGAGAGAAGGCGTTTGCTTTAACGGCGGATATGGACGGCAAAGGCAGCGACCGCTTCTTTTTTTGTTCGAAGTGCGGCTACATGGCACGCTCTCATATGGCTAAATCGGCTCACTCTTCTCATGTGGAAGAGCTGAAACCGGCTCAAAAAATCCGAATTCCGAAAAGTTGTAACACTTACGAAAAGTTAGCCGAATATCTGGGTGTTCCCGATTACGCTATTATTAAATGTGCCCTTTTTCGAACCGAAAAGTCGTTTGTGATGACTGTTTGCCGCGGCGACTACATCGTCAGCAAGGAAAAATTGGGTCATCTCAGCGGCGGAACTTATTTGCGTGCAGCGACTCCGACCGAAGCGGCGCTGTTTTTTCCAAAAGGAGGCTTTCTTTCTCCGGTTGGACTGGATTCGGATGACCGCGTTCATGTTATCGTCGACGAAAGCGTTGTGCACGGTTCCAACTTTGTTTTGGGGCTGAATGAAGAAGGTTTCGTTCTTCAAAATGCCAACTTTGGCGTTGATTTTGAAGGAAATGAAACGGCAGACATCTCCGTTGTTAAAGAGGGAGATTTGTGCATTCAATGCGGCGAACCGTTGCAGCTTCGGAAAGAGAGTGAAGTGCTGCGGTTGGTTAAAACCGGGAATGAGTATTCCAAGCGGATGGGATTTTATGCAACGGTTCGAAAAAAACGACAGCCGGTGTGTTTGGGGTCGTACACTGTCGACTTAATGCGGCTGTTTTTTATTACCGCCGATAAAGCACGAGACAGATACGGTTTTGGATGGCCGCACGGGTTGGAGCCGTTTTTGGTATATCTTTTCAATGATGGCCGGACGGCTGAAGCGAGAGAGTTGACCGAATTGATTTATCAGTCTCTTCCTGATGAAATTTTATTGGATGATCGTGTTCTTTCGGCGATGGAAAAACTCCAAACGGCGCGGCTGACGGGAATCCCTTATGCGGTCATTGTCGACGACGCACTGCTGAAAAAAAGACGGGTGCGGTTGTGGTCGCGTCGGACGGGACGAAAACGAGAGTATGCGATCGATTTATTATTAAAAAAATTCAAAAACGGAAACAGGACCTTCTAAGCGGCTGTAATCGGTAAAAGGATTTGATTCATCAAGAATCTTTGCTCCGTTTTTAAGAAAATAATAACGATGAATACCGACCGGCAATTTTACATTGATTTCGTAGATTCCCGGTAAGATTTCATTCATTTTATAAGTGTACGGATCCCATGCGATGAAATCGCCGGTTAAAAACACTGTTTGTTTCGGTTCTCCTTCAAAACGGAATACGACCGACTCTCCGTCTCTGCGAGGAGTGTCGAGATCGTTTTGAATCGGCTGAGCCAACGGCAGACATGAAAGAGAAAATCCGCGGGCATCTTGTATCTTATATTGATTTAAATTATCGGCACTCCAAAGACCGTCTTGAATCAGTCTGTAAATGATAGACGATTTTCCCGGGGGAATTTTATAAGCCATAACAAAGGTGCCCAATTTATTTTTTTGGAATTTGTGGACAATTTGAAATTCTTCATGCTGAAACGCTATTCCTCGATAATTGATTCGCGGATCGTTTTCTCTGGCAATCAACATAAATCCATCCATTATGATCGGAGTTTGATTGCCTTCCGCCGTTTGAATCCACTCTCTGACTTTGTCGGTGATTTCTTCTGTTGACATATCGCGAAAAGTTAAAGCGAAGAGAGAAGGAGAAATGATCGCGGTAAAGAGAATCATGACGAAAAAAAGTTTCTTCATATAAATTATTTCGGCTCATAACGCAAAATAATTTAAATATAATTAAAAAAATTGTCGATAGAGAAATAAAGAGTGATTTCAAGAATTGGGTGGGGTCGATGCCGAGTACAAAAGACATAGAAAAATTCAGAAAATATTTGAATCAAACGTTTCGGGACGATTTTATCGAGAATATGAAAAAAGAACAATCGGCTTTTCATAAAGCAGAAGAAACAACTCTCGAAGAACCTAATAAAACAGTAAGCACAAATAATTTTGATTCAGCGGATGTTGATCAACTTCGGGTGGATTTCCCATCGGAAGATATGCAGCCCGACCTTTCAACTCTTATCGATTCCGTTAATAAGGATGTTGATCCGAATGAACTGCATTTCGATTCCAAACAAACCGATTCTCAGGAAGATCCTGATTTAAAAACTGAAGTGCCGACAACGGAAGAGGCTGATTTATCGACTTTTTTGGATCTGGATTGGACTAAAGATTTTCCGTCGGACCCGGTAAATGGTGATGGATCCGATGAGGAAGATTGGAGCTTGTCCAATCATGAATTTTCGAATACGGATTCTGTCGAGACTGCAAATGTTCCTGAAGACAATACGGATAATTTGACGAATGATTCGTCTTCGAATTTGGAGGATTCATCTGAAACGGTATCGGCGAGTGATTCTGATCGTTCGCAGCCGGCCGGGTTTTTTACATCCGGAAGCGAAGATAACGAAACTCCGGTTGATATCGATTGGAGCGAAAATTTATTTGAAACGCCGGAAACCCCGGCGGCTGACGAAAACGGCGATTCTCTTTCTGCGGACGAAGGCGTGGTTGATCAAAGTTGGACGCCGACCGATTTGGGTGAAGTTCCCGAGAATTTTAATTTCAACAGCGATGAAGAATTGCCCGACGACGGCGCTTCTTTGGATTTGGGTGATTTGCCGCAGTTTGCCGGCGATGAAGAGGACTCAAAAGCGACTTTCGAAGAGAAATTCGGCGATACAAAAAAAACTTCGCGTAAGAAAAAAGTCCATTATACGATTTCCGATCGTGACAAAGAGATTATTTTTGATTACCTGAACGAATTTCCCAGAAATGTAAAAATTGCCTGTCAGCGTTTTATTGCTTCCGATGAAAATGATCCCGAAGACATTATCCGTTTAATCGATTTGCTGAAAGAAGAAGAGTCGATTAAAATCATTGTTCGTTTTTTGGAAGAAAAAACCGGTTCTCATATTTCGATTCCTCGCGGATTTGAAAAAATCAACGGAAAAGCGTACTGGGAAAAAATCAATTCTCCGTCATATATTTTTCGCGCAAAAATTTTACCGGTGATTTTAAAGGCGACTGCTGTCGGTTTGTTTGCGCTGTTTGCGGTTGCGGCTTCGGTTTTTCTGTTTATTCCGGCAGCTCACGGAAGCATCGTTTATCGATCCGGATACGGAGATATTGAAGCGGAAATGTTTGATTCCTCCATGGAAAAATTCGGAAGGGCGTTTGAAATTTGGCCTTCGCGAGGATGGAGTTATAAATACGCTGAAAAGTATATCGAAAAACGGCAGTACGTTTTAGCCGAACAGATTTATGATAATTTGTTGGCTGACGATTACCGTCCTTATGATAAAAAAGGCCGTTTAGATTACTGTCGATTTGAATCGGAGATTTTGGGCGATTATCAAAAAGCCGACATGATTATTCAACCGTATTTGGATTATGATCGAACCGATTCGGATGCCCACTTGGAAGCGGCCGATAACTTTTTGCGGTGGAGCTATTTTGATGAAAGCCGGTTGGAAAGCGCCCGCATGGCAATTGTGGCGGCCGGCGAAAATGATAAATATACGGATGCGGTTTTGTTCCGAATGCTGCACTATACGATTCTTGCCGATCGTTACGATGATGTTATGGATTTGTGGACGAAATACCGCGATAAACCGCGAAAGAAGCTTGATTTGCCGATTTTTGGAAAGTTGGCAGGCTATTTTATCGATCGAGAGGAGAAGGAGAACGCCAACGCTGTCATTAAGCGGATGTATCGTCAGGATGAGGATAATATGGATGCGCACTTTCAATGGGCGCGGTTGTCTCGAATCGAGTCAGAGTGGGGGGCGATGGAAAATGCGGCTAATAAAGTTCTTTATCAATTGTCGCAAAAACCGTATTTGACTCGGGATACGCTGAGCATGAAGATCCTCTCTCTGAATATGAAAGCGATTGCTGAATACAAAAGATCAGAGTATTTGCTGATGCAGCGGGATTTGGAAGAGGGAATCGGATTGTATGAAAATGCTGTTCGGCGCAATATTTTGAAAAAAGAGCCGCAGTATGGGGAGCTTTACTATCACCTTGGAAATTTGTTCTATTACACGGCGGAAGAGTATGATTCGGCGTTTGTTCACTACGAAAAAGCACAAGACAGCCTGTTTCACAACTCTGATATTGTCTATAAAATGGGATATATCGAGTATCGCCGCGGTGATTTTCGTTCCGCACTTTTGAAATTTGCCGAAGCAGCCGAAGCTTTTTCTTCCAATCCGAATTTGTTGTATGCGACCGGAAATACATTTTATCGGAGAAACGATTACTTTTCTGCATTGGCACAATATTATCACACTGCCGATTTGTTGGAGCGTCAAAAAGACACCATCCGCGGTTACGATCCCGAAAACCGTATTGCCCACTACCGAACTGTTGAGGGGCTTTCGATGATTTACAATAATATCGGTGCGGCGTTGTACGGTATTTACCGCACTGTCGGAGATCACAGTAAATACGTTCAGGCTTTGGCAGCATTACAGCAATCAACCGAGTACAGAGATCTGCTTTTGCGTAACCGTTCGACCATGGGGGGGCTTAATTTAGAGGGATCTCCTTCCCGTGTCAACAGCGAACTGCTTTTGACGGCAGACAATATGAAAGCGGCGCTGTATCCGACCAGTGCAAACAGTGTTCAAATTTATGATGATTTGCCGAAAGATATGGAAACCGATATCTTTGGATTTTATTAAAATGCAAAAAAGACCGAAGAGAAATCTTCGGTCTTTTGTTTTTCAGCCGTTTATTTCTTTGAAAAGTTTTTTATTGGTTTTATAAAGCTTTTTAAATAGTCTGTAATTTTTATCGTAAATTTCTTTGTCTGCTTTGCTTGGCGTGAAAATTTTGTAAATTGGAATGTATTCTTTGATGCTCGAAAAATCTTTGATAATTCCCAATCCGAGGGCGGAAATAACGGCAGCTCCGACGGCGCCTGCATTTTGAGGAGATTCGGGAACTTCAATGATTTTTCCCGTAACGTCGGCTAACATTTGGCACGACAAATCGGAAAGAGCCCCGCCGCCGACAAAGCGTATGACGGGCGCTGTTTTGACGGTTTTTTCCATCGCATCCATCATCCAACGAAGGTGGTAAACGTTTCCTTCCATGAGCGCCCGCAGCAGTGCGCGTTTTCCTGTTTCCAGACTAATATTGAAGAAAATTCCGCGGGCATTCGGATCTTCAAACGGACAGCGGTTGCCGTGGAGCCACGGAGTGAAAATAACACCTCCGCATCCGGGTTCAACGGTGGATGCAGCCGCCGACAGATAGTCGTAAAGGCTGCGGTACTGGGCTTCAGGATCGTCGGTGATTTTCTTTTTTTCAAGGTAAATATCGATTTCATCCAGCGCCAGATGGTCTTTCGCCCATTCGAGACATTTGCCGGCAGTTTCCTGTTCTGCGAAAAAGTTGTAATATCCCGGTCTGGCAGCAATGACGGAAGCAATCATGTTGACAACATCCAAACGCGGTTTTCGGGTTACGGTAGAAATCCACCCGCTGGTGCCGATATAAATATGAGTATCGCCGTCATTGACAGCGCCGGCTCCGACACCCAGTAAAACGGCATCGCCGCCGCTGGCGAAAACAGCCGTTCCGGCGGAAAGTCCCAAATCGGCGGCGGCCTTTTCGGTCAGTCCGCCGACTAATTCGGTAGCAGCCACTACTTCCGGCAGATGGTTGGTGTCGACGCCGTACATTTTACACAGTTTCTCGCTCCAGCACCGTTTTCCTTTTCTTAAGTCATAAAGGAAGGTTCCGAACGCCGAATCTTCCGTCATAACAGCTCGGCCGGTACAGCGCATAATCAGATACTCTTTAACATCGAGCCATTTATAAACCCGTTTAAAAATTTCCGGTTCATTATCTTGAACCCATTTATAACGCCAAATCGGATCTTTGACGCTGGCCGGCGCCGCCGCAGTCAACCGCAATCCTGTCAGAAGTTTTATTAATCCGAGCCCTTCGATATTGATAATGCCTTTTCCGTATTTTTCTTTTTGAGCGGCGCCGCGGGTATCCATGTAACTCATTGGATTGCGAAGGGCGTTTCCTTCTTCATCAACCAAAACCAACCCCTGCATTTGGGAACAGAAGCCGATGGCTTTAATGTCGTCCGGATCGATTTTCGTCTTTTTTAAAACCGCTTTGGTAGATTCGCGCATGGCTGCCCACCATTCGTCTGCGGATTGTTCGACGCCTCCGTTATCGCCGATGTAGAGTTTGTATTCAGCCAATGCGCCGGCAACGAGCTTGATTTGGTCTGAAATTTCGAAGAGGCAGGTTTTATTTCCCGTTGTTCCGATGTCAAAAGAAATTACATAAATGCCTTTTTTGTCCCGGCTCATATTTCTTCTCCCGATCGAGTCATAATAAAAAAATACAACTTATCATAAAGCTTTTCTCGACGGATTTCAATTCTTTTCTTTAAGTCGAAATAAAAAAGGCTCTCCAAAACGGAGAGCCTTTTGAACGTTTGCTGCTCAGAGAATGGATCCGAGCGCTTTGTAGAATTCGAAGCGGGCTTTTGCGTCCGTTTCGGCTTCTTTGTAAAGCTCTTCGGCTTCCGCCGGCGCCGCTTTCATCAGAGACGAATAGCGGGTTTCCGTGCGGATGAAATCCTGATAGCTTCCGGTCGGTTCTTTCGATTCGAAGACGTATTTTTTGCCTTCTTCAGCAGCCGGGTTGTACCGGAACAGCGGCCAATAACCGCATTCAACAGCCAATTTTTCCCGGGTTTGAGCCTTCGACATATCGATACCGTGATTGATACAGGGAGCATAAGCGAAAATGATGGACGGTCCATCCCACGCTTCAGCTTCCTGGAACGCTTTTTGAGCTTGTGTACGGTTGGCTCCCAACGAAATGGAGGCAACGTAAACGTGTCCGTAAGTCATGCACATAAACGGCATCTTCTTCTTGCCGAGGCGCATTCCGGAAGAAGCGAATTTCGCGACGGCCGCAATCGGTGTCGATTTTGATGCCTGTCCGCCCGTATTCGAATAAACTTCCGTGTCGAGAACGAGAATATTGACGTTCTTGTCTTTCGCTACCACATGATCGACGCCGCCGTATCCGATGTCGTAAGCCCATCCGTCACCGCCGAAGATCCAAATCGATTTATCGACAAAGTAATCTTTCAGTTCGTCGAGTTTTTCAAGATCCGCTTTTTTGGCAGGATCTTTTTCAGCCGCTAAGGCAGCCGGCAAGACTTCCGCTACTTTTTTCTGCGCAGCGATGGCTTCTTCCGATTTGTCGTTGAAAAGCGCCAAGGCAGCTTCCAACGCACTCTTCAATTCAGCCGTCGTGCCGTTTTCAAGCACGGTTTTCACGGTATCCGACAACAGTTTGCGGTTGGCGTTGACAGCCATTCGCATACCGAAGCCGTATTCGGCGTTGTCCTCAAACAGCGAATTTCCCCAAGCGGGTCCGCGTCCGTCCGGTCGTTTGCAGTACGGAATGGTCGGGAAAGTTCCGCCGTAAATCGAAGAACAGCCCGTTGCGTTGGCGACAATCATTCTCTCGCCGAAAAGCTGTGTGACCAGTTTAACGTAGGGCGTTTCACCGCAGCCGGCACAGGCTCCGGAGAACTCAAACAACGGCTGCTTGAACTGGACTTCTTTCACACTGCCTGCGGGAGCGCCTTCCGTGACGTTTTCAGGCAGCGAGGTGAAAAACTCTTCGTTGGCCGTTTCGCCTTTCTTTTGAGCTTCTTCCAACGAAGTCATTTTCAGCGCTTTTTCTTTGGCGGGACAGACGTCAACACAGACGCCGCAGCCTTGGCAGTCGCGGGTATATACCTGAATTTTGTAGCGCAAATCTCGGCTGTTTTTCGTGTTCGATTTCAGAGTTACGAAGGTTTCGGGAGCGTCTTTCAGATCCGCCGGATCGATTTGTTTCGGTCGGATCGCCGCATGGGGACACGCCTGGGAACACTGGTTGCATTGAATACACTTTGTCGGATCCCATTCGGGAACGTGGGGCGCCACGCCGCGTTTTTCCAATTTGGCGGTTGCGGTCGGCAGAATTCCGTCAAACGACATATGAGAAACGGGAATGTCATCGCCTTTGAGGTGCATGCTCTTCTCGATGATGTTTTTCGCGAAATCATCGGCGTCTTCGGGAATCAGCCGTGCAGGGCGGTAACTCTCTTTAATATCAGCAACAGACGCAGGGATTTTCACCTCTTCTACCGCATTGAATCCGGCGTCGATGGCGGCATGGTTCATCGAAACCACTTTTTCGCCTTTTTTGCTGAATTTTTTCTCGGCAGCTTTTTTCATGTACTTCAGTGCGTCTTCCGCCGGAATGATGTTGGAGAGTTTGAAGAAAGCAGCCTGCATAACCGTGCTGATGCGTTTGCCTAAACCGACACTTTCGGCGATTTTCAGCGCGTCAATGTTGTAAACTTTAATGTTGTTATTGATGATGTATTCCTGCATTTCACGGGTGAAGTGAGAGAAAACCTCGTCCGTCGGCCATTCGCTGTTCAGCAGGAAGGTGCCGCCTTTTTTCAAAACTTCGACCATATCGTAGCGGCCGATGTAAGCCGAAACGTGGCACGCAACGAAGTCGGCAGCCGTTACCAACCACGGCATATTGACCGGGCTTTTTCCAAAACGCAGGTGCGAAGTGGTGATTCCGCCGGACTTTTTGGAGTCGTAAACGAAATACGCCTGAGCGTTCATATCGGTATTGTTTCCGATGATTTTGATGCTGTCTTTGTTGGCACCGACCGTTCCGTCGGATCCAAGCCCCCAAAACATACAGCTGGTGACGTCGGCGGGAGCTACGTCGATTTTGTCTTTGATTTCCAAAGACCGGAATGTGACGTCGTCATTGATGCCGACTGTAAAACCGTGGAAGCATTTGCCGTCAAGGTGTTCGAAAATCGCTTTGACGTGCGACGGTTCGAATTCTTTGGAACTCAAACCGTAACGGCCGCCGATTACCTTGATATCGGTGTCGGCCAGAGCGGCTTGAACGTCCAAAAAGAGCGGTTCGCCGAGAGAGCCGGGTTCTTTGGTTCTGTCCAGAACAGCGACTTTTTTTACTGTTTTCGGCAGCACATTTTTCAGTGCTTCGATGCTGAACGGGCGGTAAAGGCGTACTTTGACAGCGCCGACTTTTTCTCCGCGGGCCAACAGATAATTGACCGTCAGTTCGATGGTATCGCAGGCGCTTCCCATCGCGACAATGACTTTTTCGGCGTCTTTCGCTCCGACATAATCGAAGAGATGATATTGCCGGCCGGTCAATGCGGCAACTTTGTCCATGTATTCCTGAACGATTGCCGGAACTTCGTCATACATTTTATTGGTTGTTTCGCGGCCTTGAAAATAAACGTCGCCGTTTTGGGCGGAAACGCGCAGTGTCGGCGATTCAGGCTTCAGCGCTCTGTCTTTAAAGCGGCGGATGTATTGCGGTTCGACCAGCGATTTGATGTCGTCATAGGAAATTTCTTCAACTTTCTGAATTTCATGAGAGGTGCGGAATCCGTCAAAAAAACTTAAAAACGGCACCTGGCTTTTCAGCGTCGATAAATGCGCCACCAATGCCAAATCCATGGTTTCCTGAATGCCGGCGGCAGCTGTCATCGCAAAACCGGTCGCCCGGCACGCCATAACGTCGGCATGGTCGCCGAAAATCGAAAGCGACTGTGCTGCCAAAGAGCGTGCGGAAACGTGAAAAACCGTCGGAAGCATTTCGCCCGCGATTTTGTACATATTGGGAATCATCAAAAGCAAACCCTGCGAAGCCGTAAACGTCGTTGTCAAAGCTCCCGCCGTCAGAGAACCGTGTACGGCACCGGCAGCACCGGCTTCCGACTGCATCTCCGCAATGTCCACCACTTCGCCGAACATATTTTTACGTCCGGCTGTCGCCCATTCGTCGGAATACTCACCCATCGGAGAGGAGGGGGTAATCGGATAAATGGCGGCAACTTCACTGAATGCATAGGCAACGTGCGCCGCAGCGGTGTTGCCGTCAATCGTGACCATCTTCTTTTCTTTAGCCATAGTCTTCCTCTTTATTTTCAAATTCCGAATCGGAATTTATTTTATACCGCTTATTCTATTCCATTTTAATGAAATTTGCAAGCTCCCGTTTGATTTCAGTCGGAAAAAACCAAAATTGCGGTGGACAGCGAATCAAAAATTCTATATAGTGTATAAATCTTTAAAGGAGTCAAAATGAAAAGAGCTCTGTTTGTTTTTTTATGTGCCGCTGCTTTGGGTTCCTGTGCAAAAGAAAAGACGATGACAGTGACCAGTTCTGCGGTTGACGAAAACGGATTTATCGCCGATATGTACGGCTATAATGATCCGGAAAACCTTGACGCTGCCGGAATGCCGATTTATTCGATTCCGTTTGAGGTTATAAATGCCCCGGAAGAGACCGTTTCGTTTGCCCTGATGCTGGAGGATAAAGATGCCTTTCCGGTCAGTCAGGGATTTTCCTGGATTCATTGGGCGGCTGCCAATATCAAAACGACCTCCGTTCCCGCAGGCGCTTCTCAAAACGCGCCCGATTTTGTTCAAGGCGTAAACAGCTGGTGGAGCATACAGGGCGGCAGCCGGAATGCCGAAGAGGTCAGCTGTTACGGCGGACCGGCGCCTTACGACGGGAAAGTTCACGTTTACGAGCTTCACGTTTATGCACTTGACTGCGAATTGCCGCTGGAAAACGGCTTCCTGATGAACGAAATGTTTCACGCTATGGAAGGACACGTGCTTGCAGCTTGCTCAATGAAGGCAAAATATCAGTTAAAAAACGTTGACGGACAGGCCGAATAACGGCGCCGTTTTTTGAAGCGGATTCTTTTCGAAAAGAGAGTCCGCTTTAAATTTAATTTTTCGTTTTTACCGAAAAAATTCCGAACTTTCCAAAATTTCAATGATACAATACAACGTAAGGATTGCGTATGAAAAGATTCACTTTCGGTTGGGGGATTGTCGTTACCTGTTTTATGTTGGCGTTTGTCAACGGCGTCTTCAATCTCCAGGTTGCTAATTTTTTAATTAATCCTGTTCAGCAGGAAATGGTGTGGCCGCGATCGTCGGTTATGCTGCTTTTACTGATTCAAAACTTTGTTTACATGATTTCGGCTTTCGGAATCGGATTTCTAATCGATAAAATGGGCGCAAAACCCGTTGTCGTTATTTCTTCGCTCTGCTTGTGGATTTCATTCATGATTTTGTCGAAAATCCAGAATTTCGCTCCGTTTTTGATTTATTTTTCGATCTTTGCGGGGATTGGAGCTGCCGGAATCGGCAATGCGGTGATTTACACTGTTATCGGAAAGTGGTTTCGGGCGCGTCGGGGAATGATTCTGGCTTTTACGCTTTTGGGCGCTTCTTTCAGTGTTGCGGCTCTCCAGCCGATTATTGAGGCGATGGCGGAGAGCGGAGCCGGATGGCGTTCCTATTGGTTCGGATTTTCATTTCTGCCGTTGATTTGTCTGATTCCGCTGTCGGTTATCTTTTTGGGACGAAAGCCTGCCGATCGCGGTTACAATCCGTTTTTTTCTGAGCATAGGTTTTTGTGCGACGAAGATCATAAAGATCCCGTTGATTCGTACACGCTGCCGCAGGTTCTGAAAATGCCGTCGTTCTGGTTGATTTTGTCGTCATGGCTGTTCTCATCATTTGCGGGAAAAACGGTGCATATGATTGCGTTTCCGTTTGCAACCGAAAAAGGAATCGCCGTTTCTCAATTTCCCGGATTTTTTGCCGTGATTTTTATTTGCATTCCAATCGGAGTCGTTCTTTTCGGAATTTTATCCGATTTCCTGTCGGCGCGGATTTTGGCGGCTGTACTTTGCGCCGTTCAAGCGGCTGCCTTGCTTTTGTTTTCGATTTTCGGTTCGGACTTTTTGTTTTACGGTGCAATGGGGGCGGTTTGTGCGCTGACTGTCGGCGGACTTTTTTCTGTTATGCCGTTGCTGATGATCAAGTATTTTGGTCCCGATCATCTGGGTAAAATTGCGGGATTGATGACGGCTGTCTGCGGTTTTGCCGATTTGGCTGACTGCATCTATATGGGAGTGTTTCATGAAACTCTCGACTCTTCTGTCGGAGTGATGACTGTTGCTGTTCTCTCTTTGGTTGTTGCCGCCGTCGCTGTCGGACTTGCCAAGCGGCCTAATCGGAAGGCGGTCGAATGAATCCCTTGGAGTGGAAGGAGCTTTCGCGTTCGACGGTGTACGACGGCCGAATTTTCACTGCGGAAACCGTTGTCCGCGAATCGTATGACGGCAAAACGGCATCGTTTACTGTTTTAAACGCGCCCGATTGGGTCAATATCATTGCGCCTGTAACAGGTTCGGATGGCGTTCCGTTGTTTTTAATGGTTCGGCAGTTTCGTCAAGGCAGCGGCCGCTTGACAGTGGAGTTCCCAGCCGGAACAGTTGAGCCGGGGGAAGAGCCGATTGCCGCTGCAGCACGCGAATTTGAAGAAGAAACCGGTTGGCGCGCTGATCAATACCGCTTGCTCGGGTACTGCAATCCCAACCCGGCTTTTATGAACAATAATGTGTATACTTTTCTGGCGGAAGGCGCGCGTCCGGTTTCTGCACAGCATTTAGATGAACACGAAGCCATCGACCTCGTTTTTCTTCCGGAAGAGGAGCTGCTGCAAATTCTCGGATCCGGAGAAGCCGATAACGGTATTATGCTTGTCGCTGCGTTTTGGTATTTAAAAGACAAAAAAGCGAATCGCCGCAACGATTCGCCTGAAAGGTAGCGACCGGATTTGAACCGGTGAATAACGGTTTTGCAGACCGTTGCCTTACCACTTGGCGACGCCACCGTCTATTCAAAATAACAAAAATAAATCGATTTGTCTATAAAAAAACAAAAAAAAATGCGGCTTCTCTTTTTTAATGAGTAAAAATTTTATTTTTTTTAATTTGTCTTGTTTGCTTTTTTATAATTTTCTGATACAATAAGAGTATGAGAAATTTAGTTAGACTGTCGGATACTGCCGATTTCATCATTGACGGGAAAGCCGTTTGCGATTTATACAACACCAAAGGCGGTCTGTATGCGATAAAAGGAACATTGTTGCCGAAACATCGTCAACGGGTCGAATTTTTTGTTCGATCTGCCGACTTCGCATTGTTTTCGAAACAGGTTCCCGCTCAGGAAGATACGACGCGTTTGCAGTTCGAAAAAATGAATCTTTCTGAATATAAAAACGTAATGGAATCATTTATTTCCAAAGAGACGATAGAACTTTACAACCGTTTGATTTCCGATTTGACCGATGTTTTTTCTGCCGGCTTAAACGGTGTTACGATTATTGATTTTGCTGAAGATATTATTGAAAAAACATTTAATGAAAATCGTGTTGATCTGTATTTATGCAACAAAGCCTTTTCTTCTTTTAATCTTGCAACGGCACGTCATTCTCTCTCGGTTTATCTTTTGTTTTGCGAAGTGATGTTCGATTTTCGTAAACAGTCAAGAGATTTACCGTTTTATACAACGTTTAAGCAGAGAGGTAAAAAGATTAACTTTTCTTCCGATCAGATTCGGAAGTATGCATTAGGCGCATTGCTTCACGATATCGGAAAAATTAAAATTCCCGAAGAGCTTTTAGAAAAACCGACGCCGCTTACAAACGAAGAAATGGAGCTGATGCAGCAGCACTCCCGTTTCGGGATCGAAATTCTGGATGAAGCCGGCGAATATTCTCCGGAAATTCGTGAGATGGTCGGCAATCATCATCAAGCGTATCCCGTATTCAAAGACATTGAGCCGTCGCCGTTGGTGGAAATTTTGTCAATGATCGATATTTTCGACGCTTGCCGAACGGAAAGACCGTATAAACACGCATTTTCGTTTAAAGAGTGCGAAAAGGTTTTGTACGAAAATAAGCGGAAATTCGGCTGGAGCTCTTATTTGCTGCAAAACGTTCTTGACAGAACTTTACGGAAATTCGAATCACATTATCAAATTCTGCAAAGCACCGTTTCCGGAATGTAGCCGTTTGTTTCGGAATTCATTGAGATTGGTTGAAATAAAAGACCGCAAAGAGGTTTTTCGTCGTTAACGAAATCGGTATTCGAACGTATGACGGCGCCTGCAGTGTGCTGATTTTCCTCCGGCCGACGACTTTTTCTTGTTTTTTCTTTTTTTTTCGGTTATGATGACGCTATGAGAGAAAAAATTTTCTGCATCTGTTTGGCAGTGTTGATGCCGTCTGTTTCATTGTTTGCTGAAGAGACGGCAGATTTTTACAGCGAAGACGAAGCGATTTTTCATGAAATCGAAGCGAGGGAAAGCGAACCGGTTTCAACCGTTCTGACGGTTTCTGAAACGCCGTATGAGCTGACGATGACGAAAGAAGCGGAAAAGACAGCCGCGGAGTTTTATTTCGAGTTTTCCGTCGATGAATCGCTTTTCGGTTTGTGTGCGGAGATTGAATCCGATGCGGAGCTGTCGCTTTTTATCAACCATGAAAGCAACGAAGTCGATTTAAAGGCGCAAACCGATCGAAAATCGGGAAAGGCGTCGGTTTCGTTTTCCCGATTTGAATCGCCGTTGTTGGCGGACGGTGTTTATTACGGTGTTGTTGTTTATCAGTCGGAATCGGCGCAAAAGGAGACGGTTTCGTTCCGTTTGACGCTGGAACCGCAGCCATTTGTTTTTACCGGAACAGCGGAGGCCAACACTGCTGTCGATTGGATCAGCGGAGGCGGCCGTTCGCCTTCGTTTGCTTGTTATGAAATTGTGCTGCCGCCGGACGCCGAAGCGGTGCGTGCCGACGTTTTCCGCTGTGAAAGCGATGTCGATTTGTATCTGTTTGCCGGCAAACCCGATTACCGATTGGATCGTGCTGTCGTCAAAGGAGAGACGTATGCCGGATGCGAAACCGTTTTGCTCGATTCAACAACAAAACCTCCGTTTCGGGCAGATGAAAAATACTTTCTGATGATTTATGACCGTCATCCGTCGTCTTCGGAGGCGACTGTTTCGTTTGCGGTTTCCGCTTCGCGTGAACCGGCTTACGCCGCCCGCCGTGCAATGACGCTGCCGACTCCTGACGAAAACCTTGCCGTCAATGCCATCGGAGCAACGGTGGAGATTCTTTGCGAACAGAGCACCGGTACCGGATTTGTTATTTCTCCAAAAGGCTATATCCTGACAGCGCTTCACGTTTTGAAACGGGCGGACGGAACTTATTCAAAGTCGATTGTCGGCGCCGTTAATACCGACGTCAGAAAAGCGGCAGAAGAGCGGTTCCGGCTGACTTTGGTGGATTCAGACGAGGAGAAGGACATCGCTTTACTGAAAATCGATTCCATGCTCTTCGGAAATTTCCCATCCGAATCGGGGCTGCTGCCGTCGTTTTCGATTTCAAGCCGTTCGAATGCGCGGATGGGGGATACGCTGTTTTTGATCGGCTATCCGAAAAGCGGAGGAACCGGCTCCAAAAACAGCGTGAAAATGGCGCGCGGCATCTTCTCCGGTTACGAAAACCGTAACGGAATCGGTTTTATTATTTCCGATATTAAAGCGGATTCCGGCAATTCGGGCGGGCCTGTTGTTGATTCGCTCTATCGTATTGTCGGAATTTCTCAATCGCTTTTGCAGTCCGATTATTCATATTTACTTGTCGTTTATCCGATTGACGCTCTGCCGTCTTCGTGGTTGGAATTGATTCGCGATGACAGATAAAAATGATTTCGCCGCGCTGAAAGAGTTGGCTTGCGCTCTCATTCGCAGCCGCTGTGTTAACGACGGCAACGGAAACGGCGGAGAAGAACGCAACGCCGAAGTGCTCACGGATTTTTTTGCGGAAGCGGGTTTGAAAGCCGAAACCGTGTACGGACCGGGAAATCGCGCCAATTTGTATTTAATCGGATGTGAACGCGGCGGTGTTCCGACTTACGGATTGATGGGGCACACCGATGTGGTTCCGCCCGGAGAAAAGAGATGGAGCTTTCCTCCGTTTTGCGGCGACATTGACGGCGGTTATTTGCGCGGAAGAGGCTCCGTTGATATGTTGGGGCAGTTGGCAGCGATGGCGGTTGCGGTTCGGACGCACATGAAATCCGGCGGAGGCAAAAACGTCCGTTTTTTTGCAATGGCTGACGAAGAGACTGACGGCGCTTGCGGCGCAGCTTGGTTTACACAGACGTATCCTGATTTAATCCGCTGCGACGCGGTATTTTCCGAATTAGGTGGATTTTATCTGAACGACAGCGGGGTCGGCGAAGCGGCGGTTGTTTGCGCCGAAAAAGGAGTCGCCCGAGTGCGGTTGACGGCCTCCGGAAAGTGCGGGCACGGCAGTCTTCCGTACAAAAGCGACAACGCCGTGTCGAAAATTGCGGCTTCGTTGGCAGTCGTTGAGCGGGAGTTGTCGTATCCGGTTTTGAGCGACGGTTATGCCGCGTTCGTTGACGGATTGCCGCTTTCCGAAGATTTGAAAATGCGGTTAAAGGATACCGAAACGGTTGACGCTGCCGTCGATGAAACGGCTGCCGTTTCCTTCGGTTTGGCTAAATATCTCCATGCCGCTTCTCGGCTGACGGTGATGCCCGGCGTCATCGGAGGAGGAACCAAAGTCAATGTTGTTCCCGACGAAGCCTTTGCCGATTTGGATTTACGGCTGCCGGAAACGATGAGCCGCGCCGAATTGGAAGAGAATTTAAACCGATTGACGCCGGTTTTGGACGGTGATGTTCGTTGGACGCTGACCGAATTCACACAAGGAAACCGTTCGCCGATGAATGCGGCCGCTGTTAAAGAGGCCTTAAAAGCGGCTCGGAAGGTTAATCCGACGATTCGGTTTGTGCCTTTTGTTTCGGCAGGTGTTTCGGACAGTCGGTTCTGGCGGCGGCAAGGCGTTCCCGCTTACGGGTTTACGGTTTTTGCCTCCGACATTACCGTTGACAGCTATTCACGGCTTCTGCACGGCGTCGATGAAAAAATTTCAGTTGATAGTTTGGAATCAATGTACCGTTTCTATCGGGAGCTGTTGAAATGAATCGAAAAGACCGCTTCCGCGCCTTTGCCGACGGATTTTTTCGTTTGCGCAGCCGTTTTCCGTTTCTTTTTTTTGTTACGGGACGAATTTTCTCGATGATTTTCATTCTTTTTCTTCTCGGATTTGCCGTTTTCGCTTTGATGGAATTGACTCCGGGAGATGTCGTCGAAAATTACGTGAAAGCGCGGATGATGAACTCGGGAGCTCACGATACGGCAGTCAACCTCTTCACTCCCGAATCGATTGCCGCAATGAAACACGAACTGGGATTGGATCAACCGTTTTATGTTCAGTATTTTCGATGGCTCAAACAAGTGTTTATCGATCACGATTTGGGTCGTTCACTCATTTCCCGTGCTGAAATTCTTCCGCTGACAGTCGACCGAATGGTGAATTCGCTTGTTCTGAATTTGATTTCGCTCGTGTTCCTGACGGTGATTTCGTTTGCAATCGGAATCGCGCTTTCGGCGAAGGTCGGAACGCCGCTTGATGCGGGAGCCGCCGTTTTTGGGCTTTTCTTTCATTCCTTTCCATCAATTTTGATGATGATTTTGCTGCAGGTTTTTGCTGCGGTTTCAGGATGGTTCCCGATTCGTGCTTATCCTTCGACAGGGAGTTTCGGCGAAGCGCCGCTGACTTTTTCTTTTGATTATCTTTACCACATTGTGTTGCCGCTGACGGCCGCTTTTTTGGGAGGAATCGGCAGTACGGTTCGGACGGTGCGCGCCACAATGCTGGATCAACTTGGACAGCCTTACATTAAAGCGCTTCGTGCGCGCGGGGTCTGCGAACGGCGGATTTACTTTGTACACGCTTTTCGCAATACGATGAATCCGTACATTACTTCATCCTCAAATCTGTTGGCTTCGCTTTTTTCGGGATCTTTGATCTTGGAAATCGTTTTCGGTTATCCCGGAATCGGCCGTTTGATGTACGAAGCGATTTTGCAGCAGGATGTCAATCTCGTTCTGACAAACATCATGTTTGTCGGATTTTTGGTTCTGTTGGGAATGATTCTTTCGGATATTCTGTTGGCAGTAACAGATCCTCGCATCAAATACGGCGGAGGAAAACTTGAATGAAATTCTTTCCGATTTCGTTTCGTCGGCGGCCGGCAGCGGCTATTTCGCTGCTTGTTTTAATTTTCCTTTATCTCGGGATGATTTTTGCCGAATTTTTGGCGCCGTACACGCCTACGACCTTTTTTGACGCGACTCCCAACCATCCGCCGACATTTACGTTTTATTCCGCTGAGTTGGGATTTCGGCCGCAGGTACAGCGGACGGTTTTAACGGATCCGCTGCGGAGGGAGTATGCGCGCGTGGCGGGTGAGTATAAAGCTGTCCGTTTTTTCGTTAAGGGGCCGCCGTACCGGTTTTGGGGGCTTTTTGAAACCGATATTCATCTTTTCGGAACCGACGATTACGGAACCGGCGACTGTGTGCCGATTTTTGTTTTCGGAACGGACGGTCTCGGACGCGATTTATTTTCCCGCGTGGTTTACGGCAGCCGTATTTCGCTGACTATCGGTTTTATTGCGGTAGCGATTTCCTTTTTGATTGCCGCGTTGATCGGCGGGGCGGCCGGGTACTACGGCGGCCGCATTGATTGGCTTTTGATGCGCTTTTCCGAATTTTTTATTTTGATTCCCGGGCTCTATTTGATTCTTTTTCTTCGGTCGGTTCTTTCCCGTAATCTCACTTCGGGAGAAAGTTATATGCTGATTACAGTGATTCTTTCTCTGGTCGGGTGGCCGGGAACGGCGCGGATGATTCGAGGATTGGTTCACAGCATCAAACGTTCCGATTTTGTTGTCAACGCTCGGCTGGAGCGGCTTCCGACGCCGGTTATCATTTTCCGCCACATCGTTCCTCAGATGACGTCGCTTCTGTTGATCAGCGCAACTCTCAGCATTCCCGGATTCATTTTAAGTGAAACGGTTTTGTCGTATTTGGGGTTGGGAATTTCTGATCCGGCTGTCAGTTGGGGCTCTCTCATCAACCGAGAAACAATGACAGTCGGCAATCTGACGCACTATCCGTGGCTGTTGATTCCCGGTGTTTTTCTGTTGGCGGCGTCGCTGGCATTTACCTTTTTGGGTGAATATCTGCGCGATAAAAGCGATCCGTATTTTAAGGGGCGGCTGTGATGATCGAGGTAAAAGATTTACGCGTGGATTTTTGGCTGCCCGGAAAGCGGTTGCAGGCTGTGCGGAGCGTTTCATTCGAAATCGGTGACGACGAAATCGTTGGTCTGGTGGGAGAAAGCGGTTCGGGCAAAAGCGTCACTGCCGCCGCTCTTCTTCAGCTCCACCGGCCGCCTCAAGCCGCGGTTTCGGGTTCAATTCTGACAGACGGAGTTGAAAGCAGCAGCCTCAAACTCTCTCGGCTGCCGGCGTACCGCAGCGAACACTTCGGTTATATCGCTCAAGAACCGTCGCAGTCTTTCGATCCGCTGTACACAATCGAACGAAATTTTCTTGAAATGTTTCGAATCAAAAATCCGAAAATTTCGAAAAAGGAGGCGCGGATGCGGGCGGTTGCGTTGTTGAACGAAGTTGGTATTGCCCGCCCCGAGGAACGGTTGCGCGGATTTCCGCATCAATTTTCGGGAGGAATGCTGCAGCGGATCATGATTGCGTTGGCTTTGGGCGGAGAGGGGCGCGTTTTGATTGCTGACGAACCGACAACGGCGTTGGATGTGACCGTTCAGGCTCAGATTGTTCGATTGCTTCTGGATTTGAAAAAGAAGCGGCACTTTTCCGTTCTGTTCATCAGTCACGATTTGGAATTGGTTTCCGCTGTTGCTGACCGTATTTTGGTGATGTACGGAGGTTTGATTTTGGAGGCGGGAAGGGCCGAAGAAATTCGCCGCCGGCCTCTTTGTCCGTACACTCAGGAACTTTTAAAATCGATTCTGCACCCCGGTATCATCAAAAAAACCGAAGAGTGTCACACGATTACCGGGACGCCGCCGGATCCGCTGAATCCGGAACCGGGATGTCCGTTCGAACCGCGCTGCCCGAAACGGTTTGCGGAGTGCAAAAAGGCCGTTCCTCCTTTAAAAGGATCAAATCACCTTTACCGCTGCCTGTTGTCCGAAACGCAGCTGACGGCGGAAGGAGCAGACTGTGGCTGACGGACAAAAATCTTCCGAATGCCGCGAACTGCTGAAGGTTCGCGATGTCACAAAACGATTTCGTTTAGAAGCCGGCCTCTTTGCCTCTGGGAAAAAGCAGGTGTTTGCGCTGAATGGTGTTTCATTTTCCGTCGCTGAAGGGGAAACTTACGGACTGGTGGGAGAGTCCGGCAGCGGAAAGTCGACTTTGGCAAAGTGTATCGCCGATGTTTATTCGTGCGATGAAGGAGAAATGATCTTTTTCAGTCGCGGTGCAGCCTTTCGTCTCGATGCGGCTGAACGCAAACGGCATCCGTTGCTGAATCAGAAAATCAAATATGTCTTTCAGGATCCGGCAGCTTCGCTTGATCCGCGGATGACGGTTGAGGAAATTTTGACTATCGGCGTTCGATACGCAAAGTTGTATTCCCGCAGTCAAGCGCGAGACAAAGCGGCATTTTTGTTGGAAGCTGTTGGAATGGCTGCCGATTCTTTAAAACGGCGGCCGGCCGATTTTTCGGGCGGCCAGCGTCAGCGGATTTCGTTGGCGCGCGCTTTGATGAGCGATCCTGAACTGCTGATTTGCGACGAAGTGGTTTCGGCATTGGATGTTTCAATTCGAGGGCAGATCCTAAACCTCCTTAACCGACTGAAAAAGGAATTCGGCTTTGCAATGTTGTTTATTGCTCACGATTTGAGTGTGGTTTCGTATATCAGCGACCGAATTGGGGTGATGTACGGCGGCCGTTTGATGGAAGAGGGCGCCGTTCGCGAGCTGTTTGACCGACCTCTTCATCCTTATACGCAGCTGCTGCTTTCCTGTGTTCCGGATGCCGGGGGCGAATTTTTGCGTACCTCGGGTTCAGGTGAACCGTTTGACGCTGTCAATCCGCCGATCGGATGCCCGTTTGCGCCGCGTTGTCCGATTGCGGACTCAGAATGCCGAAAAAAAGACGCCCTTTCCGCCGTTCGGGCGTCAAAAGAGCGTCTCTGTCTCTGTTTGAAACGGAATCAGCTTTCCAAGTAATGAACCGGAGGCTGTTCCCGCAGTTTGGCGGCGGCCTGTTCGGCGGTAATGTCGCGCTGCGGCATCGCCAGCAGTTCATAACCAACCATAAATTTTTTCACCGTTGCACTGCGCAGCAGCGGCGGCAGATAGTGAAAATGAAAGTGCCATTCGTCGTGATTTTTCCCGTCAGTCGGTTTTTGATGAATTCCCATCGAATACGGAAAATTGGTTTTGAAAAGGTTATCGTAACGGATTCCGGCCGCCTTCATGATTTCGGCGAGATCTTTTTTCTCTTTTTCCGTCATTTCGTCGATTGAGCTCATGTGCCGCTTCGGTAAAATCATAATTTCATACGGCCAGACAGCCCAGAACGGCACCAAAACAGCAAATCCGTCGTTTTCAAGAACAATGCGTTCTTTTTTCTTCAATTCCAAAGCGAGGTAATCGCACAGCAGGCAGCGGCCGTTTTTTTCTTTGTATTCCGTCTGTTTTTCTGTTTCTTTTGCCGGTAAGTCGGGCACGGTTTGACTCGACCAAATCTGTCCGTGCGGATGAGGATTCGAACATCCCATGATGGCCCCGCGGTTTTCAAAAATCTGAACGTAATTGATGTTCGGATCTCCTCCCAGTTCCTTGTACTGTTCAATCCACAAGTCGATGACGCGGACGATTTTTTCCGGAGACATACGCGCCAATGTCAGATCGTGGCGGGGCGAAAAACAGATAACTTTACAAATTCCCTCTTCGGAGCGGGCGATCAACAAATTCTCTTCGTTAATATCGCCTTTCGGAATTCCCGGAATCAGAGCAGAGTAGTCGTTGACAAACAGGAACGTATCTTCGTATTTCGGATTGACAACGCCGCCGGCGCGGGTATTTCCCGGACAAAGGTAGCAATTAGGATCGTATTCCGGCATTTTATCGACAGCGGCGTCTTCGGTTTTTCCGTTCCACGGCCGTTTTGTTCGATGCGGTGACACCAGAATCCATTCTCCGGTCAACAGATTGAGACGTTTGTGTGTGTGTTCGTTAAAATCAAACATTTTTTCCTCCGTTTTTTATTTACTGTTAGCCTTTTCTCGGGCAATACGCTCCAACGCCATGAAATCGGTTTTTCCGACCTTTGTCCGCGGAAATTCGGATAAAAACTCCACTTCTTTTGGACAGCTTTGAGGTGCAAATTCCTTTCGGCACAGCTGAATCAGCTCTGTTTTAATTTTTTGAGACGGCTTAAAACCATCGTTAAGGATAATATACGCTTTTAAAACATTCAGTTTGTATTGATGAGGAATTTTAACGACGCACGCTTCTTTGACCGACGGATGCTTTTGAAGAACTTCTTCAACCAAAGTCGGATAAACGCAAATGCCGCTGACCTTAATCATTCGTTTTTGGCGCAGCTTAAAGAAGATGAAACCGTTTTCCGACATACTGCAAATGTCGCCCGTATGAACCCACGTGTACCCGTCGCTGTGTTTACGCAGCGTGTTGGCAGTCTCCTCCGGTTCGTTCAAATAATAGAGCATATTGGTTGGAGCGCTGACGCACAGTTCGCCGTCGACGCCGTAGGGCAATTCCGTCTCTGTTCCCGGTTCGACGATTTTTGCCAAAACGTTGGCGCACGGAATTCCGATTGAACCGATTTCTTGGTTGCGGTCGGGGTTAATGGCACACGGCGGCGCGCATTCGGTCAATCCGTAGCCTTCGCGGACAATTTTTGTGCATTTTGCTTTTTTCAGCGCAATGTTGAGTTTGTTTTTTAAGGTTTCGGGGATTTTGTCGCCGCCGCAAAAGATACCTTTCATGGCGGAGAGATCCAATTTCCAAATTTTCTGCGACTCCAGCATCAATTTAAAAAGCGTCGGTACGCCGGAGACAATCTTCGGACATTTGTATTTCATTGCCTGATAGATATACTTGTTAGCCGGTTTCGGAACCAACAACGAAACTCCGGCGGTCATCATGGCTGCATGAACGCCGATGGCCAAACCGAAACAGTGAAATGTCGGCAGGACTGCCAGAAAAGCGTCGTTCGGTTTCAGTTTGTCGTCTTTTTCCAGCATGGTCATCGCTTGTGTAGCGGCGGCGTTTAGGATAGAGTCGTTGTAAACAATTCCTTTCGGTTTTCCGGTTGTTCCGCCGCTGTATAAAATAATAGACGGATCTTCAGATGTTTTTGGATACGGTTCTTCCACCGCTCCTCTTTGCCGAATAAAATTCTGCCAATAAATCACACCGGGTGCGGTGACTTTCTTTTTCCCCTGAAAAAAATCGTAAATATTCAGGACGGTTTTTTTTGTTTTTGAGAGGTAGTCTTGAACTTTCAGTAAGACAATTTTTTCGCAGTTTGTTTTTTTTACATTGTTGGCGAAATTTTTATACTGGAGATCCAAGACGATCGCCGCTTTGCTGTTTGAAATCGTCAGACAGTCGTAAACTTCTTTTTCTCCTGCTAACGGAAAAAGCATACTGGCGACGGCTCCGATTTTATCCAGCGCATAAAACGCGATAACGGTTTGCGGAATGTTCGGCGCACAAATGGTAACGGCATCTCCGTTTGAAATACCGATTTTTTTGAAAGCGGCGGCACAGCGGTCGATTTGACGGAGAAATTTTTTATAACTGATGACAGATCCCAAATAATACAGAGCGGGAAGGGACGGATAATTTTCAGCGTTTTCTCTTATAATGGAATAAGTTGTTTTTTTCGGTATCTCGACAAATTCAGGAGAATCACCGTAATATTTTAACCAAGGTTTTTTTATCATGTATCATTCCCGTAAATACTGAATCATTAAAAGATACTTAACATTATACTCTGTAATATAAGATTTATGCAATAAGAAAAAAGAAACGAAAGAAATTTTTAAACGAAAAGTGTTTTTTTTTATTTTGGAAAGCCGATATAGAGAAAAGAGAGTTTTTAATCACTGAAGTTGAGGTGTAAAGTGAAAATACGTTCCAAAATTTTGGTTCCGACAATTCTCGGTATTGTGGTTGTTTTAGTCGTTATTTCTTTTTGTCAGATTGCAATGATTGCTTATCGGGAGAAAAATCGCATTGAGGATACCATTACGGAAGTCGCCAATCGCTATGCGATGGAAATTCTCCGCGAATTTATGACTGGAGGGTTGAGTACGACGCAAAATTTGGCGATTACCTTCGAATCGCTTTACAACGACCGATCCGTCAACAGAAACGAATTGAATAATATTTTACAGCATTTTTTGGCAACTCATTCGGAATTATTTGCGATTTGGAGCGTTTGGGAGAATTGCGACGGATTGGATGAAAGTTATTTAAATCGAGGTTTGGGTCATCCGGAAACGGGCGCCTTTGTTCCGTTTTGGTACCGGGCTTCGGACGGACGGATTTTGCTTTCGGAGTGCCGTTTTTATAATTCTCCGGAACCGGGAAAGGGACTTTACTACAAAATTCCGATGGAACGGAATGCGGCTGTTATCCTGGAACCGTCTCAGGAAGTGCAGAATGGAGAATTGCTTCAAGTTGTCAGTTTTGTTTCACCGATTCGGATTGACGGAGAGCCTGTCGGAGTCGTCGGCGTAGATTTTAATTTGAACCAGCTGACACAGCGTATCCGTGAATTTCAGTTTCCTGCCAAAGGGTACAATGCGTACTTTTTTTCTGCGGGAGGAATTTATGTCTCTTCTTCCGACTCTGAAAAAATTGGAAAAAGCGTTCTGGCGTATGAAGGCCTCGAAAAAATGGAAGAATTGAGGAATTTTTCGCAGCGGCCGTATTCTATCGTTCAAATCGGAGATGTTTATCATGTTGCGGTTCCTGTTCAAATGAGTGAAGATAGCGGTGCGCCGTGGGTGTTTGTTTTAACAGTAGAAAAATCGGTTTTGTTCCGGGATGCTTATTGGTTGATCGGGACGACTGTTTTCACGGTAGTCATTTTGATCTTTGTCGTTCTGCTGATCATTTTTTATGTTTCGCAAAGCATTGTTCGGCCCGTCAGAAAAATTTCCTTGATGGTGGAAGATATTGCCAAAGGTGAAGCGGATTTGTCAAAAACGTTGGAAGTTCAAAGCAATGACGAATTGGGTGATATTGCCTCTTCTATCAACACGTTTATTGTTAAATTGAGAGATATTATCCGAAAAATGAAATCGGCAATTAATTCGGCTGCCGACGTTCAAAATAAGGTGACCGATTCAACCAAAACCGCCGAATCGTTTACACAAATGATGGTATCAGCGGTTTCTTCCGCATTTACATTAATGGACGATGCCAAAAACGAGATGCTCGGTATTTCCCAAAAATTGGAAGATATCAGTATGGAAGTTGACGGCTTTAAAGTGACAGTTGAAAACGGAACTGCCGTTGTCTCGCAGTCTTCGACGGCCACCAACGAAATCGTTGCAACCATCAACAACATCAGCTCCAATGTTTCCGGAAATGCGGAAAGTCTTCAGCGGTTGGCGGAACTTTCCGAAGACGGCAAAAATCGAATGGATGAAAACGCTGCTCTGATTAAACAGATTCATAACAGTACAAAGAGCATGTTTGACGCTATTAAAGTTGTCAATGGTATTGCGCAGCAAACCAACTTATTGGCGATGAACGCGGCGATCGAAGCGGCGCACGCCGGTGAAGCAGGAAAGGGTTTTGCCGTTGTTGCCGAAGAAATTCGAAAAATGGCGGAAGATTCTTCCAAAAATGCGTCGATTATCAGTAAAAATCTGATTGACGCAGCAAAACTGGTAGAAACGGTCACTGTCTCCAATACGGCAACGGCAGAGGTTTTTAACGATCTGAACCAACAGGTCCGCCGCCAGGCACTTGTTTTAGCGGAAGTTTCATCGGCTATGTTGGAATTGGCTCACAGCGGAAATGAACTGCTGGACATCAGCTCCGTTTCACGTGATTCGATGGCGGCTGTTGACAACGGCGCCAGCAAAATCGAAAACAGTATCGTCGAAATCAATGTTTTGATTAAACATATTTCCACTAATGTCGATCGGGTTTTTGAAATGATCGGCGACGTAAAAACGCAAAATGTGGAATTTGGCGAATCTATGTCGAACCTTTCTCAAGAAGCTGTCGATTTGGGCAGTTACTTCTCCGATATTGCGGATGAGGTGAATATGTTTACAATCGATTCGAACGAAGAGTCAATTTGACAATTAAAAAAACTTCTTGTCGGACGGCGGGCGGCGTGTTATACTAAACGCAAAAAGACAGGAAGTTTTTATGTTGATTCCTTACACTGAAAACGATTTTTCGTTCCGAGCAGAGACGATAGATGAACTTTCGGAATTCTTGGAAGCTTACAGCGGGCGGAAAATTGAAGGTTTACGCTCTGAATTGAGGCGGTTGAGTTCCCGATCGAAAAAAGACGGACGCTTTTATGAAAGTCCCAAAACCGGATTTTGGGTCGGATTCGACCCGCAGCGCTCCGATTACATTATTTATCGGAAGGATGTTTACGATCCGGCTAATTTGTTTTTTTCTCTGTTTGACTTGATTATTTCTCCAACTGATACATCGATTGAGGAAGAGCTCGAATTAAAAAACAATGCCGTGAACCGATATTTTGCTAAAGCGGCTGAGATGGAGGGAGAATCGTTTGATGATGAAAAAGATCGTGTATTTGCGATTTTACGTCAAATGATTGAAGTGATTCGCTCTTTCGATAACGATGACTTTACCGAAGAGGAAACAGAACGAATTTCTGAAATTGTAGATAAAACTTACTTCAAACCCTTGGAAGAAATTTTTAATGAAATCATCGATCGGATTGCCGAACCGCGTATCAGTGTAAAAGTGGATCCAATCTGATTTCGGTTTATTTAAGCAATTCGGCTTTTAAAACTTCCTATTGCCCTTCCGTAAAATTTTTATATAATTAAAAAAGATGAAAAAATCGGGTTTTTGCCTGTTTTTGGCAGTTTTTGCGGGCTTTTCTCTCTTTGCGTTTGACGACGGAGAGTTATTTTACCGTGCCGAGCGAAGTTTTGAAACAGGCGATTATGCGGCCGCATTGGCCGGCTACGAGGATCTGATCCGCCGTTATCCGCTTTCCGAATATTTGCCCGATGCTCAGTTCCGGCGTGCGGTCGCCCTGTTCCGTTTGCAGAGGCCGGAAGAGTCGCTGAGGCTCTTTTTACGCGTCCGAGAGCGTTATCCGTCGGGCGTTTTTACACAGACGCTTCCGTTTTGGCTTGGGATGAATTATTACGAACTCGGCGACTACGCGGCGGCGGAGGCGGAACTCTCCGATTACGCGAAAACGGCGGGCGGCGAGTTTCAAAAAGAGGCGCTTTTAACGCTTGCGTTTGCCTGTTACCGCAACGGCAATGACAAAGCCGCGTTGGAAACGGCGCTTCGGCTTTCAGACATCAGTTTGGATGCGGAAGACGAACCGCAGGCGCTGGCTTTGATTTTTTCGCTTTTTTTGAAATTCAAAGAGTACGATAAACTGGTTCGTTTTTCCCAAACTTATGATTTAAGCCGTCTGCCGCCGGAATTCCGCTGTGAATTGAGTTATTACCGGGCCGAGGCGCTGTTTTTTTTGAAAGAATACGAAAAAGCGGCTGCGGATTATCTATACTGTCTTGAAGGCTGCGGCGGCGGCACCGCGGCCGGCGCTGCGCAGCGGCTGTTTTCGATTTATCGAATCCGTCGCGATTACGATTCGCTTAATCGGCTGATGGACAGCGCCGAAACCCGTTTCGCCGACAAACCGGAAGTAGTCAACGCGCTGCGTTTGAAGTACGGCGTTGAAAAATTCAAATTGAAACGTTACGACGAAGCGATTCTTTGGCTGAACCGCATTTGGATCAATGAGCCGACCTCATCGATGAGTGATTTGGTGCCGCTTTATCTGGCGCAGGCATTTGCTGCCGAAAATCAGCCGCAGCGCGCGTTTGAAACGCTTTATCAGTACCGCGGGGAGGCGAAGGAGTTTTCGTCGCTGATTTTATTTTTGACAGCCCGTTATGGAGCCGAAACGCAGCGGTGGCCCGAAACCGAAGCGGCTGCCGAAGAGTTTTTGAAGGCGGAGGCCGATACGCAACAAAAAGAAACGGCGGTTTTCTTTCTCGTTCTGTCGCTGATTCGCCAGCAGCGTTTCGACGACGCCAAAAAGACAGCCGATTTTTGGGAAGCCGAATTGCCGAATCTGAAAAGCCGGCAGCGGTTTTTGCGGTTAAAGCTGGAAATCGCCGAAGCGACGGACGATCTGAATTACTCGGTTCAATCTCTTGACAGCTATCTGAGAAATTCGACCGGTGACGATCAGGCTGTTTTCGATTTCGTCAGCCGGAATTTCAAGGCGGAAAAATTCACGGAACTTTTGGAGTACACAGACGGCTTGATGGGTGACCGTCCGCGGTTGGAGGCGGAGAATCCGCCGCTTTCGGTTTTTATTCGGTATATGAGAGCGCTTTCGTTTATCAGCCTCAAACGCTACAGCGAAGCTGCAGCGGAATTCGAATTGATTTCGCCTGAGATGCTGATGAAAAACGGCTGGGATGAATTGATTCCGTATTATTTGTATTACCGCGGCTGGGCGTGTTATCGGGAAGGAAATTATACCGAAGCACTGACTTGCTTTTCCGACTATGCCGCTGAAAACCCGACAGGAGAATTTTATACACAATCGCTGTATCTCTGCGGTTGGAGCGCATATTCTTTGAAAAATTACGAGGAAGCAGCCGATTGGTTTTTAAGTTACGCCGAAATTGAACAGAGCGGAACCCGGCTGACGGCAGCGTTGACGGCTGGAAAATCTTACGCCGCGGCCGGCCTCAATGATCGGGCGGAAGAAGTCTTCACGGCGGTAGCGGCGTCGGCTCCCGAATCGGTTCGTATCGAAGCGCTGTATGAATATGCCCTTTTGCTGCAAAAAACCGGATATCCCGACCGCAGCGCCGAAATCTTCAATCGGATTTTTAAGGAAAATCCCGGCGCGCCGGAGTCTGAAAATGCTCTGCTGAACGCTGCCGAAATTTACTTGGAACGAGAACGGGTGAACGAGGCAATTTTGGCGTATACCGATTTTGTTTCCGCGTATCCCGATTCTCCGCAGCGTTTGCCGGCTTTGGCGCAGCTGTGCCGGCTGTTGTTTGAATCGGAGCGAAATGCGGAAGCTGTACGCATTTTAGCGCAGTGGAGTTCTGCTGATCGGGAGAATTTGTATGACGCGGAACGGCTGCTGCTGCGGGCCCGCCTGGCGATGAGAATGAAAGCGTGGGAAGAGGCTGACGCTGCTTGGAACGAGCTGCTGCGCCGTTTTCCCGAAGAGGCACAGCGGTCGGACGCTCGTCTGCAAATTGCCAAGCTGTATTACTTGAGTTTAGGACAAAGCAACGAAGAGGCCGAATTGTCGATACAATTTAGCCGCGGAGGCGGATTGGAGAGCGAGGAGGGACGGCGCGCTGCGGTTGAGCTGGCGGCGATTTATTTTCGCGATCGGAAGAATCGGAGCGAAGAGGCACTCAACAGCCGCGCACTGCTGGAAGAATTGATCCGCAACCATTCAGCCGATACCGTCAACGCGGCGGCGGCCCGCTTTGAGCTCGGATGGCTGGCTTACGATGAAAAACGGTATGCCGATGCGCTTCCGCTTTTGATGGAAGCGGTAACGGCCGACGGAACAGCCGCTTTCGTTCCCGAAGCGTTGCTGAAAGCGGGAACTGCCGCCCTTCACGAAAACAGCCGCCGTGATGCCGACGAGCTCTTCTCCCGTCTCAAGAACCGTTTTCCGAATTCGGAGTGGACAAAACAAATTCCGGGGAGGCGTCCGTGAAGCGTTTTTGGCTGCCGATGCTTTTTTTCGCTTTCTCTTTGCCGGCGCAGGAAGGCGCTCCCGAACAAGATCCCGACATTGTTTTGCCGCCGATGTTTTTGGAAATCGAAGATAAAACCAAAGAAAATATTCGGGTCGGTTTGCCGAAGGAAGACAGCGAAACGGAAATCACCTTGCCGGAGCTAACGGTTCCGATGCCCGATCCCGCCGAAGCGGTTTTCGAAACGGAGAGAATTGATGAATTTTTAACCGAAATCGGCACGCAGAATGCGTTGACTCCTTCCGATTCGCCGCGGACGCCGTCGACTGCCGTTCCCCTCGTCATTGATGCATACGCCGAAGGGGGAAGCGTCGGCACCGTCGGTTTGGGTTTTTCGCTGTTCGGAACAACGCAGACGTCACGGTTTCGGTTTTCGGCCGATCACTTAAGCCGCGACGGTTTCGGTTTTCAGCCATGGGGAGGCGCATTTTTCGACCGCCGAGAGCGTCTTTCCGGGTCTTACGCTTACCGAGATCGAATTTACGAAAACGAAACGGAGATGTCGTTTGAGAGCCGCGGCTTCGGTACGCAGAACCTGAGCGTTGAAACCGCCGTTCGTAACGATTTGTTTTTTTCACTGTCGGATCGTTTTGCTCTGACAATCGAAACGCTTCGATTTGAGGCGGCTGTCGGTTTTGAAGCGGCGCACCGCTATGCCGACGATGTCAGCGTCGGAGCGACCGATTTGGTTTTGACGCCGCGGGTGAGTCTTGATGCGACTCTGCCGGGAACAAATTTGAAATTCGCTGCCGGATACGGTTGGAACGGTTCGCTGTTTGCTGAAAACAACGGTCATACCGCCGATTTTCTCTTCGAATTTGACAGCGAGTTGCCGAAAGCGGTCAATATTGCCGGGGGAATCGGTCTTTTTTGGGATAATCGGCAAACCGAATCGGTTTACGGCGCCGATCTTCTCGGATTTTCGATTCCGTTTTATCTGCGAATTTACGGTTCGGCTGCCGATTTTTTCAGTTACCGTTTCCATGGCGGTTTTGAAAACGAACGGCAGTCATATGCGCAGCTGAGCCGAAATTTCCGGTATTTAGACGGCGTCGCTTTACCGACGCTTTCCGGCTGGTTTGCCGAAGCCGGACTCGATTTCCGAATCGGTCAGATGGCTCTGATTTCAGCCGGCTTGAATTTTGATCGAAAAAGCGGTACTTTACTTATTGAAGATTTGCAGATCGGAGAAAACGGTTTGGTACCGGTTTCCTTCGGTATTGAAAATTTGCTGTATGCGTCAATGTCGGCGGAAGTCACGCCCGTTGCCGGATTGCGGTTGAATGCGGGTTGGGAAGGTTCGCTCCTTCCGAAAAACCGCTATTATTTGAAGCCTCGGCACCGGCTGGAAGGGGGGCTCGAATACACGATTCCGAAGAAGTGGTTCACGCTCCGAACGGATCTGCTTTTTGAGCATTACGACGTCTCTTATATTCCCGAATGGAGCGTGGCGGCGCTGTTTGCAATTAATGAACATTTTCGTCTGACATTGGCGCTCGATGATTTGCTTGCACCGATTTACGAAAACGGCCGACCGACGGTTTGGGACGGTTACATCGCGCCGGGATTCGGAGCGTCGATTTTGCTGGAAATAAAATATTAACGGAGTTTTTTATGGTTTTGAAGATTCTGCAGGACGGCGGCCCCGTCATGATTGTGATTTTACTGCTTTCGTTTGTTGCTTTGGTTCTGATCATTGAGCGGTTCCTTTACTTTCGGAAAATCGAAAAGAACGAAAAGCGTTTTCTGGAAGCGATTTTTCCGCTGTTGGAAACCCGTGACTTTCAATCTGCGGAAAAACTGTGTGCGCGTTATTCGTGCCCCGTTGCGGAAATGACGAAAGCGGGTCTGCTGAACCGCCGTCTTTCGTCGGAAGAGATCAAAGAAGCCATGGAGATTCGTGCCGAGGCCGAAGTTCCGAAAATGGAACGGTTTGTCGGCGCTTTGGGAACGATTGCCAACATTGCGCCGCTTTTGGGACTTTTGGGAACCGTCACGGGAAACATCAAGGCATTCGGATTGCTTGGTTCGTCAGGTGTGGCTGCCGATCCCGCTCTGCTGGCATCCGCAATCGGAGAAGCGCTTTACACCACAGCGGCAGGCATTATCGTCGGCGTTCCGGCGGTCTTCTTTTATAATTTGTACATCAGCCGCATCAACCGCAAAACCGTCGAATTGGAAACGCAAATCAACGCTGTAGCTGCTGCTGTCAAAAACGGCGGCGGGCTGTCGAGGTCGTTATGAGCCGCATTCGCAGACGGTTGAAACCGTCGGTCAATGCCGACATGGTTCCGATGATTGACGTTGTCTTTCAGTTGGTTATTTTTTTCATGATTTCCAGCACCTTTATTCAGGTTCCCGGCATTGCTCTGACGCTTCCCGAATCGGAAACGGCGGAACAGGTGACGGTCAGCGAACTGATTGTGACGATAGCTGACAATGAATCGGTTTATCTCAATGACGAACAGATGACGTTTGAAGCTGCCGACGCCGTATTGAAAAATTACACGCCGCAGCAGCGGGAAGCGCTTTCGGGAGTCATCGTCGAAGGCGATAAATCGGTTTCGTACGAAGCGATGGTCAAGTGTCTTGATTTGCTGCGGCGAAACGGATTTGAACAGATCGGACTGGAGATGAGGACGGAGCCTTAATGGCAGGCTTTTTAAAAACGGAAGAAAACCGCCGTTTGGCTGTCAGCGCCGGCAGTGCGGCGGTTGTTTACATTCTGCTGTTTCTTTTCTTCGCGGTTTATTTCGCTGTCGGCCGCCGGGAGCCGCAATCGTTCGGCGCTTCGGCTGTGTATCTGAATTTAACACAGGTTTCGCAAGCGGCTGTGCGCGAAGAAGGTGCCAATCCGAGCAGCGGTTCTTCCGCCAAACAGTCGTCTTCAACGCAGTCGGCTGCCGCTTCTCCGGAACGTCCGGTGCAGACGGTTCCTGAAAAGGCACGATCCCATCCGGCTGCGGCCGAATCGACGCAGGCAGCTGTGACGGAAGAACGGTTCGACGATTTTTTTGCCGACACTGCATTCGGAGCAAGTGAATCCGTTTCCGCCGATTCGGGAACTTCCGCGGATTTTTCCGATGCGGCGGCTGCGTCCGAAGAGAGTTTTTTCGACAGCGGTGACTACAGCCGTTTAGATTCGGCGTTGGCGCAAAACGCGACGGGAAGCGATGCTGCGGGTGACACGCTTTCGACTCAGACGACATCGGCTGCCGGGTTAAGCGGCGGCGATTCGGTTTCGGTGGTTGATTTAGACGGGTTGACAGCCGGTCGGAAACTGCTTCATACGGTTGACCCCGATTTTTCCGGAGTCGATACGGCCGGGCGCAGCGGTTTTTCATTTGTCATTGCGTTTGATTTAAATGCCGACGGGACGCTTTCGCGGATCGTCGTTACCGATTCGAGCGGTTCGACAACGGCCGACCGCCGGATGGAACAGGCGCTGCGGCAGTGGCGTTTTGCTGCTGTTGACGGAGGAGAGGCCGTTCATGTGAGGTTAAAATATTATGTCCGTGTTCGATGAAATTCGAGCAGCCGCATTTGATATCGACGGCACGCTCTATCCAAATTGGCAAATGTACATTTGGGGATTTCCCCAAATTCTGTTTCATCCTCGTTTACTGCATGCTTACGTGCAAACAAGAAAAGAAATTCGCAAAATTGACATGAAGAACGAGAAATTCGAAGATGTTCAGGCGCGGCTGGCGGCCGTCAAACTCGAACTGCTGCCTTCACACGCAGCCGAAAAAATTGAAAATCGGCTTTACCAACCGTGGGCAAAACAAACCCGAATCATTCGCCCCGTTAAAGGGCTGCGACCTTTTTTGGAAGAGCTGAAAACGCGGGGCGTCGCTCTTTACGCTCTTTCGGATTTTCCCGTCGGACGGAAACTTGAGTATCTCGGCGTCGATGACCTTTTTGAAAAAGCGCTATGCAGCGAGGATTACGGTCGACTCAAACCCGATCCGGCGCCGTTTAAGGCACTCCGGAAAACTGCCGGCGTTCCCTTTGGTGAAATTCTGTACTTCGGAAACAGCTATGACAAAGATGTGGAAGGTGCGCGGAGTGTCGGCATGAAAACCGCCTACATCGCTTCCCGAGTGAAAAAAGGGCAGACAGCCGACCTCATCTATCAGAATTACGAACAACTGACGGAAATGCTGCATAGCCGTTGACAAGCGGAATCGATTTTCGCTAAGATAAAACGGAGGAATAACCGCTTCGGCGGTTCGGAGCTGCCTATGAAACGATTGTCGATTTTAATAAGTTTGAGTTTTTCGCTTTTTTTCCCGTCGTGTCAAACAGTTCGGGAAGTCGCAGAAATTCCCGCTGCCGATCCGGTAGAGTGGATTTTAATTAATGGCGATGTTTTTGTTGAAAAAGAGAATCCGAATCCGATTTTGTTCTCTCCGGATATGAAAGAATACCGACTTTACGGAGAGGCGGCTGCCGTGATTGCCGAGAAATACAATCGCAACATCGTTTATTTGAAAGGAATTCCGGGGGAGACGCGCGATCCTGACGGACGGATTCCGTTTCAAGTGTTGGAAATTTTACAAGGAGGCCGTCCTTGAATCGTCTGAAAGCGGTTTTTTTCGATATGGACGGCACTTTGGTTGATTCTGTCGGCGCCATCGGAACCGTCTGCAACCGCATTCTTGAAAAATACGGATTTCCGCCTCATGAATTAAGTGAGTACAAGAGGTTTGTCGGCCGCGGTATTCGGCAGGCAATTCAAAACGCGGTCGGCTGCCCGGTTGAAGATTCGCTTCTGAATCGGATGACGGATGATTTCCTCGAAGAATACGAAAAAGATCCGTTTTCGCAGACAGCCGCCTATCCTGGGATGCGCGAATTGGTTTCCCGAACAGCGGATGCCGGGATTTTGTGTTTCATTGTGACTAATAAAGCGCAGCCGATTGCGCAAATCATCTCCGACGGTCTTTTCGGCTCATCGGTTGCAGCCGTTGTCGGTTTTAGAGAGTCGCTGCCGCCGAAACCCGCGCCCGACGGCGTTCTGTCGCTTTTAAACCGGTTCGGAATTTCCGCAGATGAAGCGCTTTTTGTCGGCGACTCCGGAATCGATTGGCAGACAGCGCGCAACAGCTCGTTACCCGTCGCCATCATGACGTGGGGTTACGCTGATGAAGAATTCTTTCGGAAAAATCCGCCCGATTTTCTGTGCGAAAGCGCCGCCGACCTTGAAAAAATCATCTTCACAAAGGGTTGAAATCGGAACAGATTTTTGATAAACTGACACATACTTTCACAGAGGAAAAATATGATTAAAGCCGGACAAATCGATAAAAGTACATTTTTGTTTTTTAAAAACGAACCGTGTATGGTTGTGGAACGGGAATTCGTAAATCCCGGAAAGGGATCGGCATTCTGCCGCGTGCGTCTGAAAGGACTGACCAGCGGAAAGGTTTATCAGGAAACCTTTAAAACTCAAGACAGTGTCGAAGACATTCAGGTTGAGGAAAAAACTTGTCAATACCTTTACAGCGACGGCGAAGCGTATCATTTTATGCACAACGATACCTTTGAACAGTTTGAAGTGCCGATGGAAGGGTTGGAAGACCGTTTGCAGTATATGAAAGACGGAGAGAGCTACCGCATCGTTTTATGGGAAGAGAAACCGATTGACATTAAAATTCCGACAAAGGTGGTGTACACCGTTACGGAGGCGCCTGAAGCCGTTAAAGGCGATACGGCGACCAACGTTACAAAGGTGGTAACGCTCGACACCGGACTGAAAGTCAAAGCGCCGTTTTTCATCAAAGAAGGCGAGAAAATTTTGGTAAACACCGAAACCAATGAATACGTTGAACGCGTCAACGAATAACGCATTCGAAAAAAAGAGGTTCAGATGAACCTCTTTTTTTTATTTAAATGCGGTCGGCAGAGACTAAAACTTCTCGGGGCTTGCTTCCGTTTTGCGGACCAATGTAACCGCGCGCTTCCATGGTTTCAATCATGCGGGCGGCGCGATTGTATCCAACTTGCAGCCGTCGTTGAAGGTAACTGGCGGAGGCTTTTCCCGTCTGCACGACAATTTGCAGTGCTTCGTCGAAAAGAGGATCATCGTCGCCGTTGTCTTCCAAAATTTCGGATTCATCCATGAAAATTTCGTCGTCCAAGTAATCCGGTTCGCCGAGTGTTTTGACGTAATCGGTGACTGTTTCCACTTCATGCTCCGAAAGGTAAGTACCCTGAATGCGAGTCGGGTAGGGATTGCTTGATGAAACGTACAGCATATCGCCTTTTCCGAGCAGCTTTTCGGCGCCGACGGTATCGAGAATGGTTCTGGAGTCGATTTTACTGGCTGTCATGAATGCGATTCGCGACGGAATGTTTGCTTTGATGAGACCGGTAATGACATCAACTGAAGGCCGCTGCGTTGCCAGAATGAGGTGAATGCCGACTGCGCGCGACATGGCAGCCAGTCGGGCAATGGCCTGCTCAAGATCTTTGCGGTTAGCCGCCATTAAATCAGCGAATTCGTCAATGACAATCAGAATGTACGGCAAATGCGGCGCTGTCATTCCCGATTCTTTTGCTTTTTTATTGTATGATTCAATATTTCGCGCACCGAGAGCGTCCAGCAGATTATAACGTCGTTCCATTTCCGAAAGTCCATATTGCAGTGCCATGTACGCTCGTTTGGCGTCGGTGATCACCGGCGTCAGCAGATGCGGGATGTCGTTGTACATTTTCAATTCGACGATTTTCGGATCAATGAGAATCATACGAACATCTTCCGGCGATTTTTTATACAGAACCGAAGTGATAATCGAATTGACGCAGACCGATTTTCCCGATCCTGTCGAACCGGCGATGAGCAGGTGAGGCGTCGAAGTCAAATCGATGACCTGAGTTTCTCCCGTGATGTCTTTTCCTAAAATGACGGGGATGGCAGCTGTCGATTTTTTGAAAGCCGGATCTTCAATTAACTCCTTAAAACTGACCAATGCGCGTTTACGATTGGGAACTTCGATGCCGACAGCGTGTTTTCCGGGAATCGGCGCCACAATTCGGACTCGGCCGGCCGCCAAACGCAGGGCGATATTGTCAGCCAGATTGGCAATTTTACTTAGTTTGACGCCGGGCGCCGGCAGCAGCTCGAACATAGTCACAACCGGACCGCGGGTAATACCGGTTACCTGAGCTTGAATTCCGAATTCCTCCAGTGTACGGCGCAAAATTTCGGCTGCTTCCTTTGTGTCTTCGTCAATAATCCAATATTGGCTTTCCTGATGCTGCGACAAAAGCTCTTTTCCCGGAAGTTTGTACCCGGAGGACCGCCGTTTGCGTGCGGCAGCAGCCGTTTGCGTTGCGCTGCGGTCGTTTGTCTCCGTAAACACCGGCGCTTCGGGAATCGATTCTTCATCATCTTGTTCAAAAAAAGCAAACGAATCTTCGTTTTCCTCGGGGATCGAAATAACAGTCTCGTTTTCGCCAAAGAATTCGTCATTGTCAGAAGGCTCGTCGGTTCCCATTTTATTTGTAAAGGCATCGTTCGGAATTGTTTCCTGATTGGAAAATTTCTGTGTATCGACTGAGGTGTCAGCGGGAGGCTCGGCTGCCGGTTGATTCACATCCTTGCGAAAACGGGGGCGATCTTCGGGATTAGGATAAGAAATGGCCTCCATAGCTCTTAATCCCGTATTTTGATCAGTTTCTTCCGTAAACATTGATTTTATTTTTTCGATTCCGGTATAAATCGAAGAACCGTCTCGTTCCGATGTCTTCTCTTCATTAACTAAAGGATCGGGGGAAAGAAAATTTTTTAATTGAAGGCGTTTCTCGTTCAGGAGTTGAATAAGATTCGGTCGAAAGGATTTGGATTTCCGTTCGCTTTCTTCGGGCTCCGATTCGACAAGGGGATGTTTTGATGACTGTTTGATGAGAATGCGCGCGTACCAGATAAACAGTGCAATTTCGACAGCAAAAATAAGAAAAAGAACAATATTCAGCAAAATCCACTTGTAATGGCTGCTATCGCCGCCCATTCGGGCTGCCAAAATCGGAGCTCTGCCGCCGACAATTTGAATAAAAACAGAAAAAACCGTCAGGGGGCAAATTGAGAAAAGCAGCAGCTTTCCTCCTCCAGAGTTTGCTTTTCTAAAAAAAACCAAAACGGCCTCAGCGAAAAACCAAAACGGCAGAAGAAAAATCGGAAAATCGACAAATTCAATGAAAATTTCTTTAAAAAAGGCGATCGGCTGCATAAATCCGCGCTTTCCGAAAAGAGTCGGCAGTGTGAGGATTAAAAAGAGAAACAAGCCGATGAAGAAAAGCGAAGCGCAAATGATTTTTCTTGGTTTTGATAAGCGCAAAGAGAGACCTCCCCTTCTCTTTTCGGCACAAATCGGCGGAGTTTAAAGCGGAAATCTTTCAGGAAAAATAAATGATTCCGGCAATTCCTGCAGGAATCAGATAAAACGCAAAATAGTAGAATTGTCCGCTGCGGATGAGTTTAAGCAGCAGGACAAGGGAAATCAGTCCGGCAATTCCGGCAGCCGCCATTCCCGCGAAGAGAACAGTCGGTGAAACGGCGGCGAACAGTGAATCAATTTTTCCGATATCGAGAAGCATGGCGCCGACAATGGCGGGGATGGAGATCAGAAATGAAATGTCTCCCGCATCTTTTTTGTCGGTGTTGACAAAAAGTGCCGAAGAGACCGTGATTCCCGATCGGGAAATCCCCGGCAGAACCCCGATACTTTGAGCAATTCCGACCGTAAAACCGACAACAATCCCCGATTTCACATCAAACGACTGCGTTTGACGCGGCCGTTTTTTTCGGTAAATTTCAACGATTTTGGTGGATGAAAGAATCACGCCGGTAACAAGCAGCAGGCACGAAACCGTCAACGGACTTTCGGGGAGGTGATCTTTGAGCAGAATTCCCGCGCAGCCGGTGATGAAGGTAGCAATCAAGACGGCGAGAATCATTCCGAGGTTTTTTTTGTCTGATTCATCGTTTTTGCGCGCTATCCAGCGAAACAGCGAACGGAATAACGCGGTAATTTTTTTGAAAAAAACGCCGACGACGACAATAAGCGTTGCAACATGAAGCATGATATCGTAAGACATCGGCACCTCTTCCAAATTCATGAGGTTTTTCAAAATCAGCAGATGTCCGGAACTGGAAATCGGCAGGAATTCAGCCACACCTTGAAAAATTCCGAGTAAAATCGATTGCAAAAATGTCAAAACAAACCTCCCGTAACGGATGGTGGAAGAAAAAGCACGCAAAGAAAAGCAATAGCAGCGCAAATAGCAAGAAAGCCGAAAATTCCGGCAAAAATTTTCAAAAAGAGAGTGCGGCGCCGTTGTGAACCAAATTGGATTGTTTCGATTTCTTCATCGGGAACGATTTGAACGGAGGTTTTTACTGCGGCCTGCGGATTTTTCTTCGGAAAAAGCGACAGGGAGACAAAATTGCTGCCGGATCTGAACGCATTTAAAATCAGTTCATCCGATTCTTCCGGAGTGTATTCAAGCGTCAGCGATTCGGGGCAAGGTTTAGCCGCTTCGGGTTTTCCTTTCTTGTATAACACAAAGTGGAGGCACACTTTGCCCATAGAAGTGTCTGCCGGCTGCAGTTCCGCTTTTGCAAATGTCTGTTTTTTTAAATTCAGCAACGGAAAAATACGACCGTCGGCCAGTTTAAATCCCAAAAAATCCGCTTTCATTTCTGAATTCAGCATACAGCGTAAACGGGAAAGTGTCAACCGAAAAAACTTGACAACGAAAGAGAGTTGCGGTATTCTTTTATTGATTCGAGGAGGTTTTATGAATCAATTTCGATTGGAAACAATGGCGCTTCATGCCGGATATGAACCGAAAAACGGAGAGCCGCGTGTTTTGCCGATTGTTCAGAGTACCACTTATAAATACGATAACGCACAGCAGGTGGCCGATTGGTTTGATTTGAAGGCCGGCGGACACATTTATTCCCGCCTCTCGAATCCGACGGTTTGTGCGTTGGAGGCAAAAATCGCTGCTTTGGAAGACGGCGCTGCGGCGGTCTGTACCTCTTCGGGACAGTCGGCTTCCATGCTGTCGGTTTTGAATATCGCTTCGGCCGGCGATCATCTGATTTGCGCGTCCGTTGTTTACGGCGGAACTTACAATCTTTTCTCTTATACAATGAAGAAAATGGGAATTTCGGTGACTTTTGTCGATGTCAATGCACCGCTTTCCGAATTAAAAAAAGCCGTTCGCAAAGAGACAAAATGTGTTTTTGCCGAAACGCTTTCCAATCCGAAGGCCGTTGTTTTAGACATTGAAAAATTCGCCCGATTGGCTCATGAAGCCGATGTTCCGCTGATTGTCGACAATACGTTTGCGACGCCGGCTCTCTGCCGACCGTTGGAGTGGGGGGCTGACATCGTCACACACTCCTGCTCAAAATATCTCGACGGTCACGCTGTTGCGCTCGGCGGGATTGTCGTTGACGGCGGAAAATTTGACTGGAAAAACGGAAAATTTCCGGAACTATGCGAGCCGGATCCCAGTTATCACGGTACGGTCTTTACGGAGTGGTTCGGCGCTTCGGCTTATGCTGTCAAACTGCGCGCGCAGCTGATTCGCGATATCGGCAATTATCTCTCGCCGATGAATGCATTTTTAATCAATTTGGGAACGGAGACGCTGCCGCTCCGCATGGAACGCCACTCGGAGAATGCGTTGAAATTGGCGCAATGGCTTTCGGAGAATGACAGCGTTGAATGGGTCCGTTATCCCGGATTGCCCGGCAGTGAAGACTATGAGCTGGCGAAAAAATACCTGCCGAAGGGATGCAGCGGTGTTTTTACAGCCGGAATCAAAGGCGGCCGCGACGGCGTAGAACGATTTATGAATGCGTTGAAAGTGGCGTCGATTGCCGTTCATGTTGCCGATATCCGCACGCTGGTTTTACATCCTGCCAGCATGACACATCGTCAATTGACTGACGAACAGCAGCGGGAAGCCGGTATAACTCCTGAAATGATCCGTATTTCCGTCGGATTGGAAAACATTGATGATATTATCGCCGATTTCGAACAGGCGTTGAAAGCCGTTTAGCACATGATTTTTAAAAAGAGTGAAATTGAAGTTTTATGCGGTTATCCGCGGCCCGATTTCCGTCGAGAATCGGCGCTGCTAAATCAAGATTGGTTCCGTTTTTCGTTTGGACGAGCCGGGGATGCCGAATCTTTCATGGAGCGGTTTTTTGCAGGAGAAACTTTTTCGGAGCGGGAGCGGCCTTTGGAAACTGAAATGCCGTTTGTTCTTCCGGCGGCGGAAGCAGCTCCGTTTACGGTTTTTGTCAAACGGTTTTCGGTTAAGCCGATCGCCGAAAAAACCGGCTGTACGGTTTTGCGAATCTGTTCCGGAAATTGGTACGGAAATGCTCGGTTTTCCGTTAACGGCCGCCGTATTGCCGATTCGTTCTCCGAATATGAAACGGTGAGCGCCGAAATCAACCTTGAAGCGCTTCACTCATCCGTTTTATCGATAGCCGTTTGCATTGAACCGCGGGACGACTGCGCTTTTGTCGGGTTCGGACAGCCGTTTTGGATGGAGTTTTGCGGCAGCGTTTTTCTCAACCGTTTTGTTCACCGCTATGAGAACGGCGTTTCTCAGTTTCGGTTATCGTTTTCGGCAGAACCAGCCGATTTTTCGCTGAAAATTCCCGAATTCGGGTGGGAAGGCGATCGAAATTCCGCCCGCCGCGAAGAGGCGGCTGAATTTGTTTTATTTTGCGATTATCGGGAGTACGGTATCAATCCGCCGGAGTGGACGCCGTCGCAGCCGCATTTGTTGGAAATCGAAATTGATACAACCGATTCGCACGGGCTGTTGGCTGACAGAGTTCGGTCGTACATCGGGCTGCGCAGCGTTTCCGTTTCACAAGCGTTTGTGCTTTTAAACGGAAAGCCGTTTTCGCTTCGCGGCGTCATTCATGCAGGGCTTTACGACGACGGATTGCCGTATCCGGCTTCGCGCGGCGGATATTTCAAGGATGCGATGGCTGTAAAAAATCTCGGGTTTAATACTGTCCGCTACGATTCCCGCATAGAGAATCCTGCCGCTTATTTTTGCGCGGATGCGGTCGGTTTGACCGTTTGGCAGGATTTTCCCGGGCTGCGCGGAGTCACCGAAAACGATGTCGAAGAATCGAAACGGAAAATCGACGATTGCATCGAAATTTTGAGCAATTATCCGTCGGTCATTGTATACGCGCTCTTCAATGAAAACAGAGGTCTGCCAAAGCCGTTTTTCCGCCGGAAATTGATCCGCCGTCTTGATTTCTTTTATTCCTTCTTAAAAATGAAAGATCCGTCACGATTGATTGTCGACAACTCCGGATTTTATCATCGATTGACAGACATCTTGGATCTTCACTGTCTTTCCGACAGCATTGATTCGCTTCGAAAATATTTGGAGATGGTTGATCGTCGGGAATTTTCGGAAACCGGATTTTTTGATTTTCACAAGCGTTTTTCGGAGCGATTAAAGCCGCAGTCGGAGTGGACGACTATTCCCGACGGAGAAATTCCGATACCTGTCATTCTCAGTGAAATCGGCGGTATTCGTATCGATGCACAGCCTGATGAGCAGACCGTTCGTTTTCTGAAAGAAATGTTCGCCTTGATCGCCGGTTTTCCGACTGTCAAAGGATTCTGTTTCCGGCAATTTGCCGATACCCCGAATGCCCGTTCCGGAATTTTGAAAGAAGACCGGCTGATTAAAGGGTCAACCGAATTCTGGAAGTCGATGATTATTCCTTCCGGTTAATCAACGGATTCTTCCAGTCGTTTTTTCAGCTGATTCAGAAAAACCGCTTTTTTGAAATATCCTTCGTTGTTTTCTCTCTGCGATTTTGCAATGTCGCATGTCAGCCGCATAATCATAATTTCAGGATTGAGCCGTTTAAGGGCGAAGACGGTATTTTCGAGATGCTCTTCCATTGTATACGGTTGAATTTCGCCTCGTTTCAGAGCTTCAAACATGGGAGTTCCGATCGGAATTTGCAAATTGTGAATTTTTACCGCATCCGGTTTCAGGCGATTGATTTCGTCGATGGTTTGCGTCAGCTCCGTTCGGCCTTCACCAGGTAGTCCGAAAATGAGATGAACCGCGGTTTTGATATTTCGTTCTTTCAGCAGCCGATAAGATTTGAGAAAGTCGGCATAGGTGTGGCCGCGGCGGATTGCGAGGAGGGTTTTGTCATGAATGGTTTGCAAACCCGTTTCACACCAAACGTCGAAATCGGGACGGCGATAAGAAGCCAATAAATCGGCTTTTTTTTCATCGAGACAGTCGGGGCGGGTGGAAACAATCAGCTCTGAAAAGACGGCGGAAGCCAGCGCGTCGTCGTAAATTCGTTTTAAAATCTCAGGCGGCGCGTAAGTTCCGGAATAAGCCTGAAAGTAAAGCAGAAATACTTCGGCACGGTAGCGGCGGCGTAAAAACGCAATACCGCGGTCGATTTGGCTGCGAACCGCTTCTGCCGAGTAACCCGGCGGGTACCCCGGCAGCCCGCACGGTTTAAAGGCGGCCGATTCGGGATAGGAGCCGTTATCGTTGCGGATGTAGGCGGCGCGGCTGCCGGCTTCGTCGCAAAAGGTGCATCCGAAGCCGCTGCGGCCGTTTTCGCGGTTAGGGCAGGAAAAGCCGGCGTCAACGCCGACGCGGTAAGCTCGTTTGCCGTACTTTTCCGTCAGATACGAACCGTAAGAGCGGAAATTCATGTCTCCGTCATGGAAGCCGATTGCTGCGTGGTTTCCAACACATCACGCCACAAATGACCTTCCGGATTCACATAGTTGCGGCGGCTGACGGCGGCGTCGATCGGAATGTAAACGTATCGGTCGTTCAGTTGGGAAACCAGAGTATTGGTCTTTCCCGCCATTGCCGCATGAACCGCATGAGCACCCAGTAATGAACAGTAAAAACTGTCGTTGGGGTCGGCCGGCTGAGTGCGGATGATGTAGCTCGGGTCGATATACTTCAGAGTCATCGGAATTTTCTTTTCATCGAAGTACTGTTTGATTTTTTCTTTAAGAAAAGTGCCGATATCGCCTAATTTTTTGTTGCCGGAAGCGTCTTTTCCGTCGGCATGAACATAGTCCTGCCCGGCGCCTTCGGCAACGATGATGACGGCGTGTTTGCGGGAGAGCAGTCTCCGCTCCAGATGAGCCAAAAATCCGTTTTCTCCGTTCAAATCGAATTTCACTTCGGGGATCAGAACAAAGTTGGCTTCTGCCGACGCAATTGCAGCATTGCAAGCGATAAACCCCGAATGACGGCCCATCAGTTTGACTAAACCGATTCCGTTGTGAACTGATTTTGCTTCCACGTGAGCGCTGGAAACCGCTTCGCACGCTTTAGCGACCGCTGTCTCAAATCCGAACGACCGCTGCAAAAGATTGATGTCGTTGTCGATGGTTTTCGGAATGCCGATGACGGAGACTTTCAACCCTCTTTTTTCACACTCTTTGCTGACATCGCGGGCTCCCCGCAGCGTTCCGTCTCCTCCGATACAAAACAGGATATTGAGGTTCATCCGTTCGATGCTGTCGGCAATTTCTTCCACCCGGTCGCCGCCGCCGCGGGCCGTTCCGAGAATGGTTCCTCCCATTTTATGAATATTATCAACAATATCGGGATTCAGCGGAATCGGCGTATAATTGTACTCCGGTAAAAATCCGGGATAGCCGTTGGGAATGCCGATGATCCGTTTAACGCCGTAGCTGTACCACAGACAGCGGACGATAGAGCGGATGACGGTGTTTAAACCGGGGCAGATTCCGCCGCATGTCACGATTCCCGCATTCACATGACTTGGATTGAAGTAAATTTTCGGGCGCGGACCGGCAACAGCGATTCGTTGAAGCGCTTTTCCGTCAACCGGCTGTGAAAAAACAGTATCAATGTTGTATAAAACGCATTGATCATCGGACGTGTAATTAACCATGTTATCTCCGATCACCGAAGAGATCTTCATCGGTGAAGGAATTTTGCACGGCCCCAATGCATCCAACGTAAAATCGAGTTGCTCCGACATAAAAACCTCCATCTTTATTCTTTCATTATAATAATATTCGGATTTTTGGCAATAAATAAAATTTCATGATTGAAAAACCATTGAAAAACGGTATAATAAAAGAATCGGAGGAAACGGACGATGAAAGTTCTTGTTATAGGCGGGGCCGGATACATCGGCAGTCATGTAGTGAAAGCGTTATTGAACGATCGCGAAGAAAAACACGAAGTCACGGTTTTTGACAATTTGAGCAGCGGTTTGAAGCAGAATTTGTTTAAAGAAGCTGCTTTCGTTGAAGGCGATATTTTGGATTATCCGAAACTGAAAAAAGCGATGGAAGGGCATAACGCTCTCGTTCATTTAGCTGCGTTTAAAGCTGCCGGAGAATCGATGATTGTTCCCGAGAAGTATTCTGTCAACAACATCACCGGCACTCTGAATATTTTAAACGCTGCGGCTGAAACCGGTTTAAAGTATTTTGTTTTTTCGTCGTCGGCGGCGGTTTACGGAGAGCCGGCATATCTTCCGATTGACGAAGAGCATCCGAAAAATCCGACCAACTATTACGGTTTCACCAAGCTGGAAATCGAACGGTTTTTGGGGTGGTACGATAAACTGAAAGGAATTAAATACGCTGCATTGCGTTATTTCAACGCTGCCGGTTACGACCCTGAAGGGGTGGTTTGCGGATTGGAGCGGAATCCGGCGAATTTGCTGCCTGTTGTCATGGAAGTTGCGGCCGGATTGCGCCCCGAAGTGAAAATTTTCGGAAACGATTACGATACGCCGGACGGAACGGGCGTTCGCGATTATGTCCATGTTACCGATTTGGCTGACGCTCACGTTAAGGCGCTTCATTACATTGTTAAAAACGATCAATCGTTGGCGGTTAATCTCGGCAGTGAAAACGGAATCAGCGTTGATGAAATGGTGACAGCCGCGCGGAAAATCACCGGAGAGGCGGTTCCGGCGGTTTATGTCGAAAGACGCGCCGGCGATCCAGCCAAACTGGTAGCCTCATCGAAAAAAGCAAAAGAACTTCTGAAATGGGTTCCCGGTTACAGCGATGTCGACACACTCGTCAAAACAACGTGGGAAGCGTATTTAAAAAATAAAAAATAGATTCGATCCGTTTCGACGGATCATTTGTTCCGGTAGCTCAGCCGGATAGAGCAGCCGCCTCCTAAGCGGCAGGTCGGACGTTCAAATCGTCTCCGGGACAGAGAGGTTTTATGAGAAAAGTATGGTCATTTTTTTATGTGCTGTGGATTATCATTCTGCTCACAACGTCGATGTTGGTTTTCATTCCGTATGCTTTTTTACGGCTGATGCAGTTTCAACGCGCTGCCGACGCCTATCTCACCACGCTGGCTCACGGCTATGGTCGGCTGGTATTTTTTTCCGCCCGAGTCAAATTGGATATTAAAGGTGCTGAAAATCTTCCGAAAGAGGATCGGGCTCTCGTTTTTGTTGCCAATCATCAGAGTATTACCGACGTGATTGTTTTGAAAACGGTTATCCCGTATCCGATGGGGTTTATGGCTAAAATCGAACTGTTTCGCGTTCCGTTTGTTCAAGTTTGGTTGGCAGGATTGCGCTGTATTGCCATTGACCGATCGAATCTGCGGAAATCAATGGAAGCGATTCGGAAAGGAAGCAATCGGGTGGCGTCCGGTTATCCGATGATGATTTTTCCCGAGGGCACTCGCAGCCGCTGCAACGGTATGAGGGCGTTTAAAGGCGGCAGTTTAAAGCTTGCCGAATGGGCGAAAGGCCGCATTGTGCCGATTACGCTGGACGGAACGCATCGACTGATTGCAAAAGACGGATTTGGATTCGGTGAAACAGTGACTGTCACTTTTCATCCGCCAATCGATACTTCTCAGCTGAATCGCGAAGAATTAAAAGCTCTTCCGCAAAAATTATGGGAAATTGTTAATTCAGGTTTGAAAGAACCGAATGCAGAGGTCATGGCAGCAAAAAAATTGACAGACAGCTGATCCCGGTTTATATTTTTATGTGTGAATGGAGAAGCTGATGAATGCAAATCTTTTACCTTTAACCGTAGGCGGTTTATCTTTAGCGGTAAGCGGCTGCTATCTGAATAAAATGGCCGACAACCCTAATATTATTCTGATTATGGCAGATGATTTGGGTTTAAATGATTTAGGTGTTACCGGAAGCGATTATCATGAAACACCGAATTTAGATACTCTTGCAAAAGAGAGTATGGTTTTTACTAATGCCTATTCATCGGCACCCAATTCTGCGCCGAGTCGGGCTTGTTTGATGAGCGGATTGTATACACCGCGGCATGGAGTCTATACGGTCAATCCGCCGGATCGAGGAGTGGACAGCAAGCGAAAATATATAGCAATTGCCAATAATGATACTCTCGAACCGAAGTTTAAGACAATCGCAGAAGAACTTAAAGATAATGGCTATAAGAATTGTCATATCGGTAAATGGCATTTAGGCAATATTGAAGATAAAACGGATCCGCTCAATCGAGGGTTCGATATTAATATCGGCGGGACTCATGCAGGTGCGCCGCAATCGCACTTTTTCCCTTACGCAGGCGATGCCGGCAGTGCTGAACGATATCCCGGATTGGAAAAAGGAACAGACAAAGAATATCTGACAGACCGACTTACGGACGAAGCGATTCGGTTTATTAAAAATGCCCGCTTAAAAAAACAGCCGTTTTTTTTGAATCTTTCCTATTTTGCGGTTCATTATCCGATTCAGGCGCCGGAAGATTTGGTGGAAAAATACAATAATAAACCGAAAGGAACCTATCACAAAGATCCGATTTATGCGGCAATGACGGAAAGTCTTGATACCAATGTCGGACGGATTCTGGATGTCATTAAAAAATCAGGTTTAGATGAGAACACGGTTATTATTTTTACCTCCGATAATGGAGGAGCAGAACCGACAACCGATAACTATCAGGTACGCGGCGGAAAAGGTGAGCCGTATGAAGGCGGAACAAGAGTTCCGTTATTCATACGTTGGGCAGGGAAAATCCAAAGCGGGACCACATGTGATATGCCTGTCAGCAATATCGACTTTTACCCGACGTTTTGTGCTTTTGCGGGAATCAAACCGAGTCAGGCTGTTGACGGATTGGACTTAAGCGAAATTCTTCAGGGAGAGAAGGCGCCGACGGATCGTACTTTATTTTGGCATTTTCCGGCTTATCTTGAATCGTATACCAATAACGGTCAGGATTTTCGAGCGTATCCGTATACATCTGTTCGTAAAGGAGATTGGAAATTGATTCGTGTTCATGAGACCGATACTTCCGAACTGTATAATTTAAAGGAAGATCCTCTCGAAACAACGAATTTAGCGGCAGTCAACACAGAAAAAACACTGGAAATGGAAGGTCTGCTGTTCGGATGGATTAAAGAGGTTGGTGCGCCGATTCCAAGCGAGCCGAATCCGGATTATATTCCGCAGTGACAGGAAAATCGATGCGAATTTTGCGGCAGAAATTGAATTAACCGAAAAGCAGCTCTCTCATTCCCGTAAAAATCATTTGCGATGAAAGCGCTGCCAAAATCAGTGCTGTCAGTTTCGTTAAAATGTTGATTCCCCGTTTGCCCAAAATCCGTTCGAGGAAATCGGATAAAAGCAGCAGTGCGCCGATGAGAACACACGCAATCAGTTCGGAGATGATGTTAACCGCTGCCGTTTCGACTGTCCGCATTGCAGCGCTCTCTACCAACAGCGTTCCGATGGTTGCCGGTCCGATGATGATCGGGATTGAGAACGGCACCACCGAAACGTCTTCATCCGGACGAATTTGAGCGGCCGCAACCTTCCCCGAATTCAGCTGAACCGCCGTCAGGAACAGCAGCGCGCCGGCGCCGATTCGAAACGCATCGACAGTGATTCCGAAGAGTGAAAAAAGCATTTTTCCAAAAAAGAGAATGATCAGATTGATAACAATGATAGAAACGGTGATTTTAACCGCCAGCTTCCGCTGTGCGTTTTTTTCCATATCACTTGTCATTGTCAGAAACATTGACAGCGCAAAAAACGGCGTCATAATGAAAAAATATTGAATCGATTTTGCAATAATTCCGGAGATAAAGGTTTCCATGCAATTATTATACATAAAAATCGGAAAGAACGAAAGAAAGGGATTGCGAATTTTGAGAAGTAGTGTCATAATCGGGTATGAAAAAAATTCATTTTATAGAAACGATCGTTTGCGTACTGATGCTTTCCTGCGTCTCTGCTCAAAAAACCGCTTCCTATTATGCGGCGGCTGAAGCGCTGCCGTATGTCAAAAATAGCCGCGATACACAGCTGAAACAAACCGACATCGTTCCGCTGATCCTGAGCCACTTTGAGGACAGCGAACGTCGTCCGAAGGCGCTCGTCATCAACTACGACGGCTGCCGCATCGATTTGCTGCCGTTTTTGGATGCCGAAACGTCAGCGGTTTTTTCAAACGCTTCCGACGGCGGCTTTTACCTCATGTTTACCGGCGGTGAAGACGGCTGTCTGCAGAACACGCGGACGGCGCCCGGCTTTACGACTCAGTTTACGGGAAAGTGGGCGTTGGAAGAGGGCGGTCACGGCGTTTTCAATAACGGACTTCTGAAAAAAGACGAACCGCGCACGCACTTTGTCCGTCTGGCGGAAAAAGGGTACGCAACCGCGTTTCATTTTTTGTGGGGCGCATATGGATCCATTTTTGCAAACGACCGCCGTTATGCGGAGAAAAACGGGCTGCCGGTTGAATGGAACCGTTGCCGTCCGAAAGGCGAAGCGCGGAAAAATCCCGATGAGGCGTTGATGCGTGAGGTTATTGACCGGCTGTCAGTCGAAGGCGAGGGGGAAGTTGATTTTCTGACTTGCATTTTCGAAAACACCGATTTGGCAGGTCACCACTACGGTTTTTCACCCGACGAAGAACGCTATCGGGAGGCTTTGTTGGAAATTGACGGTTATGCGCGGAAGATTATCGAAACTGTCAAAAATCGAAGCACTTACGCTTCCGAAGACTGGTTGATTCTCATTTCTACCGATCACGGCGGCCGCAATTTGACACACGGCGCGCAGAGCGTTTATGAACGGACGATTTGGATTTCGTCAAATCGTCCGCTGTAAAGGTAAGCGCTTTTGCCGACCGCCGTTGAATCTTAAAACACAATGAAAACGGCGTCGACGATGCGCGCGTAAGGATAAAAGTCCGACGGCGGCAGCAGCACGCCCCAAACGGAAAAAATATCGCCGCGGTCCGTATTAAACGCTTTACTCATTTGATCGGAACGGAGGGTGATTTCAATCCCCGATTTACACTTTACTACAGGATAGTATTCGTAATCGTTCTTTTTTGCAGTCAAAACGATGCGTTGGTTGGCAAACTGTTCGATATAAGATTCCAGTTCTTCTTCGGCTGTAAAAAGAGTTTCGGCAGGAATTTCAAGCGTTTCATTATCGGCGTCGTAAACCGTCAAAGATTTGTCGCTGATAAACGATTTCACTTTTGTTTCGCCCGTAGGCGTTCCTTCGGCAGCAGGCTTTTTCTGTTCGGCAGCGAAGCGGCGCACCGTTTCAACGGGCAATTCCAACAACTCGGCAGCCTTTTTGATTTTTTCATCATCAGTCAGCTCAAGAGCGGATTCCGGAACGGATTCGCCGTCGTCGGGCGTTTTCAACTCTTCAGTCATAATCAGAAACAACTCGCTTAAATTGCGGCGGGCCTCTTTGAGGTTTCGTTGAGTTTCCTCGTCAATCGAATCGGTTGTTTCGTCGGAGATTTCTTGCGTAAATCCGTTGAAGCAAAACAGCGTTGTTAAAAAAATTAAAAAAACCTTTTTCATGCGTCCATTATATCGGAAAATTCAGAAAAAGCAAGCGAAAAAGGTTTTTGGCTTCAATCCCTTAAAATAGGGGCATGATTGAATTGAAGCACATCATGAAGACGGCGGCTGAGTTGGAGGTGCGTTCCGCTCAGGTGGAGGCTGTCGGAAAATTGTTGGAAGAAGGGGCGACTGTTCCGTTTATTGCCCGTTACCGAAAGGAAGCGACCGGTATGACGGCCACCGCCGGCATCGGCACCAACCTCTATCTGTGTAAAATTGCGATGGATATCGAAGCGAAACATACCGCTGCCGACGGCGACGGCGTGCGCATTGCCGAGCTGGATGAGATGAGTTACCGGCAAAAACTGTGGACGCACCGGCCGCTGACCGATTTCTGGCGCATCGGGAAAGGATATGCGCGGAAGCTGGAAGCGCACCGGCTTTACACGATGGGTGATATTGCCCGCTGTTATTTGGGCAAAGAAAACGAGTATTATAATGAAGATTTTCTTTATAAACTGTTCGGGGTGAATGCCGAACTGCTCATCGACCACGCCTGGGGCATCGAACCGTGTACGATGGCCGATATCAAATCGTACCGTCCGGAAAGCAGCAGTCTGGCATCGGGGCAGGTGCTTCAGTCGCCTTACTCCAACGAAAAAGCGCGGCTGGTGCTGCGTGAAATGACGGAGGCGGCCGCCTTCGACCTGACCGAAAAGGATCTGACAACCGACCAGCTGGTGCTGACCGTCGGCTACGATATCGAAAACCTGACCGATCCCGAACGGCGCGACGGGTACCGGGGGGAGGTGACCGTCGACCCGTACGGCCGCCGGATTCCGAAACCGGCGCACGGCACGGCCAATCTGGAGCGGCACACCGCGTCGGCCAAACGGATGACGGAGGCGGCGCTGGCTCTCTACGACCGCATCACCGACAAAACGCTGACCGTCCGCCGTTTAAACCTTTCGGTTAACCGGCTGCTGCCCGAAAGCGAATCGGAACGTCCGGCACTGCCGCTGCAGCCCGACCTGTTTTGCGATATCGATGCCGTTCGGGCGGCGGAAGAGGCGGCGCGGGCGGAACGGGAAAAGGAGAAAAATCTGCAAAAGGCGGCGGTTGCCGTCCGGCAGCGTTTCGGAAAAAATGCCCTTCTGAAAGGCAGCAGTCTGGAAGAGGGGGCGACGGCGCGCGAGCGCAACCGCCAAATCGGGGGGCACAAAGCGTGAAACCGTTTCCTTATGAAGAGATTCTCAATCTCGGTCCGCCGCAGTCGGGCAAGCATCCGAAAATGGCCGTTGCCGACCGTGCCGCGCAGTTTGCCCCTTTTTCCGCGCTGACCGGTCACGGCGCCGCGCTGACCGAAACGGCCCGCCTGACCGAACGGCGCTGCGGCCGCGACGACGACATTGCGGTTGAAATCGACCGCACCCTTGAGAGTCTGCGCCGGCGGATCGCTCTGCGGCCGGCCGTCACCGTCGCCTTTTTTGTGCCCGACGAACGCAAAGAGGGCGGGCGCACGGTTACCTCATCGGGGCGTTTGAAACGCATCGATGAGGAAGCCGGCTGCCTGATTCTCGAAAGCGGGCGGCGGATCGCGGTGGGGGACATCGTGCGGCTGGAAGAGGGGGAGTGAGACGGCCTGTTTCGACAATAGATATTTTTCTTTTTTCCGAAAGAAAAACCGGAATTGCCGATTGTGTTTTTTTTGTTATTGGACTCATTGAAACATCCTGAAATAAAATGAATCTTTAGCTTGTACCCCTCCATCCATTTGTTAAGTGTTCGGCAAAGATAAATATTTAATGTTTCCCGTTCTTCGTGTCGAAATCATACTATAGATTTAAATTTAATCGACACCGGGATAATATAAATGAGAGAAAAGTATTTTTACGAAGTAATGTTTGATGATACGTCCATTGACGTAAGCAAGGAAGTCGGATTGGTCTGGTCCATTGCCAACTCGCTCCGTGGTGCCTATACCTCGGATAAATATAAGGACGTTATTATCCCCATGGTCATCATCCGCCGGTTTGAGTGCGCTTTGGAGGAAACCAAAGATGCAGTTGTGGCAAAGTACAAGCAGAACCCTAACCTCCCAGCTGCGCTTCTTTGCCAGGTGTCCAAATATCCCTTTTACAACACCAATGAATTTACCCTGAAACGCCTTCTGGATGACAGCGACAGCATTGCGTCCAACCTCAAGTCTTACATTGAAGGCTTTTCTGCTAACATCCAGTTGATTCTGGAAAAGCTGCTGAAATTCAGCACCCAGATCGACAAAATGGATAAGAGCAACCGTCTTTACAGCGTGGTGAAAAAGTTCTCTGAACTGGATTTGTACCCCACCCATGTAGACAGCATGAAGATGGGCTACATTTTCGAGGATATTATCCGTCGTTTTTCTGAAAACGCCGAGGCCGGTGATCACTATACGCCCCGTGAAGTGATTCGTCTAATGGTCAATGTACTGCTGGCAGAGGGCTGCAATGATCTGCTGACCGATGAGGGCAAGATCGCAACCGTACTGGACGCTGCCTGTGGTTCGGGTGGTATGCTGTCCACTACCTATGATTTCCTGCGCCGCAAAAATCCCTATGTGGATGTGCGCTTGTTTGGACAGGAAATCAACCCCGAATCCTACGCCATTTGTCTGGCGGATATGCTCATCAAAGGCCAGGATGTGAAAAACATTATGGGTGATGAGGAGGCCAACACCCTGAAAACGGACTGCTTCCCGGATCAGAAGATGCGGCTGGTGATTATGAATCCCCCGTTTGGTACACCCTGGGGAGGCAAAGATGCACCGGAAGGACAAGAGAAGAAAGTCCGTGAGGAAAACAAGAAGGGCGGACGGTTTGAGCACGGTCTTCCTGGAACCGGTGACGCCCAGCTGCTGTTCATGCAGCACGCCATCAATAAGCTGGATGAGAAAAACGGGCGTGCAGCGATTATTACCAATGGTTCGCCTCTTTTCTCCGGCGGAACCACCAGCGGTGAAAGCCAGATTCGGCGTTGGATGCTGGAGGAAGATTTAATTGAAGCCATCATTGCCCTGCCTACCCAGCTTTTCTATAACACCGATATCGGTATTTATATCTTCATCCTATCCCGCAACAAGCGACCCGACCGCCGTGGAAAGGTGCAGCTCATCAATGCGGTAGATATGTGGAAACCCCTGCGCAAATCTTTGGGCAAAAAGCGCCGTGAAATCGACCGGGATAGCATGGTAAAAATCACCGAGCTGTACTCCAACTTTGAGGAAAACCAGTACTGCAAGATTTTCCCCAACGAGGAGTTTATGTACAAGGAGTATGCGGTTTATCAGCCGTTGCAGCGCCGGGGTATGCTGGATGCGGAGAGCATCGAGCGGCTGCGGACCAGCAGCTACTTCACCAGCAACTCCAGTATTTTCAATGAGACGGATTTTGAGCAGTTGAAAGAGATGAACCCCCGCAGTGCTGCCGACGAGAAGAAATACCAGAAATATCTGGCGGGCCAGCAGTTTGTGGCGGATGTGTTGGCCATTCTGGAGACCAACTGTTCTGACCAGGTGTTTATGGATTATGGCGAGTTTGAAAAGTATCTGAAATCTCTGCTGGGCAAGGTTGAGGGAATGTCTGCCAGCCGGTTGACCGGCATTGCCATGGTGCTGGCGGTGATGGACAAAACTGCTGTGGTTCAGAAAGATCGCAAGGGCGAAATAATCAAGGACACTACCACTAAGGACACCGAGATCATCAAGCTCACCCAGGACCCGGAGAAATATTTTGAGGCGGAAGTATATCCCCATGTACCGGATGCTATCTGGGCCTATGAATTTGACCCGGAGAAAAAGGAGAGCGCTACCAATAAAGAAAAACTGGGCGCAGAGTTCCCGTTTACACGATTCTTTTACAAGTACAAGGAGCCGGAAAAGGCAGATGATCTGCTGGCACAGTTTATGGAACTGGAAAAATCCCTCTCCGAAAAAATTGCAGCCTTGCAGGAAAGCGAGGGAGTGTAATGCCTGGTTTAATAACTGAACGGAATTTCCCAACGAGTTGGACAATAAAAAGGTTCAAATATTGTGCTCAAATTTGTAACGGCGGTGAGTATTCTGACATCGAAGTTGAAGAAGGCGGTTATCCTGTAATTGGAAGCGGTGGCGAATTTGCAAGAGCAAGCAAATTTAGCTATTGTGGAAAATCAGTTTTATTAGGCAGAAAGGGTACTGTGGATAAACCTTTATTTGTGGACGGCGCATTTTGGTGCGTTGATACAATGTTTTATACTAAAATCAAAGATTTTGTGTATGAGAAATATTTGTATTATTGCGCTTTGTGTTTCCCTTTTGATTATTATGTAACCTCCACAGCATTGCCGTCTATGACACAAAGAGATTTGGGTTCACAAGAGATTGCTGTGCCCCCCAAAAAAGAGCAGAAAGCTATCGCAGATTTTATCGACAAAGAATGTGCCCAGATTGACAGTATTGCCGCAGATTTGGAAAAACAGATTGCTCTTTTGCAGCAATACAAAAAATCCCTGATTACCGAAACAGTAACCAAGGGGCTGGACAAGTCTGTGCCAATGAAGGACAGTGGGGTTGAGTGGATCGGGGAAATTCCTGTTGGATGGGAACTAAGTAGGATTAAATATTTGACAGATAATCATCATCCATATCCTATTGGTGATGGAGATCATGGAATGATTAAAGCTGATGACTATTTAACGGAAGGTATTCCGTATATTCGAGTATTAAATTTAACCTGGGGAAGCGGTCTAAATCTGGAGAATTTAGTTTTCATTTCTAAAGAGATGAATAGTCTAATAAAAAATAGCGAGTTAAAGCCTAATGACATTTTGATTGCAAAAACTGGAGCAACGATAGGAAAAACTGCGATTGTGCCTGATTCACTTCCCGTGAGTAACACCACTTCTCATGTTGGGAAAATCACTTTAGCAAATGTGCATGATGCAAAATACTTTTATTATGTGATGACTTCTTCGATTGTGCAAAAACAAATACAAGATATTTCTGCGATGCAAAGCACACGACCAGAACTTGGGATCGAGGGCTTAAAAAATTTGATTTTGACTGTTCCTCCATTCGATATACAACAACATATAGCAAGGTTTCTTGACGATCATTGTGCTAAAATCGACAGGGTATTACACGAAAAAGGCAAACAATTATCTGTAATCAAGCAGCACAAAAAATCTCTTATCTATGAATATGTCACCGGTAAAAAACGAGTGAAGGAGGTGCGATGAGATGGCTATCAAAGCAGGACAATTAAAAGAACGGGCAGATTATCAGGCATACATTCTGGAAATGCTGCGGGAGGAAAACGGCTATCAGATGCGCCCCTCTACCGCTTACGATCCCGGCTACGGCATGGATGTGGAGCTGCTGTTCTCCTTTTTGCAAGCTACCCAGCCGGATGCATTGGCCCGACTGGAAAAACTCTATGGCGACAGGACCCGCCAGACCATCCTCAACTACATCAACAATGAGGTCAATAAGAAAAGCCGCAGCCTGCTGGATGTATTGAAGCACGGCGTGGAATTTGATAATGGTGTATCTCTGACCCTTATGTACCGCAAGCCTGCCACTACCTTCAACCAAAAAGCGGAGGCGCTGTATCAGCAGAATGTTCTCTCGGTGATGGAGGAAGTCTGGCACAAAGAGGGTGAACGCATTGACCTTGTAATCTTCCTCAACGGCATTGCCATTTTCACCTTTGAGCTGAAATGCAACACCAGCGGACAGAATTATGAGGATGCGATCCGTCAGTATAAGTTCGAGCGGGATTACAAAACCCGTTTGCTGAAATTTAAGGCGGGCTGTCTGGCTCACTTTGCTATGGACTTGAACGAAGTCTATATGTGCACCAATCTGAAAGGAAAATCTTCTTTCTTTCTACCGTTCAATAAGGGCTGTGGTGTTGGAATTCACTCCGGCAAGGGGAACCCTCATAACGAAAACGGCATCAATGTTTCCTATATGTGGGAAGATATTCTCAAAAAAGATACGGTTCTGTATCTGATTGATAAAATCATTTTCCTGCAAAAAGAAACCAAGAAAGACCCGGATACCGGTAAGCGTGTTACCAAGGAAACGCTGATTTTCCCCCGGTATCACCAATTCAATGCCGTGCGCAAACTGGTGGCAGATGTCGTAGAACACCACAGTGAGAAAAACTATCTCATTGAACACTCGGCCGGCAGCGGCAAAACCAATACCATTGCATGGCTGGCACACCGCCTTGCCTCTTTGCACGACAGGGAAAACAAAGTTATTTTTGATACGGTTTGCATCATCACTGATCGTATCGTAGTAGACCGTCAGCTTCAGAATGCTGTACTGTCACTGGAGCACAAGGCGGGTCTGATCAAGGTCATGGATGAAAAATGTACTTCCAAAGATTTGGCGGATGCCCTCAACGGCAATACAAAAATTATTGTGACTACCATCCACAAGTTCATGTACATTCAGGAACTGGTACAGAAGCTGAAAAGCAAGACTTTTGCCGTAATCATCGACGAGGCGCATTCCTCTACCGCCGGAACTGCCATGGAAGCGGTGACTCATGCCCTTTCGGAAAACAGAGGTATAGAGGGCGAAGATCAGGAAGAAAAATCTATGGGTGATTTGATTGAAGATGAGATTGCCCGCAGCGGAAAGCAGCCAAATGTTTCCATGATTGCCTTTACCGCAACTCCGAAACCGACTACCTTGCAGTTGTTCGGCTGCCTGAATGAAGAGGGAAAAAAGGTTGCCTTTGACCTATATTCCATGAAGCAAGCGATTGAGGAAGGTTTTATTCTGGATGTACTGCAAAATTATGTGACCTATAAGACTTATTTTGAAATCAATAAGGCTATTGAGGACGATCCGGAACTGGAAACGATTGCCGCAAAGCGCAAGATTGCCAAGTATATTGAACTTCACGACACCAATATCGCGCAAAAAGTGGAGATCATGATCGAGCACTTCAAAAACAATATTATGAAAGGACTTGGCGGCAGAGCTAAAGCAATGGTGGTTACATCATCGCGTCAAGCTGCTGTAAAATACAGGAACGAATTTGTCGAGTATATCACAAAACATAGATACACCGGTATACATGCGCTGGTTGCTTTCTCCGGCAAAGTAACTTTGGACGGAAAAGAGTACACTGAAGCTGTCATGAACGGTGTGTCTGAAGAATCTCTGCCGGAAGCATTTGATTCCAACGATTATCAAGTTCTGTTGGTAGCGAATAAGTATCAAACCGGATTTGACCAGCCGAAGCTCTGCGCCATGTATGTGGATAAGCACTTGCGGGGAGTCAATGCGGTACAGACTCTTTCCCGCCTGAACCGTATTTGTGCGCCCTATGATAAGAAAACCTTTGTACTGGATTTCAAAAATGAATATGAGGATATTCAGGTATCCTTTGCTCCGTTCTATACCGAGACAATTCTGAGCGAGACCATTACACCATCGGATATCCGGGCGGTAGAGACCCAGGTTGATCGGTATAACTTTCTGGATATTGATGATATTGAAGAATTTAACGGATACCTGTACCAAGATAAGCGAACCGCCAAAGAAAAGGCGCGGATGTGGGTTCTGTTGGATGAGTCTCTGCAACTTATCAATCGTCATTCGGACGTGGAAAAGGCGGAAATTCGGACGATAATTAAACGGTTTCTGCGTTTCTACAATTTTTTAATTCAGGCGACTTGCTTTGAAAGTATCGACTTGCATAAGAAGTACAATTTCCTTTCATACCTGGTGAAGGAGATTGAAGTGGGCTGTGGAGGAAATGATTTTGACATTGCGGATAAAATCACTGCCTCTAATTTCCGTCAGAAAAAGACCGGGGAAAAAACATATGAGATTGAATCCAAACCGGAGTTGTGCTTGTTAAGTCCCAACGAGGGGTACATGGATGGGAGTGTGAAAAAAAAGCTTTCCGAAATTATCGATGAGATTAATGCTGCATATAATAAAAACTTTGATGTTGATGTGGCCTCCAAGTCCGCTCTGCAAATGAGGGATATTTTATTAAAGAATGGCCATCTGCGGGACAGTGCACGGAATAACTCGCTGAAAGATTTTCGATTCGCCTATTTCGATGCCGTACAGGATGCCCTGATAGCCGGGTATGAGCAGAATAAGGAATTCTTTTCACTGTTGTTGGAAAATGAGGAGATGCGACGGGAATTGATGCAAGTATTTCTTGATGATGTATACAAAAACTTAAGAACAAATGATCGAGACAGGGGAAATTATTAAAATGGATGCTTATATAGATTTTGTGGAAACAGATGCGAGATGTTTCATGTGTCACAGACCACTGTCATCGGGAAAGGCTGTTGTTTTTAATAAAAAGAATTTCGGAAATACTTGTGCCCGTAAACGAGGGATTGATGTTTCAAATATTCCTGATTTGACAAAAGGGTGTATTGCAGAAACTGAAAATACGGAAATAGTTTCGTCCGGTATTGGAAAGAAGGGAGTTGATTTAAAATATCGGGATTCCGTGAAACAGAAGTGCCTGTCTTATCTGATTCTTCGGTGTGATAAACTGAAAGATATAAAAAAAATACAATATTCCGGATTAAACGAAATATATAGTAAATACACGAATCATTCTATAAATCAGGATGATATTCGTCATATAAGCAATATTATTAATTTGGCAGAGCGAAAATTTAAAGAATCATCTATAAAAAATCTGTATTTTTGTTATGCTGTAAAATATCAGCTGGAAAATCTAAAAAAACGATATCATTATGAAATTTTCGATTCGTTTTTAATATATTTGCGTAAGCATGCAACATTAACTATAAAGCAGTTTAATGTGCTGATGCAGTATAGTCCCGTCAAAATAAAATATTATGATTACCAATCGGATGAATAAAATATCGATTTCAAGCTACGTATCGGAATAATTCCCCCGTTCTCAGTTTTTTTCTTTAAGGAAATTATCGAAAATATCGTACATCAATCAGAAAACTCTCAGACTTTTAAGAAAAACTCTGAGAGTTTCTGCCTGAATTCATTATGTTTTTTCATTTTTTCCTTTGCAATATAACCGAAAAACTGGAAGAGAATCGCGACGGTTTCGGTTCCGGGGGAGACGTCTTTTCCGGGAAAAAACGGTGACGGACGGCGGAAAACGGTGTATAATGGTATTCGAAACGGGGGGTGCAACACGCAAACCGCGGCGGACGGGAATATGGAACGGGAGAAGCAAACGGGAAAAACAATCAATCTGCATGACCGCGAACGGGAGAGGCAGACGCTGCGAAGAGAAATCGCAAAGCTGCTTGAAGAACGGGATAACCTGCTTTACGTGCGGGCACCCCATATCGAAGCGGCTTACTGTCTGAAATTCGGAGAGGCGGAATACAAAGTTCACGAACTGCGCTGCGATACGATGAGAGCCAAACGCAAAATCGAGCTGATACGTGCTTCTCTCAACCGGCAGGAGCCGATTTCCACGGCGGCAATCGAAGAGAGACTCGACCGGGAGTTTTACGAATACAAAGAACGGCTCGACGATTGGCTGAACAAAATCAACGACGCGCTGACCCGTTCCCGCGGCGAAAGTCTGACAAAGGAAGAAACAGCCGAGATAAAACGCCTTTACCGGACAATTATGAAAGCACTTCATCCCGATCTCAATCCCGGCGAATCCGACTCCCTCGGCCGCCTTTTTCATAATGCCGTCGCTGCCTACGAAGCCGGCGACCTGGAAGCACTGCGTCTGATTGCTTCCGTTACGGAAAATCGGACAACGGTCGCCGCTATTCCCGCCGCGGAGTTAACGGAACGGGAAATCCGCCGCCTGCAAACGCTGTCCGAATCGCTTCGAAACGAAATCGGTAAAATCGAAAGCCAATATCCGTTTACGCTGCAACCGTTTCTGGACGGGGCGGCAGCCGAAGAAAAACGGCGGGAATTGGAGAACGAACGCCTGCAGCTGACGCAAACACTCGAAACTTATTGGAAAACAATCCGCTCTCTGACGGGAGAAAACAATGAATGAACCGGTCAACAGCGGCGGATCCGGATTGATCCGCGCTCTTCACGGCAACGGCGATCTGCCGTCGGTACCGCTTCCGTTTCAACGGGATATCTTTCTTTTCGACACTTATGTGGCCGGCACTTCGTTTATTAAAGAATTGAAAGACGGCACGATTTCTTTGTCGGAAGGTGAAGAGGTCTCTTTTTTCCGCGAACCGGAAAACCGCTACGATGCCAACGCCATTGTGATAAAAACGGCTGCCGGAGTCAAAATCGGCTATGTGCCGCGTGCCGACAATGCGGTCTTTTCCCGTTTAATGGACGCCGGCAAACTGCTTTTCGGAAAAATCAGCGAAAGCGAAATCAAAAAAGGTTATCCGCAAATCGGACTGGCGATTTATCTGCGGGATTGAGAAGCTGTCTGATGACGGGATACCGGCAGGAGCCGTCCGGTTTCGGGCGGTTTTCCGAAGAAGGGAGACAGAATGCAAAACATCGTTTTTTACCGTTCTCCCCTGGGGATGATGCTGCTGGCGGCCGATGAAGTCGGGCTGACCGGTGCCTGGTTTGAGGGGCAGAAATATTTCGCAGGCACGCTGACGGAGGGGGCGCGGGAAGAGCGTTCGCCGGTGACCGATGAGGCGGTGAGGTGGCTCGATCTCTATTTTTCGGGGGCGGTTCCCGATTTTCTGCCGCCGCTTCATCTGACCGGTTCGGCGTTTCGGCGGGAGGTGTGGGCGCTGCTGTGCGCCGTTCCGTACGGGGAATCGGTCACATACGGCGAATTGGCCGCCCGTCTGCGGGCGAAAAACGGCGGCCGCCCCGTATCGACCAGGGCGGTCGGCGGTGCCGTTGCCCATAATCCCGTTTCGGTTATCGTGCCGTGCCATCGCGTTACGGGCGCCGGCGGCCGTTTAACCGGGTATGCGGGCGGCCTCGAACGCAAACGGCAGCTTTTGCGCCGCGAACAGGGGCTGCCGTTCGAACCGTTTAACGGCGGCGGCAGTCCCGGCTCGATATCCGCCCCGTAAGGCGTCAGTGTAAACTGAAAATAAAACCGATATCCCCTTTCTTCCATTATATTCAGTTTTTCGAGAAACGATTCCGCCGGATTTTTCGTCCAAAACACAATCGCCTCAATCCGCCCGGGCGTCAGCTCCACCCGCGAAATCTGCCGGCCGTTCATCGGATTGCGGACGCAGACAAACCCTTTCTTCAACCGGTTGAGAAACCATTCGCCGTAAAATGCCGGAACATCCGTCCGCCGCGACACACTGAGAATCATAATGCGATTATAGCACGCCGGCGGTGTGAGGGCAAGGAGGGAAAATCTTGCAGACGTTTCATAGAAAAACTATTTATCTTTTTCGGCTGTAGTGATATCTCTTGTACAGGCGATTCGATTTATATGGAGAACGATGGTTGCGTGTAGTGAATCTTCCGGCATAGCTTTGCAGCAGTCGGGTTGCAAGATATTGTTGTATCACTTGTATTTGAGGAATAAACTGCTTTCCGATAGTCGCGTTTAGAATCTTCAGATTTTGAGGATTATAGATATCATTCATTAATTCTTCTTTCGTTTGTGCATTTGATTTCGACAAGTCAATTTCTATAGCAGGGATTCCGGCACTTTTGATGAGAGACAGTTTCTCCTCGTCTGTTTTATGAGTGACGTAAATTTCAATAAAAATTGGTAAGAATAAATTTGGGGTTGTCTGTATCCATGCGGTTATATCCGGAATTATTTTTATGTTGTTGATTGTATGTTCCGTTTCTTTTATCATTCGTACTGATGGGATGGGCGTATATCGGTTCCGGTCAATCCATGGGATAAGGCGGGTTTCCGTAATGATTTCTTTTGCCAGTAAATGCTTCATGGTTTCATAACCGTTAACGCATTCTGTTCCGGATATATGCGCAAAGTGATGCATCCTGATTTTCCCGTTGTTTTTTGCAACCATTTTTTCATGACAGGCAGGACATACGCAATGACATTCAGATCCGTTCGGAACGTTGTCTACATAAATCAATTCACCGTTTTGATTGATAGCATAGGTAATTTTATTCATTGTTTTGCTCCTCGAATACTTTAAAGTTTGATAAAACACTACCCAATGCGTTGGCCTCTTTTTCACCTAATTGCTCGCATAACATTTTGGAAAATCTTCCGTAAAACCAATCCGGTTTTGGGAATAACGGACCGTTGATTGCAATAGTCAAAGCTGTTGCATTGGATTGCGGAATTTCCCTGAGATCAGCAAGTGAACGACCTAAGCTTCGTAAAACATTTATCACTGTTGCGGCTGCATCGGCGACCGAGAGACCGCTTAACGCTATAGACGAGAGAATTGTGTCAGTCAGTTTCAGAGAAATACTTTCCGCATTACGCAAATCTCTGATTAATTTAAAATCGGCAGTTAAGCCGTGGATTGAATAAAAGTTTTCATTTAAATCATTTTTTAAAAGATGCGGATTATGAAAAGTATCACGTATGATATTTTGTATGCATTGAACGGCATGTTGATAGTCATCGTCTGTCCAGCGGGAAGGTAAATTGGAAACATCTTCCAATCTCTTTTGGATTTCTGTTTTATTCCGTCCTTGAATGAAATAATTCATGTCGGCCAGTTGAATTCGAATGGAGGCTTCTCGTGCCAATTTTTTTAAAGCCTCTTTTTTACGATATCTTTCCTGTTTTTCCGCGTTAGTCATAATTTTCTCCGTAATTGAATTGATATATCATAAGTAACGTAATTATTAAAAAAAGTCAAGTAATTATAATTAAAAAAGGAAAATTTCTTTTGTTTTGGATCGTATTTGTGTTTGCAGTTTATAAGCAGACTTTTTCAAATTATCATTTTTTCATTATTTTATCCGTAATCCTCGCGATTCCTTTGCGTATAAAAATAATGATTCCTACTCATGGAAAGTGTCCGGTCGATAATGATGTTTGGTTAAAGCGTGCAGGAACGTTTAAAACCAAAATCGAAATCTTGACAGAATTGTATGCCCGAACTAAAATAGCATTGAGAGATGAGATAAAAAGCAATGCTTTGCGCAAACAGATCGTCACAGAATCGTTGGGATACACCGACTTGATTCAAAAAGATTTTTTAAACGAGAGTTTGCTTGAGTATGGCAAAGGGTCTGTCGAAAAATTAAACAGAGCATTGGAAAAAGATTTAATGAAGTCAGCGGAAGGCGAATCAGTCAGCATGTCAAATTTAGCTCAATTTGACTATAATTTATTTGCCAACCTGATGGGCAAAGTTGCATTCGGAGGAAAGCAATGAACAGGTATAAAGATTATTTTTTGTCATTAAACCCGCAAGACAATGAAATATTAAAAATCGGTTGTGGCGAGCCGTTTGACGTATTGGAAAAAATCATTGCTACCCTTGGAGAACCTACTGGCGAACACATGTATCTGATTTACTCGTATGACCTGCATGAGCTACGCGGTCAAACCAAAGAAGCCGAAGCACTCAAGCCGGTTATCGAAAAAGAAATCGCCCCTGATTTCTTTAAACCCAAGCGGACATGTATTCTCTGATTGTCCCGCAACCTGTCTCTCGTTCAACAATTTTCCGGGAGAAGTAAAATGGTAAAGGTCATTCCCGCGTTTTGGGAGCAATTTGGTGATGTCGGGTATTCGGAGCCGGGCGGCGGTTTAACATATCACACAATAAAACAGACGAGTATTATCTCTTCCCCGAATCCATGAGCGAAGAACAGGTAGAAGAGTTGATGGAGCGTTGTGTCAAAGAAAATAAAGACCTGATCTTCGATTTGGTGAAAAATAATCGCGTCGTTTACAAGCCCGGCTGCCTGTACTGATTGGTCATTCTCGGGCGGCTGTTGCGGTTGCTGCGTTCTACGGTTTCACTGTCTCCCGTAATTTTTCGATTTCCCCGACAGAAAGCCGGGTGAGTGAAGCAATCGCTTCCGCAGAATAGCCCTGTAGGAAGGCTGTACGGACAAGCTCCCGGATTCCTTCTTCCCGACCTTTTCGCAGTCCTTCTGACAATCCCTCTTTACGTCCTTCCTCTTTTCCTTCGCACCATTTGTCGTATAAATCCAATTCGTATTTCATATGCGGCCTCCCGTCGGAAAAATGGCGTTTAAAGACGGCTACCTTTTCGGCAAGAGTGCGGGCTTCGTCGGTAACGGTTTCGGTGGAAAGATATTGCAGCAGAGCTTTCAGGCGCGGATCTTGAGCCTTTTCAAACGCTCCTATATTATAAACGATTTTTGTTTGTTCGTCACCTATTTCTTTTCCGTTTTGCCGCCACGTTGTCATGCTTTCATAGACCGGAAATTCATCGCCGCATAAGTCAAAGTTGCAGATGAAAATGACGAATGATTTTTTGAGCTGGTCGTACGGGTTGCCCCGCAGCAGCGAATCGACATCGATGGCGGAATGATAGTAACGCATCCGCTTGACGAGATTGGTTTTTCGCACTGTCTGCATCTCGATGTTGTAAATCTCCCCGTCGCCTTCGAGATAGACGTCCATACGGATGCCTTTCGACTGCGGAAAGAGATTGACCTCTTTCTGCGCTTCGAGATAAACGACCTTTTGAATTTTGATTCCCATAAGCATCTCAAGAAAAAGCTTGCAGAAATCTTCTTCTCTCATGATCTGACTGAACAGGTAGTCATCGGTCAGTTTCAAATCTTTCCACGGAACCATTGTTTTTCTCCTTAATTCTATTAATGTTCAAAACGATCTTTTTTGTTCGATGTGCGCCCTGTTTTTCATTTATTCTTTCTCTCCTTCGTTTTGTTTTTTAATTCCCTTCTTTGCATTGCAATTTTCACGGTTTTCGGTAAAATAGGGGCATGATTGAATTGAAGCACATCATGAAGACGGCGGCTGAGTTGGAGGTGCGTTCCGCTCAGGTGGAGGCTGTCGGAAAATTGTTGGAAGAAGGGGCGACTGTTCCGTTTATTGCCCGTTACCGAAAGGAAGCGACCGGTAATTTGGACGAGGTTCAGATTATTGCTATACGCGATCGTTTGGAGCAGCTGAAAGCGTTGGATGAGCGGCGTGCAGCTGTTTTAAAGTCGATTGAGGAGCAAGGAAAGTTAACGCCCGAATTGAAAGAGGCGATTGAGGCGGCGGAAACGTTGGCGCGGGTAGAAGATCTTTATTTGCCGTACAAGCCGAAAAAGGAGACGCGGGCCGACAAAGCACGCAAACGGGGACTTGAACCGTTGGCGGAGAAGATTCTCGAACAGTCGGATTTCGATGTTCTCGCTGAGGCGGCAAAATATGTTGTCGAAAGTGAAGATGCGGCTTTGGCGGTTCCGTCGGCGGAAAAGGCGCTTGAAGGAGCCCGTGATATTATTGCCGAGCGGATCAATGAAGACGCTGAACTGCGGGAAGAGGCGCGCGAGGCGTTTCAAAAGAACGCCGTTTTGACTTCGAAGGTAATCGAAGAGAAAAAGGATTCAAAAGAGGCGCAGAAATATCGTGATTATTTTGATTTCAGCGAGCCGGCGTCGGCAGTTCCGTCGCACCGGTTTTTGGCTATTCGCCGCGGCAGCGAAGAAGAACAACTGATTTATCGTATTCGCCCTGAAGAAGAGCCGATGATGGAACTTTTACGGCGCAAGTATGTGAAGGCCGACAACGAAGCGGCCGCCCAAGTCGCCGAGGCGGCGGACGATTGTTACAAGCGGCTGCTGGCTCCGTCATTGGAAACGGAGCTGCGTCAGGAAATGAAGAAAAAATCGGATGAAAAGGCGATCGAAGTTTTTGCATCCAATCTCAGAGAGCTGCTTTTGGCTTCGCCGATGGGGCAGAAGGTCACTCTGGGGGTCGATCCGGGGCAGCGCACAGGCTGCAAAGTTGTTGTCATCGATGCTCAGGGAAATCTGAAGGAACACGGCGTTATTTATCCGCTGGAACCGCACAACAAAATTGCCGAAGCCGCCGCTAAGGTGGAGGATTGGGTCAATCGTTTTCAGATTGAAGCGGTTGCGGTCGGCAACGGAACCGGCGGGCGCGAATCGTTTGCGTTTCTGAAAAGTCTGCCGTGTCTGAACGGAAAAATTGTTGCAATGGTCAACGAAAGCGGTGCTTCGGTTTATTCTGCAGGAGAAATTGCCCGCAAGGAGTTTCCCGATCAGGATATTACCGTTCGCGGCGCTGTTTCCATCGGCCGCCGTTTAATGGATCCGTTGGCAGAATTGGTCAAAATCGATCCGAAGTCCATCGGTGTCGGGCAGTATCAGCACGATGTTGATCAAAAGGATTTGAAAAAAGCCCTTGATGATGTTGTTGTCAGTTGTGTAAACGCTGTCGGCGTCGACGTCAATACGGCCAGCGCTTCGCTTCTCGGTTATGTTTCGGGTCTGAGCAAAAGTTTGGCCGACCGCATTGTCGGCTATCGGCAGACGGCCGGTCCGTTTCGCAGTCGGGAGGATTTAAAACGGGTTTCCGGGATGGGAGAGAAAACCTTCGAGCAGTCGGCCGGCTTTTTGCGTATTCCGGGAGCGGAAAACCCTCTCGACGCATCGGCTGTTCATCCGGAGAGTTACCCTGTGGTGGAGAAAATGGCTGCCGATCACAATTGTGCGGTTTCAGACTTGCTGAAACAAAGCTCGATCCGCCATGAAATTAAACTCCATCTTAACCGTTATGAAACCGAAACCGTCGGCATTTTGACGCTTAACGATATTATGGATGAATTGGAGAAGCCCGGGCGGGACCCGCGCGAGAAGTTCGATCTTTTCAGCTTTACCGAAGGCGTCAATACCATCAGCGATCTGCGCGTTGACATGGAGCTGCCGGGTGTGGTGACAAATGTAACGGCTTTCGGTGCTTTTGTCGATATCGGTGTTCATCAGGACGGATTGGTCCACATCAGCGAGCTCTCCGATTCGTTTGTGAAAGATCCTGCCGATGCGGTGCGGGTGAATCAGAAAGTGAAGGTGAGAGTGTTGGATGTTGACGTTGAACGCAGCCGCATTTCGCTCTCAATGAAGAGTAAAACGGCGCCGGCTGCCGGAAACGGCGGCGTGCCGGCGTCTGCGGCGCATAAACTTAAAGTCAAGTCGGTCTCTTCCGGCGTTCCCGGCGCAAAACGGGTTATTACCGTCAAAAAGAAAGAAGACGGCGGCGAAGGACAACGGCCGGCGCCTTTTGTGTCACAGCGGGAGGAGAGGCGAACCAATCGCGGCTATCGTTCATCCGATGACGATACGACATACAATCCGTTTGCCGATCTTCTGAACAAAAAAAAGCGATGAGAGAGCGGGAGTCATCCGCAGGAATTTTTTCAACCGTCGTTGAAACGGCGTTTTTAATCGGCATTTTGATTGACGGTGAAGACGAACGGGAGGCTGAGGCCTCTTTGCGGGAGCTTCACGGTTTGGCGGATACGATGGGATTGCGTGTTGTCGGCTCAGACGGCGTTCGGGTTCGTTCTGTCAATCCTCGGTTTTTGATCGGCAGCGGCCGCGCGCAGGAAATTGCCGCCGCAGCTCAGGAGGTTGAAGCCGACTGTCTGATTTTTGACCATCCGCTTTCGCCGTCGCAGCAGCGCAACTGGGAAAGGAGTTTCGGTGTTTGCGCGATCGACCGGGAAGAGGTGATTATCGATATTTTTGCCGGCCGTGCGCGGACCAAAGAGGCGGCTCTTCAAGCAGCGTTGGCACGACAGGAGTATTCACTGCCGCGGCTGACGCGGGCGTGGACTCACCTTTCCCGCCAACGCGGCGGCTCGAAAGCGACCCGCGATTCCGGTGAAACTCAGTTGGAGAGCGATCGCCGCATCGTTTTGCGTAAAATCGCTCGGTTGAAAAGCGAAATCGCCAAAGTTAAAGAAGACCGCGGTTTGATGCGAAAACGCCGCCGCGCCGTTCCTGTCCCATCGGTTTCTGTCATCGGCTATACGAATGCGGGAAAATCGTCACTGCTCAATGCGCTATCGGGTGCCGACGTTTTAACAGAAGACCGACTCTTTGCAACATTGGATCCCACTTCGCGGCGTGTTGCCTTCGATAACGGATGCGAAGCTATTGTGACCGATACTGTCGGTTTTATCCGCAATCTGCCGCATAAATTAATTGACGCTTTTCGTTCAACGTTGGAAGAGACGCTCGAAGCCGATTTGCTGATTCACTTAATCGACGCATCCGATCCCGATTGGGAAGCTCACGTTAAAATCACCGAAACCGTCATTTCCGAAATTATTTCCGATGCCGGGGGCGAAGCGAAACCGATTCTAAAAGTTTTCAACAAAGTTGATCTTTGCGATGAACAGACGCTCTCCCGTTTGCAGCTGCTGGAACCCAATGCGTTGTTTGTTTCTGTTAAGGAGAATCGCGGCCGTGAAGAGCTGAAGCGCCGTGTTGCCGAAGAGCTTTCGGCGCTGATGCCGCTGAAAACCGTGCGCATACCGTACAACGATTACGGTTTGGCTGCACAAATTCGCCGCGAAGGACGCATCGTCAACGAAGCGTTTGACGACAACGGTGTCGTTTTGACGGCTTTTATTCCAAATCATCTGTCGATTAATAGCGATGATCAGATTGTGTCGAATGATTAACTTTATTTTTGGGGAATAAGTCTAATTCGAAACATGTAAATTAGCCGAAAGCTTGTAAATTTAATATTTAATTAAATTGAAAATTTTTAATTTACCGTTATAATATAAAAATAGAGGCTATTATGAATAGAGTGTTTTTAATGATTTCGTTTTTTTCTTTTTTAGTTTTTTCTTGCGATACGACGACATCTTCACGAATTGAAGGCATCTGGCTGTCTCGAGCCGGAGAGCTGTCTGTTCTGTACGAAGAACAGCTTGTGTTATCTCCCGACCTGTCATATACGCTGGATCGAAAACAAGACGGAGAGTCTGTTTATTCCGAAAAAGGGAAATGGGAACTTTTAGAAGAAGCTGTCGGAGATTTTGAAGGGATGCAGCGGGTGATTGCTTTTGCGCCTACGGAACCGAAAGGAACGACATATAAAAAGATGTATTCGATGGAAAATAACGGAATGGCGCTTCTGTTGGGAACTTTTGATGTGGAAACACAAAAAGTCGAATCACAACGATTTTATAAAATGGGGGATGTAAAATGAAAAAGCCGCTTTTAATTTGTTTAACCGCTTTTTTTATTTTCCCGATCAGCTGTCAATACGGAACGCTTGTTGACGGGGGCGGCGATATCGATAATAACTACTCGGTCTTGGGAGAAGTGCTTTCTTCGACAGCTGTTCTTCCGCCTACCAATGCACAAAGCATTATTTCCACCGGAAACGGGAAATATACGGTTCTGCTCTGTTGGGATTCGGTACCGAATGCAAAAGAATATTCCGTCTCCCTAAGCGGAGATGTCGAAATCAAAGATGAGCGGGTTTCCTCTCCGCAGTATTCTTTCGATGTGACTTTATCCGGAGATTCTGATTTTACGGCTGAGGCGACACTGAAAACAATTAACGTAAACGGGAAAATATCGGCTGCGGGAAAAGTCTTGCCGATTTCTTTCGGATCTGAAGCGGCGTATAATGAAAAAGTACAGAATTTTTTTGTTTCCCGCGGAGACCAAACCTCCGTTAAGCTGACTTATTCTCGAGCAAAAGATGCGGAAAGTTATTATTTGGAAAGGAAACAGACGGGAGCTCCGGATACGGAATGGAAGGTTTTGGTGCCGGCGCTTATCAATCCCGATTTAACGGAGAGTCAGTATTATTACAATGATCAGACAGCTGTAGAGGGATACCGGTATGATTACCGAATTTCTCCCGTTAACATCGGCGGAATTAAAGGAGAGCCGACAGTGGCGGAAGCCGGTTTCGTTTTGCCGTTGGTCAGAAATTTGTGCGCCGGACAGGGCGGAGAAGGAATTTATGCCGCGTCTGATAAAAAAGGAATTTTTAAAGTTTCTTGGGAAGTTCAGTCTGTTCTTTACGATTACGGAGATCAACCTGTTGAAGATGAAAAGCTGACAGAAATGCTTTTAGGGCTCTCTTTTCAAATTCGTGTAGCCGCATCGGCAACGGGACTCGACAGTCTTGCAAACCCGAATTTCACATCGCAATGGTCGACTGTTTCGTCGTCTTTAGCCGGATTTTCCAATTACGGCGACAGCAATACGGAATTTAACGGTTTGACTAAAGGCACTGTTTTTCAGACGCTTTCCGGTTGTACGGTGTACTGTGCCGAGCCAACCGAAGAGACCGGTTTGAAGGAATATTATATGTATATTATTGTTGACGGGACGGATAGTGCGATGTTTCGGACACATGCTTTTTTTCAGGTGCGCCCCAATTACGGCAGCAGTATCGCTGCCGCTCTTCCGTGGTCGAACAAGGCGTACGGCTATGTCGTTTCCAAAGCGGCTGCCGATCGGTGCACATCGAAAGTTACCGATATAACGGCGGTTGACGCCGGCGACGGAACGGTTCAAATCTCCTGGAGCGGGACTTCTTCGACAAATAAATGGGCCCTTTATGCCAAAAAAGTCGGAGAAGCCGGTTTTTCGTATATCGGAGACGCAGCGGAAACGTCGGCTTCTGTCACTTTTCCGTTTGCGTCCGGAGATTATTACTTCGGAGTGGCGGCAACATCCGACGGCGAGGAAGGAAGCGGTATCGTTTATTCGTCTGCCGATCCAGTTGCCGTGACCGCCGTATCGGTAATGAATGAAGAATAGGAGGAAAAAATGAAACGGAAACTCATTTTCGGCTTGTTGTGTCTGTTCGCTTTTGTGACCGGATGTTCCAATCAGCTTCGTGATATAACAAATACAATTATTAAAACGGAAAATCCTGTTGTTTCCGAGGAGGAATCTTCGGGACTGAATGTCAATGCGGCGATTCCCGTTCCGACATTGGTCACGGCAACTCAAGGGGATTACAGCGACCGCATTCGCATTACCTGGCGGCAGGTCTTTTATGAAGATCAGCAGATTTGGTATTACGTTTACCGGGAAGGAAAGGATGCCGAAGGAAATACCGTGTTGACCAGTCTGACAGGCACTCAACCGATTCAGAATCTTTATTATGATGATATGGTCGGAAACAATTCGATTGATGTCGGTGTTGCTTATTCTTATTACGTGCGCGCGGTTAATATGAATTCGGTTGAAACTGAGGTTAGCTCTCTCAGTGCATCGGCAAGCGGATTTGCACTGGCCGGCGTCAGTAATTTGACTGCTTCATTCCGCGAATCGACGGAAAAAATTACCGTTTCGTGGAAGCCGGTTGAGGGAGCTGCTTTTTACTATCTTTACCGTGCGGAGTCCGCTTATGACGATGTGACTCCCAATATCGAAAATTTCAACCGGCTCGATCAGGCTTTTACGGAAACTGTTTATGATGACTACAGTGAGTTAAACGGCGGAACGCTTAAAAGCGGTGTCAACTACTACTATTATGTTGTCGCCTGTTTTGACAGAGAGACGGTCAGCGAACGCAGTTCTATGATTCGCGGAGCATTGCTGACAGCCGGTGCGCCTCAGGCCGGGTATATTCAATCTGTTTCCACCGGAGAAATTCTGAATGCCGTTCGTGTTGTTTGGACGAAAGACGAGAGCGCCGGCGCTTATCGTGTTTATAGAATTACCGAAGACGAGTTTAACAGCGGAAATATCGTCGGAACCGAAATTGCGATTGACGATCCGTCTCAAACATTGTCGGAAATCTCATTGATGGTTGATGACAAACAGGTAACAGCATTGGTTTGGTATGACAACAGTTCGCAAGTGCAAAGCGGAGACAAATTCTATTACAGAGTTGCTGCCGTCAACGAATACGGAGTCGGAACTCTTTCTTCTCTGGATGAATATGCCGATCAGGATCGATCCAAAGGCGCGGCGTTGGTTTCTGCGGATACTTTGACACCGTATGCCATGCTGAAGGCCGATCACACTATTGCGCTTTCTTGGCCTGTTTGTCTGAATGCCGACGCTTATTACGTTTTTGCAGCGAAAGCGGTGAACGGCGGTGCTCCGACGGAAGACGTCGCTTGGGGAAATCCGTTAACGCCTGCAGCCAACAATAACCAGGCTGCCGTAGCGGGATTGGAAACGGTTCTGTCGAAAGAAGATTTGAACGGTCTTGTCGATGGTGAAATTTCCGATGCGGAACTCTATTTCCGGATTTTGCCGGTAAAGCAGGATATGATTGCCTCTTACGATGTCGCTTCAGGACCGGCTGTCATTACTCTTAACGAAGGGTATACCGACTATCCCGATGAAATCAACAAAACTTTGGGCGAGAACGCTGCCGAAACTTATTTGCCGGGACGGTCGACTTTCGGAAAATCTCTTTACTTTAAGAAAGCGCCGCCGACGTTGGTTTCGATTTCTGCTACACAGGGAACGGAAATCGGCACGGTTAAAGTCGAGGCTGAACTGAACATGAATTCGGAAATCGGCTACCTTTATGATGTTCAGCTGGTGCGTACTTGTTGGTACGGCGATGAGACAGGCGTTTATCCGCTCAGTCTGCCGCCTGCCAACACCGATCCTTCGAAACATTTTCCGAAAAAAAATCAGGCGAAACAGAGTCGTGTTGTAAACTACGAGGTAAATGATTCGTTTAAGAACGGAAAAATCAGTTGGGAAGACCCCATGCCCGACTTTGACAGAAACGGCAATCAGGTCGGTAAAGTGACTTGGGATTATGCGGCTTGGGACCGTGAGGCGTGGAAGTGTATTCTTCGCCAGAAAGAAGTGGATATGAATCAGTGGATGAAAATCGAATATCAGCTGGTTTACAAAGAGAAAGGTGCCAACGAGTGGATTAATTTGGGAAATAAAGCAGTGGGATGGCCGAATCTCAGCGATAAGGAATTTGCCCATCTGTCAAAGTGGCTTACAGATTGTGCTTTAAACACCATCTGGCAGCTCAATATTCCCCGCATGCTGTGGAATAATACGGTCGGCTGGATGCCCAATCTCAGTTTTTCGCATAACGGAGAAAAAGGCGGCAAAATGACATTCTCTGTCGGAAGTGTTCTGAACCTGACCGGTTCAGGCGGTTCGGCGGGAACCACTTATTCCGACTGGAGCGGTTACGGCATCTCGCTGTCAATGAGTATGTCTGTTTCAACGGCGTCTCAGCAGCCCCGACAGTTGACTTTAAGCGGAATTAAGATTACGACTCCGTTGTATTCCGGGACATTGGATTTGCAAATGACGGTTCGCGATTACGGTCCTTTCTGGGGATTGTGGGCGGATGCTGACGGCTCATATACCAAAGGCGGACACGTCAAGGTAAAAATGGGATCCAGGGCGATGAAGACTTTCAGCCCCGACGAAATTATCATGATCGGCACCGGAAACAAAGATGTCTTTAACTATCAGGTTCACGGATATGATTTCGACCGCGATCTCGATCCGAGTCAAAAAAATTCGTATCCGGCGGCCGGCGCCAATTCATGGCATTTTACTCGAATCAACTGGCCGGGTTGTCCGGTTCCATGCAACAACGGGTATTTTACAAACAAGGCAGCCGCGATTAATTATAATTTGAGTGCGTGGTAGGAGGAAGGAATGAAAAAGTTATTTGCGGTTTTTTTAACGTCGGCATTTCTGTTTTCCTGTCTTCCCGATGGATGGGATACGCCGACAAAGCTGAATTTGGACGATTTATGGGTGTTGGAGTTGGGAGAAATCACCGAAACTCTCGATCTTGATTCGGGACGTTTTACGTGGACCCGGCAAATTGACGGCGTTGATGTTGTTAAACCTGTAACCGGAAAATATTCGGTGAAGCTTTCCGGCGATTACGGTGTTTACTGGTACCTTTTGGTTTTGACGCCCGAAGACGAAAAACAGCCTCCGTACAGTTTTAAGATGACACTGACGGAAAATAAACAACTGATGACGTTGGAGGGAAGCAGTCTTTCCTCTTACTATCGTGTTCAGCGGGAAAAATAGGAGTCAGAATATGAAAAAGTTACTGATGATTTTATCTTTATCGATTATTGTTTTTTCCTGTGAGAAAAATCAGGATATCGGATTACCGGTTATCACACTGATTGGTCCTCTCGAGGTCTTTTTTGATGTAAATGCCGCTTATGTGGAATTCGGTTATAAAGCGACCGACGCTTCCGGCAGAGATATTTCCGATTCTGTTATCTGTGATTTATCGGCTTTAAACATGTCGCGTTCGGGAAGCTATCAGATTTCCTATATAGCTGTCGACCGATTGGGAAGGAAATCGGCTGCCGTTTACCGGACGGTTCATGTCGGAATCGGACAGTCGCCTGTTATTACCATAGCGGGAGATAATCCTGTGATTTTGGCTTTAAATTCCGAATTTACGCCGCCGTCGGCAACCGCTGTCAGCAGCGACGGCAATACGGATTTATCCGAATCGGTTGTCGTCAATGCGGAGACTGTTGATACATCTGTGCCCGGAACCTATTCTGTTTACTATACGGTCAGCGATACAGGCGGATTATCGACGACGGAGATTTTAACCGTGTATGTCCTGGAATCCGACATTCCGAGAATTGTTGTCAACGGCGACGGAACAACGCCTGAAAATCCGTTGATTATCGAACAGCTGACTTTCGATGCAGGCGTTTCCGACGAAGAGAAACAAAGTAAAGCGGCGGAGGCTTTTCGAAAATCGCTGCCGACCATAAAAGCGTACGACCTGGAAGACGGCGATATTTCTTATCGTGTTTCTGCCACGGAAAATGAAGCCTATACGGCGGTTTTGCAGGCAATTATTGACGGGGGCAGTAGTCCCGCCGATCCGGTGACAATGACAGTATCCGACAAGGATGGAAATATGTCAGCCGTTGAACTTTACATTTCGGTGATTGTCGACAGCACTCCTCCGGTGATTACCATTGCCGACGAGCAGGCTGTCTACGAGATCGAAATCGACATGTGGAAAGATCAATGGAGTGCATGGGAAACAGATATTCTGGGAAAACTCTCCGTTTCTGTTAGTGATGACGGCGGTACGACTGTTGAGGTTTTCCCAAAAGATGGAACTTCGGAGAGTGATTTTGCTACTACCGATTCCGGAATTAAATGCTGGATCGAATATCCCAATGTCATCAATTCGAGTACCCAGGAAGCTTATGCCAATTCGGATTTGCAAACGACACTGAAACACAGTACGGGTGAAAATACAAATTGCTATTATTATCAGACTCCGACTAATGAAATTAATACAAAAATGGTGCTCCTGAAAGCAAAAGACAGTGCCGGAAATTCGGCAGAAAAAAGCATCAAAGTTTTTCTGAAGGATACAACGCCGCCGGAAATTTTGACAGAGCAATCAGTTGTTGCGTTCGGAGCCACTCAATACTCATGGGATGTAAAAGATAATTCCGGATATAAAACATCCCGTTCTGCCAACATACCTTCTTACACACATAACGGCTCAAACTATGGATCTGCAGGATTGATAGCAGGAACTTTCTCTGTCTCATTTTCCGATACGGATTACGCAAAAAACCCTGTTTCGACAACAGGATCGTTAAAAGTGAATGCTCCGTCGACCGAGGATTTATTTTCAGCTTATGGAAATTTTGCGGGACAGGATTCTCCGGGCAACGCTAATGAAGGTGATGCACAAGCCTTTACGCCGACCGGCTGGGAGCTGGCCGATGCGATAGACGCTCCCGATAATGAGCACACACACGGATACAAACGTTATTGGTATGAAGGTAACACCGCGAAAGAGATAACGGGTGTAACAACCATAGGGTCGAGTTTCATTATCTGCGGCGGTATTCGCGATAAAAAAGGCACAGCGAGGGGATATTTGACGTGCGGTTACAGATCTCCGGTCAGTAATGTGGTTTTGGGTTTACGATCTCTTGAAGTGGAAAGAACATTGTTTCAAAATGTTAAATATCAAGTGTCATATAAGCATAGAGATTTTGATCCTATTACGAATGCTAATGGTTTAGGGGGAGATCGTTATCTGGTTGTTCAGCGTCGGTCGGGTAACGGAAATTTTAATGATAACGGCGGCACAGAATTTCGAATCGAATGGAGTGCCTCTTCTCCGAATGATACTTCCGGCGAAACTGTAATTGCGGCATTAAGAGATATGAAAACTGATCAGCAACCGTTTATTGTTAGAAACGGGAATATTACCGGATTTTCGGTTCTTTACAGTATTAAAAAAAGCGGAACTAGTTATTGGGATGGTGACTATGGTGCTATAATCGGTAATATTCAGATAAAAGCTATCGATTGGCCGAAACGTCAAAATGACGGTTCGGTAGTGTCGCCTTAAAATTCTCGATTATTGCGGCCGTTTTTAGTAGAACGGTCGCTTTTTCAGTCAAAAAAAAACCGTGGGAATCATACCCGCGGTTTTTTTTCGGTGCTTAGTCGTTCAGCTTTCTTTGCGTTCGTCAATGACCCGCACCGCTTTTCCCTGACTGACCGGCAGCGCGCCCGGTTCGTGGAGTTCCACCGCCGGGCGGATGAAGACGACCGCCTGCAGGTTGGATTGAATCCGCTTTTGCAGATTTTCCAGATCGCGGGTATCGTCGGTAAAGACCGAAGAGGTCACTTCGACTTTAACCGTCAGCTTGTCCAGCGGTCCCTGTTTCTGAACCCGAATCAGATAGTTGTTGCCGATTTCCGGCATTTTCATAATCACTTCTTCGATTTGCGACGGGAAGACGTTGACGCCGTTGATGATCAGCATATCATCGCTTCGGCCGGTCATCCGTTCGAGCCGGCGGTGTGTTCGGCCGCACGGACACGGTTCGGGAATAAACCGGGTTAAATCACGGGTACGGTATCGCAGAATCGGCATGCCGTTGCGTTCCAAAATGGTAAGAACCAGCTCGCCGCGTTCCCCGTCGGACAGCGGCTGCAGCGTTTCGGGATTGATGATTTCGCCGATGTAGTAATCTTCCCACAGATGCATTCCGTTCTTGTAAACACATTCAAACGCCAACCCGGGACCGTTCATCTCCGACAGTCCGTAAGAGTTGTAAGCATCGATTCCGTAGAGCATCTCGATTTTTTTTCGAATGTCTTCACTGTGAGGTTCGGCTCCGATATACGCTTTTTTCAGTGCAAAATCTTCGGGGCGGAAACCTTCTTCTTTCATAACGTCGTACATATGCAGCAGATACGACGGCGTAGCGTGAACAACCGTCGTTCTGAAATCTTTCATCAGCTGCAGCTGCCGTTTGGTATTGCCGCTTCCGGAGGGAATCACCATCATTCCCAGCCGTTCGGCGCCGTAGTGAAGCATCAGTCCGCCGGTGAAGAGGCCGTAGGTCATCATGTTTTGAAAGACGTCATTTTTTGTGCTGCCGGTGCAGGCGCACGAACGGGCGTTCAATTCCGCCGCTTTGTCCAAATCGGCTTGCGTCAGGTAAACAACCGTCGGAACGCCGGTTGTGCCGCTTGAGGCGTGCATACGGACCACATCCGCCTTGTCTGCCGCCAGCATTCCGTAAGGAAACGCTTCCCGCAGATCGTGTTTTGTCGTATACGGAATTTTCCGGAAGTCGGCTTCGGTTTGAATATCGCGGGCATCGCGGATGCCGGCGTCGTTGAGCCGTTTTTTGTAAAACGGTGTTTTCAGCGCCGCCTCTACCGTTTTCTGCAGTTTTTGTCTTTGCAGCTCCTTTAATTGCGGCAGAGGCAGCGTTTCGATTTCCTGATGCCGAAAAACGATTTTTTCCATAATTTTGACTTCCGTTTAATTGGGATTTTGAAAGCGGCGCCCCGCGTCAAACGCTTTCAGATTGGTTTCGACGATGCTTTCGCCTTTTGACGCGAAGGTTTCCCGGATTGCGTTTTGCAGTCCGTCGGTTTCCAACGGCAGAAACGAGGAGGCGGCTCCGATAAGCACCATGTTTGACGCCCGTCGGGAACCGGCGGCTTCGGCCAGAGACTCCGCTTCCAAACAGATCGAACCGGGGATTTCGGCAATTTTTGCGTAAACGGCATTGACGTCGGGATAATTGCTGATGTTTTTGACCGGTTCGGAGGCCGTAATGACGATTCCGTTCGGTTTTAAGTAATTCAGATAGCGCAGCGATTCCATCGGTTCCATTGAAATGATCAAATCGGCTGTTCCGGAGGGAACCAAATCGCCGACAATTTCTTCATCGCCGATACGCAGATGCGATGAAACTTCGCCGCCGCGTTGGCTCATTCCGTGAACTTCCGATTGACGGACGTTTAAATGTGCTGACAGTGACGCTTTGGCGATAATTGCAGCCAACGAGAGAACGCCCTGTCCTCCGACGCCGCATAAAATCATGTTGCAAATCATTTTGTTTTCCTCGCTCTTCGTTTGGCGGTTTCAATGCATTCCCGAACGGCAAGAATGACCGATAAGCCGCGGTGTTCGATTTCTTCTTTTATGATAGCTGTATTTTTGTCATGCTGCTGAGGCAGCGGCACAATGGTGCGAATGTGCTCGGGATCGACGCCTAAACCTCGTACTAACGGTTCAAAACGGCTTGAAGGAATCATCGTCGGTTGTCCGCCGGTCATTCCGACGGTGCTGTTGTCGAGGATGATCAGCGTCATATCGGTATTGTTCTGAATGCAGTCGATGAGGGCTGTCATTCCGCTGTGAAGGAAGGTCGAATCGCCGATGGTCGCAACAACGGGGTAGAGTCCCGCTTCGGCGGCGCCTTTAGCCATTCCGACAGAAGCACCCATACAAACAATGGTTTCGATGGCGCTGTGAGGCGGCAGTGCTCCCAATGAGTAGCATCCGATATCGGAGGTGACCAAGGATTGCGGCTGTTCTGCCAACGCTGCCTTAACGGCCGCAAAAGTGTCGGCGTGCGGACACCCTTTGCAAAGCGCCGGCGGCCGCGGTACAATAACATCGGATGCATTGACGGAGCCGCACGGCCGCGGAGGCAGAGCCAACGCGGCGCGGACGTTATCGGGCGTCAGTTCGCCGGTACGGACGACAGTTCCGTCCAGTTTGCCGTGAATCGGTTTTCCGGGACCGAGCAGACCGCGAAGCTGTTCTTCAATGACGGGGTAACCCTCTTCGATAACCAGAATTTCATCAACAGATTCGTAAAGGCGGCGCACCTTTTCCGCCGGAATCGGGTAAAACCCGATGTGCAGGCGGGAAAGTTCCTGCGGCAGATCGCCGGTATTTTCGCGGAAATAGTTGCCGCCCAACCCGCCGGTAATGACGCCGATTTTGCTTCCCGTCAGTTTCAGCGTATTGTACTTCGATTCTTCGGAATAGGAGTGAAACTGCTTCTCTTTTTCCAGCAGACGCGCCCAGTTGCGCTTGGCGGTCGCCGGAAGAAGCATCCAGCCGGTTTTATCGGAGGATTTATTCAGTCCGTTCTGAGGGCGTTTTTCGGAGAGTCTGACTGAAGCGCGCGAGTGGGCTATGCGCGTTACCATCCGGAGAATCACCGGAACTCCGAACCGTTCGGAGACCTCAAACGCCTCCCGCGTCATGTCATACACTTCCTGCTGTGAAACCGGTTCAAAAACCGGAACCTTTGCAAAAGCAGCCAATGCCCGCGTATCCTGCTCGTTTTGGGACGAATGCATTCCCGGGTCGTCGGCAACGCAGACAACCAGACCTCCGTTGATGGAGAGTAATGCCGAGTTCACAAAGGCGTCGGCGGAAGCGTTTAAACCGACGTGTTTCATCGTAATCAGTGCCCGTTTTCCGGCCAGCGAAGCCCCCAACGCTTCTTCGTAAGCGGTTTTTTCATTGGTGCACCACATTGCTTTAAAACCGTTTGCTTCGCTTGCGGCAATCAAATATTCCATGACTTCCGTCGACGGCGTTCCCGGGTAACCGTAGGCGCAGGACAAACCCGCATCGACGGCTGCCTGAGCCAGCGCTTCGTCGCCGAGTAAAACTCTTTCAATCATAATTTCTCCTTAACGTATTGTATAATACAGAAGAGATTTTTTCAAGCGATTCAATCTACGGCCGTTTGCGGTAGTGGGAAAACTCCATTCCGAATGTGCCGCGTCCTTGAGTGAGGCTTCGCAGAACAGTTGAGTAGCCGAACATATTCACCAGCGCGTTTTCACCGCTGATGCATTCGTATCCCGGATGTGAATCGATATGGTTGATGATTCCGCCTTTTGAGGTCAGCGATCCGATAACTTCGCCGACGCGTTCGGTTGGCACAATGACGTCGATTTTCATAATCGGCTCCATGATGGCCGGAGAAGCGCTGCGGCAGGCGTTGTCGAATGCCTGCACGGCGCACGCTTCAAACGCAAACGGAGTCGAAAACTCTTCGCTGAAGTCTATTTCGGTAACGACCGCCTTAATATCAATGCACGGATAACCGAAACTGATGCCCGATTGGAATGCGTTTTCAATGCCGTTTTTGACGGCAGCTGCAATTTCTTCGGGAATCGAGCGGACGGACGCTTCACAGACGTATTCGTTGCCTTTGCCCGGGTTGGGGATGACGGTCAGCGTCAATCCCGCGCGGTTTTCCTTGCCTGCGATCATGCGGTTGAAGGTTTCCGTGTGCGAGACGGTTTTTTCAATCGATTCGCGGTAGGAGACCTGAGGATTGCCGATGTTGGCTGCCGCCTTGTATTCGTTCAAAAGCCGTGTTGTAATGACGTCGAGGTGAAGTTCGCCCATTCCGGAAATCAGCAGCTGTCCCGTTTCGGGGTTTTCTTTTACGATAAAAGTAGGATCTTCGGTCTGCAGTGCCTCAAGAGCCTTGCGCAGTTTATCGCCGTCGCTTGCCGTTTTCGGTTCGATAGCAACGGAAATCACCGGTTCGGGGAACGACGGCGGCTCAAGCAGAAGTTTTTTTCCTTCTCCGGCAAGCGTATCGCCCGTCTGCGAAATTTTACAGCCGATAAGCACGCCGATGTCGCCCGCTTCCAGCGCTTCCACCGCTTCCGATTTGTTGGCGTGCATCCGCAGAATGCGGGTAATGCGCTCTTTTTGATTTTTGTTGACATTGATCGGAGCCGTTCCTTTTTTGATAATGCCGCTGTAAACGCGGACAAAAGAGAGAAATCCGGCCTCGCGGTCGTTTTGAATCTTGAAAATGAGAGCAAGCGGCGGTCCTTTCGGATCGCAGGGAACGGTTTCTTCGCTCTCTTTTTTTGGATTGAATGCCGTCGGAGCGGGAACATCGGTCGGACACGGAAGATAGTCGACAATCGCATCTAAAAGCGGCTGAGTACCGATGTTTTTCAGCGACGAACCGGCGAGAATCGGCAGAATTTTCCTCTCTGCAACGCCTTTTCGAATGACCTCACGGATCAAATCGGACGGCGGTTCGCTGCCTTCCAAAACAATTTCCATCAGTTCATCGGAAAGTTCCGTCAGTCGGTCGAAGAGTTTTTCCCGAGCGGCTGAGGCCTCTTTTGCCAGCGCTTCGCGGATAACGCTTTCGGTTACGGTTTGCCCCTGGTCTTCTTTTGAAAAATGAAGCTCTTTCATCTTCAATAAATCGATGACGCCTTCAAATTCCGACTCTTTCCCGATCGGCAGCTGCAGCACAGCCGTTGAAATTCCGAATTTCTCTTCAATTTGGCGGACGACACCGGCAAAATCGGCTCCCATCCTGTCCATTTTGTTGACAAACGCAATCCGCGGAACGCCGTACTGTTCGGCTTGCCTCCAAACCGTCTCCGATTGCGGCTCGACGCCGCCGACCGCGCAAAAAATGCCGACGGCTCCATCCAGGACCCGCAGTGACCGCTGCACTTCGGCGGTAAAATCGACGTGTCCGGGCGTGTCGATGATGTTGATTTGACAATTTCTCCAGTAACAGGTGGTGGCAGCCGATGTAATGGTGATGCCGCGTTCCTGTTCCTGTTCCATCCAGTCCATGGTCGCCTGTCCGTCATCGACTTCTCCGATTTTATGGCTTTTGCCCGTGTAAAAAAGTATGCGCTCCGTTGTGGTGGTTTTTCCCGCGTCGACGTGGGCAATAATTCCGATATTTCTCAGTTTTGACAAATCCATGGCTGACTCCGTCTTCAATTTATCACAAAAATCGGCTTTTGTCGAGATTCCGCCTCCGCCGCTCCATTGAAATTCACATTCACTACTGGTATTTTTTTCCGTTTTTCTGTAAAATCAAAAAAGGGGAAACCCGTCAAATCATTCAAAGGAGAACGATATGGTTTATTCAGCGGAAGTGGAACATATGTGTCCATTGGCCAAGGGAACTTATCACGGTCCGGCTCCCATTCCCGAAGAGGGAAAGTGGGTTCAGGCGAAAGAAGTCAAGGATATTTCCGGCTTCACACACGGTGTCGGTTGGTGCGCGCCTCAGCAGGGTGCGTGTAAGCTGACCCTGAATATCAAAGACGGAATCATTCAGGAAGCGTTGGTGGAAACCATCGGCTGTTCGGGAATGACCCATTCCGCAGCAATGGCTTCCGAAATTTTGATCGGAAAAACGATTTTGGAAGCGCTGAACACCGATTTGGTTTGCGATGCGATTAACACTGCGATGAGGGAACTTTTCCTGCAAATCGTTTACGGCCGCAGTCAATCGGCTTTCAGCGAAGGCGGTTTGGTTATCGGCGCTTCGTTGGAAGACTTGGGGAAGGGACTGCGCTCTCAGGTGGGAACGATGTTCGCGACGCTGAAGAAAGGTCCCCGTTACCTGGAAATGGCGGAAGGTTACGTCGAAAAAGTGGCGGTCGACAAAGACGGCGCGATTATCGGTTACAAGTTTATCCACTTCGGAAAGATGATGGAATTCATCAAGAAAGGCGACGATCCCGCGACGGCGATGGAAAAGGCCCGCGGTTCTTACGGACGGACAACCGAAGAGCAGGGCGCGGTGAAGTTGATTGATCCGCGGCATGAATAGGAGGGAAGTCATGGCAGAGAAAATCACATTTGAAAGCTACGAACGCCGTATCGATAAAATCAAAAAGGTTCTGAAAGAGTACGGTATTAACAGTATCGAAGAGGCAAAAGAAATCTGCGACAACGCCGGAATCAATCCGTATAAGACCGTCGAAGAGACGCAGCCGATCTGTTTCGAAAATGCCAAATGGGCTTACGTGGTCGGTGCCGCGATTGCGATTAAAAAAGGATGCACGGTTGCTGCCGATGCCGCGGAAGCCATCGGAATCGGTTTGCAGGCGTTTTGTATCCCCGGTTCGGTTGCCGAAGACCGCAAAGTCGGTTTGGGGCACGGAAATCTGGCGGCCCGTCTGCTGCGCGAAGAGACCAAATGCTTTGCCTTCCTGGCCGGACACGAATCGTTTGCGGCGGCCGAAGGGGCGATTAAAATTGCAGCCAAAGCGGATAAAGTGCGTAAGGAGCCGCTGCGCTGTATCCTGAACGGTCTCGGAAAAGATGCCGCTCAAATCATCAGCCGCATCAACGGATTCACTTACGTTCAAACAAAATTCGATTACTTCACCGGCGAGCTGAAAATCGTCAAGGAAATTCCGTATTCGACCGGCGAACGCGCCAAAGTCAAATGCTACGGAGTCGATGACGTGCGCGAAGGTGTGGCGGTCATGTGGCACGAAGGCGTTGATGTTTCCATTACCGGAAACTCCACCAACCCGACCCGCTTCCAGCACCCGGTTGCCGGCACTTACAAAAAAGAGTGTGTCGAAAAAGGCAAAAAATACTTCTCCGTGGCTTCCGGCGGCGGTACGGGACGGACTCTCCACCCGGATAACATGGCGGCCGGTCCCGCTTCTTACGGTATGACTGACACCATGGGACGGATGCACTCCGACGCCCAGTTTGCCGGCTCCTCTTCGGTTCCGGCTCACGTCGAGATGATGGGCTTCCTCGGCATCGGCAACAACCCGATGGTCGGGGCAACGGTGGCTGTCGCCGTCGACGTGGCTCAGGCTCTGGCAAAATAAGCTGTTTCGAAAAAAAGACCTCCGAAAGGAGGTCTTTTTTGTTATTCCGAATCGCGTTTGCAGACGACTGTTTGGCTTTTTCCGTTGTTCTTAGCGCGGTACAGCGCTGCGTCGGCGTCATGAATCAATTCCTTAACAGTTGTTTCAGGCTGCGGAACGGCGGTTTTTATGCCGATGCTGACCGTTAAAGGCTTTTCTCCGCCTTGGAACGCGGCGGTCACAGCGGCGCTGAATTTTTGCGCCAATGAAAAAACCTCTTCTTCTTCGATGCCGGCAGTCAGAATGGCAAATTCATCGCCGCCGATACGGCAAAAAAGCGCTTTTATTCCGGAAAAAGTTGTGCGAATGGATTCCGCTACAGTTGTCAAAGCGCGGTCGCCGACTTCATGACCGTAACGGTCGTTGTGTTCTTTGAAAGAATCAATATCAATCGCTAGAATTCCGATTCGGCTGCCGTTTTCGACAGCGGCTTGAAGAATCAACGGAACGGAGGCGTCCCAGCCGCGGCGATTAAGAAGCGAAGTTAACGGATCCTGAAAAGAAATTTCTTTCCATTTTCGTTGTTGTTCGCAGCGCCGTAAAGCCGCACGAATGCGCGCTAAAAGTTCGCCTGTATGAAACGGTTTGACGATGTAGTCGTCAGCTCCGGCGTCCAAGCCTCTGATGATGTCTTCCGGTTCGCTTTTGGCAGATAAAAACAAAACGGGTGAGGAAATCATCTTTCGGACTTGACTTAAAACTTCGAAGCCGCTGATTCGAGGAATCATGATGTCGAGGAGGATACAATCCCAGCTTCCGTTGAGCGCTTCTCTGATGGCACTGACGCCGTCGTGAACGGAGACCGTTTCATAACCTTCCCGGTGCAGTTCCATTTCCAATAAACGCGTCAGGCGGATTTCGTCATCGATAATCAAAATTCGTTTCATGCTCACAAATTATATTTCGCGGAAAAACATTAAACTCCCGTTAAAAACGTTTGCTCAGCATTTTTCTGACAGGTCTTTCGTAAAACCGTTCGACCAAAGCCGCCGCGACAATGCTGCCGATAAAAAGCAAAACCGCATATCCGACAGCTCCGGCGGTCGTTGCTTCCCCCGATTCTTTTATATATTTAATGAAGAAAAAATCAACAGCCAAATAGCCGTGGTTGAACATCTGCGTAAAACGGTCGACGGCGTGGGCTTCGCCGATATGGTAAAGCAGAACAATAACAGCTGCCACTCCGCGTAATCCGTCTAAGGACGCGTAGTGAGACGGTGCTTTGACCGTATCGGATTTCATAAAAACTCCTTGTGAAGGTAAAATCGTATTTTGATTATATATCCGAGGAATCGTTTTGGCAACTTTTTTTCAGAAAAGTTGATTTTCTCACTGTTTCGATTATAATGGACGGAAGGAGAAAAACATGCCTTTGATTCAGTTAAAAACAACGGCGGAACTGACGCCGGCTCTTCGGGACGAACTGACCTCCGATTTCGGGAAAATGATGGCAGAAGCCGGAAAGCCGGAGTCGTTTTTAATGATTGCATTCGAGGATGGCGTTGATTTGCGTTTCAGCGGGGAAAAAATGAAAAACGGAGCTCTCGTCGAAATCAAACAAGTCGGCGATCTCGGCAGCGATGTGTATCTCTGTTTGACAAAAACCGCCACCCGTATTTTGAATGAACGGCTCGGCATTGATCCGCAATCGATTTACATCACCTATCAGCCTGTTGATGATTGGGGTTGGAACGGGACGAATTTTTAGGAGCGCTTATGGATTTTCGGGAAATTGCGCAATGCCGGCGGAGCGTGCGCGGATACGATGCGCAGCGCCCCGTCGAAAAAGAAAAAATTGAGGCGTGTCTGGCTGCCGCGAGATTGGCGCCGTCGGCGTGCAACAGCCAGCCGTGGATGATGACGGTCTGCACCGGCGATACGGCCCGCAAACTGGCACCGCTGACGCAGGGAATGGGCATCAACAGTTGGACGGAGGAGGTGCCCGTTTTCGTCGTCATCAGTGAAGGCACAATGAATTTGTCGGCCCGCGCCGGTATGCTGTTGAAAAATAACGATTACCGTTCCATCGACCTCGGAATTGCCTGCGCTTATCTGACGGCTGAGGCGACAGAAATGGGTTTGTCTTCGTGCATCATCGGTTGGTTCCGGGAAAAAGCGGTGCGCCGGCTGATCGGCTGTAAAGGAAAACCGCGTCTGATTGTCGCGCTCGGTTATCCGAAGACCGATTCGGCGGCGGAAACACGGGAAAAAATACGGAAACCGGCGGATTCGATTATCAAATGGGTTTGAAGATATTTGATTGCCGACACTCCGATTTCCGCAGGAATACGCGTTTAAAAAAGAAATAAAAAAAACCGCCGCAAAAGCGGCGGCCGAAAAAGAAAGCGGATACGGTTATCCGTACAAGCCGTTACGGCTGCGGTTCGGATACCGTGACGGTTTCCGTATGGATTGTCTGACCCGAAACAGTGAAGATCACTTTATAGGTGCCAGCCGGAATGTTCGTGGAGAAGTCGAGGAAACAGGAGTAGGATCGAATTCCGTCTTGAATTTGAACGCATGTCGCCGTTTTTTGGGAAGGGGTAAGCGGATTATCATTTTCGTCCCTAACGGTGATCATGCCCGGCGATAATGCAATATCTGTCAAAACGCCCACTTCAATATAATTTTCCTCACTGAATCCAAACTGAACATCAAAAGTATAGTTGCCAATCGTCTGCTTCTCCCATAACAGTTCGACGGTCAGCGGTTTGTCCCCTGCTGTATATTCCCAGTAGGAACCGGATAGTTCTTCATTTCCGGGGGTGACGGTTAATGTGACGGAAGGATTATCGGTTTCGGTGACATTGATTCCGGTCAGGATGTAAGGCGTATCCGTACCGTCATTTTTGTAGAACAGCAGTTGAAATATTTGCAACGTTTCTTCATAGTAGGCGGTTTCGGGAAACGTATAGTCTTCATGAGCCGGAGGTACTTCCGCTCCGTTTTTGATATATGTCAGACTGATTTTCGGAGGCTCCAGATAAAAGCGGTATTCTTTTGATGTCGAACCGGTCGTTGCGTTCACCTTATAATAATGTTCCCTGCCTGTAATCGTTTCCGACCAATTTATTTCAAAGACATATTCGCCATTGACGGGAGCAGAAAACCGGTAATCGGCCGCAACAAGTTCATATTCATCTTTTTCAGATTTATATTCTTGCAGGGAAAACATTTCCGGATAGGGATTGAAATTACACGAAAGATAGGTCATGGCAACGTTCATTGCTCCCGGATTGTAAGAGGGGAGTATCTGTGAGATGGTCACAGACGGATAGGAGACTTCCTCCCAGTTCAGGGTGATATTCAGATTTTTGCTTCCGGTTGTAAAGCGCCATTCCGACAGACCCGATTCGCCGTTCGTCTGTTCGGAAACGGAAACCGGCTCATTGTCCGCTGTCGTGACCGTTAACCCCGTCAGAAGAAAAGGGTTGGCGCCGGATGCCGGTTTTTTGGTGACGGCATAGGCAGGAAATGTGAATGTTGTATCGGACGTCAGAGTCGTCGGGAAAAGGTCGGCTTCTCCAAGGTTCGGGTTCAGAATTTCCGCCCCGTTTTTATTCCATGTCAGAGAAACAACCTCGGATGAGCTTTTCCATACCGCATAAAAAGTGATATCGGCTTCACCGGCAGAATAACCGTCATTCGGTTTGAGAATTTCGGATTCCTGAGGGGTTTGCGTCAGTGCCCAGCCGTAAAGGATTTGTCCGTCGGGTGAATTGTCAAACGGATTTTCCGGCAGCCGGAAAATGCCGCCGGCATCGACCGTTTCCGTATGGGTGGAAGGCGTTACGGATTCATGGTTGGCCTCATAAGTGACCGTAATCGTATTGCGTGTCCACACCGCGGTAAAGACCGTATCGGCACTGACGGTAAATTTGTCACCCGGGTTGTAGTGCTTTTCGCCCGTTTCCCAGGCGGTAAAGGTGTAATACTGCCGGGACAGGCCGTCGGCGGAAGGCAGTGTGATGGCGGAGCCGGCTTCGGCGGTCATCGGGTCAACGGTGCCGGTGCCGCCGTCGCTGTTGAAGGTGACTGTGTGCGTTTGAGGGGTTGTCGGGTCACCGCCTTCGGTAAGAGTGACATTGAAAGAGGCTTCTTTCAGAACGTTGCCGTTGACAATGATTTGCAGCAGATACTGTCCCGGACCCGCCGCAGGGGAGAGGCCGCAGAAAGCGATTTTTTCTTCCGCCGTGTAAAACTCATAGTGATAAGAAAGGATGTCGATTTCCTGTCCGCCTTTGGTGATTTTCAGATTTCCCTGTGCCGGATCGAAATCGGCTTTGTAGATAAATTGAAAATCAATCGATGATTCGTCATCGGAATATTCGTAATTTTCCGCAACTGTCAGAGACGTAATGACGGCATCTGTTTTTTCTTTCCAGTTCAGCGTAATCACGGTCGCTTCCGCCGGAACGGATATGTACCAGACTTCGGCAATGTCGTCCATCATCTCTTTTCGGGTGGAAACAGTCTGTCCCGATACCGTTTTTGCCGTAACACTTTCGAGAATCCAGACTTTCCCGTCGCCGCTGTCTTTGGTAACCGCATAAGCCATAAAGAGAAAATCGCCGGGAGCGGCCTGATTCGGAAAAACAGTACTGTCATCGGGAGAGACGGCTCCGTTTTTTTCCCATGTCAGGGTGACGCGAACATCTTCCAGAATCGGATAGAGGACAATGTTACCGGTCAGAGCCGCTTTCGGAATCGTGCCGCCGTCTTCGTAAACAACAGTTTCTGCTGCCGAATCGGTATCCCATCCTTTGCAAAGCAGGCCGGGTTCACCGGTGTAAAGCGGCAGACGGATTTCTTCGGTATATTTGTTAAAAGTAATCGCTTCCATTTCCGTGCCGAAAAAGGTCACGGTGTATTCGGGGACGGATTCGCTTCCCCAGTACGCGTAGAATGTCAGTGCCGTTTCTTCCACGCGGAAGGCGGAACCCGGTGCCAGAATGTCGGCTTCAGTTGCCGTTGCGGAGGTCGTCCAGCCGTAAAAATGCTTTCCGGACGGAGAAGAATCGAACTGGTTTTTCCCGGGTAAAATCAGATCGGAACCGGCATAGACCCACTGTTCCGTGTCGAAAACGGTATCGTCATTGCTGTCGTAAGTGATCGAAACCTGGTTATGACGCCATGCCGCGGAAAAGACCGTATCGGCCTTCACGGTGTATTTGCTGCCCGCCTCATAAAAATCCGTTCCCGAAATTGTCCAGTAATTGAAAGTGTAGTATTTTCGGGAAAAGGCGGTGCCGTCCGGCAGTGTGATTTCCGTGCCGGCTTTCACCTTCATCGGGGCAATGGTGCCGGTTCCGCCGTTGGCGTCGAAAGAAACCGTAACCTCTTTGGCAGTTTCGTTTCCCGATCCGCTGCCGCCTTCGTCCGGCCCCGGTTCGGGTGTCGGAGGAGGACATGAAATTAATAATGAAATTAAAAATCCGAGAATTAAAAATGAATTTTTCATAAACAACTCCTTATAGTGAGTATAATACTCATTTAAAATGAATTCAAGGGAGTGTGGAAAATTTATGAAAAAAAAACCGGCTTCCGAAGAAGCCGGCCGGGTTGAAGGAAAAAGATTATCTCGAACGGAGGCGTCGTCCCAGCCGAACCGCCAGTTTGACGATTTCGTCGAACACAATGATTGAGAAGCCGACAGCGGCAATATATCCCCACTGTGTTAATGTCAGCGGAACAGTTTTGAAGACCGCGCCGCCGAATTGGGTGATGATCACCTGCAAAATAAAAGTGAGGACAAACATTCCCAGCAGCAGTTTGTTGCGGAAAAGTCCGTTAAAGAGAATGGAACGGGCGGAGAGATCGCGGCTGTTGAGAGCGTTGAAGAGCTGAAAAACGACAAAGAGAGTAAAGAGAATTGTCGGAACCTGTTCGGGCGCGGCAGGAATGAAGCGGGTCGCTTCAAACGACTGGGAAAGGACGACGAGGGTAATGAAAAGACCGTTGACAAGGATGCGCGTCAGCATTTGCGTTGAGATGATAAAGGCGTTGCGCGGCGTCGGCTTTTCTTTCATCAAATCGGGCGAGATAGGCTCCAATCCAAGCGTCAATCCGGGAGGGCCGTCCATAATCAGATTAATCCAAAGGATTTGCAGCGCGGTAAACGGCGATTTCAATCCGGCCAGGACGGAAATGAGGACAACGAGAACCGACGAGACGTTGACTGTCAGCTGAAACTGAATGAAGCGCTGAAAGTTTTTGTAGATACCGCGTCCCCAATGGATCGCTTTGACGATGGTTGCGAACGAATCATCCAACAAAATGATGTCGGCCGCCTCCTTGGAGACTTCCGTACCGCTGATGCCCATGGCGATTCCGACGTCGGCATTTTTGATGGCGGGAGCGTCGTTGATACCGTCTCCCGTGACGGCGACAACGTTGCCTTGCTTTTTCAGCAGGTTAACGATTCTCATTTTGATGGTCGGCGTACTGCGGGCGATAACGCGAATGCGCGGCAGAAGGTCACTGAGCGCCTTGTCATCCAGTTCTTCAAGGAGGTGCGCTTCGTAGGCGGCATGGTCGGCATCCAGCAGGTGAAGTTCGTCGGCGATTGCCGAAGCGGTGACGATGTTGTCGCCGGTCAGAATTTTAATGTCGACGCCGGCGCTGCGGCTTTGGAGAACGGCATCGTAAACTTCTTTGCGCAGCGGGTCGGCAATTGCGGAGAATCCGTCAAAGATCAGATCCGATTCGATTTGCGCGCGTTCGGCGGCACAGTCCTTTGGAATTTCCGTCTGTTTGTGGGCAAAACCGAGAACACGTTTCGCCTGCTTTTGGAATGCAGCGATTTGTTCATCCAATTTTTTGCGCAGCGCTTCGGTCAGCGGCTCCGTTTTGCCGTTGACGAGAGCCGAGGTGCACATCGACAGAATCTTTTCGGGACTTCCTTTTGTATAAACCGTCGCTTTGCCGTTGTCTTTGACCAGCGTTGTCATGTTTTTGGTCTCCGAACTGAACGGAAAAACAAAGATTTTTTCTTTTTGTTCTCGAACCGTCCGATAGTCGGGTAAGCCGGCGGCTTTTCCGTAGGCGGTCAGCAGCGCCGATTCGGTCGGGTTTCCGACAAAACGGGTGCCGGTTTCGGTTTTTTCCAAATCGGCCGCACTGTTGACGCAGATATTGTCGGCGAAAAAGCCGGCGGTCAGCGTTTCGGGTTTGATGAGAACTCCGTCGCAGAAAATGTCGGTGACAGTCATACGGTTTTCGGTCAGCGTACCGGTTTTGTCGGAGCAGATAACGTTGACACAGCCGATGGTTTCGCAGGCAACAAGTTTCTTTACCAAGGCGTTTTTCTTCGACATTTTGATGACGTTGATGGCCAGTGAAACGGCGACCATTGTCGGCAGACCTTCGGGAACAGCGGCGACGATTAAGACGATCGACGAAATGAACGCCTCCGAAATGACCTGAAAAGCGGCGGTTCCCGATGTAAAAGCGCCGGAAATGCCTGCGTAAACGACTTGAATGATGAAAACCAATGCCGAAATCGAGGCGCCGATAACGGTAATGATTTTTCCGAGGCGTGAGAGTTTCTCCTGGATAGGAATGGTCTCCTGTTCGTTTTTAGTCAGTTCCTGAGCAATTTTCCCGAATTCCGTGTCGTCTCCGATGGAAGTGACGACCATTTTTCCGTTGCCCGCGGTAACGAAACAGCCGGAGTAAACGCAGTTGCGCCGTTCTGCCAATGCGGTTTTTTCGTTTTCAAACAGCAGTTCGGGATCTTTTTTGACTGCGGCGCTTTCGCCGGTCAAAGCCGATTCATCGACGGTCAGTCCGTTGCCTTCAAAGAGGCGGCCGTCGGCAGGAATTTTGTTCCCCGTTTCAAGAACGACAACATCGCCGGGAACCAATTCGCTTTGGTCGATCAGCGTCGCTTTTCCGCTGCGGATAACACGGACTTTGAAGTCATCTTTCATCTTGTTCAGCGCTTCAAACGCTTTTCGGCTGCGGCCTTCCATAATCAGCGAAATACCGACTGAAAGGGAAATGGCGATGAAGATGCCGGCGCATTCGATGAACTCCGTATGTTCGCCGATGATCGCGCGGAAGATGTTGACGCCGAGGGTGATGAAAAGCGCAACCAGCAGCAAAATCATCATCGGTTCGGCGAGCGCCGATAAAAGCCGTTTCCAAAACGGAACCGGCGGACGGCGGCTGAACTCGTTTTTGCCGTAGCGTTCACGACGGTTTTCGATTTCCGCATCGGAAAGGCCGTTCTGAAGAGTGACGTCCAGCCGGTGCGCCACCTCTTCGGCTTTCAGCATAAATGCATTCATGTGGTTTCTCCTTAAATAAAAGTCAAAAAAAAGAGACTTTTAGCCTGATCGTCCCCCGACGGTCACGCTAAAAGTCTCGTCACCTTAAAGGTTCCCAAACCCAGCCGTAAATACGGCTTGCTGTTGAATTTGGAATTCCGACTACTCCCCTTTAGTGTTTTCAATTTACGGATATTTTGACGGAATGTCAAGCCGTGTTGATTAAATTTTGATGAAAAAGCGTTCTCAAACATCTTGAAACTCTTCCTTGTCTTACTGTATGGTAAAAACGGAGGGTGATGCCGCGTTGTTTTGCGGCGTGCGGCTGCGGAGGAAACGGACTCCGTTTTTAAAAGATTCCTATGGAAACAGCACTCAAAAAACCGCCTTTGTTTACCGGGAAATATCTTTTTTATCTCATTGTTCCGCTGATGATCGAGCAGGTGTTGGCTGTCACTATCGGTTTTGCCGACACTATCATGGTAGCTCGCGTCGGTGAGTCGGCCGTTTCGGCGGTGGCGTTGGTTGACAGCGTTAACATTCTCATCATTCAGATATTTGCGGCGTTGGCAACCGGCGGTGCAGTCATTTGTTCGCAATATTTGGGACGTAAAGACTTTGACAGCGCTCAGACGGCGGCGCGTCAGCTGATTTTGATCACAGGTGTCGCCGGCATTGTTTTAATGGTTCTCCTTCTGCCGCTGCACCGACTGATTTTGAATTTTCTTTTCGGTCATGTCGAAGAAGCGGTAATGATTCAGGCTAGGCAGTATTTTGTGCTGTCGCTGCTGTCGTATCCGTTTCTGGGGCTTTATAACTCGGGGGCGGCGCTTTTTCGTTCCATGGGAAACAGCCGCATTTCCATGCAGACGGCGCTGCTGATGAACATCATCAATATCGGCGGCAACGCGATTTTGATTTTTAAATTCGAAATGGGCGTCGTCGGAGCGGGAACGGCGTCCCTTGTTTCGCGGGCGGTTTCGGCTATTGTGATTTTGTCGCTGCTCTTTTTTAAGCCTTACGATCTGCAAATTCGGCGGCTGTTTGCCGGCGGATTTCGTCCGCAAATGATTCGAAGGATTCTTGGAGTAGGAATTCCTGCCGGTGTGGAAGGCGGTTTGTTTCAAGCCGGAAAGCTGACAGTTCAGCGTTTTGTCACTCTTTTCGGAACGGCCGCCATCGCTGCAAACGCTGTCGCCAACACAATGGCAACGATTGCCAACATTCCCGGAATGGCGATTTCACTGGCGATGATTACGGTTGTCGGTCAGTGCATGGGAGCTGAAGAACACGATCAGGCACAGCGGTATGCGCTGCGGCTTTTGGGAATCGTTGCGCTTTTGAACGGTCTCATCTGTTTTTGTCTCTTTTTTTCCGCCGAATCGTTGGCTGCGGTTTTTCATCTGAGGAATGAAGCGTCCGATTTAGCGGTTTCTCTGCTGCGCGTGTTTGCTCTTTTTTCCATTGTGTTTTGGCCGCCGGCGTTTTCGCTGCCAAACGCGTTGAGGGCTGCCGGTGACGTAAAGCTGACTATGACAACTTCCATTGTCTCAATGTTTCTGTTTCGCATCGGGCTTTGTTTTTTCTTTTACAAATACACAGATTTCGGCGTTGCCGGAATTTGGTACGCGATGTATGTCGATTGGATTTGCCGCTCGATCGTTTTTGTTTGGCGTTTCTTTTCCGGCAAATGGAAAAGTATTAAAATTGTATAATATGGTATGAAAAGAAAAGTGAAAAGATTTTTCCAAAAGTGGCGGGAAGTTTTTAAGGAACACAAAATTCTCTTTTTTGTCGATCTTTTTTTTATTGTCGGCGTTCTTGTTGTTGCTGTTTCTCAGTTCTTTAACGAAAACTATTATGACGTTTTTCTCTGTTTTATCACGTTTATCATGTTTCTGATTCCGCCGATGGTGTCGCGTCATTCGAAGGTCTATCTTCCCGACGCGCTGCAAATCATCATCGTGATTTTCATCTTTTCCGCTCAGATTTTGGGTGAAATCAGAGAATATTATCTTTATTACTCGTTTTGGGACACGGCTCTCCATACCGTCAACGGTTTTTTGTGCGGCGTCATCGGTTTTGCGATTGTCAACCTTCTGCACAACAACGACCGTTTTTTTGTTTCGCTTTCGCCGCTGTTTATGGCAATGTTCGGATTCTGCTTTTCGGTGACCATCGGCGTTTTTTGGGAATTTATCGAGTTTTCGATGGATGCGATTTTTCATACCGATATGCAGAAAGACGTTTTTCTCGATTCGGTTTCATCGATTTTGCTGAATCCTGAAGGAACAAACGACGCCGTTACGGTAAAAGTGTCGGAAATGGTTTTAAACGGCGGTGAATACACTTTTGGCGGTTACATCGATATCGGCTTAATTGATACAATGAAAGATTTGTTTGTTGACTTTTTCGGCGCTCTGCTGTCGGGGATCATCGGTTATTTCTATGCAAAAGACGAATCGAAGAATCGCATTTTCGGCGAATTGATGCCGCGGGTAAAGGATAAATTTCATAAACGAAAAGGAAAATCCGAATGACGAAAGATTTAACGGAAGGACCGCCGCTTCGGCTGATTATCGGTTTTACAATTCCGCTTTTGATTGGCAACGTGTTTCAGCAGTTTTATGCCATGGCCGATACGCTGATTGTCGGACGGACGTTGGGGCGCAATGCTTTGGCGGCTGTCGGCTGCACCGGCGCCCTTTCCTTTCTGCTGTTGGGGTTTTGCGCCGGATTGACGGCCGGTTTTGCGGTAAAGACGGCGCAGCGTTTCGGCGCCGGAGATGAAAACGGTATGCGTGAAAGTTTTGCGGCGGGTTTTTTGCTGACAGCGGCGTTTACGGTTGTTCTGACAGCGGTCAGTGTGCCGGCGGTCGGCGGTATTTTGCGGCTGATTCAAACGCCGGTGGAAATTTACGACGATGCGGCCGTTTATATTGTCATTGTTTTTGCCGGGTTGGCGGCGTCAATGTTTTTTAACTTCTTTTCCAACATTATTCGAGCGTTGGGAGACAGCCGCACGCCGTTGGTTGTCTTGGCGGCGGCTTGCGTCATTAATGTGGTACTCGATTTTGTTTTGATTTTGTACGCACATATGGGAGTGGCGGGAGCTGCTGTGGCAACGGTTTTTTCTCAAGCGGCCGCAGCCGTTGTCTGTCTGATTCACATTTTTATACGCCTGCCGTTTCTGCGTTTAAAACGCACCGACTGGCGGGTCGACCGTTCCGTTTTAAAGCAGCACCTTTTTTTGGGGTTCCCGATGGGGTTCCAAATGTCGATCATTGCGATCGGTCAAATCGTTCTTCAGTTTGCGCTTAATCAATTGGGAGCCGTCTCTGTTGCCGCTTATGCTGCGGCGCAGAAAATTGATTCGCTGGCGGTTCAGCCGATGATGTCTTTCGGGATAACGATGGCAACCTATGCGGCCCAAAACTACGGTGCGCAAAAAATGCAGCGTATCCGCAGCGGAGTCAATCAATGCATTGCGGTTTCCGTCGGATTTTCATTTTTGATTGCCGCTGTCAACATCTTTGCGGGAAAACCACTGACTGAACTGTTTGTCGGAGCCGGAGAAACGGAGGTCATTCGGCTTTCGTGGGTTTATTTGGTTTCAAATGGAATTTTTTATTTTTTGCTTGCATTGCTGTTCATTTACCGTTCAACGCTGCAGGGATTGGGTGATGGTGTAACGACGACCGTTGCCGGCGTCATGGAGCTTTTTATGAGAATTGTCGCCGCATTGGTTATGGCAGAAATTTTCGGGTTTCTCGGCGCTTCGCTTTCCAATCCGATGGCGTGGGCGGGCGCACTGATACCGCTGATGTTTTCTTATTATCGAAAAATACGGAGGTTGACGGCTGTTTCCGCAGACGGCCGCCTTTAACCGCATTCGGAACAAAAAAAAAAGGGGAGACAGCGTCTCCCTTTTTAACGGCGGATCGGTTTACAGATTTTTCACTGCGGCAAGAATTTCGTCGTAATCCGGTTCATTCGTCACTTCCGGAACGACCTGAACGTATCGGATAATGCCGTCGGCGTCGGCAACAAACGCCGCTCTCGCCAGTAAACCGAGCTCTTTAATCAGCACGCCGAATGCTTTTCCGAAACTTTGTCCGTTGTAGTCGGAGTAGAGTTTGACTGCGCCGATACCGGCCGCACCGCACCAACGAGCCTGCGCAAACGGTAAATCCATCGAAATTACATTGACAGTGACGCCGTCTAATGCAGCCGCTTCTTGGTTGAACCGGCGTACTTCCGTGTCGCAGACAGGCGTATCGACCGACGGAACCGTCAAAAAAACGGTTTTTCCTTTCATTTCGGATTGAGAGACGCCGCTCAAATCGGCGGCGGTAACGGTGAATGCAGGAATGCGGCTGCCGACGGACGGAAGCGTTCCTTCGAGAGTGACGGGATTTCCTCCCATGGTGACTTTCATAAAGACCTCCTGAAATTCTATGATAATCAAAAAGTTGTATCGGGTCAAGCAAAATAAGCGGAGGATTTTAACTTAAAAAAAAGTTCGGGGAATTCCGAAAAACGGTGCTAAACTGATATTATGGAGCGGTTTATGATGAAACGAAGGTTTTTTGTCCTGCTGACGGTTTTCGCGGCCATGACGGCGGCTGCCAACGAACGGTTTGAGCTGAACGGTACCTGGAATTTGGTTTCAAGCGGCGGAATGCGGACGACAGCCGAGGTTCCCGGTTCTGTGGCGGAAGCTCTGACGGAAGCGGATCTGATTCCCGATCCTTACTACGGCGTCAACGAAAACGACGAACGCGTCCGGGCGGTTTTGTATCAGGACTGGACGTTTTCAAAAACATTCGCCCTGCCGGCTTCGTTTGCGGAAGGAAACGGAACCGTTGAGCTGGTATTTGACTCCGTTGATACGACGGCCGATATTTTTTTGAACGGGGAAAAAATCGGACACACCGAAAATATGTTCCGGCAGTACCGTTTTCCGATTGACCGCGCTTTGCTGAAAGCGGAAAATACGGTTTCCGTTAAAATTTTCAGTCCCGTCAACACGGCGGCTGCCGCCGCCGAGAAGTACGGTTCCTCGCTGATGACAACTTTTGCGGCCGGCATGGTTGACGGGATTCCTTACATCCGCAAAAGCTGGTTTTCTTACGGTTGGGATTGGGGCATTGCGCTTCCCGATTCGGGACTGAACCTTCCGGTGGCGGTGGAGCTGATTGAAGGAGCCCGTCTGGCGGCGGTTCCGCTGACGAGCGAAATCCGCTTTGACGAATCCGGCGCTTCCCCTCAAGCGCTGTCGGCAGCCGTTTCCTGCATTCCGGAGATTGACGGCAGCGCCGACGGACTGACATTCCGGCTAACAATTTCCGGTCACGGCGACAGTCGGACGGTGCAGGCCGCCGCGGGGGAAGAAGTGCGGCTGGAAATCGTTTCGCCGAAGCTGTGGTACACGCACGATTTGGGCGAACCGAACCGTTACCGGGCTCAGGCCGAACTGCTGAAAGACGGGCGGGTCATCGATTCGGAAACCTTTTCGATCGGTTTGCGCGAACTGAAGCTGATTAACAGGAAGGATCTGTACGGTGAGAGTTTTTATTTTACGCTGAACCGGATTCCTCTTTTTGCCCGCGGGGGAAACTGGATTCCGTGCGACACAATGATTCCCCGGGGGGTGAAATCCGGTTTAATCGAAAAACGCCTGCAGGACTGCCTTGACATGAATTTCAACATGATCCGCGTTTGGGGCGGCGGAATTTACGAAGACGATCGATTTTACGAATTCTGCGACGCTAACGGAATTTTGGTTTGGCAGGATTTCCCGTTTGCCTGTTATGCGACTCCGCATTTGGAGGAATTTTACGAAAACGTCTCCGCGGAAGTCGAAGATCAGCTGCGAAGGCTGGTGAACCGTCCGTCATTGGCAATTTTGTGCGGCAACAATGAAATTGAAAAAGGATGGAAAGAGTGGGGTTTTGCGCTCTTTTACCCGAAACACAAACCGGGATACACCTATCTTTTTGAAGAGCTGCTGCCTTCGCTGACGGCGCGTTACGCTCCTCAGATTCCGTATTGGCCCAGTTCGCCGTCGGCCGGCGGCAACTTTCGTAAAACCGTCAACCCCCGCTACGGCGACAGCCACAACTGGCTCGTCTGGCACGGAGGTCTCGATTATACCGCCTACCGCCGCTATCCGGCGCGGTTCATAAGCGAATTCGGATTTCAGTCGTTTCCCGACATGAAGACCGTGCGGCAGTTCACTCCGCCGGGGGAAGAGGCGTTCGATTCGCCGACGATGAAGGTTCACCAAAAGAATCCCGCCGGCAACGGGCTGATTCTTTCTTATATGCGGAGGGAATTCAACGATCCCGGAGAATTCTCAAAACAGGTGGTTTTATCGCAGCTGACGCAGGCGCTGGCGATGGAGTGCGGTATCGATTACTGGCGGGCGCACCGGACAAACGAACAGTGCATGGGCGCGCTGTATTGGCAGATCAACGACACATGGCCCAATGCGTCGTGGTCGGCGGTCGACTATTTCGGCAGAAAAAAAGCGCTTTATTACTATTCAAAGCGGTTTTACGCGCCGGTGACGGCTGTTGTTTTGGAAAAATCAGCAGGGTACCGCGTTTTTTTGTTGAATGATACGGCGATGGAGCAGCCGGTCGCTTTTAACGGAGTGATTCAGAGTGCGGCGGGCGAAGAAATTCAAACAGAGACGGCAGAGCTCACCCTTCCTCCCGCATCATCGACGGAGATTCTCCGCGGACGCATTCCTCTTTTAAAGAAAAACGATGCGATTTTCTTTTGGACGCTGACGGATGCCGACGGCAATGAAATCAATTACGGGATGAAGATGTTTGCGAAAGCGAAAAAAGTGAATTTGGAAAATCCCGGATTGAAAATGTCCGCGCCTCAAAAGACCGCCGGCGGTTGGAAAGTGACGGTCTCGACGGAAAAACCGGCGCTGTTTGTACATTTTGACGCGGATTTTGATTTTGAGGTTTCGGATAACTTCTTTTCTCTGCCGAAAAACGGCAGCCGCACCGTTACTCTTCAAACCGAAGCGCCGCTTTCGGACGCCGCAACGGCCGCCCGGCTGACGGTGAAATCGCTGACGGATTTAAAATGAACGGACGACCGTGATTTTCCGGCTGTTTTAATTTTAAAGAAGGGAGGAACGCAGCAATCTGACAGAAACGATTTTTTCAGGTTCGACGGAGAATGTTTCCTCCCGTCCCGGTGCGCGCCAAAACAGCGTGTAGTGCGAACCGCTGCGTTTCAGCCCGACGGGAACAGCCGGTACCGTTTTTTTCTCCCTGCCTGAAAAGAGGGTTAGTTCCAAAAGATACGAGGAGTCTTTCAGTGCGGTTTTGATTAAACTCAGTTTTCGGGCAAAATCGAGCCCCGAAGCGACAAGCGAATCGGTTCGTTTGGCGTGTTCGCCGATTTGCTCGGGAAAGAGGATGATTTTTTTTCGGATTTTGGTCTCCAGCTCCTTTTCAATCGGGTCGCGGTAATGAGCGGCTTTTAAGGCGTCCGAGAGGGTTTTCCGTCGTATTGAGTCGTTCGGCGATGCAAGCGGCGGCCGAACGCACTCGGTCGGATCAAACGGCAGCGCGGTGTCGGTCAAAGTGGGAGCGGTAAAGGCGGCAGCGGCGTTTTTCGGCTCATGCGGCCGCGGAATATGGACAATTCCCAGTGCTGTCAGCTCTTTTTCGATTCGGTCGAATGCTTCGGCGGGAAAGACAAAGACATTTTCGGCAGGGTGGGCGAGCGCCGCCTCTTTCAGAGCCGGCCGTTTTTCGGCGGCGGCAGCCTTTGCCGGCGGCAGAACGACCGTCACTCCGTACCAAATACGCACTTCACGATAACTTTCAAACGCATTCAGCAATTTTTTTTCGAGTGCGGAAGGAAGAGGATGCGCGGAAACGGCGGTCAAATGGGCGGCGACGGCTTGCGGCGTCAATCCGGCGTCAAAACCGCGGAAAAGTGATTCACGGGAGATCTGAAACACGGGAAAGAGGTTGAAATCGGCAATATCGGCAAAAATCGGCAAATAAAACGAAGAGCGGGGATTGCTTCCGGGGGAGAAAAGAATTTGTCCGTCATCGCGGATAATCGTTCGGTTTTCTGCCGCTGCGCCGTCCAATCGGATCAGCGGATTCAAACCGAAACGGCCGTTTTTATCGGAGAGCAGCAGTCGATTTTCCGTCAATACATCGAGAAAAAGCGGCGCCTGCGTTCGCGTTTGCGGTGAACAGTCGGATAAAAGATAGAAAAGCGCCGTAAAATCACCGCGGCTGCAGCTTTTCAAACGTCCTGTTTCCCGCGTCAGAGAACGCAGCAGAGCGGCCGTTTGAGGCGGACGGAAAAAACCGGAAATCCGCTCATCGGCGGCAGCTGTCAGAAAAAGCAAATCGGAGAGGGGGAGCGTTCCCAGAGAGACAAACGTTTCGGCATCAAAACGCAGACTGTCGTCTTCTTCGTGCAAAACAGCGGTTTGATGAAAAAAACGCAAAACGGTTTGCAGCGACCGCCCCGTTTCAAGACCGCCTTCGTCCTGCAGGCGAAAGAGTTTTTCGAATTTTTCGGCTGTTTTTTTTCGAAAGGAACCGTCGCGCTTCATCGCTTTCGGATGGGCTGCCAAAAACGCGGCTGCCGCCAAAATCAGCGAATCGGAGAGCGTGGGAACGGCAGCGTCCGCCGAAAATTCTTCGTCAGTTTCAGAGAAGAAGCGGCGGTATGAAATCACCTCTTTTCGCAGCCGCGGCTCTAAAATCGGATTCAATGCGAGTGTTTCGGTTTTGGCGTTTCTGTAAATCAGCATTCGTTCTTCAAGGTTCATCAGTCGGAAAAGAAACGACTCTTCGGACTCTTTTTCGGAAAAGAAAAAATAGATTTTTTGAGGCGGCAATGCGCCGAAAAGGGCGACCGCGCTCAAAAGTTCGGCGTCATTTTCGTCAACGGAGGCGACGACGGCGTTTTGAGTCTCTTCTCTCAAAAAAAACGAAATCAACGCGTCTATCATCTTGTGCTTGTTGAAAGATGAGGAAGGCGGCAGCGGCAGCGGAAAGGTTTTCATCGCTTCAAAGAATGCCGCATCGGGGAGAGTCAGCCAGTAATCGCGCCACTGAGAAACCGCTTCCGTCACGGGGAATCAAACTCCAATGAATATTTGTAGCCTTGTTCGATGAGGAACTTCTGACGGTTGGCAGCAAAGGTTTCTTCGACGGTTCCGTCGGAAATCAGCGAGTAGAAAAACGCTTTTTGCTCCTTCGGGCGGAGAATGCGGCCGAGACGCTGTGCTTCCTCCTGTCGGGAGCCGAAGGTTCCGGAAATTTGGATAGCGACGGAAGCGTCCGGCAGATCGATAGCGAAGTTGGCAACCTTTGAAACGACAATGATTTTCACCTCGCCGGCTTTGAAGCGGCTGTAGAGTTCTTCCCGTAAAGCCGTCGGTGTTTGTCCGTTTATCAGCGGTGCATTGAGGACCTCCGCTGCTGACTGAAGCTGGGAAAGGTATTGGCCGATGACGATGATCGATTCGCCGCTGTGGCGCGCAACCAGTTTTTTCATTACATCGAGTTTGAGTCGGTTTTCTGATGCGATGCGGTATTTTCCGCGTTTTCCGGCGACAGCGTAAGCGATTTGATCTTCCTGCGGCAGTCCGATGCGGATTTCCACGCATTCGGCGGAGGCAATCCAACCCGACTGTTCGAGGTCTTTCCAGGGAACGTCATAGCGTTTCGGCCCGACAAGAGAAAAGACGTCTTTTTCCCGTCCGTCTTCTCGAATCAGCGTCGCCGTCAACCCAAGCCGCCGCATCGCTTGAATTTCTGCGGTAATCCGGAAAACCGGCGCCGGCAGCAGGTGCACTTCGTCGTAGATAATCAGCCCCCAGTTTCGTTTCATAAAAACCGAAAAGTGAGGAAACTCTTCGCCCGAACCGCCGCGCCACGTCAGAATTTGATAGGTGGCAACGGTAATATCTTTGATTTCCTTTGTTTCTCCGGAGTATTCGCCGATTTGATCGGCTGAAAGTGTTGTTTTGTCAAGCAGTTCTTCTTTCCATTGGCGGACAGCCGATATATTGGTCGTTAAAATCAGCGCGGCGCACTGCAGTTCGTTTAAAACGCCGATGCCGACGACGGTCTTTCCCGATCCGCAAGGCAAAACAACGACGCCGTAGCCGGTTCCCGGTGTGTTTGGACGGTAAAACGCCTTGACCGCGTCGGCCTGATAGTCGCGGATGCGGAACGGCTTTCCGGAAGCGGCTGTCGGCGTTCGAAGCGACAGTTCCAGCGGTTCGCCGTCAACGAGAGGCGCTTTGTCTTCCGTCGGATAACCGATATCGATCAGCGCCTGTTTCAAAAATCCGCGGTTCAGCAGCGGAACAAAGAGTTTTCCGTTTTCTTCGGCTATCAATCTGATAATCGTTTTTTGGGAGAGAATTTCACGGCGCACTCGTTCATCTTCGATTTGGATTTCGATTTTACCCTCGCCTCCGTCGATCAACACGATTTTTCCGAATTTTGAGACGGTCGACTCGATGTATGCGCGGACAGACGGTGGTACCGGAAAACGGGAGTAAAGCGACAACGTTTCCAGAATTGATTCGGATGTTAACCCGGCCGACGCCGCATTCCACAGCGACAGCGGCGACATACGGTAAGTGTGGATGTGCTCCGGCGATTTTTCCAGTTCGGCAAATGCGGACAAACGGCCGCGCGCTTCGTCAAACAGCGGATTGTGAACATCCAGCAACAGTGAAAAATCGCTTTGGAGAATAAGCGGTTTGTTGAAATCCGAAACAAACATAGTCGTTCATTATACTCGTTTCCGGGATGAATGTAAAGGTCGGGAAAGCCTGTGAAGTGAACGGTTGAAACACTTCGGAAAAAAGTGTACAATCGCCGAGAGGTTTTTGATTATGGAAAAGATAATGTCACGACTGGTCCATTTTTCCGTAAAATATCGCGTTTGGGTTATCGCCGCAACGGCGGTTCTGACGTTGTTTTTTGGCGGTTTTGCGACACAAATTCAATTTAATCCCAATATTGAAGCGATGGTTCCCGGATCGGATATCAGCAAAAAGAATTTCGAAGAGATGGGAATTGCCTCTTCCGATTATATTGCGTATACGGCGACGGCCGACGATGCGTTTACTCCTGAACAGCTGCGCCGTTTTGATGCGTTTATTAATGAAGTTTTGAAGCTGGAAGGAATCAAAGGCGTCAAAAGTCCGTTCAATCAAATCGAAGTGGTCAAAAAAGGAGGAAGTTTCTTCGGAATCGAGCCGATTGTCGACGGAATCGATGCGATTCAAACGCAGGAAGACGCCGATGCTTTGAAAGAAGCGCTGCTTGGCAACTACATGACAAACAATTTGGTGGTTTCGCAGGAAGGCCGGACGCTGGTGGCGTTGTTTACTTACGATTCGACGGTCAATTTGACGAAATTGGTTGACGAAATTCTGACGGTCGAAGCGCCGCTGAAAGAGACGTTTGATACGGCTGTCACCGGAATGCCGGTGTTTGAACGGTCGGCGAAGGACTACATTTTCCGAGATTTACCGATGCTGCTGGCGTTGTCGCTGGTTTTTGTGATGATTACTTATTTTCTCGGTTTTCATGCAGCGAGAGCGGTTTTTCTGCCGATGTCGGTGGTTGTTTTCGGGACGATTTGGGCGGTCGGTCTGATGGGAATATTCGGCTTTCCGCTGACGGTTGTCAGTATCGTCACGCCGCCGATTGTTTTGACGCTAGGCAGTTCGTACAGTATTCACATTCTCAACAGTTATTACCGGAAAGCAAAAGCGCATCAAGGCGAAACCGATCCGATGTGGATTGCCGATGCCGTTTCCGATGTCAACAATACGATTTTCCTTGCCTCTTCGACAACGGTCGCCGGATTGCTCAGTCTGCTGGCAACAACGCTGACGCAAACGCGGCAGTTTGCGATTTCCACTTCGTTTGGAATTATTGCCTGTGCGCTGCTGTCGTTGTTTTATCTGCCGGCAGCATTGGCGATGATGAAATCTCCGAAACAAAGCATTTCCGATAAAGTCAACGGCGGTTTTTTCAGCCGTTGTATGGAAAATTTGGCGCGCGGCGTGTTGAAAGTGCGATGGCTTTTAATTGCGTTGTTTGCCGTTTGTTTTGTTCTGACTGTCGTCTTTTTCGGAAAAATCAATCGTTCGGTCGATTATGCCAAATACTATCCCGAAGGCGACTTTTCAATTGTTATGAACGAAATTGTCAGCGAACGCTTCGGTGGCGTCAATCAAATTTATTTTTCGTTTGATGCGCCCGACGGACAAGAAGGCTATTTTACCGATCCCGAACACTTGCGGGGCATTGCCGAATTTCAACAAATTTTAAACGACGATCCCGATTTTACTTATACGCTTTCCATTGTTGACTTCATTAAAGACATCAACTTAAAGAAAAACGGAGTTGATGCACTTCCCGACAGCAAAGGACTGATGATTTACGTGCGGCGGGCGCTGGATCTCGCCAAACGTATGGGGGTTTCGTTGGGAGATGACATTCGGCTGATTGTCAACGATGATTTTTCAAGGGTTTCGATCATTGCCCGTATTTACGACAGCGAAGAGCGGAGCAATGTCAGCGACATTTTGCTGAGTGAAAAACTGAAATTTCTTCAAAGCCGCGCCGACGAACTGATTCCGTCTGAAATTACCTATTCGGCGTGGGGGAATCGCATCATGTTTCTCGATTTAGCGGATACGATGGTTCGCGATCAATTTGTTTCGCTCTTCTTGTCGTCGCTGCTGATTTTCTTCTTGACGGCGTTGGTTTTCAAATCGCCGCTTTATGGATTGCTGTCGCTTCTGCCGATTCTCTGCGGCATCGTAATGAATTACTTGCTGATGATTGTGACGCAGATTCAGATGGACATGACAACGACGATGGTTTCGTCGATTGCTGTCGGAATCGGCGTTGACAATGCGATTCATTACCTGCTGACTTATCGACGAATTCGGAAAGACAATCCAAAGCAAACCACCGGCGAAAATTTGATTGTGACAACTGTCGTCACCGGACGGCCGATTTTGCTGACCGGGCTGGGTATTGTCGGAGGACTGCTGCTTCTTTGCCTTTCGTCGTTCAAACCGATCGGATTTTTCGGATTGCTGGTGGCTTTTACGCTTTTTGCGACGACCATCGGTACGCTGACGTTCCTTCCGGCGTGTTTGTCGATCGGCAGGTCCCTTTCGCAAAAATATGGAAAGAAAGCCTGACAGTCTGCGCCCGCACATTGTGCTTTACGGAGCCGTTAACGCGGGCAAATCCTCTTTAATGAACGCTTTAACGGCGCAGGAAACCTCAATTGTTTCGGATGCCGCCGGAACGACCACCGATGCTGTTTCCAAAGCGATGGAACTGCTGCCGTTCGGTCCCGTTGTTTTTGTCGACACGGCAGGTTTGGATGATCAAACGGAGCTTGGAGCGAAGAGGGCGGTGAAGACTGCCGCCGCTTTAGCAGGAGCCGAAATCAAAACAGCGGTTGCCGACGCCCGGTACCCGATTCCCGAATTTTTTGACCGTACGCCGCCGACGGTTTTTGTGCTGACGCGGCGCGATGAGGTTTCCGAAGAGTTGATTGCCTCTCGAATGGAGGAGATCCGCAAACGGTTTCCGGCAGCTGCAGCGGTTGCCGTCTCTTCCGTTACGGGAGTCGGAGTCGAGGAGTTCAAACAAATTCTGATTTCGTCATTGGAAGAAAAACGGCGGAACGAACCGATTTTAATGGAAGGGTTGACGGAAAAAGATAAAATCTTCATTTTGGTCTGCCCAATCGATTCGGAAGCACCGGCCGGGCGGCTGATTCTGCCGCAGGTGCAGACTGTTCGCCGCATTCTGGATACATACGGTGTCGCTGTTGTCGTTCAGCCTCCGCAGTTGACGAAAACTCTTGAGCTTCTCGGCGGCCGTGTCGGTTTGGTCATCGCTGATTCGCAGGTGATCGGCGACTGTGCGCAAATGGTTCCCGAAACGATTCCGCTGACAACCTTTTCGATTCTCTTTTCGGCATGGCGCGGCGACATTCGAACTTATATTCTGAATGCGAAAATCCTTGATTCAATTCGCGACGATGATGCGATTCTGATCGCTGAAGCATGCACGCATCAAGTTCACTGCGAAGACATCGGCCGCGTCAAACTGCCGGCAATGATTCGGCGTTATACAGGAAAAAATCCAAAGATCGACGTCTTCGGCGGCGATTATCCAAACGACGTCTCTCACTACAAGCTGATTATTCACTGCGGCGGCTGTCTGATGACGGCGGCGCGGATGCGCAATCGGACAGCGGAGGCGATCAGTTTGTCCGTTCCGATTACCAATTACGGAACCGCAATTGCGCACATGCAGGGAATTTTAGAACGTGTTTCGCAAATATTTAAAAACGAGGCGAAGTAAAAGCAGCGCGAAATTCCCGTTCTTTTGAAGCAAACCGCTTGACGCAAAAACCGAAAACCGCTATAATGCAAACAATTCGGGGGTGTAGCTCAGTTGGCTAGAGCGTTTGAATGGCATTCAAAAGGTCAGGGGTTCGAGACCCCTCATCTCCAAAACTTCTTTTGAGGACGGACGCCTATGGCTCACGGATTTTTTCGAGTCGCGGCGGCGGCTCCCACTGTCAGAATCGCCGATCCTCCGCGCAATGCGGAGGCGATTTTAAAGGAAATCGAAGCGGCGGACAAACTCGATGTTCAGTTTCTTTTGTTCCCCGAAGCGGTTTTGACCGGCGCTACTTGCGGAGATCTCTTTTTTCAACAGCCGCTTTTAAACGCAGCTGAAGAGGCGTTATGCAAGTTGATCAAAGCGACAGAACGCATGCGGACGTTGATTTGCGCAGGATTTCCTTTGCCGCTCGGCGGTCGGCTGTACAATGCGGCCGCCGTTTTCGGAAACGGACGCCTTTACGGAATTTGCGGCGAACGGGATCCCCGCAGTGTCGGAGGGATCGACCGGAGCCGGTATTTTTCCTCGGCGCCGGAAGAACCGCAGACTGTTTCGGTTGCCGGTTTTTCTGTTCCGTTCGGCAGCCGGTTGATTTTTGATTTGAAAGTCGATGATGAAACATTTCCGATGACGATTGTTTTCGGCGATGATCCGCAGCTGACTGCCGGTGCGCTGCTGCTTGCCCGTCCGTTTGCCGCTGCCGAAATCGCCGGTGCGGCAGAGTTCCGCCGCGCGGTTGCCGTCGCCGAATCGGGATTGACGCATTCGGTTTGCGTTTACGCCGGCAGCGGCCGAGGAGAATCGACAGGCGATGCTGTTTTTGGCGGCGGCTGCCTGATTGCCGAAAACGGCAGCATTTTGCGGGAACGTTCGCTGTTTGACGATGAAGTGCAGGTATCTGTCGACGTTGATTTTCAGCGTTTGACGGCCGACCGACAGAAAAACCGCCCTCGTTCCGCCGAAGCGGCTTCATTCTGTATTCCGGTTGAATGCCCGCCGCGCCGCGCCGGGACACTCATGCGCCGTGTTTCCCCGTATCCGTTTGTTCCCGCCGACAAAGATGAACGGGCACGCCGCTGCCGCCTGATTCTGCGATTGCAAACGGAAGGACTGGCTCAACGGTTGCGGCAGACGCGTATCGGAAGCGTTGTTTTGGGGCTTTCCGGCGGACTTGATTCGACGCTGGCGCTGCTGGCGGCCGTATCGGCATTCGATTTACTGCATCTGCCAAAGACGGACATTGTCTGTCTGACTATGCCGGGCTTCGGCACTACCGATCGTACAAAAAACAACGCCTTCGCTTTAGCTCAGGCTGCGGGAGTTTCTCTGAAAGAAATTCCGATCAGAGAGGCGACGGCTCTCCATTTCAAAGACATCGGTCACGATCCCTCCGTCACCGATGCGGTCTATGAAAACGCGCAGGCTCGCGAACGCACTCAGGTTCTCATGGACACGGCAAACGGGCTCAACGCGCTGGTGTTGGGAACCGGGGACCTCTCGGAAGCGGCGCTCGGTTGGGCCACATTTAACGGCGATCATATGGCAATGTACGGTGTCAACGCATCAATTCCAAAAACCTTGATGCGCGAACTGGTTCGCTTTTCTGCCGAATCGCTGCAAACCGAGAATCCTCAACTGGCTCAGCTGCTGACCGATGTTCTGAACACTCCCGTCAGTCCTGAACTGTTGCCGCCGAAAGACGGAAAAATTGTTCAGGAAACTGAAGCCCTTGTCGGCCCCTATGAACTTCACGACTTCTTTCTGTATTACACCGTGCGCTTCGGCTTTTCTCCCGAGAAAATTTTTACGCTGGCACAAGCTGCTTTCACGGAAGAAAACGGCTGTCCCCGCAATCCTGTCGAAATTCGCCGTTGGCTCGAAATCTTCTTCCGCCGCTTTTTCAGTCAGCAGTTCAAACGCAACTGTTCGCCCGAAGCTCCTCGAGTCGGCTCCGTTTCTCTCTCTCCTCGCGGGGGCTGGCTAATGCCCAGCGACGCTGAAGCCGCCGTCTGGCTTGACGGAATCGGAAAAATCGATGCAAATGCTTGATTTTTTTTCCCGTTTGTCTATAATAAACACAACGGGGAATTAGCTCAGTTGGTAGAGCGATTGGTTCGCAATCAATAGGCCGTGGGTTCGAGTCCCATATTCTCCAAAAACGCCGCAAAAGATGCGGCGTTTTTTTTATTCCTTTTTGGACGTGTGTGCGCCGTATGAAGACTTTTCTTTTTTTAGGGGATTCTTTATAATCGGAACATGGGAAAGGCTTTGTTTGTGACTGCTACCGGAACCGATGTCGGTAAAACGTATGCGGCGGCGCTGATTTTAAAAGAGTTGAAACGCAGGGGACTGAATGCGGGGTATTACAAGGCAGCTCTCAGCGGCGCACAGCCGCCGTTTGCCACGGTTCAGGACGACGACGCTTACGTTTGCCGCGTAGCCGGTCTGACTTCCAACGAAGCGGTGGTTTCATACCGCTATCGGACGGCCGTTTCGCCGTGTCTGGCAGCCGAGCGCGAAGGGCTGCAGCCGCCGGACAAAGACAGGATCCGCAGTGATTTCTTTCGTATGGCAAACCGTTTCGATTATACTGTTGTCGAAGGCAGCGGCGGTATTCTTTGTCCGTTGAACCACAGCCGAGAGGGCGTATTCACTATTGCCGACATGGTTGCCGATTTGGAGCTTACTTCGATTATCGTTGCCGACGCCGGTTTAGGGACGCTCAATGCCGTGAAGCTGACCGCCGATTGGATGATTTCCCATCGGCTGCCGATTGCCGGTGTTTTGCTTAATCGCTTTGAAAAAGGCAATTTCCTTCACGAAGATAACGCTCGAATGATAGACGAATGGATTCATCTGCCTGTTTTGGCATTAATTGAATCAAACGCCGACGGAGCGCATTTTTTATTGCCTCCTGAGCAGTGGTTTTCGGAGGTGCGTGGGATATGACTGTTGAAGAGCGTGATTTAAAATACATATGGCACCCGTGTTCTCAAATGAAGGATTATGAAACCTTTCCGCCGATTCCGATTGAGCGCGGTGAAGGCGTTTATCTTTACGGGATCGATGGAAAACGGTATCTTGATGTGATCAGTTCGTGGTGGTGCAACCTTCTCGGACACTGTCACCCTCGTATCAATGCGGCGATTACCGATCAACTCAGCCGACTGGAACACGTTATCTTTGCCAATCTGACGCATTTGCCGGCGGTGGAGTTGTGTGAACGGTTAGCGGAGGTCGTTCCCCGCGGATTGGTAAAGTTCAACTTCTCCGATAACGGATCAGCTTCTGTCGAATGCGCTTTGAAAATGGCATTTCAATATATGCATCAAACGGGCAGACCGCGAAAAACTCGTTTCATGTGTCTCAGCGACGGCTACCATGGAGAAACCATCGGCGCGCTGAGTGTCGGTACCCTCGATCTGTATGCAAAAATCTACAAACCGATGCTGATGGATGTTGTGCGCATTCCGGCTCCCGACTGTTACCGCTGTCCGTTCGGGTTGACGCGGGAAGAGTGCGGCTGCCCCTGTTTCAAAGAGGCTGAACGGTGTTTCGAACAGTATGCCGAAGAGACGTGCGCGGTCATTGTCGAACCGCTGCTGCAAGGCAGCGCCGGTATGCGTATTTATCCGCCGCTGTATTTGAAGAAACTGCGGGCACTGTGCGACTGTTCCGACGTTCTGCTGATTGCCGATGAAATTGCGACCGGATTCGGGCGAACGGGAAAAATGTTTGCCTGCGACCACGCCGGAATCACTCCCGACATCATGTGTTTATCAAAAGGCCTCACCGGCGGTTATTTACCGATGGCGTTGACAGTCACTACTCAGGCGGTGTTTGACGCTTTTTATGCCGATTACAATGAAGGCAAGGCATTTATGCATTCGCACACTTACAGCGGAAACCCTCTCGGCTGCCGGGCGGCGCTGGCGGTTCAGGATATTTTACGCGGCGATAAAATTTTGGAACAAGCGGCTGAAACGGCGCCCCGACTGACCGCACTGTTGAACGAAGCGTTGGGATCTCATCCGAATGTCGGTGAAATTCGTCATATCGGTTTGATTCACGCCATTGAACTGACAGCCGACAAAAGGACAAAGGCGCCGTTTCCGTCTGAAAAACGTATCGGTTACCGAATTTACCGCCGAGCTGTCGAAAAAGGACTTTTACTGAGACCTCTCGGCAACGTATTGTACTTCAATCCGCCGTTGGTGATCAACGAAAGTCAATGCAGAGAAGCTGTTGAGTTGGCACGGCAGGCGCTCTATGAAGAGCTTCCGTTCAGAGGTTAAGGTGAAACGGTGGGATTTGACAACGTTCGGTGAGATTTTGGTTGATTTACTGCCGGACGGTTTTGATGAAAGCGGTCATCCGCGGATGACGGTCAATGCAGGCGGCGCGCCGGCCAACGTTGCGGCGGTTGCGGCGGCCCGATTGGGCGTGAAGAGTGCGTTTATCGGCAAAGCGGGAAACGATGCCTTCGGTTTATATCTGAAGAAGACCCTTGAGCGCTGCGGCGTTGCTGTACACGGTTTGGTTTTTGACGACACCCTGCCGACGACGGTTGCCGCGGTGGCGCTTTCGGATGACGGCGAACGGAGCTTTTCGTTTTACCGCGGAAGGACAGCCGATACAAACCTTTGCGGCAAAGAAATCGACAGAGAGACAATCCGAGAATCCCGCATTTTTCACTTTGGATCCCTTTCGCTGACAAACGAGCCCCTTCGTTCGGCAACCTTCGCCGCATTAGAGGAAGCCGAAAGCGGAGGATGTCTGATTTCTTTCGATCCCAACTTTCGCTCGACGTTGTGGAGTTGCGCAGATGAAGCGCGCACCCGTATTTTTTCCGTTCTCAATTACGTCGACATCATTAAAATTTCCGAAGAAGAGGCGATTTTAATGACCGGAGAGCGCGCTCCTGAAAAAGCGGCTGCTTCGTTGGCGGATCGCGGCATCGGAACGGTTTTCGTTACATTGGGAAAGAAAGGCGCGTACTTCCGCGTCAAAGGCGGCGGCGGATTTATTCCGGCATCCAACCATCCGTGCGTCGATGCCACCGGCGCCGGCGATGCATTTACAGCTGCGGTGCTTTCGCGATTGGCCGTTGACGGAACGGAAAAGTTTTGCTTCAAGTCAGGTGCTGCCGAAATGGAAGAAGTTGTCCGTTTTGCGGTGCAAATTGCGGGAGAAACCGCCGCCCGCAAAGGAGCTTTTCCAATTCTGCCGCCCGAAGATTGCAAAAGCCGCATTGAAAACCGTTAAGCTGGCGTTTTTTTTAACCGAAATTTAAAGCGAAACCTTCAAGGAGACTGTATGCCCGAAGAAAAGAAAACCTCACCGTGGATTGAAGAGTACCATTCTTTGCTGTTTCAAATAATGGGAATTTACGAAGAATGGAGTCAAAGTTACGGAATCAATCTTCATGAATACATGATTTTAAGCTACATCTACGAGCATCAGGAACGGTGTCTTCATAAAAACATCGTTGCAGAATTATTTCTTCCGACACGATTGGTTGACTCTATTCTGAAACAATTCGAACAGTCGGAAATGATCGAATATTGGGTTAATATCGAAGACAGAAGAGAAAAAATCGTTCGATTGACAGAAATCGGTCTCGAGTCGGCACAAAAAGTTATTTTGGGCGGACATGAAATGGAAAGAAAAGCACGGGAAAAATTCGGTGTCGAGCGGTTTGACAGTTTAGCGGTTGATGCCGGAGATTTTTTAAAATCGCTTCGGTCAGCGTTGAATGAACTGAAAGTATAGAGACAATAGGACTTGAACCTATGACCTCCTGTATGTGAAACAGGCGCTCTAACCGACTGAGCTATGCCTCCGTTGCGATAAATTATAGAAGAAAGGATGTAAAATGTCAAGTCAGACACAACTTGAAACAGTTCTCTTTTTATCGAATGACGGAGATTCCCGTCCGCCGCATTTTTTTCCGAAGCGATTCTTTGAAAACTGCCGCCTGTTGACAGATTCGGAAAAGGAAACGCTTTTAAAAAACGGGAACCGATTTTTAAACGGCGCCGAAAACTCGTTTTTTGTCGACAGCCGTGACGGAGCGTTTGATGCCGGCCGTATCCGCGATTGCGAATTTCTGGGAACAGTGATTGTGGGGCGGTTGACGGAAGGGCGGCTGCATTTTCATGATTTGGATTTAGAAACCGGCATCTTTGCGTCGCGAATCGAAAACTGCCGTATCGGTGATCATTGCGTCGTTCGCAACGTCCGCTACCTTTCGAACTACGACATCGGTTCACAGACGATTTTATTCAATATTGAAGAAATGAGTTGTACGCCGCATGCGAAATTCGGAAACGGTATCGTGAAAGAGGGCGAAAAAGAGTCTGTGCGCATTTGGATTGATGTGAGAAACGAAAACGGCGGCCGCCGCGTTCTTCCGTTTGAAGGAATGCTGACTGCCGACGCTTGGCTTTGGTCGCAGTTCCGTGAAGATGTCCGCCTTCAGGAACGGCTGTTTGAAATGACCACCGCCGCACACAGCCGCCGTCAAAACGAGTTCGGAACCGTCGGTGAAAAATGCGTTATCAAAAACACGCGGTTGATCAAAGACGTCAAGGTCACTGACGGCGCCTACATCAAAGGCGCACTGAAGTTAAAAAACATCACCGTTTTGTCATCATTTGAAGAGCCGTCGCAAATCGGAGAGGGCGTCGAAATGGTCAACGGCATTATGGGGTACGGAAGCCGCGTTTTTTATCAGGCGACGGCGGTGCGTTTTGTTTTGGGACGCAACTGCTGCCTAAAATACGGCGCGCGGCTTTTACATTCAGTTCTCGGAGCTAATTCGACAGTCTCCTGCTGTGAAATTCTCAACAATCTGATTTTTCCGTTTCATGAACAGCACCACAATACTTCGTTTTTGATTGCCGCCGAAGTGATGGGGCAGTCGAATTTGGCAGCGGGTGCGACGGCCGGCTCTAACCACAACTCCCGCAGTCCCGACGGCGAATTGATCGCCGGCCGCGGTTTTTGGCCGGGACTGTCGTCGTCATTTACGCACAACAGTCGTTTTGCGTCGTTCTGTTTGGCAACGCGCGGAAGTTATCGTCATCCGCTGGATATTCGTTATCCGTTTGCGTTGATTTCCGTCGAGGAAGACAACAAACTGTCAATTTTTCCTGCGTTTTGGTTCGAATCCAATATGTACGCCGTCGCCCGCAACAAATCGAAGTTTACAGCTCGCGACAAACGGCGAGTAAAGGCGCTGTTTTTGGAAGTCGATCCGATCGCTCCCGATACGGTTGCCGAAATGCTTGAAGCGATGGATCGTTTGGAACGACTGACGGCTGAGCAGCAGTCGGATGGCGAAGAACCGGCGATGCTTCTGCTCGATCCGCAGCGGGAACCGTTTGAACTGTTTGATCGCGGCGCTCAAAAACGTTACGGCGCCCGCATTGTCAATCCGGGGCGGGCGTACCGCGCTTACAGGCGGCAGGTGATTTTATTTGCGGCGCGGACGCTTTCAGAGAGTGAGGCGGCCGCCGGCCCCGGCGAAGAGGATTTGCTGCAGCCGGGCGCTTGGGAAAACGCCGGCGGTCAGCTGATGACAGCGTCGGACGTCGAACAGCTGAAAACGGCGGTGAAAGAGGGGCGTTTTTCGCGGTGGGAAGAGGTGCACCGCTTTTACGGCGAATGCGCCGCCCGTTATACGGAACAAAAATGCAGGATGTCCGAACAGCTCATTGTTCGCTTTTACGGCAAACCGCTGTCACAGATGACGGCGGCGGAACGGGAGGCGGTCAAAACGGAGGCGCTTGAAGCGGCCGAAAGCGTTTACCGGGCTGCAGCCGATTCGAGGCGAAAAGATTTCAGCGACGTTTTTCGGCGGTCGGTTTACCGAACGAAAGAAGAAGCGGCCGCGGTTTTGGGAAAATTCGAAGACGACGTTTTTTTGCGGCAGCTGAAGAGCGAAACGCGGGAGCTGTGCCGAAAAATCAACGAGCGGTTTTCGCATCAATAAAAAAGCGGTTCTTTCGAACCGCCTTATCGGGTAACCCGGACTTGAACCGGGGACCCCAAGTCCCCCAGACTTGTACGCTAACCACTGCGCCACTACCCGAACGGTTGCATTGTAGTGCTTTTGCGGCAATTTGTCAAGAAGCGTCGGGAGAGATTTTCGCGGCGCTCTTTTACGGCAAGAGAGATCGGCTCACCACCGAAGGAACGCGAAGCGTTCCGTTTTTCCTGAAAATAGAAATAAAAACTGTGCGGACAGACTCCTTGTTTCGCGCAAAAAGGGAGGAGAAATGAAAAGATTCATTTGTTCAACGATTTTGAAGGCAGGCCGATTGGCACGCCGTTACCGGCGGCATTTGACGGATTTGACAATTGAAGAAAAATCGGAAAAGGATTTGGTCTCCGAGGCGGACCGTGCTGTCGAACGGTTAATTCGTTCCCGAATCGAGAAACGATTTCCCGATCACGCGATAGCGGGCGAGGAGTTTGCTCCGAAAGCAGGAAGCGGCAAACGGTGGCAAATCGACCCGATTGACGGAACCATCTCGTTTTTGTACGGTCAACCGCATTACTGCGTTTCAATGGCGTTTGAAGAGGACGGCGTTTTGAAGGCGGGGGCTGTTTACGCTCCCGAATCGGGACGGTTGTTTTATGCCGAAGCCGGCCGCGGCGCAACGGTCAACGGAAAACCGATTCACTGCCGCCGAACGGAAAATCCTTCGAAGGCGCTGCTGACAACCGGTTTTGCCTGCATTCGCAGCGGTTTGGAAAAGAACAATATTCCGGTTTTTTCGGCGGTTTTGCCGAAGATTTTGGCGACGCGGCGTTTCGGTTCGGCAGCCCTCGATTTGTGTTATACGGCGTGCGGCGAGGTTGACGGCTTTTGGGAGATGAATCTGAACAGTTACGATGTGGCTGCCGGAATTTTGATCGCCCGTGAAGCGGGTGCGAAGGTGTGTGATTTTTCCGGGGGAACGGGGAAGCTGCCGGCGCAGATTGTCGCTGCTCATCCGCCGCTGGCCGATTGGATTTGCGCTGAGGTGTCGAAAGTTTTAAACAGCGATATTCAGTCTTGATACGGACGGAAGCCCATCATCGGTTTTTTGTCGAGTTTTAAAAGGCAGCGGATGGTTCGATTCCAACGCTTCAGTTTAGTTTGACGCGTTGTTTCGTCCATCGACGGGGTGAACGTTGCCGCATTGCCTTTGAGGGAGCGCAATTCGTTTTCGTTTTTCCAGAATCCGCAGCCGATTCCCGCCATGTAAGCGGCGCCTGTCGCCGACATATCCGGTTCTACGGAACGAACAACAGGAATTGAAGAAAAATCGGCTAAATACTGAATCAAAATATCGGAGTTGCTGACGCCGCCGTCGACGTTGACCGCTTTGATGACGGTTTTTGTATCTTTTTCCATTCCTGTCAGAATGTCATTGAGCCGTAAAGCCAAACCTTCCAGGACGGCGCGGGCGACGTTGGATCGATGCGTTGCCAACGACAGTCCGAAAATGGCGGCTCTTGTCCGCGGGTTGAAGTAAGGAAAACGGATTCCCGAAGCGGTCGGCACCACCGTGATTCCTTCGGTGTCTTTGCACTGTGCGGCGAGAGCATCCAGTTCTTTTCCGTCGGAGGAGAGCCCGATTCCCTGTCCCAGCCAATCGATGAGGGTTCCGGCAGTGGCGACATATCCTTCCAGCATATAAACCGGTTTGCCGTTGATGACCCAAGCAATGAGCGGAAAAAGTCCGCGGCGGGAGAGTTTTGCTTTTGCTCCGACGTTTAAATCGACAAAGGCGCCCGAGCCCTGTGAAATTTTCACTTCACCGGTATGAAAGCAGCAGTGTCCGAAAAGCGCCGCCGGCTGATCGCCGAGGCTGCCGCAGACGGGAATCGGCGCGCCGAAAAACGAAGCGTCGGTTTCTCCGAAGCGGCCGTTTGAATCAATCACTTCGGGGAAAATTTCCATCGGAATGCCGAAGGTTTTGCAGATAATCGGATTCCATTTCATGTGGAACGGATTGTACATGGAAGTGGCGGCAGCCTGCGAAGCATCGGTAACATGACGGCCGGTGAGTTGATAAAGGAACCAACAGTCGGTGGTGCCGAACGCAACTTCGCCGGCTTTGCACCGTTTGCGTAAATCGGGGCGCCTGTTTAACAACCACAAAAGGCGGGTTGAGGCGTGATCGGTTGTGAACTTCAGCATAGAAGCCGCGGTGAGCATGGTGTCGCGCGTCACAAACGCGCCCGCCGCCGCCGCTGCCTGCAGCAACTTCCATTTCAGGGAGCGGTTCATTGCGTCGACCTGATCGGCGGCGCGCACATCGGCCCAGCTGATCAGCGGCGTCAGCGGCTTTCCCGTCGCTTTTTCCCATAACATAAACGACGCCCTCTGTGCGCTGATTCCAATGCCGGCAATATCTGAGGCTGAGCAGTTCGCCTTTTGCATCACATCGCGGACGGCTTTGACAAAAGCGTCGAACATCATTTGCGGATCATGCTCCTGCGCTCCCGGTTCAGTCGATACCGACGGCGTCGGCACGGAAGCTCGAAAAACAATTTCTCCCTTTCTGTTAAACAAAAATGAGCGAAGACTGCGCCCGCCCGAATCGACAGCCAAAATCATTTTTTCCATAATAAAATTATCACACGGGATTCATCGTCTGTCAAGTTTGAACCGCAAAAACAGACGGAAGCCGGAGCCTCCGTTTAAGGCGCTCTCCGTTACCGCAGTCTCACTCCGGCGGATTGCCGAACCGGATAAAGGTCTCTCCGGCAGCCGCTTCCTTGAAACGGCTCGAAGAATCGCGGCCGGATTCCGCGTCTTCGGCCAGCCGCCCGTCAAGCAGCTTTCTGACGGTCTGCGGATCGGACGTTCCGTTCAGAGAGCGGATGGAGTCGCTTTCTTTGCGCGCAACGGTCTCCAAATAAATGCGGACGCTGCTTCCCGCCGCGAATTCGGCCTGAAAATACGGCTGTCCGCCGTCGATAGCCAAAAGGTAAAACGGGTAAACCACAATCAGCGGAAGTTCCGCCTCTTTTTCAGTCAGACGGTTGGAGCGTCCGTCCTCGGAAGCGCCGTCCTGTTCGGTGTACGAAAGCCGGACTTTCGTTCCCGGAGCGCCGTCCAAATACGCGGCGACGTCGAATTCGCCGTGCCCGACCGTCGGGCAGCCGCACAAAATCGCCGGCAGAAGCAGAAAAAACGGTAATTTTTTCATGTCAACCTCCTCAAAGATTTTACCCCCCCCTCCCCGAATTTGTCAAGTTTCTTCCATCCGGTTTTTCTTTTCCTCAACTGCGGACAGAAACCGCGGTTTTTTGTATAATCGAGTTATGGAAGAGATGCCGTCATTTGAAAACAGCCGCATTGAAAAAAACGAGCGGATTTTGATTGAAAGTCTGACGTGGAAACCGCGCAGAGGGGAAGTGTGGCTGATTATCGGCCCGAACGGCGGCGGAAAGTCGTTTTTGGCGGACGCCCTTTCCGGGGCGGCGGCTGTCGACGGCAGACGGCTGCCTCAAGCGGAAAAAACGGCGGTCGTCTCATTGGAAGCGGCGTCGGCGTTGATTGAAGAGGAACGCAAAAACGACGACTCTGATTTTGTCGAAGGCGGCGTTGACATCGGCCGCACCGTTTACCGTTTCCTCGGCTGCAAAGAGACAGTCTCCGATCGGGCGCAGCGGATTATCTCCCTGCTTGGACTGGAACCGTTAGCCAACCGCGGACTGAAATATCTGTCGACGGGAGAAATTCGGCGGACGCTCTTGGCAAAAGCGTTCCTTTCCGATAAGACATTTCTGATTTTTAGCGATCCGTTTGCCGGATTGGACGCCGATTCGCGTCGGACAGTCTCCGGATTTATCGAAGCGGCGGCGGCTGCCTGGAAAGAGGGCCGCAGTGATGTCTGTCCGTTTCTTTTTATGGAAAGATATTGTGAAGTTCCCGCTTCCGTCGACTGCGTACTGGAACTTTCCGGCGGAACGGTCGCCTTCAGCGGCCCCCGCAGCCGTTACGAAACGCGAACCGTTGCCGAAAATAACAGCGAAACAGTCGACGAAGCCGCCGTTCTGCGGTTGAAAAACGACAGCGGAGAAAATCGACCGCCGGCCGTGCTGGTCGAAATGAAGAATGTCACGGTTTCCTGGGACGGCGAAACGGTCCTGAAAAACCTGACGTGGACGGTGCGCGCGGGAGAACATACCTTGATTCGCGGTCCCAACGGCTGCGGCAAAACAACGCTGACGGAGCTCATTACCGGAGACAATCCGCAGCTCTACGCAAACGACATCACTCTTTTCGGACGGAAACGCGGAACAGGCGAATCGATTTGGGAGGTCAAGCAAAAAATCGGTGTCGTTTCGTACCGTCTTCACCTCGAATACCGCATGGTCGGCGGCTGCGATTTGGAAGCGGTCGTTATCTCCGGTTTTCACGACTCCGTCGGACTTTACTGTCTGCGCACCGACAGCGAACGGAAAGCGGCCGCTGTTTGGCTTGAGTTCGGCGGATTTCGAGGACGAGAAAACGAACCGTTTTCGGCTCTCACTTACGGCGAACAGAGACTGCTGCTGATATTGAGGGCGCTGGTCAAATCTCCTCCGTTATTGATTTTGGACGAACCGTGCCACGGGTTGGACGAATCCAATCGTGCGAAAGTGCTCTCTTTGCTGGAAAAAATTGCCGAAAAGAAAATGACAACGCTGCTGCACGTTACTCACGAACCGGATGAAGTTCTGCCGTGCGAACACCGCATTTTGGAAATGGAGAAGGGCGGCGTTTACCGCCTGCTGGAAAGATAAATGGAAAAACAGGATTTGTATCGACTGACAAACGGACTCTGCCGCGGCTGTCCCGTATGCGACGGTCTTTTGTGCGCGGGAGAACTTCCCGGCTGGGGCGGCATTGACGGCGGCAGCCGCTTTATCGCCAATGTTCGTTCATGGAATGAGATTGCCGTCAAACCCGCCGCGGAGTTTCCCGCTGTCGCTTTTGCTCCCGTAACGGGAGCTGTTCAAAATCTCGGTTTGAGTGAAGAAGCTCCGTTTTACTTCGCAGCGGCCGAAAGCGCAAAGGCAGCCGGCATCGGTTTTTGTATCGGAGACGGATTTCCCGACATCAAACTTGAATCGGGAATTGCAGCGGCAGAACGGTTCGAACTGAAAGCTGACGTTTTCATTAAACCGTATCCCGACAGACAGTGGCTGGAACGTGCCGAACGCGCTGCTTCTATCGCCGGATTCATTGGAATCGACATCGATTCGTGGCAAATTGCTACCATGGCGGGACAAACCGTCATGGAACGAAAAACCGCCGCCCAACTTAAAACGCTGAAAAAAAGCATCAAGTCGCCGTTTGTCATCAAAGGAATTTGCGACCGCGAAACTGCCGCCCTTTTGGAAGAAGTGCGGCCCGACGCGGCAGTGATTTCCAATCACGGGGGGCGCGTCGCGTCGCCGCCGGAAGGAACAGCCTACCTTCTGCAGCGTTTTGCATCGGCCGTGCGCAAACAAAGCGGTTCTGTTTGGGTTGACGGCGGACTGCGCACGGGCGTTCACCTCAAAAAAGCCGCCGCGCTCGGCGCCGAACGGGTTCTCATTGGACGGCCTTTTATTCAAGCGGTCATCATCAACGGCCGCGACGGCGTCCGAACTGCACTGCAGACCGATTACGGTTTTTCGAATTTCTGAATGCGTACGGCTGCGTACACAACCGGTGTATCGCACAGCGTTACAAACGCTTTGATAAGATACGTTGTCAGAAAAATTTCAAAGACCGTCGCCGTTTCGTACAGTCCGAAAAACGCGACAAAGACGAAAACCGCCGAATCCAGTGCCTGACTGACAAGCGAACTCATGTTGTTGCGGACAAAAATCCACCGCTTGGCGGGTAAAAGCCGCTTCCAAAAGTGATATGCCCAAACGTCGTGCGTCTGCGACACCGCAAACGCGCACAGCGACGCCGCAATCAGACGCGGCATCAACGTGAACAGTCCCGCCATGGAACTTTGCGCGACGTCCGTCGGCGCCGGCTCAAACAAAAGCGTTGTTTGAAAAACCAGAGTCGAAAAGATCAGGGCAAAAAAACCGACGGCGACTGCTTTCTGAGCCTCCCGTTTGCCGTAATTTTCCGAAAGAATATCAGTCACCGTGAACGATGACGCGTAAAGGACGTTGCCGAGCGTACACGTCAGCCCGAACAGCTCCACCGTTTTTTGAACCTGAATGTTCGCAACAATCACCGAAATCGGAATCCAAGCGAACAATCCCGCTTTCCCGAAAAGACGGTAAGTCAGCAGCAACGCCGCAAAACAGCCGGCAATCATCGTCAAGCCGAGAATTTCATTCATATAAAACCTCCGGTTTTGTGCGGGTTTTCCGGCACCGCGGCTCATTTTATCACTTTTGTTAAAAAAAATCACTTGTCCGGAAAAAGATTTGACAACCGCTGCATTTTATGGCATAGTGAAAAATGCGGAGGAAATAATGAAAAAAATTCTGTTGTTTATCGGTGCGGCTGCTCTGCTGTTCGGATGCGAAGCGGCAGCTGTAAAAGAAGTGAAAGCGACGGCGGTTCCCGATACGCAGAACGGCGTTACAATGGGCGATGTGTTTGACACGGCGCTGCAGAACGCCTCGTGGAAAGCCGGTTCGGACGAAGCCGGAGCCGAAACCGTAACAGTTACCGGGTTGTTCGATTGGCAGAACGGCGGCGGTTTGGCCGAAACAGCGTTCACCTTTGCGAAAAATGCCGAATCCGGCATTTGGGAACCGGTTGCGGTGTCAGCCGGCGGAGATACGGCCGACAATGCGTTTTCCGTCGGACTGGCGTTTCTGATGGTTTACGCCGTTTACGGAGAGGCGGTTGCGTCGGAAGCGGACGGAAATCAAGCAGACAAAACGACAGCGGAAGAGACAGAAACTTCTCTTGAACCAATGCTGTAAAAAAATAAAAAATATGAACTGTCTCCGGCAGTTGTGTCGGAAGCTGAGTTTGATAAGAAAAATTGCAGGATCGGCAATGCGGATTTGAAACAGCGTGTCGGTCATTAACAAAAAAGAAAATAAACGGGAACCGTTTAAAGAGAATAAAAGTGAGGTTTATATGAAAAAGAGAATTTTTGTTTTTTTATCGGTATTACTGTTGGCTGCTTGCGATCCGGCGACGGTCGTCATTACGTTTGATTCCAACGGAGGCAGCGGAGAAATGTCTCCGCAAACGGTTGAAGTTGGGGTTGAAACCAAGCTGGCGGACGTCAAGTTTGTAAAGGAAGGCTTTGTTTTTACCGGTTGGAACGACAAAGCTGACGGAACCGGAAAGTTTTATGAAAACGGCGCTGCCGTCACACCGATGGCGGATTTGACGCTGTATGCCCGATGGCGAGAAATTCCGAATGAAGATGATCCTTCAGTTGAAAACGATCCTCCTGCATGGTCTGACGCAATGGTATTGTCGGTTGACAACTTTTCTCTGATTGAGGGTGAAACGGCATCTGTTTCGGTTACGGGAGTTTCCGATGTGACAATGACTGGGGCGTTTTACAGTGTTCAAGGCTCCGAAGCAAAACCGTTGACGCTCGGTGAAGACGGTTTGTCTTTTACGGCGCCTGATGTCGCTGATGTGACAACGGTCTCCGTGACAGCAACATTTTCAAAAGCCGGAGAAGAAGAAACCGCCTCTCTAACGTTGGAGGGAGAGTTTGTTTTTTATCCGGATACTTATGTCCGTTTTGACGATGCTATCTTTGCTCCGGTTAAAGCATTCGATTTTACGGATGTTGCCAGCTTGGACGGCGTAAAATATTTGAGTCACGATAGTACTGAAGGAGAATCAATATCCTCAACCGCCTCCGACGGTTTTGCTATTACTGTACCAGAAGGTGAAAAATACAAACTCGAATTTCCGAGAGACACCTTTGCGGAGGCTGAACTTATTTTGGTGAATTTAAAATTCGACAATCCGCAGAATGCGAATGTTTACATTGCTCAAGGCGATGTAGATTACGGATATTCACTTTACAAAGATATTCGAAATAACCACCAATGCATTAAGTATGGCTCTTTTCTCCTCGGTGCTCTGGGAGGGAACGCCCCCTGGAATCCCGTTAAAGGTTCCTCGTTTCAGTTTGAAGCGGCAAGTGACGTTTTTAACACATTTGCGATACTTGATAACGGCGTCGATCCCCCCGTTTTGGGATTCAATGATGAAATTTATCATGTTGAAGCCGATATCGAAGGGTCGACGACCAAATTAACAGCTATTGACCCGTTTCAAATCACGTTTGAAGAGAACGGCGAGAATATTGAGGTTGGGTATACGGTTGCCGCTGTTAAATTTTACAAACCTGTAAACTAAATCAGCTGTAAAACAGGCGCCCTTTCGGGCGCTTTTTTTGTTGACGGATACAGGTAACAGTTGCGTTTTCCGTCGATTTCGGTGTAAAATGAGTGCGGAGGTTGACAGCATGTTGAATTTTAAAAAAGCTGCCGCATCGCTTCTGATTTCCGGTGCATTGCCGGCGTTCGCTGCGGAAGATATGAATATTGTCTTGTTTATGGTTGATGATATGGGGGTAAACGATACGTCGGTGCGTTTTTTGCGCGACGGATCTCCGCTTAACGGTTATTATCACACTCCGAATATGGAGCGGCTGGCGGAAAAGGGGGTTCGTTTTACGAGAGCGTATGCGCATCCCGTCTCTTCTCCGTCGCGTGTCAGTCTGATGACCGGCGTCAATCCGGCGCGGCACAAGGTGACCAACTGGACGTTGGAACCCGATACGCCGACTGATACTTTTCCCCGCCGCAGCAAAACGGCTCCGCAGCCGTGGAATTGGAACGGCATTACCCCGAATGCGGCGGATGACGCCGTTCAAAGCAATCTTTTTGAAGCGACTTGTTTCCCGGAAATTCTGCGGCAAAACGGGTATAAAACCATTCATGTCGGAAAAGCGCATTGGGGAGCTGTCGGCACAACGGCGGCCGATCCGCTCAACCTCGGATTTGATGTCAATATTGGCGGCTGTGCGGCCGGCGGGTTGGCAAGCTACACGATTGACGACTCTTCGCAGCTGTATGCGTTTAACGCGGCGGGTGATTATCCGTTTCCGTCGCTCAATGAATACGCCGAAGCCGATACCGGATTTCATATCACCGACGCAATTACCGCCGCCGCCAAATCCGAAATCGACAAAGCCGTTGAGGAAGACCGGCCTTTTTATCTTTACGTTTCTCATTATGCCGTTCATACGCCGCATCAAAGTGATAAACGCTTTTCTGACGACTATAAAGGCTCCCGTTCCGCGTATGCAACCCTTGTTGCCGGAATGGATCGATCTCTTGGAGAATTGATGGATCATCTTGAGGCGAAGAATCTCTCCGATAAGACGATTGTGATTTTTATGGCCGATAACGGCGGTCATCATTCGACGGGGAATGCGCCTTTGCGCGGATCGAAGGGAGCGTTGTTTGAAGGAGGCATCCGCGAACCGCTCATTGTTTGCTGGCCGGGAGTGACCGATGCGTATGCCGGCGGCGTTAACGATTCGCCCGTTATTATCGAGGATTTTTATCCGACAATTTTGGAGATGGCCGGCGTAGGAACCGTTCCTGCTGAGATTAAACAAGGGCGGTTAGACGGTATCAGTTTTGTTTCTGCGATTAAAACCGGCAGTACGTGCAACGCTGACCGCAGTCTGGTTTTTCATTACCCGAATTGGTGGGGAGAAGAAGCGAGCGCATCTCGAAAAATGCGTGTACCTGTTGGCCGTCCGGCATCTGCACTCATTAAAGACGGAAAGAAAATCATTCATTTTTACGAGACCGGAGAAACGCGGCTTTACGATCTTGACGCCGACGAAACCGAAAAACGGGAGATTGAAGACGATGTTCTGAAGGCTGAGCTCGCCTCCGAATTGACGGCGTTTCTCAAAAATGCCGGTGCTTCCATGGTGTATGACAAAAAAACACAAACCATCAGGTGGCCGGACGGTTCGGTGGAGAAACTTCCCGAAAAGCCTTAACGGTCTTTTTGAAAGCGGCTCTCATTTTGCGGGAGCCGCTTTATTTTTCACATAAAACGTATTGAATAAAACGGTTTTTTTCAATATGATGAGAAAGGTGAAACAGTTTCATTAGAGGAGAAAAGAATGTTACTAAACGGATTGATCTTAATGGTCATGGGCATGGGAATCGTTTACGTCTTCCTGGTCATCTTGATTTATTCATCCAAGCTGACATCGTGGTTGATTACGAAATTTTTCCCGGTCAAAGAGGTTCCGGTTCAGCCGATTAAAAGAGCCGGAGGCAGCAGCGGTTCCGATGCCGAAGTGGCTGCGGCTGTTGCCGCCGTTCGGGCGAGGAAATAAGGAAGAGGTTAAAAATGAAAAAGAAGATCAATTTTATGTGCACGGCGTTCCGTGACGGTTTCCAGTCTGCTTACGGTGCGCGTGTTTTGACAGAAGATTTTATGCCTGCGGTTGAAGCGGCAGCTAATGCCGGAATCACGCATTTTGAAGCGGGCGGCGGTGCGCGTTTTCAGGCGCCGTTTTTTTACTGCAACGAGAATGCGTTTGACATGATGGATACATTCCGCAAAAAAGCGGGTCCCGATGCCAATCTTCAGACTTTGGCAAGAGGCGTTAACGTCGTCGGTTTGAGTTCTCAGCCGAGCGACATCATCAAACTCCATGCTCAGCTGTTCAAAAAACACGGCATGACGACGATCCGCAATTTTGACGCTCTCAATGATGTCAACAATTTGATTTACTCCGGGAAATGCATTAAAGACGCCGGTCTTCGCCATGAAGTCACCGTGACGATGATGTCGCTGCCTCCGGGAGCGACCGGTGCGCACGATCCCGAATTTTATATGAATGTGCTGAAAAAAATTCTTGACGCCGGAATTCCGTTTGACTCGGTTTGTTTCAAAGATGCGTCGGGAACCTCCGTTCCGAAAGTGGTTTATGAAACAATTAAACAGGCGCGGCAAATGCTGCCGGAAGGAACTCCGATAGCGTTCCACAGCCACGAAACGGCCGGTGTTTCCATTAATCAGTACATGGCTGCTATTGAGGCCGGTGCGACTCAGGTTGACCTTTCGTTGGCTCCTGTCAGCGGCGGAACCTGCTCCCCCGATATTTTGACGATGTGGCACGCTTTGCGCGGTACCGATTTTGATTTGGGAATTGACCCCGATAAAATCATGGAGGTCGAGGAAGTTTTCAAAGATTGTATGAAGGAGTACTTCTTCCCGCCCGAAGCAACGATGGTCAATCCGATTATTCCCTTCTCTCCGCTGCCCGGCGGCGCTCTGACGGCGAATACGCAGATGCTGCGTGACAACGGTTTGATGGATAAATATCCGGCGATTGTCGAAGCAATGAAAGAGTGTGTGGCGAAAGGCGGTTACGGAACATCGGTTACGCCGGTTTCTCAGTTCTATTTCCAACAGGCTTTTAACAACGTGATGTTCGGTAAATGGGAGAAGATTGCCGATGGTTACGGCAAGATGGTTCTCGGTTACTTCGGTAAGACTCCGGTTGCGCCCGATGCTGAAATCGTTAAAATCTGCGCCGATAAGTTGGGTCTGCAGCCGACGACGAAAACCGTTCTTGAACTGAACGACGCTAATCCCGCGCTCGGAATCGAAGCGGCGAAAAAACGCCTGAAAGACGGCGGCATCACCGATTTCTCCGACGAAAACATCTTTATCTCTGCTTGCTGTGAAGACAAAGGCATTCTTTTCCTGCAAGGCAAAGCGAAAGTCAATGTAGCGAAGAATAAACCCGCCGCGGCTGCCGCAAAATCCGCTTCGGCCGGCGATGGTTATACTGTGACGGTCAACGGCAAAAAATACGGCGTGAAGCTGGATGGCAACAAAGCGACGGTTAACGGAAAAGTGTATGACATCTCCGTGACGGAAGGAATAGACGCTGCCGCGGCGGCTCCGTCAGCGGCTGCCGGCGACGGAACACCGGTGAATGCTCCGATGCCCGGTTTGGTTCTGCGTATTCCGGTGGCGGTTGGCGATACGGTTGAAGAGAATCAGGAAGTCATCGTTTTGGAAGCAATGAAAATGGAAACGCCGATTTACGCACCGGCTGCCGGTACCGTAAAGAGCATTCTCGTTTCTAACGGCGATCAGGTCACTTCCGGTCAGATTTTAATGGAAATCGGTTGAAAAAAGGAGATTTGAAAAGATGAAAAAAACATTCGGAATTGCCATCCTTCTTTTGACATCCGTTTTTCTGTTTTCATGTGCGGCGCAGACCGATACGGTTGAACCCGCCGGAACCGACGCTAACGGCGTTGCTTATTTCGAGTGGGACGGTCAGACGGAAAAACCGTGGATTGCTTTCCGCTTTGAAAAAGGCGGTTCGGCAGTTACGTACTGGCAGAACATCAAAATGGACAATGTCCGCAAAAATGCAAAAGTGTACGATTCAACGGAAGCGTTTCTTGCCGAGCCGAACAAATCTTCGATTTCAAGGATCGGAGACGGCATTTATTTCTTTTCCTATCAACCGTCCGAAGTTGATGCTGATCTGGAAGGCGAATTAACGCTGAATTTGAGTCAATACTCAACGATGAGTATTTCTCTGCTTCAGTTGTGGCGTTCGACCGGAATCTATGGCTTTTTGCAGACGACGACCGATAAAATTCTTTATAAAAAAGCTGAAGCTGCCCAGTTGGCTGCCGAGGCCGCGGCCGAAGCGGCGGCTCCGCAGCCGGATCCCGTCGGCGGTTGGGGCAACTTTGTAATGATTTTGGTCGGTATTTTACTGCTCTTTTTGGCTATCAAAAAAGGGTTTGAACCGTTGCTGTTGGTTCCGATCGGATTTGGTGCGATTTTGGCAAACATTCCGTTTGCGGGAATTGCCGACGTTACGGTTAACGGTTTTATCGGCGTTTTGTATGACGCCGGTGTGGAACGGGGACTCTTCCCGCTGCTGATTTTCATGGGCGTCGGTGCGATGACCGACTTCGGTCCGCTGATTGCGAATCCGAAAACTCTGATGTTGGGAGCAGCTGCTCAGCTCGGTATTTTCTTCGCTCTTATCGGCGCGTTGCTGCTTGGCGATTGGATCGTTATCGACGGAAAACCGTTGTTCGATCTTTACGACGCGGCTTCCATCGGTATTATCGGCGGTGCCGACGGACCGACAGCTATTTACGTCACCTCCCGCCTTTCACCCGATTTGTTGGGACCGATTGCGGTGGCAGCGTACTCGTATATGGCTCTCGTTCCGATCATTCAGCCTCCGATCATGCGGCTGCTGACAACCAAAAAAGAGCGGATGATTAAAATGGATCAGCTGCGTTCCGTTTCTCAGCGCGAGAAGATTGTTTTCCCGCTGGCGGTTCTTTCACTGTGTATCCTGTTCTTGCCGTCGGCGACGCCTCTTGTCGGTGCATTGATGTTCGGTAATTTGGCGAAAGAGTGCGGTGTTACCAATCGTCTTTCGGACACTATGCAGAATGCGCTGATCAATATCGTAACGATTTTCCTCGGACTTTCTGTCGGATCTAAAATGGAGGCGGAGAAATTCCTCTCTCTTCAAACGCTCGGTATTTTGCTGCTCGGTTTGATTGCCTTCTCAATCGGTACGGCAGGCGGTGTTCTGTTTGGAAAAATCATGAACAAGTGCAGCAAGACTCCGATCAACCCGTTGATCGGTTCCGCAGGTGTTTCCGCTGTTCCGATGGCCGCACGTGTTTCCAACAAAGTCGGACAGGAAGAAAATCCTCAAAACTTCCTGATGATGCACGCGATGGGACCGAATGTGGCCGGCGTTATCGGTTCGGCGGTTGCAGCCGGTGTTCTGTTGGCATTGGTTCCGTTCCTGGCTTCCTGAGCGGCATAACGGAATGGAATTGACATTTCAGAAACCCTTTGACGCGCACCTTCATTTGCGTCAAGGGGCTGTTTTAAGCGGCTACGCACGGCGCGCGGCCGCTTTTTTCGAATCGGCTTTGGTGATGCCGAATACGAAACCGCCGATTTTAACGGCGGACGACCTCAAACGCTATCGGGCGGCGATAACGACGGCGGTTCCGAATTGGCGGCCGTTGATGTCGTTTCAGATTCATTCGCATGCCGATATTCCGGCGTTGAAAGCGGCAGGCGCTGTTGCCGGAAAATATTATCCTGCCGGATTGACCAACGCCGACAGCAGTTCCTGTCAAACTCTCGCCGACTTTGATTCGGTTTTGGCCCAAATGGAAGAGTTCGGCATTGTTCTGAGCGTTCATTGTGAAGCGCCGCTTTACTCCGAAGAAGTCAGGCACCGCGTTCTGGATGAGTCTTTGGAAGTGTCCGTGCGTTTTCCAAACCTGAAAATTGTTTTGGAGCACATTTCCCTTGAGAGGGAAGTTGAAGCGGTTCGTTTGGCGGGAGAGAATGTTGCTGCGACGTTAACGGCTCATCATTTGACTTTTACGGCAGCTGATTTTATCGGTTCAAAGCTAAATCCGCATCTGTTTTGCAAACCGATTCTCCAAAACGAAAAACACCGCGGCGCATTGCGGGCGGCCGCTGTTTCGGGAAATCCGCGGTTTTTTTTCGGCAGTGACAGTGCGCCGCATTTGCCGGAATTTAAAACCGGCACGGCTGTTTCTCCCGGAATTTATTCCATGCCTGTAACTTTGCCGTTACTGGCGTGTTTATTTGAAGAAGCGGATTCTCTGACCGCTTTGGAGTCGTTTGTTTCCGTTTTCGGACGCCGGTTTTACGGAATTCCTGAAACGTCTGAAAAAATAACGATGATAAAAAAGAAACTGAAAGTTCCTTTCGAGACGGACGGCGTTGTTCCGCTATGTGCGGGCGCAGAGCTTCCATGGAGTGTAAAGGAATCGGAGGAAAAATGAAGAAAAAGGTTTTGTGTGTTTTATGGGCGCTGACCGCGTCGGCTTTGTGTGCTTCTCCGCTGGATGACGCTGATGTCGCTTTTTACGTTCAAGATTATCAAAAGACAATTGATATTGTTTTGGCTGAAGAGGCCTCTGCTGCACAGCAGTCGTTTTTGGCGGCCTGCCGCATTCGTCGCGCCGCTGCCGCTTTGGCGTTGGCAGCTGACGGACAAGAAGCGGTCATGACAGACAAAGAAGGCGAAGAGAAGGCCTTTTCTCCCGAAGAAACGGTTGAATGGGTCGGAGAGATTGCCGTTGAAGAAGCCGGCGCCGGCCGTGTCGATTTTTGGAACTATACGGCGCTTTGCTGCTTTTTCGCCGCAAAATATTATGCTGAAAAAGATCCTGCGCTGATGAAGGAAGCTCTGACTGCCGCCGACGAGGCATTGAGCCGCAGCGCCCGCATGAGCGCGCACAACAAACAGCTGTGGTATTTTGCTTCGTTGGTTTACGGTGACAGTGATTTTGATCCGGAGTTTCACAACGTTTCGTTTGCCGTTTCGTTTATGCGCCGTTATTTGATGATCAGCGGACAGGAGGCGGACGTTCTCGGTTTGAATCGTCTCTCCGTATTGCTGCGCAAACGGAATTTTACATTAGAAGAGAAACGGGCAGCCTTGGTCGAAATCAACAAAAATTTGCGCCAACTCTCCGATCCGTATAAAAAGTACCGCTATGTGGAAGGATATATGCCGACGACCTGCTGGTACAATTATGCATCGAACCACGTCTTCAAAAACGTCAGTGATCAAACAGAAGCCGATTTGATTGATGTCTATCTGAAACGAAAGATCAATCCTAATACAGAGATTGGTGCTTACATTGAATTGAGACTGGATCCGGCAAAAGCGGCGGAAGCGGAGGCTGCCAAAGAGGCGGCAGAAGCGGAAGCGGCAAGTGAAGCCGAAATTCTCACTGAAGCGGTGGAAGGAGAGATTTCCGATGCCGATGAACAGGCAGCGGAAGACGAAGAGACAGAAACCGCAGAAGAAAGCGGCGATGGAGAAGCGGAGCTCTCAGAAACGGAAAATTAATCAAATACGGCAATGATTTTCGGAATGAAAATCAAAATCCCGGCAATAGCGCTGCCGATTGAGGTGATGAGAACCGCTCCGGCAGCGCAATCTTTGATTCGCCTGACTTTTGTGTGATAATGCGGGCAGAAGTGATCGGCCATGATTTCGATTGCGGTATTGAACAACTCTGCTGCAACAACGGCTGCGATACAAAGTGAGAGAAACATCCATTCTGTTAGTGAGATTTTTAAGAAAAAACCGGCAAGAACAACCAAAACCGTTGCGGCCGCATGAATTTTAATGTTTGTTTGCGTCGCAAACGCAAATCCGATTCCTCTAAACGCATTCAAAAAACTGAAAATCCGATCCAAATGTTTCATTTTAAATAATTCCCCGCAGAAAATCAGCAATTTCTTTAATGATATTGCCTAAAAGCGGTGCAAGCGAGGCTGCGCCGACGAAGGTGCCGATTGACGCTCCGACACTTGAAAGCAAAAAAACGAGAAAGATGCGGGTTACCCGATTGCGGTAGAATCCTTTAAGCGAGGCAATATCGTCGTTCAGGCGGTTAAAATCGCTGACACGTGGTTTGCGCAAAACCGCTTCCGATAAACCTGTCACCATTCCGACACCGATAAACGGGTTCAGCGTCGTAATCGGCGCGGCAATGAATGAAAGTAAGACTGTCAGCGGGTGAGCCAACGCCAGAACCGATCCGATAGCCGCAAGCGAACCACTGATGAGAATCCACTGAATCAGTTTTTCCAAGGTTTGTTCGCGCGTTCCGGCAATAAAAAAACCGCCGATAAAAACAGCAATGATGATTCCCGGTAAAATCCACGGTGCAATTTTTTCGGAAAGGCGTTTTTGAGGTACAAAATCAACAGAAGAGACGTCGGTCGATTTTTCTCCCGTTTCGAACATCTCCAAATTTTTCAAAATGCCGGGAACGTGACCGGCTCCGACCACCGCAATCAGATTGCATCCTTCAGCTTCGTATATTTTTGCCGCCAAATAAAAATCCCGTTCATCGATGAGGACCGTTTTGACAGAGGGCAGGTATTCGGCCAGTTCATCCATCATTCCGTCCAGTGCTGTTTTTTCCTTCATATTTTCAATATCTTCATCGGAAATTTTTTCCCGTGTAAACGCCGATCCCAGCAGCGCGCTCAACAGCTTCATCTTTTTCCAAAACGAAGAGATGCGCCAAGCTCGCTGCAGCGTGACCTGAATTTCTCTGTCGATAAGCGAAAACGGAATGTTTCGTGTTTGTGATAAAGCAACGGCTTCTTTCATATCCGCGCCGGGGTTGACGCCGACGTCGCTTCCCATCCGTTTTTGAAACGACGAAAGAACGAGGTTTGCCAGCAACAGAAAGCCTTTTTTTTCTTTCAGAACTTTAATGATGTTCATATCTTCCCAACGGCGGTTTTCCGAAACGGTTTTGAACCGAGATTCGTCCAGTTCAATGCAGATGCGGTCCGGAGTGAGTTCATCGATGACTTCGTCAATCTCTTTGACGCTGTCGCCGGAGATGTGTGCCGTTCCGATAATTGTTACGGTCTTATCTTTCAGTTTAACGGTGGTTCTGGTTTGAGAGTTGCGAACGATTTCCATGGTTTTCAGTATACTCGGAATGCCGTAAATCTTCAATAAAAAACAAGAATATTGATAACGAAAACAGAAGGGAAAAGAGTTGAAATGAAGCGGAATTCTGTGTAGTATGTTGTTATGGGAGATAAATTATGCAGCGATCAAATCTTTGATCTTTATCGAAATTTGATCGATAAGGCGAGTGGTATTCAGTTTTCTTCTGCCAACAGAGTCATTTTTGAGAGTAAGCTGCGGGAATTACTGAGGATTCGAAAAATGACTCCGATGGAGTATTATCGTTATCTGCAGCATGATTCCGAAGAAGTAAAATTTTTTTTGGATACGCTGACAACCAATTTAACCAGTTTTTTCAGGAATCAAAGTAACTGGGATTCATTAATTTATGAAATTATTCCCGATTTGATGAAAAAAGTCGGACAACAGAGGGAAATTCGCATTTGGAGCGCCGGTTGTTCGACGGGAGAAGAAGCATACACGCTTGCGATGGTTTTTGAACGGACTTTGCAGCCGGGCTATACTTACAAAATTATCGCCTGCGATCTTTCTTTAAAGTCGCTTCATACTGCATCGGAAGGTTTATATGCGTTTGATAAAACCGAAAAAGATGTTCCGCCTGATTTTTTGAATGAGTTCTTTGATCGTGAAGCTGACGGGTATCGCGTAAAACCGCTGATAAAAAACCACATCGTTTTTAATTATCATAACTTGATGAATCCGATGCATTCCGGACATTTTGATTTGATCGTATGTCGAAATGTTTTGATTTACTTCGATAAAGAGTCTTTTTTAAAGGTAATCCGTCAATTCTATAACGATTCAATGCCGTATGCCTATTTGATACTCGGGCATTCTGAAACATTGTTTAATTTGAATACAGGATTTCATTTGCGGAAGGGAAAATATGGCTGTTATTATGTAAAAGAAGGAATTTTGTCATGATGGGGCCTGTAAACGTCTTAATTTGTGATGATTCTGCATTAATCAGAAAAGCGGTCTCTCAAATTTTGGGCGAATGCCGTTTAGTGACAATCGTTGGGACGGCTATAAACGGTCGTTTCGGTTTACAGAAAATAGACGCTCTTAAACCGGATCTTGTACTTCTCGATATAGAGATGCCGGAAATGAACGGAATTGAGGTTCTAAAGGAAGTTCGATTGCGAAAAATTGATGTGCCAATCATCGTTTTTTCATCATTAGCCAGGCGTGGAGCACGCATCACAATGGAAGCGTTGGCACTGGGAGCGGTTGATTATGTCTTTAAACCGAGCGGAATCGATTCGGCGGCCTTAAAAAAGAGCGTTCGACAGCTTTTGAATCAGATTTTGATTTACGGATATCGTTACAAGGCGGCAAAAACAGGGAATTCGGAATATTTGAAATTGGCCCAACCGATTTACGATGAAGAGAATTTTTCGGGATTTCGAAAAAAAAACTCCGATGCGTCTTCCGCTTCAAAAAAATTGTCTATTAAGCCGAAAGATTTACAGGCATTGGGAATTCGAAAAAAAGTTATTCCGCCGCCTTTGCCTCCTTCTGAGCGTCCGCCCCGTATCGAACCGCCCCGTTTGATTGCCATCGGGATTTCCACCGGAGGTCCCAATGCATTAAGGAAAATTATTCCGTTTATTCCGGGCGATATGCCTGTTCCGATTGTGATTGTGCAGCATATGCCGGAAGGTTTTACAGCCGAATTTGCGAAGTCGCTGAACGAAATTTCGAATTTGACCGTTAAAGAGGCAGCCGACGGAGACGAAATTCTTCCCGGAATGGTTTTTATTGCTCCCGGTGATGCGCATGTTAAAATTCAATCGGGGATGAGAATTCGTTTGGAACGGAGCGAGCCGGTCAACGGTCACCGTCCGTCAGTCGATGTTTTGTTTGAATCGGCAGCTCGGGTTTGCGGCGCCGCCGTAACGGGAATCATTATGACGGGAATGGGGCGCGACGGAGCCTTAAAATTAGGCGATATTTATAACAGCGGCGGGCTGACAATCGCTCAGAGTAAAGAATCTTGCGTCATTTTCGGAATGCCCGGAACGGCTGTCGAATACGGATACGCAGACGTGGTTTATTCTCTGGAAGAAATATTGAAATATTTCAAAAATCTTTGCAAAGGAACGGAAGATGTTTTTTAGAAAAAAGGAAAAAGATAGTGAAATCAAGACCTTGGAAAACGAACTGAATTCTTTGTATGACGAATATATAGAATATTATCGCGGATCAAAAGACGCTTTTGTCGCCTATCATGATCGATATGTTCAGGCTATAAAAAAAGACATTGATCTTGTTGAATTTTTGAAAGCAGAGCGGAATTTTGTTCGTCAGTTGATTGAACAGTTTCAGAAAAGTGAAGAGCGCGAGGAAGAGAAAATTTCATTAATGTCGGTCATTGCCTTAAAACGACAAGAGTCGATTTCCGCTTATCCCGAAATTTCTTATTTTCCCGAGATGGATTACGAACTGCGGAAATTTTTCGGTGTTATGAAACAATTGACAGAGGTTGATTTTCCGGAAATCGAAAAAATTCTGCGCTACAAACACGGACGCGCACTGGATTCTCAGTTGGATAAAATTCAATCGGAATTGGCGGCGTTTGTCCCTCGTGTGACGGCAACTGTTCCTGCGGCGTTGGTTCGGTATAAAATTTTTCTGACCGGCAGTGCTTCGGATTCAGAAACGGAGAAAGAGAAAAATCAGATTCTGCAAAAGGGAGCCTCTCTCCTGAAGGGAATTTACCAATTTTTACATCAGGAGATGAGAAAAAATCAGACACTCGAGCTTTCCGAACGGAAAATCATCATCAATAAGGAAAATTACATCGAGCAGATTTTAAACGATTTCCGTATCCGCGACATTTCGGCGGCAACCGTTTTTTAAGAAAAGGAAATTGTCATTCCTTCGCGCAGAAAAGAGAGATCGAGTTTTGAAAATCGTTTTTTCAGCAGTTGTTCTCGGGCCGTTAGTGTATTGTCGTCGGCTGTTGGGCTGTGATGTGAAATTCCAAGCTGTTTAATGAAAAATCGTTCGGCAAAAACCGCTGCTGTCTCTGCGGCGCTGTGACCGAAACCACGGCGGCCGTTTTCATACTCTTCAGCGGTGTACGTTCCGTCGGCAATCAGCAAATCCGAACCTTCAATAAGGCGGCCGATTTTTTCGGTTTCATCCGCGGAGAGCGCTTCCAATTCGGCGTCAAAGCAAAATGCGGCGGTGTGATTTCCGATTTTCAGTCGGCAGCCCAAAGTCGTGCAGGAGTGCGGCAGCCGGAACGCCCGAATTTCGGCGCCGTCGAAAACGGCTCGTGTTCCGTCGGCAAAATCGGAGAAACGGATGTTTGCGGGAAACTCATTCCAGCAGACGGGAAAGAAGGCCGGCGCAAAGAGAGTGGTCATAATGTCTTTGATGCCGGCACCGTAGGCGGCGACGGGTCCGCAGATTGTCAGTTCAAAGCCTTTCTTTTGCAATGCCGGCAGAAACGGAAAGCCGACAATGTGATCCAGATGGGTGTGAGTGAAAAAAAGAACGGCTTTACGAATCGAATCGGGAAGTACCGCGTTGCAGATGCCGGTGCCGGCATCGACAAAAAACGCCGTTTCACATTCGGGCGACAGAATGCGGTAGGAGGTTGTATGACCGCCGAATGCGGAGAATTTCGGACCCGATACGACATGCGAGCCGCGGCAGCCGAAGCAAGTGATTTCCATCATGGCTGTTTATGAATCAATCCCGGTCGGGCAGAAATTTCATCGGAAAACTCTCCGTATTGTCTGACCGGCGCATCATCAAAAGATTGCACAGAGAAGTAATAAAGCACATCGTTTTGCAGTCCTGTAATGGTAAACTGTTGATGGCGGTTCGGTGTAAACGGCGGATTGTCGATGTCTATGAAATCGGTATAACGGCCGGGGGCTGTGCCGTACGAAATACGGTAGCCGCGCGTGCGAATATCGACGGCCGGAATCCAATCGAGAGTCACTGCTTCGTTGCCGGCAATTGCTGTCAACGCAATCGGCGGCAGAGGCGGGAGGTTTGGTTCATAAACCACATCGGCGGATTTAAACTGCGGCGAAATTCCGTCAACGGTATCGGGTAGAAGCTGGACGGCTACCTGAAGATAGCGGCCGCGCACGTTTTGCGGAAAGTCGTTCGAACGGAACGGAATCCATCCGTTTTCACTGAAGTATCCGTCGCTGTCGTCAATTTTCGCTTCGTTCCACCGGATGGAGTCCAAGCGGTTTTCGCTTATACGAAAGTACCCGTTAACAGCGCTGCTGCCTTCTGTTTGAACATCCGTCACAATATTTTCGATTAACGAATTTGAATAGCCGGTATCGACACAACGGAAAAGAATCCGTCCTTCGTCTTTCAAAAGTTGCGGAACGGCAGCCGAATCTGTTGCCTGATTTAAAATCGTCAGTTCATCCATTTTTCCGCTGAAGCGTCGGCAAACAGTTAGAACGCTGTACGGTCGGCTGCCGATAATCGGCGGAGTATCGATTCCCGATTCGCTTCCTTCGGGAGAGAGATAAACGATTTGCTCCGCACGGCCGTTCATTGAATATTCGAGAAAATTCAAATCGCGGTTGTATGAGAGAGAGTGAAAACTCCACTCTCCCGCTTTAATTTTTGATTTACCTTTGATTTCGATTTGAGGCGCGGCGTTTTTAAAGAGACGTTCAAAACTCCAAACGAGACGGCGGTCTTCGATTCCGCAAATGACGCTCTGATAATCGAAACGGTCGCCGTTTTGAGTCGTATTTGACCAATAAATCAAAATTTCGTTGTTTTCGACAACAGTCGGTTTGATGAAAAATCGGATGGTAAAACTCCCCGGCTCATTTTTCGAGGCAAAAAGAGCATTTGTCAACGGCTGCAATGAAAGCGCGCTTTGGTCGATGTAAAAGCGTCCCGATGCGTTGCCGGCTTTTTTATCATCGGCAGATGTGATAATCGATCCATTAATCAGGCGGTAGTTTCCTTGGGGTACTTCTTCGTCCGCATCAAAATGAATCAGTAAATCAACGTCGTCCCCCGGCTCAACAACAGATTCGGGAATAGTGACGGCGTCTCGGTTTCCTTGCGGCTTGCGGACGGAAACGGCGGAGAGAAAATCAGAACCGTCCAACGTGACGGTTACCGATTCAGAAAAAAGAGGAAGCGCTGTCATCAGCGGGAAAAGTGCGGTCAGAAAAATCCGTTTCATTAGTGTTTTATCGGAAAAAAAGCGTTAAAGGTTGAGAATTTTCCGCTGCTGCGGTCGTTGTCAAAACCGCTGAAACGGGATATGATAATTTTATGGAAAAGTGGGCAGCTGTGACCGGTGCAGCCGTCAGAACAGGACGTGCGTGCGCATTGCATTTGGCAGAATGCGGATATCATTTGATTCTTCATTGCCGCCGCTCGACAGAAGAACTTCAAACGCTGGCAGCCGCCCTCAACGCAAAAGGGCTGCAAACCTGCACGATTACCGCCGATTTTTCACAAGACGACGGTGTCTGCCGTTTTTGGAATGCGGCAAACATTCCCGGGTTGAGAGTCATTGTTAACAATGCGGCGGTTTACTGTCCCGATACGACCGACACCGCCTTGTTTCGTCGGCAGTTGAAAATCAATTATGAAACGGTTTATGAAATCATGTGCCGAACAGAGGCGGAACGCAGCGGCTGCACCGTTGTCAATTTTTTGGATGGACGGTTGGAGGCGGCGAAAGGGAAATTTTCCGGATACTATCTGAGTAAACGTTTGGCGGCTGAGGCGACGGCTTGTTTTGCGGCGGTTTCCGAGCGCAACCGTTACTACGGAATTGCTCCGAAAGCGTTGCTGCCTCCCGTCATTGCGGAAAATGTTCCCGATTCTCGGAAAAAATGGTGTTTTACCGGAACCGATGTGCTGAAGCCGGTATTTGATGAAATTCTGGCGGGGCATTCGCCGAGCGGAACTGTCTTTACGGTTTAGGGGGATTCAATGAAAAAAGCAGGAGCTCATGTCAGCATTGCCGGAGGTCTTTTTCATGCGCCGGATGAAGCAAAAGCGCTCGAAGCTGATGCCTTCGGAATGTTTGTCAAAAATCAGCGGCAATGGTTCGCCCCTTTGCCTGATGACAATGCGGTCAACTGGTTTCGCTTTCACTTGGCATCTTCCCGCATTCGGCCGGAAGATGTGTTGGTTCACGGCAGTTATTTGATTAATTTGGGGAATGCCGATCAAGAGCGTTTTCAAAAATCCTTTGATTCGTTTTTGGCAGAAGCGAAAACGGTTGACCGATTGGGTTTAAAGCTTTTTAATTTTCATCCCGGAGCGCATGTCAACCTTTCAACGCCGAAAGAGGCTATTTCCCGAATTGCCGGCGCTGTCAATCGTGCAGCCGAAGAAACCGAATCTGTTGTTTTTGTTTTGGAGACCATGGCCGGTCAAGGAACGGTGATCGGCAGCCGGTTTGAAGAGCTGGCAGAAATTCTTTCACAGCTGAAAGATCCGACGCGTGCCGGCGTTTGTATTGACACTTGCCACATTTTTTCCGCCGGGTACGATTTGCGCACCGAAGAAGAATTTGAAAAGACAATGGAAGAGTTTGATCGTCTCATCGGATTTTCGTTTCTAAAAGGAATGCATCTGAACGATTCGAAAAATCCGCTGAACAGCCGCTGTGATCGTCATGAATCTCTTGGGAAAGGCCATTTAGGGCTATTTCCGTTTGAAAAAATTGCTTCAGACAAGCGTTTTGACAATATTCCTCTGATTTTGGAAACCCCAAATCGGGAGATTTGGAAGGATGAAATCCGGTTTTTGCATGATAAGGCGGCGGCTGGAAAATAATACTTTTTTTTCATTATTTTTTCATAAAAAATCGGTTATGATAACTTGCGTCATAAAAAATATTTCAGACCGTACAAAATTGATTTCGGAGGTTAACAATGGATCGAATTTTGATAATTGAAGACGAAAAACAGATGGCTCAAATGCTTTCTGATTATTTAAAAGCAAATGATTTTGATACCGATATTGCTTACGACGGTTTCAGCGCCGTAAGACACATCAGCGAGGAAGATTACAATTTGATTTTGATGGACGTCATGATTCCCGACATGGATGGATTTGACGTGCTGAAAATTCTCAGACGGAACAAAAACACACCGGTTATTTTTTTGACGGCGAGAACCGAAGAGGCTGATAAAATTGCCGCATTGGAACAGGGCGCCGACGATTACATTGTCAAACCGTTCAGTTTTCGCGAATTGGTTGCGCGTATCCGGGCCGTTCTTCGTCGTATGGGACCGAGAACCAATAAAATGCTGATTTGCGGTGATGTTCGGCTGGATGGGCAGAGAAAAAAATGTTATGTAGCCGGCGTACCCCATGATTTGACAGCGGTTCAGTTTGCGATTGTTGAAAAACTGATGAGTCAGCCGGGAAGAGTTTTTTCTCGGCAGGAGCTGGTTTCGGCATTTTCAAACTCGTTTTGTGAAGAGTATTCGCGCAACGTCGATGCTCACATTAAAAATATTCGCAAGATTTTAAGCAAAAATAACGACGGCGCCTCTTACATTGAAACGGTTCGCAGCATGGGATACCGCTTCCGCGAATTTTGATTTTCCGTGAAATGAAAATCAAACGGAAACTTTTGGTCGAAATTCTCGTTACTTATGCGCTTTTGATTCTCTTTCTGACAAGCGCGGTGGTTGGGGTATCGTTAATCAGCTATTTCCGGGACGGAAAGCGGTGGCAGCGAGAACGCGATATCGATTTTGCCGTTCACGTCGGCGATTTTATCCGCTCGCATTATCAAAGAACCGGCACTCTGGATGGTTTGGAGGAAGCCCTCGACCGGTTTGTCGAACGGCGGATGCGCGTTCTGAAGCGGGAAAAACGGAGTTCTTCCTATCCGAAAGAGTCTGAGAATTTCCGGATACCGAAACTGATTGTTCTGAATGCGGAAAAAACCGATATTCTGTATCAAACCTTCCCTTATCTTGAAGGAGTGCCGCCGCTCTGCGATGTTTTCGGAGCGGAAGCGGTTTCCGACGACACGCCTCTTGCCTGCGTTTACGTCGGCGGCATGATTCCCGGCGTCGGCAACCGTTTTTCCGTTTCTCCGGCGGCGCGGCAAACCGTCATCATTTTGATTTCCTTTTCCGGCGTGCTGATTGTTTTTTCGGTTGTGCTGGGGATTTTGTTTTCCGTCCGCCTCAGCCGCCCTCTGAAAGATTTGATACAGGCGTTTGAGCAGGCCGCCGGCAACAGGTTTTCGGTTCGCCTTCAAAACCGCTCAAACAACGAGTTGGGAATCCTGATCGATTCGTTCAACTGCATGATGCAGAAACTGGAAGAGAACGAAAAGGCGCGCCGTCAGCTGACTGCGGATATTTCTCACGATTTACGCACTCCGTTGGCGTTGATTACGGCACGGTTGGAGATGTTGAAAGAAGGCGTTTATCGTCCCGATTCCGAACAATTTGATTTTTTGATACAGGAAACCGATCGGCTTTCCGCGTTTATTGATTCGTGGCGGCAGATTTCCCGTTTGGAAGCCGGTTCTTTGGAACCGCGGATTAATACAAAAATCGAAATCAATGAATTTCTTCGGAATCTTTTTGAATCATTTGCCCCGATGGGAGCAGCCGACCGGCTGAGTTTCGAATTTTACCCTTCGCCGCAGCCGCTGTTTGTTTGGGGCGATCAGGAGAGTTTGACAAGAGCGTTCGGAAATCTGATTATGAATGCGGTTAAATTTTCCCGCAGCGGAGGCTTGATTCGTTTATCGATTCGCCGGGAAGGCAATGAGGCTGTTTCCGAGCTGTACGATAACGGAATCGGTATACCGAGAGAAAAACTCAAATATATTTTTGACCGTTTTTACAAAGCGGACGATTCTCGTAACCGCAATCGGGAAGGCAGCGGTTTGGGTCTGGCTATTTGTAAAACCGTTGTTTGTGCGCACGGAGGAACGGTCGCTGTCGATTCAAAAGAAGGAGAATACACCGTGTTCACCATTCGGCTTCCGTTATTAGAAAAGGAGTCGAACCGTTCTCATTGACGTAAAGTGAAAGTCTCTGTCCCGTTTCAAGATTCAGAAACAACTCGTAACCGAGGGGCAGTTCCGTTTCAAAAATTCTGCTCTCCGGAACAGTCACTTTTTCATGCGGCCAGCGATTAATCCAAACACCGGCGGGAACGTCTTTCAACACAACTTTGTAAAGCGGTTTTTTCTTGATGCTGTAACGATTGATTGTCCGAGTTTCCAAAGCGCTGCGCAGAGCGTTTTCGTCGTTGTGCCACGGATTGCCGTTTATCCGTTCCAAGAGCGGTTGCGGATTCCAGTTTTTGCGCAAGGCAGCGTCGGTTTTGTAGATAGTTTCAACCAAAAAACCGCCTTTCCACGTCATTTGCAGTATCGATTCTCCTGTAAAAAAACCGCCGTAAGGCCGCAGTGAAAACGGCGGATAAAGCAAAACCGGACTGTTTTCCCGTTTAAAAATTTCCAACGACGCAGTTTGTGTGTAATCGATTTCTTTTTTACAAATGTTGCCGTTATCGTTTTCATAGAGAATCAAACAACGGTTGTCGGCGCCGTTTTGCAGACGGTCTTTAAAACTGTCGGGGAGCGGCGGCAATTTCAATATGACATCGACCGTCGGAGACAGAACCGTGCAGCCGCAAAAAACGCCTGCCCCCAGCAGGGCAGATTTCAAAACTCTTGTTTTCATACTTTATATAATGGGTAAAAAAGCGTTTTTTGACTATTTTTTGCGGAATTTTAATGTCAAACGAATTTTTTCTAAGTCGGCAAGAACGGATTCGCTTCGATAGTCGGCGTAGGTCCAGGGAAACGGTCGAAAACGGCCGCGGACAAACAAAAGCGTCAGCTCTCCGTAAATGCCGTCGGTCAGAGGAATGCGGTGACCGCGATTTTTGGTTGTCGCCAAAATGAATCGGTTGAAATCCAAAATCCCGGGGTCAAGGTTAATGCGGCGGCAGCCGTTGACGGCTGATTCAGCCTCGATTTCATTTGTGCGCCGTTTTACAGCTGAGAGTGTTTGAGGGTCGATTTTCCGTTCAAATGAAATGAGCTGTTTTGTCAAATCGGTTCCCATCTCCGATTCGTAGTAGTCGGTAAACGAAAACGGGTACGGCTCGCCGTAAACGTCAATCGGCCCGAATTCTCTCTCCAGTCGCTGCCAAACGGAATGTTCGCCGATTCCGCGGCTGAAAGTCACCGCGATCACTAACTTTTCGGGAGTGAAAGTTATTTCGGCGCCCACGGCAGTCGTCCGTAAAGATCCGTTAAATCACGCAGTCGGCGCAGCGGATTCAAAATATCTGTTTGCCGAGAGAATCGCCAGCTCCAGTTTCCGCCGATTGTCGCCGGAGTGTTCATGCGGGCGTCGGAATCAAGCGAGAGCAAGTCCTGCAACGGAAAAATGCAATAGCGGGCCCTTGATGCCGAAGCGGAACGAATCAAATCCCATGCGATATCTTCTCCGCTGATGCCGTAATACCGTCGAATAACATCGCGAATCGGTTCGGAAAGCGTTCTGTACCAGCCGACTGTCGTATCGTTGTCGTGAGTTCCGGTATAAACAACGGAATCTGTTTCGTAATTATGAGGAAGAAATCCATTTGCGCTGTTGAAACGGCCGTCGCCTGTGAATTCAAACGCAAACTGAAGAATTTTCATTCCCGGCAGGTGCAATTTTTTCCGTAAAGCTGTCACATCTTCGGTGATTAATCCCAAATCCTCGGCGATGATTTCTGCATGCGGCAACGCTTTTGCGACAGCTGCGAACAGTTTTTCACCTGGCGCCTTCACCCACTTTCCCTTTTCGGCTGTTTTTTCGGTTCCCGGAATTTTCCAAAAAGCCCGCAGTCCGCGGAAGTGATCGATTCGGATAATGTCGACCTGTTCGGCAGTTCGCTGAATGCGGCGCACCCACCAATGAAAACCGTCGGCTTCCATCGCTTTCCAATCGTAAAGCGGATTTCCCCAACGCTGTCCCGTCGGGGAAAAATAGTCCGGGGGAACGCCGGCGACCGAAGTGTAACGGCACTCGCTGTCGGTTAAAAAGAGGTGTCGATTAGCCCAAACGTCGGCACTGTCGGGAGAAACAAAAATCGGAATGTCGCCGATGATACGCACATTTTTTTCGTTAGCGTAGATCTTGACCGCTTTCCATTGAAAATCGAAAAAGAATTGAATGACCTTAACTTGTTCTGCCGAATGTTTCAGATATTGGGACCACTTTTTGACCGCTGACGGCTCTTTCCGCATGATATCGCGATCCCAGGCTGAGTTCCATGCTGTTTCTCCGAATTCTTTGCGGAGAGCTGTAAACAGAGCATAATCATCAAGCCAATCGGCGTTGTCGCGGCAGAATTTCTCCCAGTCGGTTTTCAGCTTTGCCGGAATTTTCTTTAGAAACGCATCAGCCGCTTTTTCAAGCAACGGACGTTTGAATGATCGGACGGCTTCGTAGTTGACACGATTCTCATCAAAGGCGGGAGCCGCATTTAAATCGCTTTCATCCAGCAAGCCCAACTCAGCCAATCCATCGAGACTGATGAGAAGGTCTTCTCCGGCAAAGGTTGAAAACGGCGAGTAAGGAGACTCTCCGTAGCCGATTGGGCCGAGCGGTAAAATTTGCCACAGCGTTTGTCCGCCCTCGGCCAGTGCGTCAACAAAAGCGAAAGCCTCTCTGCCAAAGTCGCCGATTCCGTATTTTCCTGGAAGCGAAGTCGGATGAAGCAGAATGCCGGAAGCGCGGCGGTTTGTCAAAGCGTCCATAAAATCTCCGTCATGTAAAAATGGGTTAAATCATAATAACACGCTTTATTTTCGTTTTCAAGAAATTTTTGGAGGAGATCAAAAAATGCGGCTGCCTTCAGACGGAACGTGCGTGCTGTGTTTGCGATTTCCGATTATTTTTGTTGAAAATTTTTGCCGTTCGGAGTATAATCAAATTATGGAATGTGAAGTGAAATTTAAAATCGGGCAAAAGATTGTTTATCCGTTGCAGGGCGTCGGCGAGATTGTCGGTATTGACGAACAGATTTTCAAAGAGGTTTTGACGCCATATTACACCATTTATATCCCGGTTTCGGATATGACCGTAATGATTCCGGTTTCCAATACCGAGACGTTGGGAATCCGCGCGTTGGTTGACAAGGATCGAGCTCAGAAAACACTGGAATCAATTGCGCCGCCGGCTTCACCTTCCCATTCGGACTGGAAAGAACGGTATCAGGGGAATATGGACATGCTGAAAACCGGCGATATTGACGATATTGCTTCCGTTGTCAGCACGCTTTATTACAGGAGCAAAAACAAACCGCAGCCGTTGCCTGTTATGGAAAGAAAACAGTACGACAGCGCATTGAAGCTGTTGATTGACGAGCTTTCATTGGTCCTCGAAACAGATAAAGAAGAAATTAAAGAGCGGATTTTCGCTAAACTGGAAATGTGATGCGCATCGGACAGGGATGGGATCTTCACCGCTTAGAGAAGGGGCGTCCGCTGATTATCGGCGGAGTGACAATTCCGTTTGAGAAAGGGTGTGCGGCTCATTCCGACGGCGATGTTTTGATTCATGCGCTGATTGACGCTCTTCTCGGTGCAGCAGCGGAAGGCAATATCGGTATTCTTTTCCCCGACAGCGATCCTCAATATAAAAATGCCGACAGCCGCGAACTGCTGCGGGAAACGGTCAAGCGCCTTTCTCCGCGGTGGAAAACGGTTAATGTCGATGCCACCGTCGTTCTGCAGGCGCCGAAACTAAATCCTTTTATCGATGAAATGCGTTCCCGATTGGCTGCTGATTTGAATCTCGATACTGCAGCCGTTTCAATTAAACCGAAAACACATGAAAAGATCGGCAGTGTCGGACGCGGTGAGGCTGTCGAAGCGTTTGTATCGGTTTTAATAACGCCGGCGGAGTGAATGCAACCGGAAAAACTTTCCCCTTATCTGAAAAATCTCATTGATCGGACAGATTCGCCGGCTTTAAAGCGGCAATTTTTGCCATCGGAGGATGAAAAAATACTTTCTCCTTACGATACGGGAGATCCGTTGGCTGAGGAACGCTTTTCACTGACGCCGTTTTTGGTTCATCGCTATCCGGATCGGGCGTTATGGCTGACAACTCCGCAGTGCGCCGCCGCTTGCCGCTACTGTTTCCGTAAACATCGCCTTTGCGGTGCCGGCGAACCGACAGAGGCCGATGTCGATGAAGCGTGCGCCTGCTTGAAAAGCCGTCTTGGAATCGAGGAAATTCTTCTTTCCGGAGGCGACCCGCTGACGCTTTCCGACGAACGTTTAACGGAACTGCTGCATCGTTTCAGCAGCGTGCGCCCGTTTCGTTTCCGAATTTGCACACGGATCCCGACGGTTGCTCCTCAGCGGATCACCGACGCGCTTTTGCGGGCGCTGAGACTGTACCGCGTGCGGTTTTCGGTTCATATCAACTGTACCGATGAACTGACGGAAGATGCCGTCGCCGCTCTGAGAGAAATCCGCAGTGCGGGTTTTGAAATTTTGACGCAGACGGTTCTGCTGCGCGGCGTCAACGATTCGGAAAAGGAACTGTCCGCTCTGTTTAAACGGTTTTCGGAGATGGATTTGACGCCGTATTATCTTTTTCAAGGCGATTTGGCGGCGGAAACGGCAGCGTACCGCGTTTCGATTCAAACGGGACGGCGGTTGTACCGCCGGGTCCGGCAGCGGCTGTACAGGGAAAAAATTCCCCGGTATGCGGTTGATTTACCCGACGGCGGCGGAAAAGTTTGCATTGAGGCGAATCGGATTATCGGTGTGCGCGGGCGGAGAGTGTTGTTTCGTTCCGATTCAGGGCGGCTTTTTGCCTATCCGATTGAATAATTTCATTAATTATTTTTAATTTATACCGATAATGATACAAAGCAGAAACTCTGTTGACAGGATAGGGCTATGAAAAAAAAATTCTTAATGGCAATGGCGTTCGGCATTCTGGCAATGCTGATTTCCTGCGCGACAACTCAGAATCAGTACTCAATTCAGGAGATGGTCGAAAAAAAAGATTACGCCGCTCTGCGTAATTTGATGTTCGACGAAAGTGTCAACGTCAACGATCTCGCAAGTTACGGTGAAACGGCTTTGGCAATTGCCGTCAAGAATAATTATAGAGACATCATTGATTTTCTTTTCACTATCGGAGCGGATCCGAATATTGCCGATACAAACGGTGAAACGCCGATTTTTCACGCTGTCCGCGCCAATAATATCGAATTGACGTCGCTGCTGATTTCTAAAAATGCTGATGTCAACGTCAAAAACAATAAAAACGAATTGCTGCTGAATATTCCTGTTCTCAATGATCAGTCGGAAATGACGGCTTTATTGGTTAAATCCGGCGCCGATACGCGGATGGTCGATGTTTCCGGAAAAACGGTAATGGAAAACGCGGTTGAAAAAGGTGAAAGCCTTGTTCAGGCTATTGTTACCGCGGAGAACATCAATCAAATGACAAGCGACGGGCAAACGATTTTAAACTTTGCGGTGGAGAATGCCCGCCCTGGAATCGTTGAATATCTTTTGAAGACGGGATCTTACATTCACCCCGGTTTTTGCCGTCCCGATAAACTCAATAACGTTGATTTTGCTTTGAAGCATACTGACAAGGTAACATACGCGCAAATTATTATCGACTTTGTGAAAGCCGGGGAAGATTTGACCGGGACCGATTATGAGTATGTTCAGGATTACGTGACGTCGCCAGACATTAGCGGATTCTACAATCAGGGAGGTTTTCCGCTTCACCATTCGGCGGCTAAAGGTCACCGCGGTTTTGTCGAATACTTTATTCTGAAAGATCTTGATTTGAACCGTTTTAACCAAGACGGACTGACGCCGCTTCACTTAGCTATTAACAATAATCATCAGGAAATCATCGATATGCTGGTTGCCCGCGGAGCCGATGTGAATATCACAACGCCTGACGGAGACACGGCGCTCCTGCTCATGCTGGAAAAATCGTATCCAAAAGAAGCGATTTTGGCGTTATTGGAAACCGATGTTGATATTAATGCGCGCAATAACTGGGGAGATACGCCTCTGCTGATGGCTGTCGGGAAAAATTATGACTCCGATATTGTGGCGCGGATGATTCAAAACAACTCTGATATCAATGTCTGCAACAACTCCGGCAATACGCCGCTTCATTTAGCGGTTGCCAACGATAACCGCGAAACAATCGAACTGCTGCTTAATAAAGGCGCTAACATTCACGCCGTCAACAACGAATTGGTTACTCCATTTACTGCCGGTTTGGAGCGCGGTTTTGAATATGTTTCTTGGCTTTGCGGTTATATCGATCCCAAAAGTCGAGATAACGCCGGCAATACGCTGCTTCATTTAGCGCTGTTAAACGGATCCAATGTTGATATTGTCAAATTGCTGCTGCTGAAAGGAACGCCGCTCAATCAGAAAAATATCGACGGAGACATTCCTCTGCATATTGCGATCCGGAACAAACAGGAAGAGGCAGTCAAACTTTTAATTGACAGCGATTCGGACCTCTTTGTGGAAAATAAAAAAGGTGAAACGCCGATTGTCATGGCGTTGGCGACACAGTGGGGCGATCCTTCGTGGTTGGCACAGGATAAATTCCTGAAAGCTCGCGACGCTGCCGGAAATACGCCGCTTCATTTTGCCGTTCAGTATGATTTGACGGCTGCCGCGCAGAATTTAATTGCTTTGAATGCGGAAACGGACGTCAAGAACCACTTGGGACGAACCCCGCTGCACGTTGCCATTATTTACAATAACAAAGAGATGCTGGATCTGCTGCTTTCCAACGGCGTCGACGGTTCTGTTCGCGACAATGCCGGCAATTCGGCGTATCACTACGTTGTTCTTAATAATCGAATTGATTTGATTCCGTATCTGGTCAGATACAAACTCGACTATAATGTCGCCAATACTTACGGAAAAACGCCGCTTCACGAAGCGGTCAGCTACAAACGCAATCAGATTGTCGATATGCTGCTGAAACAGGGAGCCGACGTCACCATTCGCGACAACTGGGGCCGCCAGCCGCTGCATGATGCCGTAAAGGCCGGCAATATTGAAGGTATTCAAATGCTGATTGCTGCCGGAGCTCCCATCGGTGAGCGTGACAACGCCGGCAATACGCCGCTTCACCACGCTATCAAGGAGAAATATGAAGTTATTTCCCGGTATCTGCTGAACATCGGCAGCGACGTTTACGCCGTCAATAAGGAAAATATGTCGCCGCTTTCGATGGCGTTGTTGGATCCGAAAGTGACGGAGTGGTTCATCGATAAATCGTTGCTGGCCAGCGTCGACAACAAAGGACGTTCGCCTCTTCATATTGCTATTGAAGAGAAGAGTCCTGAAGCGATCATTCAGATTTTGGTCAAAAAAGAGGCCGAACTCGATAAAAAAGATATGGACGGAAATACACCGCTGCATTATGCGCTGAACAACGGCAACTACGGAGCCGCGAAGGTAATTGTCAATGCCGGTGCCGATATTTTCATCCGCAATAAAGATGGAATGTCGCCGCTTTACATCGCAATGAGCAAAGGCACCGAAATCCTCGATTGGCTTATCACCGATTACAATATTAATCTGTGTGACAATCAAGGCAATACTCCGCTGCACATCGCTGCTATCAAAAAGGATTCGTACATTTACGATTACCTGATTCGCCGCGGTGCATCGCCCGGTCTGTTGAATAAAGACGGTTACACCGCTTTGCAGCTGATGCAGCTGCGGTAAATGCCGCCGAATGCGGTAAGCGCCGGCAGTTCCGTTTGGAGCGCCGGCGTTTTTTATTAACAAAGCATTGCGCAGGTATTTAAACCAAGAGTTTTTCATTATTAGTGCCGGCGAACAGCGAACGGAAAGAGATTTATCGAAATTCTGTTGAAATAAATCTTTGCATCGAAAGTTTACGTAATTTTTATGGAAGAAAGCAAAGTATATTTGACCGAACAAATTATCACCTATATTGGCAATAAACGGGCGCTTCTTTCTCCGATTGAAGAAGAGGTTAAAACGATTCGAGCTAAAATCGGCAGACAGAAACTGCGCTGCGCGGATCTGTTTTCCGGCTCGGGAATCGTTTCCCGAATGCTTAAGCAGTATAGCGAAACTTTGATCGCAAATGACAGGGAAAATTATTCGTTTATCATCAACGACTGCTATTTATCGAACAAAAGCAGCTATCCGCAAGCAAAATGCGATTTTCTGCGGGAGAAGATCATCGAATTGTGTCGGAATGAAAGACGACCTGGCATCATTGCGGAACATTATGCTCCGCAGGACGATAACAGCATCCGTGCCGGTGAACGGGTTTTTTACACACACGAGAATGCGGTTTTAATCGACACCTATCGGGCTTTGATTGACGAATGGGTAACGGAAGAGGGTTTGAAGAAATTCTTTTTAGCGCCGCTGATTACCGAAGCATCAATCCATGTGAACACAAGCGGCGTTTTTAAAGGGTTTTATAAAGACAAGCGTACCGGAATCGGCTGTTTTGGCGCAAGCGGCAAAAATGCACTGAAACGGATTTTAGGCCGAATCGAACTGAAAGCGCCGGTGTTCAGTCGCTTTGAATCGGCGATTGAATTGTATCGGGAAGATGCGGTTGCCCTTTCAGAAAATCTCAAAAGAATTGATATCGCTTATTTGGATCCGCCGTATAATCAGCACCCTTACGGTTCCAATTATTTTATGCTGAACCTCATTTTAAAAAACAAACTGGACGTCGCAGTCAGCAGCGTCAGCGGAATCACGCAGGATTGGAACCGCTCGGTGTTTAATAAACCGCATTCGGCGCTCGAATCAATGGAAAAAATCGTCTCGGTATTGGACGCAAAGTTCGTCATTGTTTCTTACAATTCGGAAGGATTTATCGCTTTCGACGAGATGGTGCAGATGCTGAAAAAATACGGCAAAGTCAAAACCGTCGAGATTCCTTACAACGTGTTTCGCGGAAGCCGTAATTTAAAGAACCGCAGCCTCCGCGTTTCGGAGTATCTGTTTGTTTTGGAGAAGCGTTGCTGACGGTTTCCGACTATAAAAGTCCGCTGTGCATTGCGGCTGAAAGGAAGTGCGTGTTGCGGAAAAACGAATTTTGGGGTATACTGAAAGAAAATGACGGAAGAATTTCGAGATTCGGGATTTACCCCAGGCTTTAATTTTGATGAATATATTCGTCAGTCGGAACCTTCGAAGAAAGAAAAGGGAAAGGCATGGGCAACAGCTATCGGTCTGCAGCAAGTGGACGGTCTGGAACCATCGGCTTATCTGTATGAAACGGCTCGGCGAAATATTGAAGGCGAAATTTCGATAGATGAAGCCAATCGCCTTGTTAACAACTATTACGAAACAAGATCTGATTTGAACGGTGAAGAACGGACCGAAGAAGCCGACAAAGTTTCTGCAAGGATTGCCCGAATTCTGAGCGAAAAATCATTTCGGTTTTCGCCTTCTTATCTGATTGCAATACACAAAGAGTTATTTGACGGGATTTATCGGTTTTCCGGTGTGCTGAGAGATTACGATATCACCAAAAAAGAGTGGGTTCTGCGAGGTGATACGGTTTTATACGGAGCCGCTTTCGAACTGCGGTCGGCATTGGATTACGATTTTGAACAGGAACGCCGGTTCAGTTACAAAGATCTGACTCCTCGGGAAACGGTCAGTCACATTGCGTTTTTTGTTTCCCGGCTTTGGCAAATTCATCCGTTTGCGGAAGGCAATACCCGCACCACGGCGGTCTTTACCGTCAAATATTTACGGACGCTCGGATTTGAGGTTCATAACGGACCGTTTGAAAAAAACAGTTATTATTTCCGCAATGCTTTAGTCAGAGCCAATTACACCAATCTCAATAAGGGGATTCGGGAAACTCCCGTTTTTTTGGAGAATTTTTTCGATAATCTGTTGTTTGACCGGCATCACGAACTGAAAAACCGGTATCTTCACATCGATTACAAAAAAAATCCGCAATCAGTCGAGGATCTCTCCGTTCACTACGGAAATTCGCACCGATTTCCCCAAAGCAAAAAAAACAGCGCAAATGACAGTGTAAATGACAGTGTAAATGACAGTGTAAATGACAGTGTAAAATTAACCGCCGGTCAGCAGGCTATTCTGAACCGCATCAAAGACAATCCCTTCATCACGCAAAGCGAACTGGCGCAGCAAACCGGCCTTTCCGTCAGCACCGTCATCCGTCAGATGAAAAAGTTGCAGGCCGTCGGCCTTCTGCGCCGGGTCGGTGCCGACAAAAACGGCTACTGGCAGGCGGAAGAAAGCCGCCGGTAAACGGCCGGCCGCAGGGTAAGAGAGAGATATAGTATCTGTTAAGTATATATAGAAATTCAACCTAAGAACCTCTCAGAGTGAAACAGAAAGTGTCAGATTGACAAATCATAAAAAAACTTATAATACATTATTGTATGTAATTGTTTGAAAAGTGTTATGATAAAATATCGGAGAGGAATGAGATGTCTAATGAAAATGAATATGCCTATTGTGAGACAGATGAGGAAGAAGTTTTTTTTAAACTGGATGAACTCGAGTCAAATCTCGAAGAGAATATAGAAAAAGATTTAGCAGAGCTCGAAATTTTAAAACAACAGGATTATATGTTGGGTAATCCCGATGAACTCGGCAAGGTTGTTACCAATGTTATCTGGGAGCAATTTCAGAATCAAATCGGAGTGAAGTCAGGTGAAGATTTTATTAAAAAAAATAATAACCAAACGCTGGATTTAAGAAATTCGGCTCATATCCAAACAACGGAAAATTTCGAAAAGGGGAAAATCGCAACTCATAATCGTGAAATTGATTACCAAAAGAAATATGATGAGCGTCAAGCCTGTTTTCAAAAAGATGCTGACGGAAATATCATAACACACGAAACAAGAAGTGGACGACGAGAAGCCACTCTTGTCAAGGATGCTCGCAAACCTTTTGATGTTAACAGACCTACCGGGTCCGCCGAGAAAGGAACCGATATTGATCATATTATATCTGCGGGAGAGATTATTCGAGATTCGGAAGCAAATGCACATTTATCGAGGGAAGAGCTGGTCGCATTTGCTAATAGTGATATTAATCTGCAGGAAATTCCTAAAGAATGGAATCGATCAAAGGGAGATAAACCGGTAGAGGAATGGCTTGACTATTCGAACAGTAAAGGACAAACGCCAGCCGAGATTTTTGATAATTTAGATAACGAAACACAAAAGACGCTTAGAGAAAAAGACAAAGCAGCACGTGCTGCATATGAAAGAGAAAAGCAAAAAGGCATAGAACGTTCCATAAAAACAGGACGAAAATCCCAAAGACAGGAAGCATTCCGGATAGGAAAAAGCGCAGTCAGAACGGTTGTGATGCAGCTCTTGGCAGAATTGGTCAAAGAAATTATTGCCAAATTAGTAAAATGGTTTAAATCAAGCAAAAAGGAGTTGCGATCATTAATTGATTCGATTAAATCAGCCATTAAGTCGTTTGTAGGGGATTTAAAAAAGAAGTTACTTAATGCAGGCTCTTCGGTTATGACGACAATAGTATCGGCTATTTTCGGGCCGATTGTGAGAACCATAAAAAAAGTATGGATGCTGTTAAAGCAGGGGTGGAGTTCTCTTAAGCAGGCTATTGCTTTTTTACGTTCACCGGAAGCCAAATCAAAACCTTTCGATTTGGTTATGATGGAAGTCGGCAAAATATTAATCGGAGCACTGACAGCGGGCGGGGCCATAATTTTAAGTGAAGTTATAGAAAAAGGGCTTTCCGCTGTAGGTCTCGGGATTGAGATTCCGTTATTGGGAAGCTTGGCTAATATTCTGGGGATCTTTTTCGGAGCCGTTGTTTCCGGAATAATAGGTGCAATAGCTTTAAATATAATAGATCGTGCTATCAGTAAACGACAAAAATTGGAATTGCATACTCAAATCGCGCAAAAGACAAATATCGTACTTAAAGAAATAGAGAATTCAACGTGGGAAAAATTAGGAGCTGCATACGAGTCTGTTAAAAATATTTCGGAAAAAACAGTCGCGAGCTTGCAAGAATCGGAGGAAAGAGAAGCCGAATCTTTTCGCCAGCTGGAAGATGCATTTGATGAGTTTGAGAAAATGATTCAGAGAAGAAAATAAGGCGTAGAGTAATGGGAAATGATTTATTATTTCAAGGTGAAAAAAAGAAAACATTTGTTGTTAAGCGAGTTTTAAAGATTAAAGAAGAAATACAAAGTTCCTATAATGCTTTGCAGGAAGCTAAGAGAGATCTTGAACAGGCAAGATATGATTACAATTCGACTTCAAAAATCCGAATTTTTAAGAAAAGAAGACTTAAAAGGGAATATGAAGAAGCTAATCGTAAACTTATTGTGGCAAATGCTGAAGCGAATATTCAAATATTTAAAATTTTGGGTTATACATTGGAACTGATTGTTTTATGTTTTTTGCTTCCGATGGACCTAATTCAACGAACCAAACAATGGTGTAGGGCCGGATTTGAAAAAAGAGACGCAAGAATGACCTCTATGATCAGGTCATTAATTCCTATTCTCAACGAAAACGGTCACCACGGGAAAAAGGGAAAAAGTAAAAGTAAATATAATATTTTGGAAGGTGTTTTACGTATTTTGATTGCAATATTGATTGGCGGCGGTGTTTTGTTTGGGATATACAGACTGTTTATATATGATTCAACTCCCGAGAAAGAGAATACGCCGGCAGTCGCAACGAAAGTTGATTCGTCCGAAAGCGGAACAATTAACAGTTTGCAAAAAGAAATAGAGTCACTTAAAGCAAGTTTAGATGATCTGAAAGCAGTAAAACCAAATCCGAAAGATTCGGGAAATGCACTGCACGATACTAACCCGGCAGATTCGGTAACAAATGATATGTTAAAAACCGGTTCGGATGCTTTATCGGATTCGGAGACGACTATCGAGACAGAGAAAGAATCTGCTATAAATATTCAAGCAGAGGCAGTGATTGACAGTTCTGCGGATACTACGGTAGAGACCGGTAAAGCAGATGATGTAAACGCCATAGAAAATATTTCTGCAACAAATAACATAAAGAATAGTTCGGTGATCGATGCATCGATACAAGAAAGTGTAAATAAGGTAGACGAAGATAATAAAACTTTGAGCAATACTGACGAGGTTCGTGATGTATCATCCAATCAAAGCACTTCGGTAATACAATCGATGGAAAATGAGTCGAATGCAAATGCGCTGGTGGATGAGAATTTAGAATCAGATATCGGAGTTAGTCAGGATTCGATTAATAGTGATGCTATAGAAAATTTTTCTAACGAATTAGCTGCGGACGAGCATCGGACAGACGTAACGGGAGGTTTAGCGCAAAATCGTATCGAAAATAGTATAAATTATAAGTCGAAGACACATAATACGCAGAACGAAAATTTTTTAGAGAATCAAACAAATTTCGGAAAAAATTAAAATAAAAATGATTCTCTCGTTTTGAGACAATTTTAAGAATAACAGAGAAACAAGAAAAGATTTATTCTCGGAATACCATAATGGAAAAATATCAGTTCGAATTAATGGATTATGCATCAAAATTGGATGCGATTTCATCCGGTGCCGGTGAAATAGTCGAATATACAAAAAAAATTGTAAATGAATGTGATGACTCAGCCATAAAATGGCTGCTTGCCAAGATAGATGCCGTTTCTCGGAACTCCGATAAACGGCTTAAATTTATCGGAAAACAGTTGTATGATTCATTGCTGTTGTTTCTTGGAAATTTAAGGCTTTCCGAAATTGTTGAAGATACATCACAATGCGATAACGGGAAAACGTTGGAAGAGTTACGGAATGAATTGGATAGTTATATCGGATTGGATAGCGTAAAGCAAAAAGTTTACAGTTTAATTTCATTTCATAAAATTCAGCAATTAAGAGAAAAATCAAATTTAAAAAATACAAAATGTACTTTACACATGGCTTTCTTGGGAAATCCCGGTACAGGAAAAACCAGTGTCGCCCGTATTGTCGGTCAAATGTATAAAAAAATAGGTCTATTATCGAAAGGTCATTTCATAGAAGCTTCGAGAACAGATTTAATTGCAGGATATCAGGGACAGACAGCCTTAAAAGTCAAAAAAATAATTGATAAAGCAAAAGGTGGTGTTTTGTTTATTGATGAAGCATACAGTATTACCGAAAATGCCAACAGCGATTCTTACGGTCGGGAGTGTTTAACGGAATTAACAAAAGCCCTGGAGGATTACAGAGAAGATTTGGTTGTTATCGTAGCCGGATATGAAGCCCCTATGAAACAATTTTTTGAATCAAATCCCGGATTAAAATCACGTTTTAATACTTATATTTATTTTGACGATTATAATGCAGATCAACTTATGTCAATATTGGAAAAAATGTGTAATGATAATGATTATATTCTATCCGATGCCTTGAAAAACAAAATGCATGATTATTTTATGCAAAAAATTAATGAAAAAAAGGATCACTTTTCCAATGGACGTTTAGTCAGAAATTTATATGATGATTTGATAATGAACCATGCAAAGAGATTGGTTGAAACAGAAGAATTTTCTGCTGCTGCTTTAGCATTATTGGAAGAAAAGGACTTTGACGAATTGCAGTTTATTTCAGAAAGGTAACGCTTAGAAATCATTAAGTGAAATCCTTCGGGACTACCTGAAAATGTCCTACGTTTTTTAGAAATTCTGAGAGTTTCCGGAAAATAACCTGTCTTTTAAAACTTATGAGTTCTTTACCTTGACAATTTGTTGAAAGTGTGGTATATTTAATAATCATATGAGTTAAGGGGGAAAATTCGTGATTCGTATAGATTCTATTGCATATGAAGTACTACTGGGTAATATTTGTAAAGATGTACTTTCACATGATGTCTATTATATTGGTCAGTGTGCAGGTTGTATGTGTAATTGTCGTTGTTCTTGCTCTGGGGGGCGTTTTTCTGGTTTTAATTGGGAGGTAATTTAAAATGAGCGCCAATAATGATCAATATATGAAACTTTTTGGATTAATTTGTAATAAAGCTGTTGTAATGGCACGTTGTGCTTGCGTGTCCTGTAATTCCTGTACTTGTGCGTGTTCTTGTCGTGCAATTCCTAAGACAGGGGTAATTGAATGGTAAATATATCTCGTTTTACTCATATTTATGATTTAGGTGATGCGGTTGCGCTTTACCATTCATTGAGAATGAAACCGGTATATTTAACAAAAAATGCATTTAAGGGCTTGCAAGCATGGCTTGCGAGTCCTTTTTGTGATAAAATAGAGAATGCTCCAGAAAAAATTCGAACAGAAATCCATGAGCTAACAAAGTTTAAGATTCTTACTCAAAATGAATTTGAAGATGATAAGGTTTTGCAATTTGTAAAATCAAAAATACCTGCTCCTGCTGTCAATGTATGTTATATGATTTTAAGTGAACAATGCAATTTAGCTTGTAAATATTGCTTTCTTGGTAATAACGACAGTGCTAAACGGGGCAATTTTTTGCGGGAAGATATGTCCCCAGAAATAGCAAATAGGGCTATTGATTTTTTTATTCGCCAAATAAAAGCGTCAGGTTTAGATGTAGAGGGTAATAAACCTGTTTTGATTTTTTATGGTGGCGAGCCAATGATTAATTTCAAAGTATTAGAACTTGTTGCCGCAAGAATTAATAAGCTTCGTAAAAAGGAGCAATGTATTCACAATATAGAAATGTCAGTCGTAACAAATGGTTTGTTGTTAGATCAGGAAAAGGTGAGAAAGTTACATGATCTTGGTGTTGCAATAGCGATTTCTGTTGATGGCTTTTCAGAGAAAGCAAACAGTATGCGAGTTGACGTTGCAGGACAACCTGTTTTTTTAAGGATTTTAGAGAAGCTCAATATGTGTAAAGCAATGGGGGTTGATGTTTCTCTTTCAGTTACCTTGAGTGAAGAAACTATAAGAAATACAAAAGATATTTTAAAATTAGTTGATGTATATGGTATTAAAGCATTTGGATTTAATATTATGATGTCAAGTGACACCTTCGTTCTACCTCATAGTTATAACGAAGCGGCGGCAAAGTTCATTATAGATGAATTTATAGAACTGCGCAAACGTGGAATATATGAAGACCGAATGATGCGCAAGTTGAAATCATTTACCAATGCTCAAATTTATTTTTCTGATTGTGCGGCAACTGCCGGAGGGCAGATTGTTATTGCCCCGAATGGACAAGTTGGTATATGTCATGGATGTTTGCATAATAAACAATATTTTATAGCTCATATTGATGATGATAACTTTGTCGCTGTAAAAGATAAAAATTTTATTGAATGGTCGCAGATAACCCCTGTTAATCATCAGGAATGTATGAATTGTCCGGCTTTAGGAATTTGCGGCGGAGGTTGTCCTATTAATGCAATGCATCTTAAGTCCGGAAATACCATACATTCTATTGACGAACGGTTTTGTGCGCATTCCAAAAAAACACTGGAATTTTTTATCAAAGATTTATATCGTATTATCAATGAATAAAAAAACGAGAAATTCATTAAATTGTTTTATGTGCAAATGGGAATTACTGTTACAGATAATTATAATTTGAAGATTATGTAGATTAATCGAAAGAGATGCTCATGAATAAATTAATCAATATTTGGGGTATTGAAACAAATAATTTAAAAAATATTGATGTAAAACTTAATAATAATGGAATAAATCTTATTGTAGGCCCTTCTGGGAGTGGAAAATCTTCTCTCGCTTATGACACAATTGCGCAGATTGGACAACATGAATTTATGTCAATGTTTTCTGATGATATTTCTGAGCCGACTTATCGTGTAAAAGGGTATGAAAATATGCAACCCGCAGTTCCGATTAAACAGTCGAATTTTAATAACAATATCCGATCAACGATTGGAACCTATTTCGGAATCAATAGAAGTATCATCTTGATTTATTCAGCCGTTTTAGATCTAGATGAAGATTTTTTTGTACTTAATAAGGAAGAAAATCTTTGTGAAAAATGTCATGGTATTGGCTCGTATAAAGTTATTGACCCCAACAGGGTTGTTGATTTTAATTTACCATTAAAGAGGAACCCCATTCGCTGTTGGAATCGATATAAGGATTTTTATATTCAAATAATTCAGCAGTTTTGTTTAGATCATGGGATAGATTCTAAAAAAAATTTTCGTCAACTTTCTGCGGAAGAGAAGCATCTTATCCTTTATGGACAGAGTGTGAAAAAATATTCTATACAATATAAGAAAAACACGGGATATTCAAGAAGAAGTACACAATATCTTGGAGTGATGACAGAAAAACCTATGATTTTAAAATTTACTCCATCAGAACAGTATTTTTCAGATATAACATGTGAGTGTTGTCATGGGAAAAAATATTCGTCTAAATATGACCGATATCAGATTTTAGGAGTGTCAATAGGTGACTTCATGTTGATGCCATTTAATCAACTTCTGCATCACATGAAAAGTCTGGCATTATCTATAAAAGATAATAATCTAATTTTTGCCTTGAATAATATAAATAACTTTGTTAAAAAAGCTTGTGAACTTAATTTAGGACATTTATGCTTTCACAGATCAATTCCAACTCTTTCAGGTGGCGAACTTCAACGATTGAGAATGGTGCAAGTTCTCAATACTCAACTGTCCAACTTGCTGCTGATTTTGGACGAACCACTGGCTGGCCTGTCTGGCAAAGAAAAAGATTCCGTTTTTAATTGTATTACGAATTTATCTGAAAAACATGCTGTTGTAATTGTCGATCATAGCGATATCTTTGTGGATAGTGCAAAAACAATTATTGCATTGGGAGAGAAAGGCGGCTCACAAGGTGGACATCTTATTGACGTAGATTCTTATTTAAAAAAGCAACATATTATAAAAAAACTGGATGTAGCGAAAGCTAAGAGGATAATTCATGTTTCAGTAAATAACTCAATATATGCGTATAATGGCGTGGATATTTGTATTGGAGAAGGTTGTTTGAATTTGATAACGGGTCATTCTGGTGTTGGAAAATCGACGCTTTTGCGCGAATATTTGCCACAGTATTTCGAACAATATTTCTATATTAATCAAAAGCCTTTATTAGGGAATAGGAATTCATCAGTTGCCACAGCGTTGGATATTTTTGTTCAAATCTCAAATCTGTTTGCATACAAGCATAAAAAAGATAGACGGTTTTTTTCAAATTTAACAGGAAATGATGGAATGTGTCCTGTTTGCATGGGGGCGGGATACATAGAATTGGGTATTGGTTATGGCTCCAAAGTGCAACTGCAATGCAAAGAATGTATTGGTACAGGATTCAATAAAATGCTTCAAAAATATAAAGTCAACGGTAAGAGTATATTCGATATTTGGACAATGACAGTAGATGAAGCGAAGGATTTTTTTTCTTTAGATGATAAAATAATGCATGCATTAAGAGAAGCATCATCATTGCTTTTAGGACATTTAAAAATCGGACAGCCTATATCAACACTTTCTGGAGGAGAGAACATTCGAATTAAAATTCTGAAAGCAATGAACTCGAAAGCTTTTGTATTGGGCGTTGATGAACCCTTTAAAGGTTTGAGTTATAATGAGAGTTTCTGCGTTATACAATATTTAGATCGTCTCAGACAGAAAGGAAAAACTATAATAGTAGCAGACCATTCAGAGGCAATTAAACAATATTTCGCAAATCACATCGAACTATCAGTGCATAGTGACGGTGTCTTAAGGAGCGTTCATGTATCATCTGCACAATGAAGGATAAACTTGTAAAATTTTCATATTCAAATTTCAGTAAGGAGTTTTTATGGAATCGGAAAAGAAGTATGACGAACGATTTAAATCGATTGACGGTTTGAAATGGCTGCCGTGGGTCGGTAAAAACTACGATAAGACCGGAGTCCTCATTATTGCCGAATCTCATTACGGAGGAAAAACGGAATTTGAAGCGGACGGATCGGACAACACCAAGGAAGATTTTACCAGAGAAGCATTTGTAAAACGGCATGCAGACGGCGAGAATATGTGGAAAATGCCGAATAATCTGATGCGAGCCGTTTGGAAAGGAGATTGTTCCGTCGGAAATCGGAAAATATTTTGGGGAAATGTTGCCTTCTATAATCATGTCCAGAAACTGATGGAACTGGCAACCTGGCAGAGACCTTCCGATGAAGATTTCAGAAACGGATGGGATGTTTTCCCCGAAGTGGTCAAAATTTTGAAACCGGATTACTGTCTTTTTGTCGGTCTTCAAGCTTTCAAATCGTTCGGCGACAAGATGCAGGAGAAGGGATTGTCATTTGAAGGGAAAGGTTTCGAGAAGATAAACAGAGTCTGGCCCAGACGCTATACGTTAACGGTTGACGGCCATAAAACGGAGATAACGGGGATTAAACACACTTCCAGATATTTTTCATGGAAAAAATGGTACGATTTTTTGAGTAATAAGAATAATAACTGGACCGAACCACTGGAACGGTGCCGTTCCAAACCTCAATAATCCCCCAAAGGCCGGAGCTTTCCGGCCTTTGCTGTTTTCGGGTGTGTTTTATGCCGTCATTTTTTCGAAACAACAATTTTTGAGAATATATTTTTTATGTATTTTTATTGCATAAAAAATATATTACATGATATACTGTTATCGTCATGTTGGTGAGTGTTACATTTAATAATGCATTTATTTTTTCACAGGAAGAACGGTTTTCACTGAAAGCGGATTTACGCAGTAAAAAATTACTTTCCAATGTTATAAAAACGGAAACGGACAATGTTGTTAAGTCGGTCTGTATTTACGGTCCCAATAATTCGGGAAAAACCTGTCTTATCAAGGTTCTCCGGGCAATTTGGAGCGTGATTATGAATCAGCCCGGTTCTGTAATGCCGAATTTGTTTACGGAGAATCGGGTTGTTGCTATTGCGTGTCGTTTCATAGAAGATAGCAGAGAATGGGAGTATGCTTTTAAGTTTGATGCCGGAAACAATGTTTTTATATATGAAAAATTCAGCCTGATAGAATTTGATGATCATCATAATGAAAAATCAACACCATATTACGAACGCGATTTCGAAAAAAATGTTTTTTACAGTAAAGACGATAAATTACGGGCCAGTTTAACACTTATGGGTAAAAATAATATTTTACTTCACGTCGTTGATTCATCGTCATTGCCTTATTTGCAGGAAGCCAAGGAGATTTTATCGAAATTTGCATCACGCATTGTGATTGTGGATATGAATAATATTCCGTTGAATCAAACGATAGAGATACTGAAAAATCATGACAATATTCAAAATGATATTGTCGATTTCATCAAAAATGCAGATCTCGATTTGGAAGATTACAAATATCTTGAAACAGATCAAATTCGGGCGGAAGCGGTTTCGTTAAACAGGCAGCAGCCGACGGAAGAGTTAATAGCCATGAAACTTCAAAAATCCATAGAGGACACTTTTCGTCTTGTATCGGTTTACAAAGGATTAAGCGTGCCCAGTCTGTTGTTCGATTCTACCGGAACAAAAAAAATTGCGGCACTGGCAAGCTATGTCGTTTCGGCTTTGAAATATGGTCATATTTTGGTTATCGATGAATTGGATTCCAGTATCCATTTTAAATTGACCCGTTCCATTGTTTCCATGTTTAACAATGAATTAAACGATCGTGCCCAGCTTATTTTTACTGCTCATGATGTCAGTTTACTGGATTGCAAAAAGCTTTTTCGAAAAGAACAGATTTGGTTTGTTCATAAAGATAAAGAACGAACCTATTTATATTCTCTTGCAGCTTTTACGGCACAGGACGGGGTGCGGGATAACACCGATTTATGGGAAAAATACAAACGGGGTGTTTTGGGTGCCGTTCCGGAGCCGGATATGCTGGAAACATTGATACGGATAAAAAATGAGTAAACCAAATTTTCTGTTACATTCAAAAAGAAAAATCTGTCTCATTTGCGAAGGTCACGAAGAGTATGAATACATACAAAAACTGCTGTCTTTGAAAGTTTGGGCTGACTGTTATCAATTTTATTTGGTTAACGCAGAATCCAACGGGAACATATCGGCCAGATATCAGGATAAATACCAGAGTGACAGCTATGATATTGTTTTTGCTGTTTGCGATACCGACAGAAGGCCGGACGGCGATTTTGAGTCTATTCGTCAAAAAATTAATAATATTTTCGGAAATCAAATTGCTGCCGATAAAGTAATTATTTTTGCTAATCCCTGCACAATGCAGGTTATTCTTATGCATTTCGGAGAGACTGCTCTCAAAACTCAAAATAAGCATAAAAACTCTTCCGAAATTCAACGATTGACAGGATTGGATGTATCGAAAGATTACAAGGCAAAATCCGACCAAAGGAATTTTATTTTTTCAAAAATCACTTGTGAAAATTACCGTGAAATGAAAGCCCGCATTCGCAAATTTTCGATGGATTACAGAGAAACTCCTTCCTCCAATTTCCTGTATTATTTAAATCGTTTTGAAAATCTCGATACATCTTGGATAGAGGAAGTTAACAAAGAAATAGAAACGGAAAAGTGAGAAGCGGATTTCCGTTTATTTAAATTAAAAATCTGTATTACCGGGTTTTAAAAGTAAGGAGAAGAGGATGAGTGACACAAGCAAAATAGCTGTATTTTTCGATGCCGAAAACGTTTCCGCAAACTATGTTCCCGGAATCATTTCGTATTTATCAAAACAGGGCGATGTGTTGTATCAGAGAGCTTATGCCGACTGGTCTAAGCCTAACATGAAAAGTTGGGAAAAACAGATTTCCCGGACTCCCATTACCGCCATCCATCAGTTTCACCACAAACAGGAACAGGCTGTCGATAAAATGCTGATGATGGATGCCATAGAGCTATCCATAGAACACGACGAAATCGATATTTTTGCCATCGTAGCTTCCGATAACGGATATCATACCCTCAGCCGTAAACTCAGAAACCGGGGAAAAAAAGTAATTGGTGTGGGAGATAGAAAGATATTATGCAAATCGGAAACGAAGTCGGAATCGATTTGGGTTCGGTCATGTAACGAATTTCGTTATTTTGATGAATTGGAAGATCTCAATGAAGATATTTTATCGCAAGATAAATCGGAAGATGCGGAAATGACAGGTTTTGCAATGGAAAAATTTCTGGAGCAGGCTTTCGATATGACGCCGACGTATAACAACAGTAATGCGGTACTCATGAGCCGATTGTGGGAATCAATCAAGAAAAAGAAGCCCGATTTTAATGTTGAAAATTACGGAGCAAAAAATATTCAATCATTTATTGCTTCCTTTAAAAACTTCAAAATAACCGACGACGGGAAACAGCCGCCGACCTATTTTGTGGAAAAAGATGAATCATTCGTTTCCGATTCGGAACGGAAGATAGGAGTCGTCAAACGATATGTTAACGCATTCCGTATTATTGAGTCGGACGGTGAAGATTATTTCTTCTATATAGGAGAGATCAATAAAGAGTTTAAAGGAGACAAACTTAAAGTCGGCACGAAGGTTGATTTTCTGGTGGTAAAGAAACCCGACCCTGCCGGAGTTGATTCCCGGGAGAGAAACGGCAGGGCAACCGATGTTCGGGTTTTGAACGGGAGAGATTCATAAACAGTGATATTTTATTATGAACGAAGGCCGGAGCTTTCCGGCCTTCGTTGTTTTCGGTTGCCTGATGTAACCGGACGGGAAGCGGCTGACCGCCCCGCCCGGGGGGAATGTTATTTGAAAAAGCGCAACTGATCTTTGCTTAAAGGGGTGAAACGGTTCTGTTCGGAAGCGGGAACCCGTGTCCAGGTCAGCGTTTTACCGAAAAGACCGGCACCGTCTATCGTGGCTTTGATGTTCAGCCGGTTGCCGTCGTCGGACAGCGAAGCTTTGGCGTAGTAGATTTTGCCCGATTCCGGATTGTAAATCTTGCCGCCTTTCCAACTGTCTTTCGAAAAAGCGAGATCAAAGAGGTAGACCAGCCCTTTGAGCGGCAAACCGCGCATTTGCGGATCGGGGTTGTTGTCGTCGTTGAGACCGGCATCGCCCTCTTTGTAACCGAAAGAATAGGCGTAAAAAAGCCCGTTTTCCTCAAAAATTTCGACCACCGGAACCCGGCCGGCACTGTCGGCCTGACCGTACCAGAGCCCGGTAATATCGCCCGCTTCCCGGGCAAACAGCCCGGCCGATAAAAACATCATCAGTAAAATCACCGTTTTCTTCATTATAATATCTCCTTCTCTCTCAATTTGAAACGGCTTGCGATGAAACCGTTTCCCGATTCCGATTAAAAAAACATTTTGACCCAACGGATCAGAGCCGGAACCCACAAATGCGCCGTTCCCACCGTTGTGCCGAACAGAGCGCACAAAAGCGTTTTTAAGATGACGTAAGCTGTTGCCGGAAAAAGCATATTGCGGGCCGTGAAGTATCCGCCGATAATCGCACCGGTAAAGCCGCCGCCGGGAGCGCCCCAGGCGCTTGCAAAATGGAGGTTTTTGACGGTCGGCGAAGTTCTGCCGACGCGGCTGTGTCTCATGTAGCGGTTTTGAACATAGCCGTAGGCGGTTCCTTCCGGGGTGCGGATGTACCGTTTGATGGTTTTGGGAGTCGACACCTCGTAATATTCAATCAGATCTTTAAAACCGGGGTAATGCTCTTCCATGCGGTCGAACAGGTGGCGGGCAAGCGCTTCCTTCTTGGCTTTGTATTCTTCGTCGCTCAAAGATTCCCACTCATCCAGGTAGGAGGTTCCTGTCAGCACACCGAACCCGCGCTCGTCGTTTTCCTCGGTTAAGCCGCTGTCGATGACCGAATAGTCGACAAAGACAAAGTTACGTTCTTCGACCGGCGTCTTGCGCAAGCCTTCGGCCGTTTCCCGAAACGGCGCATTGAGTGTTTTTTCCGTTGTGATAAAGGTGGAATAGGCGTTCCCGGGGTAGACCTCTTTCGGTTTTTTCTTGAAGATGAGGTAAACGGTGTAGAGGGAAGCGGAATTTTTGAGCCGGCGCAGGGAGGTGTCTTCGAACTCTTTGGGTAACAGCTCGTTGTAGACCATTTGCGGAGCGGCGTTGGCCACCACCCGTTTGGCGTCGACGCTCACCTCTTTTCGTTCGCGTTTGTCGTAGTAGGTAACGCCCGTAGCGACATTTCCTTTTAAGTTGATTTTTCTGACATCGCAAATGGTTTTCACTTCACCGCCGTTTTCGCGAATGATGGCGGCGAGGGCGTTTGACAGTTCCTGACTGCCGCCTTTGACAAATGTCGACGATTGGTAGTAGGCGCCTTGTGCGCAGGCGTGATAATACCAGCTGAATTCGTACGGGTTGTCGTGGTAATAGCTGATGTTGATGTTCAGAATCCGTTTGAGTTTATCATTTTTAATGATGGAATCGAGCACCGTTCCGACATTTTTTTGGGTGAAATAGTGGTAGATGTTCAGGGGGAGTGTCGTTATCGGGTAGAAAAAGAAGTCGAAAAACTTGAGATCGTACGGAGGACGCCGAATCATGTAGAGCATGCGCGAGAGACCCGCGAAATATTTTTTCAGTCCGGCTTTCTCTTCGGGGAATTCCTCTCCCAGAACGTTGATGATATTTTGATAGCCGTCCGGAACCGTGATGTCGGTTGCTTCGCTTTTGATTCGCCACACATGGGGCAGCCGAACCAGATTGATTTTATCATAGACGCCCAGCTTTTTAAAAATGCAGTGTTTAATATTTCGGCTTTTCCGCGGCATGTCCATTTCGTGCAGGCCGACTTCGAATTTGACCCCTTTACGCGTGTAAACGGTGGCGCACCCGCCGACAAGATTGTGACTTTCCAAAACAAGCACTTTCTTTTTCTTTTTGGCCAAATAGGCGGCACAGGTGAGACCGCCCAATCCGGAACCGATAATTACCGCATCATAAGAAGACTTTTGTTTCATAATCCTCCGCCAGCGACAGCCGGGAAGCGCCGATTGATTTCTTTGCGAATTCCGGCTGTCTTTTCTTTTGTTATATAATGCCCATTATATCATAAAAAAAAGAAATCGGACAAGTAGGAGCGGTTTTTTCGCCTTTTTCCGAACGGACGGAGCGTCAAAGAAAACAGAAAGGAAAGAAAGACGGCGGTTTCGGTGTGTGCGGTTGAAAAAATCGGCGAAATGTGTACAATCGGGAGTAAGGAGTCGTCATGAATTTTTACGAAAAACTGGAAGCGCAGTGCCGCGCGAAAAACTCTCTCTTGTGTGTCGGATTAGATCCTGTTGTAAAAGGAGTCAATCCGTATGAAGAGATTATCGCCAAAAACCGCCGAATCATCGAAGAGACGATCGATTTTTGCGTGTGTTATAAACCGAACAGTGCGTTTTATGAAGCGTACGGTGAAGAGGGAATGAGAGCGCTGCAGGCGACTCTCGATTTGATTCCGAAAGAGATTCCTGTTTTGCTTGATGCTAAACGCGGCGACATCGGCAATACAGCTCAGGCTTACGCCAAAGCCGTGTTCGACGTCGAAAAAGCCGATGCGGTCACTTTAAGTCCGTACATGGGAAAAAATTCAGCCGAACCGTTTCTGTCATATACAGACAAGGGCGTTTTTGTGCTGTGCCGAAACTCCAACCCGGGAGCGGAACGCATTCAAAAACTGACAGCTGCTGAAACCGGCGAGCCGTTGTTTGTGACCGTTGCGAAGGAAGCGTGTTCCTGGTCGCCGCAAGTCGGTTTGGTGGTGGCCGGAAACGACCCCGAATCGCTGGCGGCGGTGCGCCGCGAACTGCCGAACGTCTGGTTTTTGGCGCCGGGAATCGGGGCGCAGGGCGGTTCGATGACCGAGGCGATAAAGGTTTCATTGAGAAGTGACGGCTTGGGCGTTTTGCCGGTGGTGGTGCGCGCCATTTGCGAAGCCCCCGATATCCGCAAAGCGGCGGCCGACTTTTGCGACGAACTCAACCGTGCCCGCGAGGCGGTTCTCAAAGAAGGCCGAACGGCGGCGCCCGATATGCTGAAACAGCAGCTGTTGAAGGGGCTCATCGACACGGAATGTTTCCGCCTCGGCGAGTTTATTCTCAAAAGCGGAATCAAATCGCCGTTTTACATCGACTTGCGCCGCACCTCTTCCGATCCGCGGTTGATGAAAATCGTCGGTAAAGCGTATGCGCGGCTCATCGGCGCACTGCCGCAAAAACCGGATCGGGTAGCGGGCATTCCCGTAGCGGCGGTTTCTCTGGCAACGGCCGCTTCAATGGAAACCGATATTCCGATGATTTATCCCCGTATCAATAAAAAAGAGCACGGTACAGGCAATCTCATTGAAGGCAATTTTCGACCGGGGGAGCGGGTTGTTCTTCTTGATGACTTAATTACCACCGGAAAAAGTAAAATTGAAGCAATTGAAATTTTGCGCGCAGCCGGACTGATTGTTGAAGATTTAGTCGTTCTGTTGGAGCGGGGGGAACAAGGACGCCGCGATATGGAGAGCGTCGGCGTGCGGCTGCATTCATTTTTCCCTGTCGAAGATTTGTTCGGTATGTGCCGCGATTTGGGAATTATCGACGAAGCCGGATACAAGAAACTGACAGATTTCGTCCATCAATAGATTTTAAAAGACTTGATTTTTCCGACGGATGACGTATACTGAAAACGAGGGTTGCTATGACGTTTAAAGATTTGATTGAGAAAAATAACTGCAAAGTTTATCATCTTGAACCGAAATTGGAAAATCAACAGGTCGTCAATGTGATCGCCGGCGATTTGATGAGTGAAGTTTTAGTTGAAGATGAAGAAAATCTCCTTTTGATTACCTCTTTGAACAGTGAACAGGTGCTGAACACCGCCAACATCGTCGACGCCGCATGCGTGCTTTTGGTGAACGGGAAAATTCCGCAGGCTCCGATGGTCAAAATGGCGCAGAATTTCGGGATCAGTCTTTTGTCAACTTCTCTGCCAATGTTTGAAGCGTGTAAATCCATCGATAACTGATGCGCACCATTCCTTTTTCAGAGGGCAAATCGCCTCTCGTCCTTGTTGATTTGATTCATAGCACCCGGGTCAAAGACGTCGTTCAGAGCGAATACTGCACTGCCAAAAAAGCGGATACGCTCTACGATATTCAGGTTTTAATGAAGGAACATCATGTCGGCGGCGTTCTGATTACCGATAAAACCGGCAAGCGGTTGTTGGGAATTTTGACTGTTGCCAACATCATGCGTGCGTTTGAAGAAGGCACGATTCAGGAAACAGCAGGTCTTCATATGACTAAAAATGTCGTCACTCTCGATGCCGAAATGCCGCTTTCGTTTGCTGTCGAAATGTTCGATAAATATTCGTTCAATATGCTGCCTGTTCTCAACGACGAAAAACTGATTGCCGGAGTCATTACACCGCGCGATATCATTATGTATCTGCTTTCAAGCATGAACGAAGAGGTTGCTAAACTCGAAGAGAGTGTCAAGCAGGCTCAATCGCTGATCGACAAAACGGCCGGTGCTGATTTAGAGGGTTTTGCGCAGAACAAAAGCCGCGTTCTGCGTTACGTAACTATTCGTAATGACTTTAACACCGCCGGAAAAATTTCCAATGAAATCAAAACGGTTCTGAAAAACATGGGGATCGATAAAAAAATCATTCGGCGAATCTCTGTGGCCGCTTACGAATTGGAAATCAATCAGGTGGTTCATTCATACGGCGGCGAGATGATTTTCATCATTACTCCCGAGAAGGTGGAAATTCTGGCTCACGACAAAGGTCCCGGAATCGAAGATGTGGACAAAGCGATGAAGGAGGGTTTTTCAACGGCGACCGATTGGGTTCGTTCTCTCGGTTTCGGAGCGGGAATGGGGCTGCCGAATTCAAAGCGGGTCTCTGATCTGTTCATCATCAACTCGGCAAAGGGACAGCCGACTGATGTGCGCGCCGTTATCTTCCTCGACGACAAAAACAAGGAGAAGGATGCGAATGAAAGTCAGTGATTTAAAAACGAAATTGAATTATGAAGAGGTGTGCGCCGGCGATTCCGATGCCGATATCCGAAGCGGTTACACATCCGACTTGCTTAGCGATGTGATGGGGAATGCCTTGGATGATTCGGTTTTGATTACGATTCAGGCGCATAAAAATACGATTGCGGTGGCTACGCTCGTCGGTATGGCGGCCGTCGTCATTTGCAATAATCGGGAAGTGCCGCAGGATATGATTGATGCGGCCAACGATGAAGAGGTCGCGGTTTTCAGAACGGGGAAAAATCAGTTTGCCGTTTCCTGTGAAATCGGAGCGCTTTTGAATTGACGTGAAAGCGGATCTTCATATTCACTCTTGTTTGAGTCCTTGCGGAGATTGGGAAATGTCGCCGACAGCGATTGCGGCGCGCGGATTGGAAGAGGAATTGGATATGATGGCTCTTTCCGATCACAATGCGGTCGGCAATTTGCCGGCTTTTTTTTGCGCCTGCGAAGCGGCCGGCATTGTTCCTCTCGGCGGAATTGAAGTGACATCCGAAGAGGAAGCGCACGTGCTCTGCCTTTTTCCCGATTTGGAAAAAGCGATGGAATTCGGAGCTTGGGTCCACGATCGGTTGCCTGATATTCCCAATGATCCGGACCGCTTCGGCGATCAGGTTGCCGTCAACGAAAATGAAGAAGTTCTTTACGAGGAAGAGAAACTGCTGATTTCGGCAACCACTCTGAATTTGGATGAGATTTTAAAGCGGGTGAGGGCTGCGGACGGTCTTTTCATTCCCGCGCATGTCAATAAACCGGTTTTCAGTTTAACATCGCAGTTGGGTTTCATTCCCGACATTGATTACGATGCGTTGGAAATCTCCGATTTAAACGCCCGCGTTTTAGCAAAACGAAAAATTCTTATCAGTAACTCCGACGCTCACTACCTTTCGGATGTCGGCAAACGCTTCACCGAGTACGATACGCGGGAGGTTTCTTTTGAAGCGCTGAGAGCGTGTCTGCGAAACGGCCGTCTGAAACCCGGCTCCCGCCCTTACCGTTTTTAAGCGGCTGTTCTCAAATGAGGCAATTTGCCGGGTTTAAACTTCATCGGGCGGCGTTTGCTGCGATGTGAAACATCCCTGACTGCAGCCGGTGCACTCCGGCGGAACGAAACCGTCAACGATTTCTGTGATTGTCGGACGGAACCGGTCGGATTTTTTCATTGCCGACAGCGAGGCAACCATGGAAATCGCACCCGCCGCCAGTGCCGCCGCCGTACCGAATATCGGTGCGCTCGGAAACGACAGCTGAGCAGCAATAAAAACCGCCGCAAAAACCGACAATGGCAAAATGAATATTAAAAAAGATGAAAGAATCGAAAGTCCGGTCGGCAGTAAAATTCTTACCGCGTCATTTGGTTTTAAGTCCAAATTTTGAGGACGGGAAACAGTGAATTCGTGCGGCTTTGGAGCGAACAGTTGACTGCCGCCGCAGCCTCCCGGTTTCGGCATACGCAGCAAAACACGGTCCTTTTCGACGGAAACCACAAAGGCGCTCGTCAGCACTCTTCCTCCTCCTTGGCGATATCGGCGACGGTTACGGGACGACGGAGAATTTCCGCCGAAAGACAGCGGTTCCCTTCGACTTCAAACAAAACGCCTTGAATTTCGGTGCCGGCAACGGTTTCGCGGGAACGGGCGGGCACGCCGGTTAAAAATTTTTCGATTTCGACGGACGGTAAAAATCCTCCAACCGATTGAAGACTGCCGCAACGGCCGTTGTCGGTAAGCCTTCCTGTTCCTTTCGGTAAAATTTCCGCATCGGAAGTCAGTGCTTTCGAATGGGTGCCGACAACGGCGGCTGCTTTTCCGTCTACGAAAAATGCCATCGCTTGTTTTTCCGCCGTTGTTGCTGCATGAAATTCGATTAAAAACGTATCGATATCTTTCAGCTTTTCAAAAAGGCGGTCGATGGTCTGAAACGGGTTATTCAGATGAATGCGTGTAAATCCGTTTTGCCCCAAAAGCGAAATGACTGCAATCTTTTGTCCGTTGATTTCCATAATGCGAAAACCGCGGCCCGGGACTTCCGGCGAAAAATTGGTCGGTCTTAACAGAAACGATGATTTCCCCATCAACTCAAGTAAATCTTTTTTGAAAAATCCCTTTTCACCGACAGTCACGACGTCGACGCCCAGCTTTCGCAGGTAAAGGGCGTGATTTTTCCCCAAACCGAATCCTCCGGTCGTTCCCTCGCCGTTGGCAATCACTAAATCGATTTTTTCCTGAGTCCGGAACGCGGGTAAAAATTTTTTAACGGCGGTCAGACCGGCGCGTCCGACGATTTCCCCCAAAAACAGTACTTTCAAGGACAAAACACACTCCTTCGCTTGCTATCGTTTAATTATGTGTAGTATAATACAAACGTTCATGAAAATCAATTTACCAGACGCAATAATCGCCTTATTCGTTTTGATTCTGATCGTTTTGACGGCGTTTTTTTTATATCGAAACCGAGCATCTGCAGTCAGTGTTTCGATTCATACGACCGACGGTGAGGAAATTTATCCGATCGGAGAAAATCGAATTTGGGAGAGAAGGGACGAAAACGGCGTCGTGCGCATCGAAATTCGTGACGGAACAGCGGCTTTTGTTGAATCGTATTGCCGGGGGAAAGACTGCGTGAGGACTGGAGATATTGTCGGCGGAAGCGGAGCGGCTGCCTGCCTGCCTGCGCGCGTTTGGATGGAAGTCGAAGGGGCGGAAAACGGTGCCGACGCGCAAACCTATTGACAGTGAAATTCAAAAACGCGGAGCGTTGTTTACGGCGGCGTTTTGCGTGTATTTAAGCGCGGTTGAAGCGGTTTTGCCCCATCCGCTGCCTTTTCTGCATTACGGATTGAGCAACATTCCGTTGCTGGCAGCGCTTCCCCAACTGCGGTTCGGATGGTTTTTGGCTGCCGCTTTAATCAAAGCTCTCGGGCAGAATCTCATCGGCGGGATGTTGTTTTCTCCGCTGGCGTTGATTTCCTTTTGCGGTTCGTTGACCGCCGCGTTGGTCATGCGGGGCGTTTACCGCATGGGGCGCCGTTTTCTGACCGTTATCGGCGTCGGTGTAGTCTCGGCATTTGTCTCCGATTGCGTTCGTTTGGCGGCGGCTTCGGTTTTTATCGGACAGGCGGCAGCCTCTGCAGCCGCTGTGCCGTTTTTGCTGTGCGGTTGGATTTGTTCGATTTTAACGGGAGCCGCTGCGGTAAAACTGTCTTCTTTGAACCGTCTTGATTCACTGCCGCCGATTTCTGCGTCCGTCGCTTTTCAGCCGCTGCAGACTCCGAAAAGCGTTGCTCGAATGGTTCCGTTTGCGGCGGCAGTCGCGGCGACGATTTCCGCAAATGCTGCATTATGTGCAGCGGTGTTTGTGTTAACGATTGCAGCCGCAATTATTTTGAAAGTAAAAAATCGTTGGCGTTCAACGGCGGCGGTTTACGTTTTTATTTTTGTGTTTGCGCTTTTTTCTCCGGAAGGAGAAGTTCTGTTTCGCTTTGGACAGTTTCGACTGACGGCGGGCGCCGTCGAAACAGGAATTTGCCGCGCTTCGTCATTCTGCGCTTTGGTTTTGAGTTCCAAAATAGCTGTCGGTGAGGTGAAACGGCTTTTCCGTTTTCGGTTTTTGGGTGAGTTTTTTGCGTGGTTCGAGGCTCTCTGGTCTTTGCCTTTTGACGGAAAACGGATTTTTTCCCGTTCGTATACGGATGAAGCGGCTGCGGTTTTAACGGAAAAAGCGACCGAACGCGCTACGGAGTGCGGATCGTCGTCGTCCAATGGGAGCTTTCAATCGGAGTAAACAAAGTGTCTTTTCCCGCAGCAGCCGTCAATCGATTTTCCTGCGACATAAAAATCAGAGTGACATCGGTATTTTTCTGCTGCCAAACCGATGCTTTTTTTTCGCCGGCGGCAAAGAGGGCGGTGGAGAGGATGTCGGTTTCGGCACCGCTGCGGCGGGAGACGACAGTTACGGAACGCAAACCGCTGTCGGTCGGTTTTCCGGTTTTCGGACTTAGAATATGGTGGTATTTAGCACCGTCTTCGTAAAAGAATTTTTGATAGTCGCCCGAAGTTGAAATCGACCACTCTCCGCGCAGCTGCAGCGTTCCGACTGAAACCGGACCGACGGTCAGCGGCGATTGTACGGAAATGATCCATGGCTCACCGTTCGGTTTTTCTCCGACAGTCTGAATATTTCCTCCGAGGTTGATTAAAGCGACCGCGTTTGACTCTTTGCACAGCCGTTTGACCGCGTCGGAGGCAAACCCCTTTCCGACCGCGCCGAAATCAAACGCACACAGCGGCTTTTCTCCGAAAGCAGCCGCCGTTCCGTTGCCGGCTCGTTTTAACGGCGGCAGAACCGAAAGCCGCAGAGCTTCGGCAATTTCATCATCGGCTGGCTTTCGCGGTGCTTCGCCGGAAAAGCCCCACAACGCGGTCAGCCGCCCCAACCCCGGAGAAAACAATCCGTCAAACTGCGCAGCCGCTTTGTAAGAAATTCCCATCAGTTCGGAAAGAAGCGGTGAAAACGGATGCATTTCCCCCTGATTCAGGAGCGAAACTTCGCTTTGAGGATCGGTTGCGGAAATTGTCTGTTCGATTTCCCGAATCGCATCGAAGCAGCGTTTCGGCAGCCGCGGATCATATTTGCCGTAAAATCGAATCGAACAGTGCGTTCCCATCAGCCACTCGCTGTAAACGACACTTTCGGATCGGCAGGAAAAAAATAAAAAGACCGCCGCGGCAACGAAAATCACGATTTTCGGACGGCGGTTCTTTTTACTGTGTATAAATCGATCTTTAAGAAACAGATACATTGAATGCGTCTTCGATTTCGATCAATGTTTGTTTTGACTGAGAGAGATTTTCTTTAATCACGTTTGTGGTTGATTGCAGATTTTTAGTCATTTCACTTTCAGCCGCCAAAAGTTGACGCATACGGTCGGCAATGTCAATAATCAATGTAACCGTCTCTTCAACGTTGATAGCCGCTTCTTTTTGAGTTTGGAACTGTGTCTTTATTCCTTGTCCGACAGCAATAACCGAAGCAATAGCCGTTGCGGTGTCCTGAGCGGCCGATTCTTCTTCGTTCATCGCATTAAAAATCGTTTCGATTAATTCGGTATTTTCATTGATATTTTTTTGGATGGAAGAGAAAATTTTCGTCGTAGAAACAATCGTTTGAATTGCGATTTGAATTTGTTCGTCCATTTCACTGATGTAATTTTCGATTTTCTTCGAGCTCTTTGTCGATTCATCGGCTAATGTGCGGACGCTTTGAGCAACCAACGCAAATCCCGTACCCGATTTTCCGGCATGGGCAGCTTCGATTGAGGCGTTCATGGAGAGGAGGTTGGTTTGAGCCGCAATTCTTTGAATAACAGCCAAAATCTCGGAAACGGATTGAGATGCATCCTTAATTTCATCAATAGCAAGACGGGCTTCTTTGATAGCACGGCTTCCCGTTTCGCTGTAGTTTTTTAGTTTATCTGCCAATTGCGAGGCTGTTTGAATTGTTTGGATAATCGCTGCAATTGATGATGACATTTGTTCAATTGCCGACGAGGTTTGATCGATTGAATATTCTTGTGAATGAATTTGTTTTTCCATTCTTGAAACAATATCCGTCAGATGATGTACGGTTTTATCGGATTGAGCGAGTGAAAAAATTTGGGCATTTGCTTCAAATGCTTCGAACGATAAATTGTTGATTTTCAAAAGGGTTGAAGCGGTTTTTTTAAGAATGACTCTTGTTTCTTTCAATGAATTTTGCAGCTGATCCGTTCTGAGTTTAAAGTCAAAGGCGCCGCTCTGTACATTTTTGAGGATTTGACAGAAGTTTTCGGAAAGATCGTCAAACTCGTCAAAATTCAAAATTTCGACGGTTTCGTTGACGCGGTTTTCAGTTGAAATTGTATCCAACAGCTTAATGATTCGTCCGATTTTTCGATCTTGCAAGTTTTGGAAAACACGGAAATATAAGTTAATAACAATGAGCAGGAAAACTGCAGAAACAGCTGCCGTAATGAGCAGCGATTTCAAATCTTCTGCGCCGGGATTGGTAATAATCGTTTCCGCAAAGAAAGAACCGATTGATAAAAAAGTGGTGGCCGTTAAAAGCAATCCTTGCAGGATTCCTAAAAAAATGATGATTCCGAAGCTGATTCTTTTTCGTTTTTGCAAATAAATTTTTTTAATGGACGATACTTCGGTAATCCGCTCGAGTTTCATGGAGAAAAAGGTAAGCGTCAAAAAAGAGACAGCAATCCATAAAGTCGCGGAAGCAAGAAAATCGAAAACAAATCGTGAGAAAAACGCATAAGTGGAATTGACGTCAATAAAGAATAGACCCGTTATTTGCGGAAGCATAATCATGATAAATAAAGCGATAACGGTCAAAATAGCGATTGCGCGCATCGATTTAGCGAAACTGATTGCTTTAAATTCGTTGGATAACAAATTGTCGGACGTGATCGACGCTTCCAATCTTCGCAAAAACGAAAACGAAGGGATCATCAGCAAGATGTATCCTGTGGAAAAAATGCAGAAAGCTTGAAATAAATGCATCCAAGGAAAATCAGCAATAGAAGAGACGGTCAACGAAAACCGTAATTCATTGAAAATTGAAGCCATGAATGCAAGAGGCGAAATGATTAAGAAATAAGATGTAAAAATTTTTTGTTGTTTCATTCTTGCCCCTCCGCTAAAGAAACGTTTCTGTTTGATAAAATAAAATTGAGCATTCCTTTTGCGGTTTCTTGATCGCCTTCAATGAGAGTGAAAGCTTGCTGCGAAACATCCGAAAGAACGTTCAGTTCGTTTTGCTGTGAGGTAATGTTTTTATTGATATGATCGGCTAAAATAACTACTTCGTCCATGATTTTTTTGATGCTTTGTGTATATTGATTTTGCTTTTCTGATAATAAAGAAATTTGATTCGTTGATTTCACGATATCAAAAGTCAATTCCAGTGTTGACTGCGTTGTTTTTTGCTGGGTCGACATACTTTCGGAGATGCGGTTCATTAAATCGAAATTTTCGTCGATGCTGCTGACTATATCGCTGAATGCATTTCCGGCAGCCGTAATGGCGTCGACACCGCGGTTGACTTTTTCAATCATCATTTCAATGTGCGTTTCGATTTCTTTTGCGTTTTTATTGGAAAGCGCTGATAACGAACGGACTTCGTCGGCAACAATGGCGAATCCGCGTCCGGTATCGCCGGCGTGCGCAGCTTCTATAGAAGCGTTCATCGACAACAGATTGGTTTGCTTGGCAGTTTTCTGAATCGATTGCAGAATGGTTTGAATGTCCAGCGACGCGGCTTGAATTGATTTAATCATATCAGTGGTTTGATTCAGCGTCAGCCGACCCGATTCGCTGGCCTCTTTCATGACCGTCGAAGTAATGGTTGCCTGTTTTGTCATTTCAGTGATTGATGAGACGGCAGCGCTGATTTCCGAAACCGAAGCGGAACTCTGCTGAATCGATTGATTTTGTTTCAAAACCTGTCGGATCATATCGGACGCACCGGAAACCAATGAGTTGACTTCGTTGTCCGTTAAATCAATCAATTCCTTTTGGCTTTCTGCGGATTCGCAAATTTGAGAAAGCGATTCCGAAATGACGGTTAAAGATTGCGAGGAAGACTCTTTTTGTCGCGATAATTCTTTTTTTTCGGCGATGATGTCGCTGGATTTTTTTTCAAGGAAAATCAATGAGTGGTGAATTTGGTTCATGAATTGATTGATTTTATCCTCTAAAATGATCATGTCGAAAGTAAAGCAGTAAGAAAGGCGCTCCGAAAATTCGCGGGTCTGTCTTCGGTTATGAACCCATTGTAAAAGTTTATTTGTCTGACTGCGTATATCTGAGCAGTACAATGCAATCGGAAACAGAGTCAGAAGCAGCGAGACCAGAACTCCTCCTGTCGCCGAAAGCAAATAAAATTGATAGTTAAAATCGCTGTCAGTGGTTATAATGGTTACAACAGTCTCAAGCGGCATAAGCCAGATCAGGATTGTACCTGTAATGAAAAAACGAAGAAGCCAGTTTCTCCGTGCGTTCAGCAAGTTGCGGTCCGATTGGGAGACAGGATCTTGAGGATTGCGGTAGTGGCAAATTTTTTTAATATAATAGGCGTTTGAGTAAAGAATCAATATCCCGGAAATCAAAGAGAATAAAATAGTATCCGAGAAACTGAATGCATAACCAAAATAGTAGATTAAAAAAAGTTCAATGCATATCGCTGCGAACGGAAAGAGAAAAAAACATGCGATCGTAACGCCAATGGATAATAACTTTTCAAACTCTGCGAACCGTTTTTCTTCAGAGAGATACTTGTTGGAGACTATAGAACGAAAAGACGGAAGCGTTAAAAGCGCGGTTGCCGCAATCGTTAAAATTGAAAATACGATTGTAACTGCAAGCGTCAATAATGCTGTCCCTATCGAAGCGGTTTCATATAAACTTCCGAAAAACGAAAAAAACGAAGTTCCTGCAAGCGCGGAAAGAGACAGAAACAGGATAAATTTACGGTAAATACGCATGAAAATACTCCCTCTCTCTACTATCGGAAAGAAAAAGTATATAATTTACAACAAGAAAGAAAAGGAAAGCCACTCATGGGATTTGAACCCACGACCTACGCATTACGAGTGCGTTGCTCTACCCCTGAGCTAAAGTGGCATACCGTTTCATATTTATATTATAATGTAAGAAATGTCAAGTATTTTTTCGATTGAAATATTTGTAAAGGTTTGTTATAATAAAGAAATAAATAATTTTCCGTTGAAGTCGGAAGGATCGGAGCGAAATGAAGGCGGCGGAATTTTTATCCGAAATCGAATCGGAATACAGACTGACGTTTCAGGAAAAAAAACGATTGGAAACAATGGTCGGCGATTTGATTCAGTGGGGAGAAGATCCGCGGGAGTTTTGGAATCCGGAACTTGCCGGAAAGGCGATCGGAAAAACAGCGGTTAAAAAAGTCTTGGACGGATTTACACGCCGTTATGAAGCTGTTCGATCGACGGAAAAACATTACGGCGCGCCGCCGCCATTCCGTCCGATGCCGTTTGAGTGCGTTTCGGTTCAAGGGAAAACAAAAATCATCGGACGGTGCCCTGTGTATTCGCCGAAAACGCGGTGCTGCGGGTTGTTGACTCTGGATGCGGTGATGCAGTGCGGATTCGACTGCACTTATTGTTCCATTCAATCGTTTTATCACGGTAATCGCGTCGCTTTCCGTTCCGATTTACGGGAACGGTTGGCTGAGTGGGAGAAGGAAATTGAGCCGAACCGATTGTATCACATCGGAACCGGGCAATCTTCCGATTCGCTGATGTGGGGAAATCGCGACGGCATTTTGGAAGCTCTTTTTGAATTTGCGCGGCGCCATCCGAATGTACTGCTGGAATTGAAAACAAAAAGCGACCGCGTTTCCGAATTGTGCGCACTTTCACCGCCGATCAATGTTTTTGCGACGTGGAGCCTCAATACGCAATCGGTTATCCTTAACGAAGAGCGTTTGACGGCCGCGCTCCCGCAGCGGCTGGAAGCCGCCCGCCGCGCCGCTGACAGTGGAATTCGAGTGGGATTTCATTTTCATCCGATTGTCTGGTACTGTGGCTGGCAGGAGGAGTACGGCGCGGCGGTGCGCCGCATCACCGAACTGTTTTCACCGGAAGAGACGGTGACAGTTTCATTGGGAACGCTGACTTTTATCAAATCCGTGATGCGGCGCATACGGGAGCGGGGAGAATTGACAAAAATTCTGCAGATGGAAACAGAAGAAATCGCCGGTAAATTCTCTTATCCTTACGATAGAAAAAAGGAGTTGTTCCGAACCGTTTACGATTTTTTCCCCGATTCGTGGAAAAAATCGGTTTTTTTCTATCTTTGTATGGAAGACGGACGGCTGTGGAACGATGTCTTCGGATTTGAATACAGCACTAACGAAGAATTTGAGGATGCCATGAAGACGGCGTACAAGAAAAAACTTTTCGGAGAAGTCGATGGGTGAAGTCAAAGTTAAAGTCGCCAAACGCGGGTCGTTTCAAGTTGAGCTGAAAATTGACTATCCAATTGCACGTAAGAAAAAAATTGAAACAAATACGTATGACGTCACTGCATACTTTTTTGTTCCTTCACAGTTGGGAATCAATTCGTCGACTTATTCGGCTGAAGATTTTTTTGACGACTATTTTTCTTACACCCGATTTACCATTCTCGATTTTTCGTTGGATGATTTGCTTAACCACCATATTAAAACCAATCCTCTGTGGCGTCTGGAATCGCTGATTGACGGATACGGGGAAGGGAATATCGGAAATAAAGAGTCGATCATTTATGAATTGAAGACCTTTTGCAACATTTTTCGCGATCGTATGGAGATTTTAAAGTCGGAATTCCGGAAGCTGAAACATAAAATTGACGAAGACGATTATCATCCCGTTGAGATTTTTGTCTCTTATCGGGAAAAAATTGAAGCCGTATTTGGATATTTTCGTAAGTACCGCAGCTTTTTTTATGGCGAGGCGGCGGATGAGGAGCTTCTGTGGAGTTACCGCTGGGTTGATGAAGGCGTCAGTCTCGATTTTGAAAATTTGCTGTGGTACGTTTATGATACGGCATTAATCGGTCATGAAGAAGAACTGGCGGTGCTTTGTACGGAGGCCATCAAAAAAAACATTAGCTATAGAAAAGAGCAGGAATATCTCCATTATACATATAAATACAACAACAAAAAAAACGAGGCATTTATTTTTCGTGAACACAGCATTCGTAAATGGTCGGAGTTAAATCTTCATATGACGAGGACCAATTCCCGAAATCCGAAGCAGATCAGTTTTGTTTTGATTTCTGTTTCAACCGGAATTGCTATGTTCATCTTTCTTCTTCTGTCGATGCTGATTGTCAATAAATTTTCCAATCAACCGATTTTGTGGCTCCTCAGCGGTGTATTAGCTTACGTTTTGCGTGATCAGATTAAAGACAATCTGAAAGAGTATTCGAAAAAAATTTCTCCGGTTTTTACAGCCGATCGCGAACAGCATTTAATCGATCCGAAAAGCCGCAAACGCAGCGGTTTTACTCGAGAGTGGGTTTCGTTTGTTTCTTTTAAAAAAATTCCGGCTGCGATTAGGGATTTGCGGGAACGGGGAAAGAATAAATTGGATAAGTATTTGCTTTCCGAGGATATTTTGTGCTTTCAAAAAAAGACGAGCTTTAAAAGCCGGCGTCTGACTCAAAACCATCCGCGGCTGCCGAGTGTCACCGACATTTTGCGGTTTGATTTACGGCGGTGTTTTTATAAAATGGACTCGGCGGTCGAAGAACTTTTTGTCCTTAACGATGAAGATCGTTTGGAGTCGGTTCCGGCGGGGCGGGTTTATCATATCGGCTTGATTTTACACATAAACGAGAAAGCATCCGGTATGAAAGCGGTCGGCTGCCGTGATGAGAGGTTTCGGATTGTGGCGTCGCGGGAAGGAATTGTTCGCATTGAAAGAGTCAGAAGCTGATTCCGTTGACATCCTCCGTTCCTTGTGGTAATCTAAAAAGACGGTCGGATCGGTTGACTGTTCGGAGGTTTTATGAGTGATATTTCCATTCCGTTGCTGTTTGCTCATCGCGGGGGAAAAACTGATGCTCCGGAAAATACTTTAGCCGCATTTCGATGGGTAGCGGAAAATCGTATTCCTGCGGTGGAGTTGGATGTTCACCGCTGTGCAACCGGAGAGTTGGTTGTCATTCACGACTTTCAGACACAGAGAATCTGCGGAGTTGATTACAAAGTCGAAGAAACGCCTTTTGCCGTCCTTCGTTCTCTTGATGCCGGTTCATCGTTTGACAAACGGTTTGCCGGGGAAAAAATTCCGCTTTTGGAAGAGATTTTCGATTTGCTCGGCTCTTCGGTTTTCTACGATATTGAAATCAAAACGCCTCGTTTTTTCGGAGATGCCAAACTTGTCGACGAAGTCATGCAGTTAATTGATGAAAAAGGGCTTTGCGGCAATTCGATGATTTCTTCTTTTAATCCGTTTGTTGTCCGGCGGGCACGAAAAAAAAGATTTCCGCTGACAGCCGTTATTTTTGCCGAAGACGATGATGTTCCGCTGTTGTGGAAGCGGGGCTTCGGTTGGTATGTGGCTCGGTCAACTCACTTAAAACCCGGTCGGCAGCTTTTGTTTTCCGGTCGGATGCTGAAAGGATTGAAGAAGCGCAACCTTCCTGTTATGACATGGACCGTTAACGACGTGCAGGAAGCCTTGCGTTTGAAAAATGAAGGTGTTGTCGGAATTTGCACCAACTGTCCGCTGACGCTGCGGGATGCGGGAATTTGCTGATGAAAAAAAAACATGCGTTGATTTTCTTTTTAATGTTGAACGTTTCGCTTTGGGCGCAGGAAGAGGGAATTGCGGAGTATACCGTTGATGATGCCGGAAATCTTTCCGGGGAATATCTTTATATCGATCCGGAAGAATCTTCACCGGTGGATGATCATTCGGGCGAAACAACTCCTCCCGCGGAGGGCGCTGTTCGGACAGCGAAAGCGCGGACGTCGGTAACAGTCAGCCTTTTTTATCCATTTTATATGGGATCGGGCGTCGATTTTATTAATGATTATGCATTTAACCCCGATTACGGAGGAACGCCGGTTGCGACAACGTTAAACGGAGGCGTCGATATTGAATTGCGTTTTGTTGTTGCCGATTATCTGCTTCTTGGCGGCGGATTTTCGTGGGGAGGGACGTTTTTGTTTGATTCCGCGAACGAGTACCTGGAAGATGATAACTCTTCAATGAAGGTATTGACGCTGAGGGCATTAATCGGAGGTATTTATCCGATTGCGTCGTGGCTTTCCTTTTTCGGCGGAGTTCAAGGCGGTTTTTTGCAGCTGATTGAATCGGGATATTTGAAAGCGATTAATGCGCAATACGACGAAATCGCTCTTCCGTGCGGAATGATAGCGCCTTTTGTCGGTTTTGATTTTATTTTGAGCGGCGATTTTTCAATTTCACTTAAAGCGGATTTTACTGCCGGATTTTCTGCGAAAAATAATTTATTGAACCGCAATCGAATTGAGTCGGTTATGTATCCCGGAATTTATTTGGGATTCGGAATGGTCTTTTAGGAGTCCGGTATCATGCTTTTGGGGAAAGCGGTTTCCGAAGATCGCGTAAAAATTGATTTGAAAGCCCGGGATAAGGAGTCGGCTGTTCGCGAGTTGGTTTCTCTTGTTTGTGAAACGGAGCCGGATTGTGAAGAAATTGTTTCGGCTGTTATGGAACGGGAACGAAAAGGATCGACGGCTGCAAGCGCGGCAATCGCTTTTCCTCATGCGCGGCTTCGCTCGATTCGGCAGACCATTGTCTGTATCGGAATTTCTCATCAAGGAATTGATTTTGATTCTCCGACCGGAGAGTTGTCGCGGCTTATTGTATTGATTTTATCTCCGGAAAACGATTTCTTTTCTCATATTCGTATTCTTGCCGAATTGAGCGAGCGATTGAGTTCGCTTTCAGTCGAAAAGTTTGTGTCGGAAATGCGCTCACCGGACGCAGTGAGTTGTTTTTTCCGGGGAGTGTGATTTCATGGAAATCAATGAAGCTGACCGCCGTTTTTTATTGCAGGCCTTTGTCTCTTTGGTGAAAATTCCGAGTGCATCGTCTCCGAATGCAGTTTCCAAGCCGACTGCGGAAGGAGAAATTCTCATTTTAAAGCGCATTGAGAGACTTTTACGGGCGTGGGGAGTGAATCCGGTTTTTTACGATAACGGTTATCTGTTATTACGGGTACCGGCATCCGACGGATACGAGGAGCGTCCGGCAATCGGTTTTCTGGCGCACGTTGATACCTCTCCGGATTGCGGGGGAGATCATATTTCTCCGCAAATTGTCAGAAATTATGAAGGCGGTATCATTCGACTGAAAAACGGTGCCGTTTTATCCCCGATTGATTATCCCGAATTGTTGAATTTTAAGGGAGATGACATTGTCACATCGACCGGCGAAACCCTTTTAGGCGCCGATGACAAAGCGGGCGTAGCCATTCTTATGGGAATGATTCGAAAGCTGACGAAAGAAAACATTCCTTGCGGCGAGCTTTATTTTCTCTTTACAACCGATGAGGAAGTCGGGCGCGGGATGGAAAATCCGCCGTTGAACGAATTCAAACCAAAATATGCCTTTACGTTTGACGGCGGAACGCTCGGAGAAGCGGAGTATGAGTGTTTTAATGCGGTATCGGCCGTTTTTGAAATTACCGGACGCGCTACTCATCTCGGACAAGCCAAGGGGAAGCTGGTCAACGCCATTGATGTTGCGGCTGCATTGACAGCGGCGCTGCCGGAACAGGAAAAACCGGAAACAACCGAGGGAAATGAAGGGTATTTCTGCCCTGTTTCGCTTGAAGGATCACTTGAAAAAGCGGAGTTAACAATCATTGTACGCGATTTTGAAGAAGAGGGAATTCGGCGGCGAGTTGCTTTTTTACGTGAAATGGCAATTAAAACAGAGAAAAAATTTGACGGCGTTGTTATTAATGTGAAAACAGCATGGAAGTATCGCAATATGAAGTCGTTTATTCCGGAGAATTTGATTGAGTACTTGTTGAAATCGATGGAAAAGGCCGGTATTGAGCCGAAAATTCGTGCAGTCAGAGGGGGAACCGACGGTGCTGTTTTAAGTGAACTGGGTATCCCGTGTCCGAATTTGTTTACCGGCGGACATAATTTTCATAGCTGCCTCGAGTGGTTGAGTGTTTCTGCATTTTATACAGCATTTTCGCTTGGAATGACGTTGATTGAAGAGGCGGAATTTCTGAAAAACAAGGGATTAGGAAAAAAATAATATTGATTTTTTGGCAAGATGTGATATAGTAATTTCAGTGAATAAGATAGGATTTTCGTTTTTTTGTATCCTTTTTTCTCTTTTGTTTTCGTGCGAAGTCACCTCTCATCAGGAAGATAATATCGATTCGCGAAACGCCGGATTTGTCTCTCTTTCAACATTTAAGGATGGGAAGATCTTAAAAGCAGGCGAAAAAGTCGAATATGCTTTTTTGTTTACGGATGAAGAAACGAAAGTTTCGTCTTTTCGGATTGATGTGGTTGATTTAATGACCAAAGAGACCTGTTCTTTTGGAACGGTCAAATCGCTCGCAGAAAGCGATACCGTACTTTCTGCGGAAAATACGGCAAATGCCGGTTCCGATCAAACCATCGAGAATGATTATGATTGGAAGGGAACAACCGTCGTTCCCGAATCCTTGACGGACGGGTATTATGCTCTTTTGTTTTCTTTTTTCGATAAGGAAGGGAAAGATCTCGGTTCCGTTGAAGCGGCGTTTTTTATCTCGTCGATTGCGTTAAAGATTGATTCATTCGGCTCTTATCCGGTTGTCATTTATCCGGGCGGAGAGTGTCTTTTATACGCGGATATTACAGCTCCCGAAAAATTTGATGCCGATGTGGTTTGGATTTGCAACGGTGTTGAGATTTATCGAAATCGGTTAAAAGAGATGCCTTCGGCGATCAAATGGAAGGCTCCTCAAGATAAAACCGCGGTGGAAATGACGGTTGGAATTTATCCGTCGGATCCGCCGATAGGAGAATCATTTGATTTTCCTCCTTCCGTATCTTTAAGTTCGACGATTTTTATTTCAGAAAATCAGCCGATTGAAGGAGGGGATTTTCGTCCCGACTCTGCTTATGATTTGCTTTTTCATTTTCGGGGAGAGATGAAAAATTTCGCGCCCGGCGAATGGGAGACAGTTGTCAAGGGCGAGCCGCAATTGGCGTTGGATGCAAATGTTTTCGGATATGCGTTTTCTGACGGAGCTGCTGTAGAAACAGAGTGTGACGGAGCTGTGTTTTTTGACGTCAACGGGAAGGCCGTTCCGGCATTTTTTGACTTTCGATTTAATTTGAAATCAGACGATTCAGGGCGCATCTTTTCCCTTTTTGATTTAAAAGGGAAAGAATTGTTTTCTTTTGAAAAAGATGAGCAGAGTTTGCGGATGCAGATCAACTCCGAATCCGGATCGTATTCTCGAATTTTAGATACTTCACTCTTTACATTGTCCGATTTGAATCGGGCGAGTTTTTATGTTGCGCAAAATCCAGAGTCGGGAGAAGGTACGATCGTTTGGTTTGTGGACGGTTATACGGTCGATCGGGACGTTTTTCCGTTTGAAGGAATTCCTGTCAGCACTTCGTATAAAGCGGTTATCGGCGGCGAAAACGGATATTCCGGCGTTATTGATGAGGTCGGTATTTTTAAAGCTGTTGATAGGGAAAGTAATTCTCTTTTTGCGGAGACTGTTAAGCGACATTTCGGCGAAATTTGCGTTATTGCGGATGATTTCACTTGCGGAAAGGACTCTTCAATTTATACCAGACTGCCGGAGCGCATTGATTCCGGATTGGCAGTGATAGAAAGCAACGAAATATTGCAGACTGTTCCGTTTCATTCCGAGAATCAATTTTCGGTACAGATGGTTCTCTATGAAAATGGTTTTTTGGGAGGTTGTCTAGAGGTTAAATCCGTTGTTGCGGACTCTCCGTCTGAAAAGACGGTTCCTGTTGTCACTGTCGACTTAACGAACAATCGAATTGTTGCTTCGGATCAGGAAATGAAATTTAAGGCTGCTGAAAGCATCTTTGGCTTATATCAATTGGATTTTGCGAAACAAGAAAACGGGTGGATCTGCAATTTCTGCGGAGAATCTTTTCCGGTCGATATTCCCGAAGGAACGCTTGTTGAGGTTTCCGTTTCGGCGGCAGATGGAGAGTCACTGACCTTGGACAGTTTGACTGTTTTGAATTCGATTTCGAAACAAGCCGATCTTTATCAAAAGCCTGTTTCTGTGACTTGGCAGCCTTGACAGGAGTGGCTGAATGCCTTTTTTTCAAAAAAAGGGTTGTTGTGTTTTTCTGCTGTTGTCGCTCCCTTTTTTAGTGTATCCGCAGACTCTTTATTTTTCTTATTTTGATGATATTCAGCTTTCCAATGGAGCTGAACCTATTGAAGTCGGTGAATCGGATGTGGAGCGTCTGATTCGACTTGATTTGCCGTTTTTATTAAATCTGAATGATTTTTCCGTATTAAAGCTTCCTGAGGCGCAAAAAGATAGTTTGGTCAAACAGCTTTCAGAGCGCGTTGATATTGACGCTAATGATGAAGAGACGGAAGCCGCCGGGGAAGAAGATGCGGCTGCCTCAACGGAAGAGACAGCGGGAGCCGTCGGAGAAGAAGAGGCGGCAGAAACTGTCGGGGAAGAAGGTGCGGCTGCCTTAACGGAAGAGGCGGCGGAAACTGTCGGAGAAGAAGGTGCGGCAGCCTTAACGGAAGAGGCAGCGGAAACTGTCGGAGAAGAAGGTGCGGCAGCCTTAACGGAAGAGGCGCCTGTTTTAAACGACTCTCCGAGCGATCCGCTGTTTCCGATAATCGGTGTCGATGAAGCTTCCGCAAAAGACGCTTTCGCATGCGTTGTGATGAAAAAGGCTGAGAAACGGATTTTATCCGGAGGTCAAATTTTCTTCGAAATGGCTTTCGATTTCTATTTGGCGTATGAAAACCGTAAAAGTATCTTATTTTCTCATGTCCGGACGGTCGGACTGGGAGCTTCGGAAGAGGAGGCTGTTTCTCAGATTAAGCGCAATTCAGTCGTATCTTTTAAATCCGTATTGAACTCTCTATTCGGTCGGGCGGGGTCGCCTTATATTGTTGATTTTATTAATGATAAAAAAGTTGTCATTGCTCACGGACGGAATCAAGGTGCATTTCCCGGCGCTTTTTATCAAATCGTTCGGCATGATACCGATGATGACGGAAAAGTTATTGAAAAGATTCTCGGACGGCTTTATGTCGAAAAATGTGAAGAAGATTACAGTTTTTGCAGCATTCTCTACGCTTCAGAACCTGTTATTCCCGGAGATGGGATTCGTAAAATTCCCGGCGTCGGCGTACATCAGTCGATCGGATATAGCTTGGTTATTTCATCTGTTTCGGTTTCAGAAACAGAAGTCAATACATATTTCAATCATTTAATCGGAGGGCGATGGGCTGTCTCAAGAGGAATGCCTTTAGCGAAACCGATTTTCGGCTTTGAAATCATGACGGGCGCAACAGATCAGCTGGATACGGTCGGCATGATGAAAGCTCCTGCTATCGGGAATTTTTATGTCGGAATGCAGGTGGACCGCTTTTTCCATCAATTTTCTTTTTCACCTTTTGTCGATTTTGGAATTGCATTTACTTCCAACGCAATGGAAGGGAAAGATCCTTTGCTTTGGTTTACATGCAAGGCCGGGGCCCGTTTTGTGTGGTTTTTTCACGAACAAGTCGGACTCTATTTGGAAGGCGGATATATTTCGTGGTTGGGAATTCCCGGGAAAGAATCGATTTTTGAAGATACCGAGTATATTTATTATGCTCCTAACGATTATACCGGAGGTTTTGGAGGAATCGGCTTAACGTTTTTGTATTGAGAGGATGCATCGGTGCTGAGGAAAAAGAAAAAGACAGTTCTCTCCGGAATTTCAATGACGGAGACAGAGAATTCTCTGATTTTATTCGGCGAAGTTGATGATTGGACGGAAAAGCTGCAGATCGGGGCGGCGGCGGCAAAGCTGACGAAAAAACCGATTGTCAATCGTGTTGTTTGCCGCAATGGGGAAGATCCCGGCGGAGTTTGTATGCCGATGAATCTGATGCCGGAAGAGTTTAACGGCGTTTATGATGCGGTTATCATCGGCGGCGGCGTGGTTGGAGCGGCTGTGCTGCGCGAACTTTCCAAATGGAAACTGAAAACGATTCTGATCGAAAAGGAGTGCGATTTAGCGTTCCACGCATCCGGCCGCAACGACGGTATGATTCACCCCGGTTTTGCCGCAAAACCCGGTTCCCAAAAAGCGTACTACAACGTCCGCGGAAATGCGATGTACACGCAGTTGACGAAGGACTTAAAAGTGCCGTTTATCCGACAAGGCTCGATGATTTTGCTGGCCCACCCGTTGTACCGGTTGGCGGTGCCTTATATGCTTTATCGGGCAAAAAAAAACGGCGTTCCCGGCTGCCGTTATGTTTCCAAGAAAGAATTGAAAAAAATTGAACCGAATTTGGCGTGTCGGGCAGCCGGGGCGTTTTTGATGCCGACGTCCGGACAGCTGTTTCCTCAAAAGCTGGTGTGTGCATTGGCTGAAAACGCAGTGAGCAACGGCGCCGAAGTGCGGTTGGAAACGGCCGCGGCTGATTTTCGGTTTGAAGGCGGCCGCATTGTTGAGGTGATAACAAACCGCGGTGTGATCAAAACGAAGGCGGTTATCAATGCAGCCGGAGGTTGGGCTGATGTCGTGGCAGCCAAGGCGGGCGACCCCTTTTTTACGCTTCACTTTCGAAAAGGCGAGGATTTGATTCTCGATAAAAAAGCCGGTGCTTTCATTGGAAAAATTTATGCAATGCCGCGTCTTTCTCAGCTGAAGAGCAAATCCAAAGGCGGCGGTTTGGTTCCGACGGTCGAAGGGAATGTGTTGGTCGGACCGACGGCTCATGAAGTCTGTTCCCGCGACGACTATTCGACGCACGCGGACGATATCGAAGAGCTTGGCAAACACATTCGTCTTAACGGAAAACTTTCCGCCGGACAAATTATCACCTACTTTGCCGGTATCCGCGCCTGCTCTTATCACGAAGATTTCATTGTAGAACCGTCGAAGAGAATCGGTAATTTATTCCATTTGGCGGCGATTCAATCTCCCGGATTGGCAAGTGCTCCGGCATTGGCGGAAGAAGCGGCAAAATGGCTGATCGCACTTCTTTCGGAAAAAGAAGCGGTTCATCCCAATGAAAATTTCAATCCCGTTCGAGAAGACAAACGTTATGATTTCGATTTGATGAATGAAGATGAGAAGGATGCATTTTTAAAAATGAATCCGCTTTACGGGAGGATTGTCTGCCGCTGCGAGCAAGTTTCCGAAGGAGAAATTCGCGATGTTTTGCGAAACAATCCGGCGCCAATGACGTTAGATGGAATCCGTCACCGGGCGCGCGCGATGACCGGCCGCTGTCACGGGGGATTTTGCACGCCTCGAATTGTGAAAATTATGATGGATGAACTCAATCTCAAAGTAACCGAAGTGTACAAAAAAAACCGTCTTTCGCCGCTTTTTTTCGGTGAAACAAAGGGGGAAAAATGAGGCGGGAAGAGTGCGATGTGGCTGTCATCGGTGCGGGGCCGGCCGGATTGGCTGCTGCTACGGCGGCTGCGGAACAAGGCGTTTCGGTTTGTGTATTTGAACGGGAAGAACAGGCCGGCGGAATTTTAAAACAGTGTATTCACGACGGGTTTGGTTTGATTCGTTACGGAGAAAAACTTTCTGGACCCGAATACGCATACCGCGAGCTTCAACGGTTTCAAAAAACCTCAGCCCGCCTGCGGTTAGAAACATTTATGACTTCAGTCGAAAAAGACAGCGGCGGTTTTTTACTGACAATGATCGACCGCGAAGGAATTTTGAAATATCGGGTTAAGGCGATTGTTTCGGCGTGCGGCTGCCGGGAACGGACCGATCGGCAGATTCGTCTTCAGGGTCCGCGTCCGGCAGGAATTTTCACTGCGGGACAGGCGCAGGCATATATTAATTTGAACGGAATCATGCCGGCGCGCCGTTGTGTGATTTTGGGGAGCGGTGATATCGGTTTGATTATGGCGCGGCGGTTGACACTTGAAGGAGCGGAGGTTGCCGGCGTTTATGAAATCAAGGCGGAGCCGGCCGGATTGAGCCGCAACATTGCGCAGTGTCTGACCGATTTTTCGATTCCTCTGCATTTAAGCCGCACCGTTACCGAAGTCGTCGGCCGCGATCGTTTGCAGGGCGTTTACACTGAAAAAGTCGACAGTCGCTTTTCTCCGATTCCCGGAACAAGAGAGTTTGTCGCCTGCGATACGCTGATTCTTTCCGTCGGATTGATTCCCGAAAATGATGCGTTTGATTTGCTGAATTGGGAAAAAGATCCGATCACATCAGGTCCTCAAGTCGATTCTCGGGGGATGACTTCGGTTCCTGGTGTTTTTTCTTGCGGCAATTCGCTGCACGTTAACGATTTGGTTGATTATGTTTCTCAAAGCGGTGAAACGGCCGGAAACGCGGCGGCCGCTTACGTACGCGGAGACAGCGGTCGGCAAACCGTAACGGTGCACGCTGGGAACGGCATCGCTTCGCTTGTACCGCAAAGAACCGAAATCGAAAGCGGATCGGTTGATTTCTTTTTCCGCAGCCGCGAAACGCTGCGCGGACGCCGACTTTCGGTGACGGCGGACGGAAATGAGATTTTTTCATGCCGTTACGGGATCGTTAAGCCGCCGGAAATGGAAAAAGTGACGATTGATACCGACGCGATTCCAAAAAATGCCGCCGCAATCCGTTTTGAGCTTCTTGAAGACCCGCAAGCGAATGCGGATTCTTCGGAAATCGATGAAGCCGACGAATTGGTTTGTATCGAATGTCCGCGCGGCTGCCGTTTGAGAATCGGCCGATCGATAGACGGATCGATTGAAGTCAAAGGCAACAGCTGCCCGAAAGGAAAACGCTACGGCGAAGAGGAGATGAAAAATCCTCACCGCGTTTTAACGACATCGGTGAAAACGGTTTTTGCTCATCAACCGCGCTTGTCGGTTCGAACCAACGGCGGTATTCCGACGGCGGCGCTCTTTGACGCAATGAAAGCGGCAGCGGCGCTGACTGTCGACCGTGGGACCGTTCCCGGCGATACGATTGTAAAAAATTTCGGCGGTTGGGGAGTTGATTTGATTGCGACCTCCGAATGCCGTCCTGAATCAAGGAGTGAAATATGAGTCACAAGAAGAATGAATTTCAGCCGCCGTGGTCGGACGAAGCGCCGGAAGCGGGAAGCTACCGCTCTGTTTTCAAATGGGGAGATCCGAAAGGATTCAAACACCCCAATCGGAAACTCTACCGTTATATGAAAGATCAATTCAATTTAACCGACGATGATTTTCGTGTACGGGTGAAAGAAGGGAGAGAAAAAGTCTCCGTTCCGACTCAGCCGCCTCTGTTGGATAAAAAGCACCGTGAAGCGCTGGCTGCCGTTGTCGGATCCGAAAATGTTGCCGATGACGATTACAGCCGCGTTTTTTATTCGACAGGAAAAACGCAGGAAGAAGCGTTTGAACTGCGTGACGGTGTTGTAAAAAAACTCGCTGATTTGATTGTCCATCCGAGAGATACGGAAGATGTTGCGGCTGTTGTCCGATACTGCGATAAACACCGCATTCCGCTCTACGTTTACGGCGGCGGTTCTTCTGTCAACTTCGGTTTTCGTCCGATGTTCGGCGGCGTCATGCTGGTTTTGAATACACACATGAATAAACTGCTTGAAGTCAATGAGCTGAACAAAACGGCTACGGTGCAGGCCGGAATGTTTGGACCCGCTTACGAAGAGGGGCTGAATCACGCTTCGGAAAAATTCGGAACGAAGCGCAATTATACCAACGGACATTTTCCGCAGTCGTTTGAGTATTCCAGTGTCGGCGGTTGGGTCGTGACTCTCGGTTCAGGGCAGGAGTCTTCGTATTACGGCGATGCTTACGATTTGGTCATGGGGGTCGAAATGGTTTCGCCGCGCGGTGTTATTGAAACACACGTTTACCCGGCGACAGCCACCGGTCCGAAGGTTCTCGACATGATTAAAGGCAGTGAAGGCACTTTCGGGGTTATTACCAAGCTGACAATGAAGATTTTTTATTTAAGCGACGAAACAAAATACGGAGCTTCTTACGTCTTTAAAGATTGGGAGACGGCTGTCACCGTTTGCCGTGAAATTTCCCAAGGCGAATTCGGATTTCCCGGCGTTTTGAGAATATCCGATGAAGAAGAAACCGATATGGGATTGCGCCTCTACGGTGTAGCGGGCACGCCGTTGGATACATTGATGCGCCTCTTCGGATTCAAGGAGATGAAACGGTGTCTGATGCTGGTTCGAACCTGCGGAGAAAAACACTTCTCCAAAAACGTACTGAAACAGGTCAAAAAAATCTGCCGCCGTCACGGAGGTCTGCCGCTGACTTCGTATCCGGTGAAAAAATGGGACCACGGCCGTTATTTGGATCCGTATCTGCGCGAAGACTTAAACGATTTCGGTATGGTGCTGGATACGACAGAGTGCGGTGTTACGTGGGATAATCTTCATAAAGTTCATCAAGAAGTTCGGCGTTTTGTTAAGAGCCGACCGCTCACCGGTTGTCTGGCGCATTCGTCGCACTTTTATCCCGAAGGCACGAATCTTTATTTTATTTTTTTCTGCAAAGTAAAAAACAGAGAAGATTACATCGAGCTGCAGAGCGGAATTTTTGAAGCGATTCAGCGGGCCGGCGGTTCGCTCTCTCATCACCACGGCGTCGGCCGCATGATTGCTCCTTGGATGGAGGAGCATCTCGGCAAAAACGAATTAGATGTTCTAAAAACGCTGAAAAATCACTTCGATCCAAACGGAATTATGAATCCCAGCGGTCAAATGGGATTGGATTACCGTCCCGGCGACTTAAAAGGGCGCGATTGGCGGGGAATTGCTTCGCAGTCTTGACAAAATCTTCCGCCGCTGATATAAACAAAAGATAAGGAGAAGAGAATGTCAAAAGCCAATCGAGGAAAAGGAACTTTCGAGCGATACAACCGCGGCAAAGGAACTTGCCCCGTTTGCGGCCGGACCAATATCAAGGCGACTTACGAAGTGGAAGTCGGCGAAAAAAAGTTTTCGGTGTGCAAGCAGTGCAAAGCGGGCATCGCGCACGGTAAGTTGAAAGACAAAATCGCCGCTCTTTAATCGGGCAGCTGAAAGAGCCGGTCTGTTGAAAAGACAGACCGGTTTTTTATTTTTACGGCAGTGCAATTTTAATTATTTATTAAAATGTTTGTAATTTCGAGTATATCATTTATAATAGTGTAAACATATTGCCGGGAGTTGTTATGAAATTCAAAGGTTTAGTTATTTTGTTTTTGTTGTTCTCTGCATTTCTTTTTGCTCAGGAAGTCACGGGAGAAGAAATGACCGGAGAAGAGGTCGTTGCCGAAGAGGCTGTTGAAGCTGAAGTTCCGGCGGATGCAGCGGTCGATTCCGAAGTTCCGCCGGAAGAGGTCGTTGAACAAGCGGCTGAAAATGAGGCTGAATCCGTTGTTGTTGAAGAAGAGCCGGAAGAAGAACAGATTTTCCGCACCTTTGAAGGCGAAAAAGCTTTAAAGAATGTCAAAGTTTACGAGAACCGTATCTACAAAGACGGTGCTCACGGAGTTTTCGGAAATTTTTTTGCAACTCCTGCCATTGCTTCGGAAATTAAAAAAGGTCTTGGAAAAACAATTACAAATGAATCAGTTCTTGCTCTGATGGAGGAGTGGCGAGCTCGTGACGATTTTGAGTCTGTCGATTATTACTTTACATTCGATGAAAAAGATCGGGCGACTCTTCATGTGACTCTGATTGATAATCCTGGGTTTCAGGAATTTGAGGGAACAGTTACGTTCAATCGTATCAGTTTTTATTGCCGGAACAATTTTTTCGTTAACAGATCGTTGTTGAACGAAACATTGGCGTTGGAGAAAAAAAAGGAGTATACTCAGGCAGAAGTAGAAGAAGCTGTTGAGCGGATTTACAAACTGTATGTTTTTAACGATATTTCGTGGGGTATTCGCGAAACCAAAACAGATAAAAACGGAAATAAATTTTATGCGTTTCAAATGATTTTATCGGAATATCCCGGCGATAAAATTCCCGAAGGTGAACAGATCACTGTGTCTAAAATTCAGTTTTTGGGTAATTGGTACACCAAAGATTGGGTTATGCTTCGGGAAATTGATATTAAAGAAGGGGATGTTGTCGGAGTTCCTGAAATTGAATACGCTCGGCAGAGAATTCACAATTTGGGAATGTTCCGGGCTGTGGATTGGGGAGTTGTCTATGATGAGGAAGGCAACGCGATTCTGGTCTTCAATGTCAAGGATAATCTGACTATTCAGCCGTCGTTTGCATTTGCGGTTGGCAGTGACCGACTGCATTTGGGTATCGGCGTTTGGGATACAAACTTTTTGGGAACCAGTAGTTATCTGTGGACAATTTTTACTTTAAAAGATCTTATGCCGACTTTTGAATTCTCTCTTCGAATTCCGAAATTGAACAACAGTAATTTCGAATTGAGAACTTCTTTGAATTATTCATCGGAAAATAAATACACAGATTACCAGCGGATTGAAGAGGAAGGCGGCGCTTCTTATGATTTAAGACACAAAGGATACAGAGAAAATACCGTGACAGCTGCTTTCGGAGGTCTTTATCTGCTGCAGTTGGATGATAAAAACGAAAGGTTGTGGGAACAGCGTTTCGGTTTGATGTTCAATTATCAGTACATTTTTTCGAGGGAAGAAGAATTCCTTGGAATGCCGAGAGATTTTGCGGTTAATTTCTTGAAGCTCTCCGAAGATTTTCAGTATGATGCAGAAAGAATCGGTGAAGGTCACTATGCGTCATTTGATTTTTCATATACATTCAATAACTTGAAGAAAATTGACTATCGGAAAACCGGTATTTCTTTTTCAGCTGTCAATACGGTCGGTTTCCCGTTCGGTCTGACCGGGTATATGAGCGACGGAATTACCGAAAAAGCGTTCAATACCTTTGATACTTGGTTCCGTTATTTCTATATTCCCGTTTCCTGGTTTGAATTTAGAGGGCAGTTAGCGACGGGTTATACAACGACTCAAATTCTTTCTCAGCAGTATTATTTCGGTTCTCGATCATTGGTCAGAAATATGCCGACCAATCGGCAGGGAAGCGGAAAGGCTTATTATAAGGGAAATTTCGACATTGCTTTTACACCGCCGATTCCGTATGTGAACAAAGTTCTTCAATTGGAAATCAGTTTATTCGGAGATATTGCTAATTACGGAAATGATTACAATCAGATATGGCGAGAAACTCCGCTATGGTCGGCCGGTTTCGGTATCATGATCTATATTCCGTTCTTTGGCGGTACTTTTGGATTGGAGACAGCGTGGGGTCCGAGCAACGTGGAAGGCAAAAACGGAACGCCTTACGTCAGTTTCGCTTTGACAAAATTCTACAACTACACAGACGATTAATCGTCCTTTGTTGTCGGGAGCGAATCAACACCGCTCCCGATTTTCTTTTGACTAATGAAGAAATCAATCATGATTGAATTATTCAGCAAAATTTCAACAAAAAAGATACAAACAGTACTGTTTTTGCTCTTTGCTCCTACAGTTTTATTTGCACAGGAAACGGATACTGGAGAGACGGAAGAAGCTCCGATTGCAGTGGAAATAACCGAAGATTCGGAAGGGGAACCGGAATTCGCGGCAGAGGAAGAAGGAGCAGAAACAATTCCGACGGTTGAAGTCGCCGCTCCGGAGGAGGAGCCGGCTGAAGAAGAAGCCATCCGTTCTTTTGACGGCGAAAAGACTTTAAAAGGCGTTAAAGTGTATGAAAACCGCATCTATTCCGATGCTCTGCGGGGAATTTTCGGAAATTACCTTGCCTCTTGGGTCATTGCCGGTGACATCAAAAAAGGATTGGGAAAGACCGTAACTCATGAAGCCGTTGTTGCATTTATGGAAGAACTGCGATCCAAAGACGAGATCGAATCGATTGATTTTTATTACACTTTTGACGCTAAAGATCGAGTCATTATTCACGTCATTTTAATCGACAACCCCGGTTTTCAAGACTTCGAAGGGACAGTGACGCTTGATCGAATTGATTTTTACTGTCGGAACAACTTTTTTGTCAACCGCCGCGTATTGAAAAAAACGGTGAATCTCGATAAAAAAGGGACATATACTGAAGATGAAATTAAAGCTGCCATCGAACGGATTAACGGATTATATGTTTTCAACGATATTTCTTGGGGATTAAGAGAAGAGAAAAAAGATAAAAACGGCAACCCCGTTTATGCTTTACAAGTGATTCTGTCCGAGTACGGCGGAAGTAAAGAAGTCAGAAGTGACGAGCTTGTTATTTCCGATATTCGGTTTTTGGGCAACTGGTATACGCAGGAGTGGGTTTATACCAGGGAATTGGGGTTTAAAGTCGGAGATACAGTCAATGTCAATCAGTTGGATGCCGCCGCGCAGCGGTTGATGAATTTGGGCGTTTGTACGTTTGTTGATTGGGGCGTCATTTACACGAGTGAAGGCGATGTCATTTTGGTTTTTATTACCAGAGATAAACTGACGCTTTTGCCGCAGTTTGATTTCGCGTTCGGCAGCGACCAACTGCGTTTGGGGCTTGGTTTTTGGGATAAGAACTTTATCGGCACCAAATCAACGATCAACTTTAAATTCGTTTTAGTCGACTTGATGCCGACTTTCAGTTTGGCGTTCTCTGTTCCGAAAATTGCCAATACATATTTTAATTATGAAATGTCGATTAGTTATGACTCTTCAAACAAATACACTGAAACGAGAAAAGAGGGCGATGATGAAGTCCGGACCAAAGGTTATCGGGAAGATACCGTCAATACGTACGCCAAAGTCAGTTATTCACTTGAGCTGCCCGATAAAAACCAGGTAATGTGGTACCAGACGTTTGCTGTGACGCTCGGATACGACTTTACACAGTCGCAGAACAACGGAGACTATCTCGGTATGCCGGCCGGATTTGCGACGGGATGGCTTCATTTGGCGGAAGATTTTACTTATGACGAAACGATGATCGGTCACGGTCATTACATGAACATCGATCTCGGATACAGTTTTAACAATAATCGCAGTGATGGCGGATACCGGACGAAAGGAATTTCTTTTGCAATTACCAACACCTTCGGTTTTCCGCTCGAATTGACCGGATACATGAGCCGCAACCTAGAAGACAATTCTGAAATTACAGAAAAATTTTACAATACTATTGATGCCAATTTCACATTTCACTATATCCCTGTTCAGTGGTTTGAATTTAAAGGGTATTTGGGAACAGGATACACGACAACCGACATTATCACCCGACAAACGTATTTCGGCAGCCGTTCTCTGACACGGTGGGTTCCATACAATATGCAGGGAAGCGGTAAAGGATTCTATCGCGGTAACTTTGATATCTGCTTTACGCCGCTGATTCCATATATCAGCAAAGTGATTATCATTGAATTCGATCTGTTCGGCGACATCGGTAATTACGGTAATTCGTATACGGAAATGTGGAAAGAGACCCCAATTTGGGCGACCGGTATCGGATTCAATGTTTATGTGCCGTTTCTGGAAGGATTCTTTGTTTCCATCGATTTGGCATGGGGACCTGACAATGTTTCCGGAAAACACGGAAAACCGAAATTTAACTTTGGTGTCAGTAAATTTTATTGAAAGACCTTCCGGAAAGCTGTATTCATGAACGAAGACGAAATTTTTTGTAAATCAACTTTTTTGCGGTTATCCGCAGAGAAGCAGAAAAAAATTCGCGATGCGGCCATTAAAATATTTGCAGAAAACGGTTATGCCAATGCCAAAATGAAAACGATCGCTGTTGCGGCGGGTATCAGCGTCGGTTCGCTTTATCAGTATTTTGATACGAAGGAAGAGATTTTCCTTGATACACTTCAAACTATGAAGCATGAACTGGAATCGGTGCTGATGCCGCTTCTTTCGGCGGAAGTACCCTTTTTAAATAAAATCGAGACCGTTTTGAGGACGCTGTATCGGTTTTCGTGCCGCCATCCTTATGTCAATAAAATTTATAATGAGATGACATCAGAGGGAAATTTTCCTCTCTCCATTCGAATTGCCCGTGAAATTGAAGGAATTTCGTCGTATTATTACCGCACTTTGATTGAAATTGCCAAGAGAGAAGAGAGACTTTCCGAAACGATTGATCCGGAAGTTTTTGCTTTCTGCCTTGATAATTTATTTATGATGATGCAATTTTCTTTTTCCTGCGAATATTATAAAAAAAGAAAAGAAATTTACTTAAAGGAAAAAGCAAAAGACGATGAATTTGTTTTGAATCAAACTTTAAGTTTTCTTAGAGGCGCTTTTTTCTTTACGGAAAAAGATTAAAAATCTTGCAAATAAAGGAATAGAGGTGTAAAATATAAAAGTGAATTGCGGTTCATTTTTATATTTTACATTAGAGGAGAATGAATATGTCAAATCGGCCCGGTTATGCAATACAAGAGTATCATGATACTCAGAAAGTCATGGAACAGCTAAATGCACTTATTAAAATGCCGATCCGTGGAATTAAAAAAGAAGCAATGGAAAAATATTTGGACTATTACGAGACCAAGTGTCAAAAATCCAAAGAAATGATCCAAGAGGCGATGAATTACATTCCCGGCGGAGTTCAACATAATTTGGCTTTTAATTATCCGTTTCCGTTGGTGATGACGAAAGCCGAAGGCGCCTATCTTTACGACATCGATGGAAACAAATACATTGATTTTTTGCAGGCGGGCGGACCGACCGTTTTGGGTTCTAATCCTCCGAAAATTCGGGAAAAGGTCAAAGAACTGCTGGATACGTGCGGTCCGGTGACCGGTTTGTTTCATGAATATGAGCTGAAGCTTGCTAAATTGGTCTGTGCTACCTATCCCGGCGTGGAATTTTTCCGTGCCTTGAATTCCGGAACGGAAGCGTGTATGGCGGCGGCGCGCATTGCCCGCTGTGCGACAGGACATAAAAACATTGTTAAAATGGGCGGTGCTTACCACGGCTGGTCAGATCAGCTTTCTTACGGATTGCGGGTTCCCGGAAGACGCAGTTTCGGGTCTCACGGAATTCCGAAAAACATTTTCAAGTACACGCAGGAATTTTTCCCGAACGATATTAAGTCTTTGAAACGGGTTTTGAGACGCAACGTGTTTCGCGGCGGAACAGCGGCCGTTTATATGGAGCCGGTCGGACCCGAAAGCGGAACGCGGCCGTTGGATTACGATTTCCCGAAGAAGGTTCAGGAGTTGTGCAAAAAATACGGTGCGCTTTTGATTTTTGACGAAGTCGTTACCGGGTTCCGATTGGGGCCCGACGGAGCGCAGGGTTATTTCGGCATCGTTCCGGATTTAACCGTTTTCGGAAAAGTCATTGCCGGCGGTTATCCGTCTGCGGGCGCCATTGCCGGTTTGAAAAAATGGCAGAAATATCTTGCCGGCGGTTTGGATACGAAAAAAGAAGGGGAGAAGAAAGTCCACAAGGCTCACGTCGGCGGTACGCTGGCGGCAAATCCGCTCTCTTCGTTGGCCGGCTATTATACTGTAAAGGAAATCATCGAAACCAATGCGTGTGAAAAAGCCGGTGCGATGGGAGACCGTCTGACGAAAGGATTGCAGGCTCTGATAAAGAAATACAATCTGCCGTTTGTTGCCTATAACCAGGGATCGATTTGTCACTTGGAAACGGTCGGAACCATGCTCTTTTCGATTAACCTGCTGAAATTCTGGCAGATTCCCCGTATTCTGAAAGAGACGACGGAGCGGCAGAAAATGATGCAGAAAATGGGAGCCGCTTATATGGCTGAAGGAATTGTAACGCTGGCGGGAAGCCGTATGTACACATCAGCCGCCGATACCGAAGAAATTATCGATGATGCTTTGGCTCGTTTTGAGAGGGTTTTTCAAAATATCGCTGAAGGTGAAGAATAATCGAAGGAGTGAATCATGACCGCAGAAGAGGCGCGGAAAATTGTTGTCGATGCCGGGATTCGTTTGGTCGGAGAGGGTTTGGTAGCCCGGACGTGGGGCAATATCAGTCAGCGGATTGATGAAAAACACATTGCCATTACGCCGAGCGGCCGCCCGTACGAATTGCTGACCGCCGAAGATATTGCGATTTTGAATATTGAAGATATGAGTTGGGAAGGTCGTTATAAACCGTCAGGAGAGAGAAAACTCCATGCGGCTATTTATGCCGATGACATCAATGTAAAAGCGGTTATTCATACGCATCAAACGAACGCATCCGTTTGCGCGGCTGCCCGAAAATCGATTGCGGTTCCGGAGACGTATCGATCGCTTTTAGGCGACGAAGTTTTGTGCGCTCCTTATGGTTTGCCGGGCTCTAAAAAGCTGACAAAAGGATCCGCCGCGGCGGTTAAAGGCCGTGCGGCAGCGTTTATGGCGAATCATGGCGCCGTTTGTATTGCCGCCACCATGGAACAAGCCTTTGAAAGAGCGGCAGCATTGGAAAAGGCGTGCGAAGAGGTGATTCGGGAGGCATTTTGCCGTCTTTACGACGTGCGGGAATGGAGTCCTGAAATCCTCCGCGAATACTATGTGAAGGATCAATGCGTATGAAAGATGCGGTAAACGAAATCCGTAAGCTGGCCGAAAAAGGTGTGCTTGCCGAAAACAGTGCGGCGGCTTTCAGAAAAGACGGCGTCTGTTACGTCACTGTCAGAAACGCTGATTTGAAAAACCTGACAGAAACCGATTTGATTGTCGTTCGTGACGATTCCGATGTTTCTCCCGATGTCATGCCAAAAGAGTATTTTCTTTATTTAGCGATTTTTGAAATTTTCCCGAAGGTCAGTGCCATTATCAGAACATCCACCGAATCGATTCGGACCGCGTCTATTGTCAACAGGAAAGTCAGACCGATGTTGGACGATATGGCGCAAATTGTCGGCGTTTCCGTCCGAAGCGTCGATGAAGATGTTTTTGAAAACGCTCAGAAAATCGTTAAAGCGACTTCCGCCATGAAAGACAGGACGGCGCTGCTGATTCAGAATAACGGGGCTGTTTGTGTCGGTGCAACATTCGATGATGCGGAAGTATCGGCTGTTGTTTTTGAAAAGGCGTGCAAAACGGTCATTGAATCATCGTTTTTGGGCGGCGGCCGTTATATCAATCCGATTGAGTGTTGGTTAATGCATTTGGTTTATAAGCTGAAGTATTCAAAACAGGCGAAAAAATAAGGAAATCAGAAGATTCGCTTGCGGTTTTTACAAAGGGAGATCGGGAATTTAATGAAGTACACGAAGTTGTTTGAACCTGGGAAAATTGGAACAGTTAAAATCGGCAATCGTGTTGTAATGACGGCGATGGAAGTTGATTTAGGGCGATTTGACGGAAAGGTCAGTCAGCGGTTGTCGGACTATTATTATGAACGGGCGCGCGGCGGAGTCGGTTTGATTATTACCGGCATTGCACGTGTCGATTCGTTTACAGGCGTCGGATCGCCGATGCAGCTTTCGGTTGCCAATTTTTCCACTGTACGATCGTTGCGGAAACTGACAAAACGGATTCATACGACGAATACAAAGATTTTCTGCCAAATTCACCATCCCGGGCGGCAGTCGTATTCGGCGGAGATGTACATTTGGCCCCTTATTGCGGCGGTTTCAAAAATTCCCGGATTCGGTCGGATTTTCGGACCGATGGTTTCGTTTTACCGAAAATGGATGAAACTGACGTTTGAACCGGCTGTTGTCAGCGCTTCAGCTGTCAAGTGCACTCATGTCAATCAAAAAGTGCGGGCACTGAAGACATTTGAAGTCAGACGGCTGGTGAAAAAATTTATCCGCGGCGCTCAGCGCGTTCAAGCGGCCGGATTCGATGGCGTTGAAATTCATGCAGCGCACGGGTACTTGATTCAACAGTTTCTTTCGCCGCGTACAAATAAACGGACGGATGAGTACGGAGGGTCGTTTGAAAATCGTTTCCGGTTTCTGAAAGAAATTATCGAAGGAGTGAGAAATGCTTGCGGAAAAGATTTTCCCATTTCGCTTCGGTTATCGGTCGACGAATTTTACCGTGATGCAGAGGGAGACGAACAGGGCATTACTCTGCCAATGGGCATAAAAATCGCCGAAGCGGCGGCTGCGTTGGGAATAGATGCGTTGAATGTCTCCTCGGCGACATACGAAACCATCAATGATTGGTTGGAACCGATTACTTATGAACCGGGATGGCGTGCGTATTTGGCTAAGGCTGTCAAAGAAAAGGTTTCGGTTCCCGTTATCGCTGCCAATTTGATTCGCTCTGCGGAACAGGCAGAAAAGCAGCTGGAGGAAGGAATTCAGGATTTTATCGGAATGGGCCGACCGTTTCTGTGTGATCCTGAATTGGTGCAAAAAATTTCCGAAGAACGCGAAGAGGAAATTGTTTCTTGTATCGGATGCCTTTATTGTTTTGAATCGCTTCTTGCCGGAGCTTGGAAAGGAAAACCGCTGGAGTGTGCCCGCAATCCCGTTTTGGGGCAAGAACAGATCCTTCGGGAAATGCCAAAAGACGGAGCCGGGCGCCGTGTCGTCGTTATCGGTGCCGGTCCTGCCGGACTGACAGCGGCGTATTATGCGGCGCTGCGCGGTTTTGATGTTGATGTGTATGAAAAAGAAGCCGAGTCCGGCGGACAGGTTCTTTTAGCGGAGAAGCCGGATGGAAAGCTGCGGCTGGGAGATTGTATTCGGGAAGATTATCGCAGATGTCTCTCTCTCGGTGTACGATTCCATTTTAATCAAGAAGCGGATGCCGAATCCGTTTTAAAAACCGATCCGGAACGTGTGATTGTCGCTGTCGGATCTCAACCGTTTTTGCCTCCGATTAAAGGAAGAGAGAAATCGAACTGTTACAGTGTCGAAACCGTTTTAAACGGCGGTGTTTCATTCCGAAATAAAACGGTTTCGGTTATCGGTTCCGGATTGACGGGGTTGGAAACCGCCGCGTTTTTGGCTGAGCGCGGCAATCGCGTCATTGTCATCGAAATGTGCGATGAAATTGCTCCGGGGGCTTACATTCAGAATGTTGAAGATGCGCTTGCACGATTGAAGAAGCATAAAGCGCAGGTGATGGTTTCCCGAAAATTGGAGGAAATTAAAGAAAATTCCGTTGAAGTGACGGATTTAAAAGAAAACAAACGCGAAGAAATTGCCTGCGATGCGGTTGTTTTGGCAGTCGGAAACAGAAGCCGCCGCGAACTGTATGAGGAACTCAAAAGACGCGGCGTGAAGAAGTTATTCTTGATCGGTGACGCCGTTCGTCCCGGAAAAATTGCTGACGCCGTCCGCACCGGTTATCGGGCAGCTGTCGAGAAATAATTACTTTTCGGAGTCTTTTCCGGCCAGTTGTCCGCATGCGCCTTCAATGTCGCGGCCGCGGCTGCGACGTAACGTCATGTTGATTCCGTTATCGGCAGCTGCCTGTAAAAAACGGTGGACGCGGTTATTGGACGGGCTTTTAAACGATAAATTCGGAGTCGGATTCCATGGAATCAAATTGACTAACGGAGTGTGAAAGCCGTTTAAAAAACGGCATAAAGCGGTTAAATCACCGATAGAGTCGTTAAATTCGTCGATTAAAACGTATTCGAATGTAATGCGCCGTCCGACAGCATCCTGATAGTGAAGCAAAGCATCTTTCAACTCTTCGAGAGGATATTTAAGAGTGATCGGCATCAGTTGTGCTCGTTTTTTGTTGTCGGCTGCATTGAGGGAGACCGCCAATTTCATCGGCATTTTTTCTTCAGCCATCCGTAGGATTCCCGGTACAACGCCGCAAGTCGATATTGTGATTTTTCGTTTGCTGAAGTGACAGCACTCCGGGGAGGAAAGAATTTCGACTGCTTTTACCACTTCGTCAAGATTGTTCAGCGGTTCTCCCATTCCCATAAAAACAATGTGGCTGATGGGTCCGCTCTTTTGGCGAAGGAGAATCATTTCTTCGACAATTTCTGCTGCCGACAGATTGCGTTTAAGACCACCGAGCGCGGTGTGACAGAAGCGGCACCCCATTGCGCATCCGACCTGGGTTGACAGACACGCCGTTTTGCGTCCCTTGTCGGTTGTTAAAACGACAGCCTCAATAACGGCTCCATCAGGAAATCGCAGCGTTCGTTTTACGGTTCCGTCGGCGGAAACCCGTTCCCTCAAAAGTTCCGAAGAAAAGAATGTTCCGTTTGCCTTTAAAGTCTCTCTCAGTGTTTTAGGCAGATCCGACATTTCATCAAAATTCATGATCCCCGAATAGAGATTTTTAAAAAGCTGTTTTGCGCGGAACGGAGGAGAGAGAGACCACTCATCCGCCAGCTCTTTCGGCGTTTTCCCGATAAGAGAAATCATGAATTACGGATAGCCCGCAATTTGCTTTCAACCATCGGATTCGTCATTCCCATCTTCAAGTATGTAAGCAAAATCGCTTCGGCATTTTCCTTTTGCCCGATGCAGAGATAACAATCCGCCATTTCGACATAAGCGCGGAAGTGTCTCGGTTTTTGCATTCTCAGTTGATTCAGTTTATTTAAAGCCTCGTTGTAAAGTTTCATTTCTTTATAAACGAGGGCGATTCCGAGAACAGCATACATATCATAATCGATGTTCAACGCTTTTTTGTAATACGGCATCGCTTTGTCGTACTGTTTGCAAATTCGATAAGCGTCGCCGAGTCGAGTCAGAATGATTTTATTATTGGGGTCGTTTTTCAGAATGGCGTTCCAGTAGTAAATCGACTCTTCATTGCGTCCTAAGCCGCGGCAGCAGTCAGCCATTCCGTAGAGAGCGTAAAAATTTTCCGGTTCGATTTTTAACGCTTTTTTGAAGTAGTCGATAGCCAGATTGAACGTTTTCATTTTACGGTAACAGTTTCCCATTGAGGTCAGAACGCGGATTTTGGTTTTTAAATCGGTTGTTGTGCTTAATATCGAATTCAAGTAGTAAATTGCGGTATCGTAATCTTTTTCGGAAAAGTAGAGCCGCGCTAAACCGATCAATGCGTAAGAGTTTGAGGAATCGAGCGCCAGCACTTTCTCGTAGTATTTTTTCGAATGGCTGAAGTCATTGATTTTGCGGTAGGAGTCTGCCAGACTGGTTAAAACCGTGATGTTGTTCGGTTCCGTCATGTAAAACCGTTCCCACAATGCAATGGCCTTTGAATATTGAGACATTGCTTTATAACAATCTGCCATTCCGAAGAGCGCGAAATTGTTGCGGTTGTTGTCTTCCAAAACAATTTCGTAATATTTTATCGCCGACGAAAGATTTTTTAATTTGCGTTCCGCATCGCCTATGCCAACCAACGCATAAGCGTTTTTCGGTTCAATATCGAGAATTTTTTGAAAGCAAATGATAGCGTCGTCATACAATCCGTCGTGAAGCAGTTTATAACCGCGTTTTGATAAAGAGGCAATTTCCTCTTCTTCGGGACTGCGATGTTCCTTTTCCTTCGGAGAATGAAGCAAAATCGGGTTTTCATTGGCTTCTTTCTCGGTTAAGAAGTCAATTTCGTCAGGATTCTTGGCGATCTCTACAGATGACTTGTTCAACAGTTTTTTAATGTAATCATTCATACCTTTTACTCGCTTTTATGGTTTCTATCCTCGTTTAAATTCTTTTCATCCTCTTTTAAAACGGCGCGGAGTGCTTGAACAGCCGATTCAATCATCGGTTCAAATCGGTCTTTACGTCCGGAAAGAGTATAGAATTTCAATGCTGTTACCGGATCATCTTTTTCCCGATAGTAATCGCCCACTCGGCATAAGCCGTCGCTGTAATGCGTCGTCAGAAAAATTTTCTTGGCTTGATCAACCGAACCCTGATTCAGAAGACGGTTGCCTTGCAGATTCAGTTTTGCTTTGTCTTCAGCCTGAAGTGAAACGGAAGGCGCACCCGTTTTCAGAAAACCTTTTTTGGTCAGCAAATCGATTTGAGCTTTTCCGTCTTTCATGATTCCAACATTCCTTTTGAGGAAGGCGTTACGCCGTCCGTTCGCTTTGTCAACGACTGTCCGACCGCTTTGCCAACCGCTTTAAAAACCGCTTCGCTTAAGTGATGGCTGTTTTCACCGTATAAACCGTTGATATGAAGATTGATACGGGCGTGTGAGACGAGAGCCGAAAAAAATTCTTTCAGCAAACACATTTCAAAGCGGCCGCAATAAATTTGGGGAAAATGGACGTTCCAAACCAAAAATGGACGACCGCAAAAATCGGTCAAAACGGAAGCCGCTGCATCATCCATCGGTACGGAGACGGAACCGAAACGCATTGTCGGCCGACTTTGTTTGTCGAGTTGGGCCAGACATTGACCGATGACGATTCCTGTGTCTTCAACCAAGTGATGATCGTCGATTTCAGTATCGCCTTTCGCCTTGATTTTAGCGTCAAATCCGCCGTGAAAAAAGAGAGCCGTTAACATATGATCGAAGAAAGGCACGGTTGTATTGACGGAAACATCGCCTTTTCCGGGGAAGGAAATTTCGGCGTAAACGGAAGTTTCTTTTGTCGTTCGTTCAATTTTAACCGTTTCCATTTTGCCCTCCTTGCAGCAGCGCAACCAATGCGTCGATTTCTGCGTATCTCATTTTATAATAAGACGGATTGACAATCATGTAAACACTTATTTCCTTTAAAACATCGATAATTTCCAACCGGTTGGCGGTCAGCGTTGAACCGGTTTCAACCAAGTCAACGATGTAGTCGGTCAGTCCCAGAACCGGTGCCAATTCCACGGAACCGTTCAGCTTGATAATTTCAATCGGCGTTCCAAGGTTATTGTAGTAATCGGCGGCGAAACGGGTGAATTTAGATGCGACTTTCAGCTTGCGTCCGGGTTGAGGTTTTTCGGCTCCGACCCGACCGGCCAAACACATTCGTGTTTGCCCGCAATTTAGACGCATGACCTTGGTAAAAATAGTACCCGATTCGTAGAGAACATCGTCTCCGCAAATTCCGACACCGGCAATGCCGTGTCGGACGTAAGTCGGTAAATCAGAATTTTTAACCAAGAAAAACCGGAATTTCCCGTCGGGGGAACAGGCGGTTAATTTTCTGTCTTCAAATTCAAAATTGATGCCGCAATTTGCGAAGAGTTTTTGTACCGATTTTTCAAGACGGCCTTTGGGCAGGGCGATTGTAATTTCTCCGGATTCTAACATAATTTGACAATCTCCCCTTGTTCACGTAAAGATTTGGCTTTCAAATAAAGTTCCGCCGTATCATCGCCGGTAAGCGTGACAAACGGCTGCGGTGAAGTTTTTGAACGAAGTGTCGGCAGCGATTCGATTTTTCTCTGCATCAAAGAAAATCCGACTGAAGCGCACGTGGTGCCAAAGTGCTCCATCAGCGTGTCGTAGCGGCCTCCTCCGGCAATTTCCGTCGCCGCGTGTTCGGTGTAAACACGGAAAACCATACCCGTATAATAATTCCGTTCGCCGATTTCAGATGTATCTGTTCGAATTTCCGCATTCGGAAAAAGCCGGGCGGTTTTTTCACCCAAAGCCGCGATATAAAGAGCTTCTTCCCGTAACGGTTGGGAATCCAGTGACTCCGCAAACGAAGCAAACGCTTTCGGCGGTCCGATAAAAGAAAACAGTCGGCGGAAACGGTCGATTTGGGACTCGGAGCAAACCGGTGCAAGAATCGAAGTCAAAAGTTCGAAGTCACGGTTGCGGACAACTGTTGCCAGCGACGGAGTAATTTCCGGCGGCAGCCCTGCACATGCCAAATTGAAAAGTTTACGGGAACCCAAATGAAGAAAAGTTTGAATCGGCAGAGAGGCCAGCATTTCTTCCAATAAAAATAAAATTTCCAAATCGCCTTTTTCGCCGCCGACGCCGAAAAGTTCGGCTCCCGTCTGAAAAAATTCGTTTTTGGAAATATCGGTTTTGTTTTCGTGCCGCAAAATCGTATCGGAATAAAAAACCCGCAGCGGCAGATTTTTCGGTTCCAATAATGATGAAATCTGCTTAGCCAGAAACAGAGTGACATCGTTGCGCAGCAGCAGCAAATCTCCTTCCCGATCTGTGAGTCGGTAGACGTCTTCGCTTTTGACATAATCCGAATAAATGTCGTAAAAATCGAAAATCGGTGTTTGAACCGGCAGATACCCCCACAGTGTCAGAATTTCTGAAAACCGACCGGCGATTTTTCTGTGAAAAGCGGCTTCTTCCAGACAGAAACTGTCTGTTCCTTGCGGATTTTGGAGAAGCGCCTTATTGTTCCTCTTCATTCTCATCCTCATAACGGTAAAAAAACACGCGGCTGCGTCCGTACTTTCTTTCGTCGTACAAATGCAACCGGCCGATTTGTTCCGAAAGCCGGTCTTCCTGAGGGAAATGGATAATGACGCGGCTTCCCGTGCGGAGCAAACGGCTTTCGGCCAATTTCAGCAGCGTCTGCTCTTTCCCGCCAAGCGGAAACGGCGGGTCTAAGTAAACGACGTCGTAACATCCGCTGTCGGTTGCCAAAAACCGGTCAACGGACATCATCCGAATAAACCGGGTCTCTTCAATAATACTTAAGTTTTGATACAAAACTTTCTTTTTTACCGGATCCTTTTCGACAACCGTCACCGGATTTGCTCCGCGGCCGGCGGCTTCGACGGCCATAATCCCGGAGCCCGAAAACAGATCCAAAAACGAACACCCCGTCAAATCGCCGAGAATCGCAAAAAGCGATTCTCTCATTCGATCCATGGCCGGACGAATGATGCCCTTCGGGCAGGCGATTTGCCTTCGGACGTATTTGCCGCCGGTGATTCTCATTCGACTTTGAAAATCCATCCTTGCGGCGGTTCAATTTCACCGAATTGAATGCCGACCAATGTATCGTAAAGCTTCCGAATTGTCGGACCAACCTCCGTTTCGCTGTAAAAAACATGAAGTTTGCCTTTGTAGCTGATGCCGCCGATCGGGGTGATGACGGCGGCTGTTCCGCAGGCGCCGGCCTCGGTAAATTCGTCAATCCGATCGATATAAACATCCCGTTCACTGACTTTCATTCCGAACCGTTTTTCGGCAATTTCCATCAATGAATATTTGGTGACGCTCGGTAAAATCGAAGGTGATTTCGGCGTTACAAATTCGTTGTCTTTTGTGATTCCGAAAAAGTTGGCGGCGCCGACCTCTTCGATTTTTGTGTGCGTTGCAGGATCGAGATAAATACAGTCGGCAAAACCCGCGTCGGCCGCCAATTTATGAGGCAGCAGAGAGGCCGCGTAGTTTCCGCCGACTTTTTGAGAGCCGGTCCCCAACGGTGCGGCGCGGTCGTAGTCGGCAATACAGAAGTTGCACGGAGCTAAGCCGTCTTTAAAGTAGGCGCCGACAGGCGAACAAAAGAGACCGAAAATAAATTCGGGGGCCGGTTTTACGCCGAGGTTGTGTCCGACGCCAATCATATACGGCCGCAAATAAAGTGTTCCGCCGGTGCCGTAAGGCGGCAGAAAGCGTTCATTGGCTTTTACAACCTTTTTACAGGCGTCGATGAACCGTTCAACGGGAAACTCAGGCATCAGCAGTTTGCGGCAGCTGTCCTGCATCCGTTTGGCGTTACGGTCGGGACGGAAGAGGTTGATCGAACCGTCTTTGGCGCGATACGCTTTCAGTCCTTCGAAACACTCTTGTCCGTAGTGGAGCGCGGTTGAAGCTTCACTGATGCGAAGATAGTTATCTTCAGTCATGACACCGTCGTCCCAGGAGCCGTTTTTCCATACGGAAATGTAACGGTAATCGGTTTTTATATATGAAAAACCGAGGTGATTCCAATCTAATTCAGCTAATTTTTCCATAATTTTTCCCTTATTATATTATATTATATATTATTTCGTCAAAAATATCCATTAAAACGGGAAAATAATCTTTAAAGACAGAAATTTAGTTTCAGTTTTCGAATATTTTCGAATTAAAAGAGAGCGTCGGCTGCATCGGGTTGAATGCAGATTTCTTCCAATTGCCGGGTAATGTCAAGAAGAATTTTTTCATCGCGCAGAGGATCGGCAATTTTGAATTTGAGGTTCCCCGCCTGCCGTTCGCCGAAAATTTCGCCCGGACCGCGGATTCTCAAATCTTCCGCAGCAATTTCAAATCCGTTTTGAGTTTTCAGAAGGATTTTCAGGCGGCTTTTAGCTTCTTCTGTCAGTCGGGTTTCGTCGTAAATCAGAAAGCAGTAAGACTGTAAATTCGAACGGCCGATTCGTCCGCGCAGCTGGTGAAGGGTGGAAAGACCGAAACGCTGCGCATTTTCGACAACCATGGCTGTTGCATTCGGATTGTCGATGCCGACTTCGACAACGGTGGTTGCAACCAAAATATCGATTTCCCGAGCGGCAAATCGCTTCATTAATTCTTCTTTTTGCCTTTCTTCCAAGCGTGAGTGGATTAACGCAATCCGGAAGTCGGGGAAAATTTGCGTTTGAAGCGTTTCAGCCATGCGGACAGCGTCTTTCAAATCGCTGTCTCGACTCTCTTCGATAACGGGATAAACGAAATACGCTTGTCGTCCGGCTTTCAATTCCCGTAAGACAAAATCGTAGACTTTTTTTTCATTGCCGGCACGCGTCAGGTGAGTTTCGATCGGCAGTCGTCCTTTCGGTAAATCTTCAATAGTGGTGACGTCGAGCGCGGTGTAGACGGTTTGTGCTAGGGTTCGGGGAATCGGTGTCGCGCTCATGGTGAGTACGGACGGAGAGGTTCCTTTTGCCGAAAGAGAGGCGCGTTGAAGGACGCCGAATTTGTGCTGTTCATCGATGATGACCAATCCAAGATTTTTGAAGACAACATTTTCTCCGAAGAGGGCGTGTGTTCCGATGATGAGATCGATGGTTCCGTCTTTCAGCGGCTTTAAAGCGCTGCGTTTGGCGTCAGCCGAGAGGCGTCCGGTGTAACAGCAGACGGTTTTGCCGAGAGGTTCGAAAATTTCAAACGCTTTTTCGGTATGCTGCCGCGCTAAAAGGTCGGTGGGGACCATCAACGCACACTGCTGCCGTTTTTCCATGACGCGTGCCGCCGCCAAAAATGCAACCAGCGTTTTTCCGCATCCGACATCGCCTTGCAGCAGCCGTTCCATCGGTTGTGATGATGTCAGATCGCGGTTGATTTCTGTCAACGCTGTTTTTTGCCCGCCGGTGAGTTCAAACGGCAGTGAGGCGATAATTTTTTTCTGAAGCGGAGAAAGCGCCGCATCTCCGGGAAGGACAGCGCTGTGTTTGCGCCGAGTCAGCCGCGCTTCGACAGCGCCTGCTGCGAAACGGTAGAGTTCCAAATAGGCGAGAGTGCGGCGGGCAAGGTGAATTTCCTCTTCATCTGCGGGAAAGTGAGCGGCTGAAACGGCGTCTGCGTACGGCATCAAGGAAAACGGCGGCCGCAAACCCTTCGGCAGCCGGAAAAAGAGAAGCGGGCGGCAGCGTTCCAGCGCCGTCCGCATCGTTTTGATCAAAAAAGCGGATGAAAGTCCGGCGGTGAGCGGGTAAATCGGCAGATACTGTTTGAAAAAGACCGGATTTTCACTGTATTTTTCAAAATCGATCAGCTGTCCCGTTAAACGGCCGTTTTCCGGTCGAATTTTGGCGTAAAAATAAAATTTCCGACCGACGGGAAATGCCGCCGCAAGAAAGCCGCGATTGAAGAGCGGAAAACGGCAGACGATGCCGTCTTCGTCGATTGCCGTTATCACCGTCAGCATTCCGTTTTTTGTCGGTGTTTTTTCAACGGCAATCGTCTCTGCAACTCCGGCAGCCGCTTCGTTTAAGGCTGCAATTTGCGTAAACGGATAAAAGCGGACGGTGTCTTTGTATGCGCGCGGATAGAATTCGATTAAATCCTGCAGGGAAAAAATTCCCAACCGAGCAAAAAGAGAGGCTTTTTGCGCACCGATGCCGGGAAGGGAGGTAATCGGGGTTGTCAGCCGCGATTCCCGAATCAGACCGTCCATACCGAATTAATAAAACCGTACATCGAAATTTGGTCAAAGAGTCTTTCGTCGGATGAGATTCCCATCGAATCGGGCGCTTTTAAAATGTATTCGCCGGTTTTTGTCGGAACGTGAAGAAACACGGGGTTTTTCCCGTTTTGATTCATGACCGTGCGTCTCAATTCCATCAAATTATCCTGCGTGTATTGCGGATTGAAACGGATGTGAACCTCTTTCGGCAGGCTTTCTTTCGGAATTTTGTTTAAATCGATTTGAAGAAAGCGGTCGAAAATCAGCTGAATTTTTTCGCCCTGCTTGTCGAGTCGGGCTTTGAACATAATGATTTCGTCGTTTCCGAGCGATTCCCATTGAGATGCAGTGATTTTATAGGTTCGAGGAAAGACGACGACGGGCACCGAGTCGTCGAAATCTTCGATTTGAAAATTCAGCATATCGTCGCCTTTTTGTGTGCGGCGGCGCTGCATTTGGTTGATCATCCCGAGAACGGTAAATATTCGACCCGATTCGTAAAGGGAAAGGGAGGCTGTACGAAAATCGGTGGCCTTCTCCCACAGCGGGCGGTATTTTTCCAACGGGTGTTTTGAGGCATAAAATCCGAGCGTCTCTTTTTCGTGCTGAAGCAAATCCCGTTCCGACCACTCTTCCGTTTTTTCGAATTCCGGAGGAGGAAGCTGCGTCTCCTTATCTGCTTCACCGAAAAGATTGGCTTGTCCGCCTGCGAACGACTCTTTTTCTTTGGAGACATAGGCCGTCATCCGTTCCGCGTTGGCGGCCAGTTCCGCTCTCGGTCGGTTTTCAATTGAATCGAAGACACCGGCGTAAATCAGGGATAAGACAACGCGGTTATTGCAAATTCGAAGGTCGACTTTTTGGAGAAAATCAATGAAACTTTTGAATTTGCCTTTCTGTTCGCGGACAGACTGAATGTGTTCGACAACAATCTCTCCGACGCCGTTGATTCCGCCAATGCCGTAAACGATCTTCCCGTTGTCGACGGTGAAAGCTTTTTCGGAGATGTTGATGTCCGGCGGAAGAACTTCGATTCCCATTGAACGGGTTTCTCTCAAATAGAGCTGCATTTTTTCCTTGGCGCCGCCGATTTCGTTTGTCAAGTTGGCTGCCATGAATTCCGCCGGAAAGCGGCACTTTAAGTACGCCGTTTTATAAGCCAGAACCGAATATGCCGCCGCGTGAGATTTATTAAAACCGTATCCGCTGAACGGTTTGATAATGTCTTCAAAGAGAAATTCGGCGTCGGCTTCGTCAATGCCTGCCGTTTCGGCAGCGCCTTTGATAAACTTTGCTTTGGTTTTCATTAAAACATCGAGTTTTTTCTTTCCCATTGCCCGACGCATCAAATCCGCTTCTCCGAGAGAAAAGCCGGCGACGGATTGACCGATTTTCATGATTTGTTCCTGGTAAATCGGAATCATGTTGGTCGGCTGCAGAATATCATTTAACGCTTTGCAGCGGCGGCAGAGTTGCTCGAGGCGGCGGAAACTTTCCGCTTTTTGAGGGTTATCGAAAACCGGTTGCTGTTTGTGTTTATAGGCGATATAAACGGGAATCCAGTCCATGGGGCCGGGGCGGTAAAGGGCGTTTAACGCAATCATGTCTTCGATGGAGGTTGGACGGGCGTCTCGCAGAATTTTTTTCATGCCGCCGCTTTCAAACTGAAACACGCAGGAGCTTTTTCCTTCGCACAGCATTTGAAAGGTGGCAGCATCGTTTTCGTCAATGTCGGCTTCCGTAAAGTCGGGCTTCGACTTACGAATCAACCGCAAACAGTTTTTGATGATTGTCAGCGTTTTGAGGCCCAAAAAGTCCATTTTGACCAAACCGCAATCTTCGATGTATTTTGCATCGTATTGGGTGGCAATTGAGGCAGAACCTTTGCTTCTGTCCATATAAAGAGGAACGTACTCCGCTATCGGCTCTAAACCGATGACCATACCGCACGCATGGGTTGAAACACCGCGAACCATGTCTTCCAAAACCATGGCCTCTTTAAAAACGATATTCCATTCGGAACTCCACGGCTCTCCGTCGCTTTTATTCTCATGGCGCAAGACCGCTTGAATTTCCGGTATTTCTTTAACGGCGTTTTGCAGTGTCAGTTTGCTTTTGTCGGTAAAAACCTCTTCACCTTTGCCTGAGAGGTTTTCGAAAGCAGCCGCTGAAATTTCGTTCCCGTTTTTATCGTAGTAGTGTGTAGGCAGCAGATCTTCGGAAATCAGCTGAGTCGCTTTTTTGGATTCGTCAAATGGAATGTTGTGTACGCGGGCAACATCAGTCAATACCAGTTTTGTGCTCAGCGTGATGAATGTGCAAATGGAAGCCACTCGATCGGAACCGTATTTGCGGCGAACGTATTCGATGACTTCGTCGCGCCCTTCGTCGCTGAAATCGATATCGAAATCCGGCATGCTGACACGCTCGGGATTCAGAAACCGTTCGAAAAGCAAATCATACTTCAGCGGATCGATGTCAGTGATTTTCATCGCATAGGCGACAATGGAGCCGGCGCCTGAACCGCGGCCGGGGCCGACCGGAATCGAATGGGTTCGGGCGTAAGTGATGAAATCCCAGACAATCAAAAAGTAACCGGCAAAACTTTTGCCGCCGATGTCAAAGATGACGCTCAACTCATAATCGGCACGCTGTTTGATTTCATCGGTGACTTCGGAGTAGCGTTCTTTTAACCCCCGGTAGGTTAGATCGCGAACGTAATCTTCTGCCGTTGCATATTCTGAAGGAATTGGATAATTCGGCAGAATTCCTCCGGGAAATTCGATTTCACAGCTGCACTTTTCGGCCAGTTTGACGGTGTTTTCCAAAACTTCCGGATGATCGGGAAAGAGGGCTGCCATCTGTTCCGCTGTTTTGAAGTAAAATTCGTGTTGTTTGAATTCGAACCGGGATGAGGCTTCGTTCTGTTTGCGGCGCCCCGGTCTTCCGTCATTGTTTTCTATGCGTTCTTCCGCGTCCCGTTTCAGCTGCTTGGTTCCGATGCAAATCAGCGTATCCTGAGCGTTGTAATCTTCGGCTTCAACATAGTGAATATCGTTTGTGGCAATGACAGAAATATTCAATTCGGCTGCCAGTTCGAAAATTCCTTCGTTGGCGCGCGCCTCCTCTTCGATTCCGTGATTCATGACTTCCAGATAAAAGTCATCTCCGAAGATATTTTTATAAAACAGCGCGCGTTCTTTGGCTTTTTCCCGTTCTCCTGCCAGAATCAGCCGCGGAATTTCTCCGGCAATACACGCTGAGGAACAGATAAGACCTTCGTGGTACTGTTCCAGAATTTGATCATCAATCCGAGGGCGATAGTAAAATCCCTCCAGATAACCCGCGGAAACTAGTTTGATTAAATTTTTGTAGCCGGTGTTATTTTTGGCTAACAGAATCATGTGGTAATATCTTTCGTCGGCTTTTTGTTCAAATCGCGACGGCGGATAAATGTAGACTTCACAGCCGATGATCGGGCGGATACCGGCGGCTTTTGCACTTTTATAAAATGCGATCGCTCCGAACATATTTCCGTGATCGGTCAGCGCCAGATGCGACATTCCCAGTTCTTTGGCTTTGGCTACCAATTTTTTTACGGAAGCGGCGCCGTCCAGTAACGAAAAATCGGAATGGTTGTGCAGGTGAACGAATTTTTGCGTCATCTCCCCCTCCTGTAAAAAACGGCAAGACGAACAAAGAGAGCACATTCTCGTCTATTCGTATTATCTGCCATTTTTCGTTCGTGTCAAGCGCTTTATTCAATTAATCCGGATTTTGTCAGATCCTGTGTTAAGATTAATCGGAAGGCATTAATGATTCGTTCTTTTTTATAGGGCGATGGAGCGATCAATTCTCCTTCAATTTTTGAAGTAAAAAAACGCATCTCTTCTCGGATTTCAGCGGCGGAGAGCGGAAATTTTTTCCCGATAAGGCGATCTTCCGACTGTTTGATCCGAATGACGAGGCGGCCGTCTATATTGAATGCAAAGTTGATTTTTTCAATCAAAAATCGGTTTTTGCGGGCGACGAAACAGGACATGAAAAAATCTTGAGAGCGAATAACGGATCCGGGCAGCGCTGAAAAGCCCCAGAGGTTAAATCGGCCCGTCGGAATACGGATTTTTGTGATGATTTCATTTGCTTGCAGAATAAAGCCGTTTTTTTCATCTAGGAACCGTTTGATTTCTCCGGAGCGCGTTGTCGTTTGGGATTTGACTTCGACTGCGGCGTCGAGAATCAGCAAAATCGGCAAAAGCAGCAGTTTTCGCTCGGTGACGGCCAGATGACCTCCGATTGTGGCCGTGTTGCGCACCGCCGGTGTACCGACAGCACGGACGGCCGTTTTGAAAACGGGCGGCAGAAAACGCGATTCTTTGCATCGGAGGATGTCGCCTAATGTGACGGCGGCGCCGAATTCGATAAAATTTTCATAACGGCGGATGGTTTTCAATTCTTCAACACGTTTCAGTGAAATTAGGGGCGCTCCGAAGATCGGCAGTCGTTCCGATTGTTTGGAGAGCAGCGCTGTTCCTCCGGCGTAAAGAATTGCTCCCGGATTCCGTGCGTAGAGAGACAGTGCTTCTCCGAGATGTTCGGGGGTAAAAACCAAAGAGAGCCGACTATTTTCGTGCGGTGCGTTCATGTTTTCTCCCGGTGTTGATTTTTTTCTCCGCTTTGACGATTTGTTCGGCAACCGATAGAAGCAGCGTTGGACTGCTGCAGTTGCACTGATTGCCTTTTAAAGCGCGCGTGAGGGAGTCGCTGTCAATGTGTTCTTCCGAATGAATAAATTCGTGAATCGCAAAAATTTTCCCCCATCGACAAAAATCACACGGATCATATTGATTCTTTTGGAATATATGATTGATTCGCTGATATTCCTCGGTTTTCATGAATCCTTCTGCTGTTACGACTGTTCGTCCTTTTAATTCAAAAGCTAAAATGGAACAACTGCTGACAATGCAGTTATCGAGAAGAATAGAACAGCTTCCGCAAGCGCCTTGATAACAAGAAACTTTATTGCGCAGTAGATCAAAATCTTCGCGAAGCAGATCGATTACCCGTTTTGTAGCGGGTACATCGACGGTTTTTTCTTCATTGTTCAGTGTGAAACGAATAATCATTTGTCGACTTCTCCGAGATTGAAAATTTTCTCATTTTCAATCGGAATTTCTTTTAAATCTTTATTTACAGCTTGGCCGACAGCCGTCAAAAGAGCCGCCGGAATCAAGCTGTATGCGATTTCGCCAATTCCTTTTTCAAAGCCGTTTTCCGAACTTCGAAAAATAATTTCAATTTCCGGCAGACGATCGATGCCCGGGTAGTAAAAAAGCGATTCATTGATCAGGTTTTGGTAACTTTCATCGCGAGTCACCCATAAAATACTTTGAATGACGGCGGTTTCAATCTTTTGTCGGGCAACGGCTTCATTATTGATGTAACCGCAGTCCAAAATAACGGTGATTTTATCGATAATCAGCTCCATTGTCAGAAAGCGAAGTGAAATTTCGGCAACTGCTGCCGCGCAAGTCACCGAAGTGTAAAGAAATTTTTTCTTGTTGCGGGAGAGTAAATCCGATGAAACTTTTTCGACGGTAATGGTTTGTTCTCGGCCGTGCGTTTGCGCTTTTGATCGGATTTCCTCAGCACACAGCTTGATCAGGCGGTTAATAGTGGAAATATTTCCGCTAAGAAGTGTCGGTCCGTTTGAGGCTGTTTCGTCCGAAAACGAATAGGAAATAGTGACATTACGGATCGGGAGATTGAGAATTTCGGAAACCGATTCCTTCCAAATCTGACGGGTTCTTTTACTGTTCGGAATGGAGGAGACATTGACTTTGACGATATTTTCCGGTGTCAAGCTCATTCGGACTGATTGATTGAACCTTCCTCGATGCATATTAAGACCGTTAGCCTGAAACGCGGTGCTTAGGCCGATTCCGCGGATAACTGAACCGGGAAACGATGTGCCGCCGCGTTTGCGCATATGTTCGTAGGCGGCGTGTTTGCGTGTAAAATCGCAGCGGTTGTTTAATTCGGCCAACAGAATCGGGAAAATATCTTTTTTTTCATAGTTGATACTGCGGAAAAAAGCGTGATTGATATTAGCCAAGCGCAATTCCAGAGGAGAAACTTCTTTTTGTTTTGCTAATCGATTGATGAACATTTCGGCAGCAAAGAAAAATTGAGGCAAACTGATTCCGGAAAAAAAATCGGTTGGGGGAGTGTTGGATACACACGCCTCTCCGCGAATTTTGATAGAACGAGCGTTGTAAAAATACTTTGCTCCGAATGCAGTCGTTTCAATCATTTCTTTTGCAAATGGAAAGTAGGCGCCGCAGTAATAAGTAAAGGAAAAATTCAGGAAGTGCAGCTTCATTGAATCTCCGATACAGGCGTCGATAAAAAAAAGAGCCGGTGCGCGCTTTCCCGAATAAAGGATGTCTTCTTTTTTGGAAAGAACCAGCTTGATGCTTTTTTTCAAATTGATTGCCGCAAATGAAGCGACCGCCGCCAAAATCGACGGCTGCCAGATTTTTCCGTCGAAAGTGGGACTTGATTTTGCCAGCATAACGAAAACTTTTTCCGACGGCAGCTCTGTGATATTCATTACCGTTTGCTTGACATGTTTCGGCCATTCGGAAGAGACGATCACTTTCAGTTTTGACGAAGGTCCGTATTCGATGAAAACTCCTTGCGAATCCGGATAAAAATGCTCCTGTACCGGCGTGTTAAAAGAGCTGATAACTTCCGGAGCTTCTTCATCTTCTTGTTCTCCGGCGGCAGACTGAGAGCAAGATGTTTTATAAATGACGGTCTTTCCGTTAAGATCTGAAAAAATCGATTCGAGCATCTCTTTTTCTTTATATTCGATTTCGACAGATTCGCAAACCGATTTCAGCGTCTCGCTTGACGGCGCCGTAATCAGCAGAATCGGTTCTCCTCTGTAACGAATTTCTTTATCGGCCAGCAGCGGAATTTTTAAGTTGTTGACTGTGATAAAATTCTTTTTTCCGAAATCTTTTGCGCTGAATACCGAAACGTTTTTCGGCAGCTGCGGAATTTTAACGGATTGAATACGGCCTTCCGTGATGTGCGAGCGCAAAAAGCAGGCGTAGAGCATCTCTTCTCTTCGAATATCGCTGACATAATAGGGGTAATCGCCGGAATCAATGTTCATTTGTATTCATTATACAGTGTTTTTTTGAAAACCGCCACCACATATTTCAAATCTTTCCGACTCATCGATGAAAAGAGAGGCAGCGAAAGAATTTCATTGTAAGCCGCCGTTGTTTCCGGCAGATCTGCGGAATTTCCGTCCGCGGCTGTTTGGTAAAATGTCATCAAATGCAGGGGGCGGTAGTGAATTGAGCAGCAAACTCCGTTTTCTTTCATTTTTTTGTAGACGATATTTCGTTTGCCGTCTTTGATCCGAACAACGTAAAGATGAAAAGAAGAGCGGTCGTCAAAAGGAAGCAGTTCGACTCCGGGAAGAGCGGAAAATTCGTTTTGATAAATTTCGGCAATCCGTTTGCGGCGATTGCGCATGGCATCGGCGCGTTTGAGCTGCGAAAGACCGAGAGCGGCTGCCATGTCCGTCAAGTTGTATTTGTATCCGCGGCAGACAATGTCATAGGTCGGCGGAGCGTCCGGTGATGTGTAACGATTCCAAACGGGGCGGTCGATGCCGTGGAGTCGGGCTTTTTCGATAAAGGCGGCGGCTTGCGGATTTCGGGTGACAACCATTCCGCCTTCGCCCGTTGTCAAAGTTTTGGTTGCATAGAACGAGTAAACGCCGGCATCACCGATTGTGCCTTGAAAACAGTCGTTATATGTTCCCGGAAAGCTGTGCGCCGCGTCTTCGATGATTTTAATACCGAGAGGAGCGCAAATCGCTGCAATTTCGTTCATCTCGCACGGACGGCCGCCGTAGTGGACGGGGATGACAGCTTTTATCCGATTTCCATGCCGTTCAATCGCTTGTTTCAGCGAGGAAATTGACAGTGTCAGCGTTTTCGGATCGACGTCCGCCAAAATCGGCTGTGCGCCGCAGTAGAGAACGGCTTCCGCTGTTGCGGCGAATGTCAGAGAAGGAATGACGACTGCGTCTCCATTTCCGATTCCCAACGATTCTAATGCCAAATGAAGCCCCGCGGTCGCCGAATTGACCGCAAACGCAAACGGCACGTTCAGCCGCTGCCGGAATTCCGCTTCAAAACGAGCGCAAACGCTGCCGGTCGTAATCCAACCGCTTTTCAGAACTCGATCAACGGCTTTGCGGTCGGCTTTTGAAATTTCCGGGAGGGCAAAAACGACGGTTCTAAAATTCCGGTTCATCGGGAAGATCCTGTAAAGTCGGAGCGTAACGTTTCAGCAACATTCTCAGTGTATGGCGATTGCGGTAGAGTTCCGGTTTTTCCGGATTCAGAAAACAAATCGGACGCAGTTCTGCGAGAAAGGCGACCGGATCCGGTTTTTCGGTTTCGGCACGGTTGAGTCTGCCGATTTTGGGGTATCCGGTCGGTGTAACGGTTTCGTTTTCAGCATAAAGCCGTTCCGTCACTTTTTCGCCTTTGCGCAGACCGGTGATGACAATCGGAATGTCTTTGTACGGTTCAAAGCCGTTGTAGGCAATCATTTGCTCTGCCAGTTCCCGAATCGGAATCGGTTTTCCCATGTCGAGAATGTATGTTTCTCCGCCTTTTCCGACGCCGCCGGCGCGCAGAACCAAACTGACAGCTTCGGGAATTGTCATGAAATAGCGGCTGACGTCCGGATGTGTTAAAGTCAACGGACCGCCTTTTTCGATCTGAGCTTTGAAAAGCGGTACAATACTGCCGCTCGAAGCGATGACGTTTCCGAATCGAACGACCGTAAACGCGCAGCGGCCGCCGTTAGCGGCAAGAATCAAATCTTCGCAAAGTTCTTTTGAAACGCCGTAAACGCAGGAAGGTTCGACGGCTTTGTCGGTGGAAACCAGAAGAATTTTTTCTACTTGTGTTTCCTTTGCGGCTTTGATGAGATTTTCCGTTCCGAAGACGTTGTTTTTGATGCATTCGACCGGATTTTCTTCCATGACGGGAACGTGTTTGTACGCCGCACAGTGAAAAATGACGTCGCAGTGCAGCCGTCGCAACAGTGAACGGAGGTGGTCTTCATCGATGAGATTGCAGATAACCGAAACGATTTTGGCGTCCGATCCGATTCCCTCGCTTTGCAGCATCTTCAATTCGTTTTGAATGTGATAGAGATGTTCTTCTCCGTTGTCGAGAAGGTAAAGCCGCTGGGAACCGCCGTAAAGCAATTGCCGCGCCAGTTCACTGCCGATACTGCCGCCGGCGCCGGTGATCAGAACCCGTTTGCCGCGCAGATAACGCAGGCTCTCCCGCAGCGGAATGGTCACCGGTGTACGGCCGAGCAAATCCTCTGCGTCAAGGTTCCTTGTCAGTATCAAACGGGCGTCTCCGCTGATAATTTGCGAAATGGTCGGTAGAAATTTGATTTCCGGAACGCCGCAGCGCTGAATCGAGGCGTAAATTTCTCTGAAACGATGTTTCGGCAGCGAGGGAATGGCGATGATAGCTTCATTCGCTCCGCAGTTTTTTAAAATTTCAGGAGCATCGGAAACAGCTCCGGCAACCGGAATTCCTGATTCTACCGTGCCGATTTTTTTAATGTCGTCGTCGAGAAAGCAGACAATTTCTCCCAGAACTGGTTTGCGCCGGATTTCGGAGGCAATCTCTTTTCCCGCATTTCCGGCTCCGATAATGACAATGCGTTTGCGTTCAGAAGCGGTCATCTCAAATTTTGCGCCGTCCCGGGAATTTTTTGAATTTTAAAGCGTCTTTCATAGCATTGACTTTTTCGCGGTCTTCGCTGTTTTCCATGGTTGAATGGATGAATGATTTTAAGAAAACCGCGAAAGTCGAAAGGAAGATAACGGCAAAAGTAATGAAAATGCAGAAGCGGCCGCGTGACGGACCCGATTTGATTTCGGGAATCTGCGGATATTCTAAAATTTGCAAAGATGAAATTTCTCCCGATTGCTCCATGCGGGCAGCTGCTTCCTGCTGACGCAGCATTAAGTATAACTCTTGTCTAAGCTCGACTTCCCGGCGAAGTTCCGAGTATTGAGCAGACAGCGTCTGCAGTTTATTCATCGGGATGACATTCATTGAGTAACGTCCGGATCCGGTTTCGAATTCATGCAGCAGTTCTTTGGATTTTTGAATGGTTTTGACCTTTTGCACCACCGTCGGATCGGATTTCGGTCTGTACTCCGTTAAGAATTCCAACTCCATCTCTTCCTTCAAAATTTCTTCATTAATGTCTGTGTAAATCGAAAATTGATTCTGAATTTGAGATTGAAAGTCATAGATCCCGTGTTCTTTTTGAAACGCGGAGAGTTCCGCATTGGCTTTAGCTAAATTATCTTCCGCATCTTTAATTTGATCGGCAATAAACGAAGAACGCGCATTGACTTGGTTTCGAAACAGAGTTTTGTAGCGCTCTTCCAACAGAGGAATGGCTTTTGATAAAATCTTCCACGCTAATTCGGGGTCAATATCAGTGTAGGAGACTTTCATGATCTGCGATGTTTCGTCAATCTCAAATTGAAATGCTTGTCGCAGGCGATTGACCAGATTGGTTTTTTGCGGCTGTTGAATTTCGTAAATTTCGTATAGGTTAAACTCGGGAGAAGCTGCCAGTTCCAAAAGGAATGTTTCACCCAAAATCAAATTCTGAAGCAGCAGCGCCGACGTATTTGTTGAGCTTGCTGCGCCGGCCAACGCTGCCAGCGGAGACGTACTTTGGTTGAACGGATTGGAAGTCCCGGTTTGCAAAAAAATCATTTCACAGGAAGAGGTGAAGCGATCAGGCATCGGCGATTTCTGCGGATCAACCATTTTTGTGATCATAGCAAACGAAAACGAAAAAATCATAGCGCAAATCGTCGGAATGATGATTGCCCATTTCCCTTTTGCCAAAATCAACAAAACATCATACAAAGATATCTTTGTTTCCTTTTCTTCCATAGTTTAATTGACCCCAAATAAAAAAATCATTGTATTATATAATGAAAAAGCGGTTTTCACAAGCGGAAAGGACATTTTTTACTTGAAGAACCTCTGAAATTTGCCGAAGAGACAGAAGGAGCTGAATTTATGGCAAGATCGTTTCTGGCGGGTTTACTTATGTTATGCATTTTCCCGCTGTTCGCTCAAAATTCCGAAGTGAAGATGAATTGCCGGGTTTTACTGCCGGAAGAATACGGCGGCAACGGATATATCATTTCACATAATAATTTAATTGACGGCGCTTTTGTGGAAGTGACCAATTTGGGAAATTTAAAAAAATCCACGGCTGTTGTTCGGCGTAATTCGAATGCGGTCGAACAGGGAGTCGTTTCCGCTGCTCTGGCGTTAAATTTGGGAATTCCGTTTAATGGGAATGCCGAAATTTCAGTTCGGTATATATCTTTTTTAAAAAATTCCGAAGATGTGTATGCTCCGTTTTATGCTGAGCACAAACCGTCGGACTCTGCAGCGACGGCAGAAGCGGTGAGTGAGACGGATACCGAGGAAAGTTCACAGATTGCGGTAAGCGAAGAACCTCCCGTAAAAAGCGAATCTTCCAACGAAGAAGTTCCGGTCGAATCTGCCGCACCGGTTTCCATTGTCGAAAAAGTTCCGACGAAAACCTCTTCAAGTGAATCGATTCAACTGCCGATTCCTCAATGGGAATTTGTACCGACGGATGAAAGTGTCGTTTTAAGCGATCATTTCGAAAATCCGGAAACAAAAATCGAATCCGAATTGACGGAAGCGCATCTTCCCGATGCCTCTCTTTTTGAACTGACCTATGTCGAAGATTTCGTTAAAAAAGAAGACGAACATTCGTTTGAAACGCTGCATCCGGATGTGGATATTGAGCGGCCTTGGTATGTCATTGAGCAGGAAAGCGCTGTTGCTGAAGGGCGGATGTATCAGCGTGATGTAGAAGATTTTCCGTCTTGGAAGGAAGAAACCAGAATTGAAGAGTATGTTCCTCAGCCCGAATCGGTGACTGTGTGGGTCAACGGCGAAGAAATCGGTCTCCCGCATTATCCTGAAATCGACAGCGGATATTATCGGATTGTCGATGAGGCTGTTCAGGTCAAAAGAATCAATCCTCTGTTTACAGTGGCTCAGGTTTCACTTCCGGAAGCGATACAAGGCGTCGGTGTTGAGGATCTTGTTGAATCGGGAGAGAGCGAATATGTCCGCAATGAAATTGATGAGCCGCAAGTCATTCAAATAAAAATCAGCGAAACTATCGAAGAACCTGCTCTGAAATCGGATGTTGAGCATGAATGGGATTCCGAATCGACAGCGGAACCGTTTATAGAATCCGTAGCTGCGGTTGAACCTCCATCGAAACCGGTTGAATCGTTGGTTCAGGCTCCAAGCGAGGAAGTTTTGACAGAACCCGAAGTCTTACCGGATTTGCGTCCGATTGTCATCACGGAACCGGAAAAGCCGTATTCGCCTTTAGTCAGCGGCGCACTTTATATGCAAATCGGCGCTTTCCGAACCGAAACGGCAGCAGAAAAGATATCCGAAAAGTTAAACGCTTATTTTCCGACTGTTGTTTTTGAAACGGAAGAAAACGGCAGCGTTGTTTACAAAGTTGCTGTCGGACCGATTTCCATCGACGAAATCGGTGTGATTCGGCTTTACTTGAAAGATTTTCACATTCGGGACGCTTTTCCGATTATCGGACGGTAATATGGAGGCGGGGCGCGAGCTGCGGGCGGAGGCGCTTCGGTTGGCCGAAGATCTCCGCCGTTATCAGTATGAATATTACGTTTTGGGGCGGCCTTCCGTCAGCGATCTTGAATACGACCGTCTCTTCGACCGGCTTTCCGCTTTGGAAAGCCGGTATCCCGAACTGAAAACCGCCGATTCTCCGACACAGCGCGTCGGTTCGGATTTGGAGGCCGGTTTTGAAGAGACGGCGCACACTGTTCCCGTCCTCAGTCTGGACAAAGCGTATTCCGTCGCCGAAGTGGTCGCATGGATGCGCAGACTGCCGCCGCAGACCGTTTTTTCCGCAGAACAAAAAATTGACGGCGTTTCTATTGTCTTATACTACGAGAACGGCATTTTGACTCGAGCGGTTACCCGCGGGAACGGTTTTGTCGGAAACGATGTGACTGAAAATGTCAGAACCGTGCGGTCGGTTCCGCTGCGCATTCCTTACGAAGGAAAACTGGCCGTTCGCGGTGAAATTTATCTACCGAAAAAGGATTTTGAACTCCTCAATAAAACTCTTGAAGTGCCGTTTGCGAATCCGAGGAATTTAACCGCCGGCGTTATCCGCCGCAAGCAGAGCCGTGAAGCGGCTGTCGTTGGGTTGCGGCTTTTTGTTTACGAAGGTTTTTTCGAGCCTCCGCTGCCGGATCAGCAGACTGTTTTCGAAAAACTGCGGGAGTACGGTTTTCCGCTTAATCCGAATACGGTGTTTTTGACTGCGGATGAAGAGCGGCTGCGCAGTCAGATTGAAAAAGAGACGCGCGAACGCTCCCGGCTGCCGTATGAAATCGACGGTTTGGTGTTTAAAGTCGCATCGACAGCTGAAAGAGAGGCGCTTGGTTATACGGAACATCATCCGAAGTGGGCCATCGCTTATAAATTCGAAGCCCCGACGGGAGAAACGACGGTTGAAGAGATCGACGTTCAAGTCGGACGGACGGGACGCATGACACCGGTAGCTCGCGTTGTACCGGTGGAGATCGGCGGATCGATGATTTCTAATGTAACTCTTCACAATCAGGATTATATCGATCTTCTCGAACTTTCCGTCGGCGATCGGGTCCGGGTTTCTAAACGGGGAGACGTCATTCCTGCTGTTGAAAGAGTGATCGAGAAGAGAGAAGGCGCCCCGATTTATAAAATGCCGGAACGCTGTCCGGAGTGCGAATCCAAAGTCAAAATTGTCGGCGCCCACCGTTTTTGTCCGAACAGCGGCTGTCCCGCGCAAAAACGGGGAAGATTGAAATTTTTCATCGGCCGCGATCAAATGAATATTGAGAATCTTGGCGGAGAAACGATGGATTTTCTTATCGAAAATGACTTTATTTCGTCCGCACCGGATATTTACCGCTTTGATTACACGAAACTGATGAAATACGACGGTTTCGGTGAAAAGAAAATTGAATCGATTATTCGCGGCGTGGAAAAGAGTAAGTCGCAGCCGTTTTCAAAGGTGTTGGTCTCGTTAGGCATTCCGGAGTTAGGACCGAAAGCCGTTTCACTTTTGATTGATTCGGGTCTGACGTCGATTGATTTGTGGCTGGATGCGGCGGAAAAGAAGAATAACGCGGTTTTTCTCTCGGTAAAGGGAATCGGTCCGTCGATTGCAGCGTCGGTTATCGATGCATTGAATCGACCGGAAATGCGTCAAATAATTGAAGATTTGCGTCAGTGCGGACTTTTGTTTGAAAGTGAAACGCAACCCGACGAATCGGACGATCGTTTTAAAGGGACTTCGTGGTGCATTACCGGCAATTTTGAACACTTCAAACCGAGGGAAAAAGCTCAAAACGAAATCGAAAAACGGGGCGGACGAGTCGTTGCGGCGGTTTCGGCTAAAACCGATTATCTTTTAGTCGGTGAAGGCGGCGGAGGCAAACGCGCTAAAGCGGAGGCGCTCGGAGTGACCATCATCGATGAACAACGGTTTTTGAAAATGATTAAGGGGGAAGAATGAAACGGATTCTTTTGATTGCGGCGGCGTTTTTGTTGCCTTTTTCGGCGGCGGCGCAAACATCGGATGAATCGGGTTTTTGGCAGGCGCAGCCCGATGAGGTTCCCGAAACCGCGGCGCAAGACCTCTCCGGCGAATCCGATACGGCCGGCGGCAGCGAATCCGAAGATGCCGGCGGCGATTGGGGTTTCGGTCCGTTGCGGTTGGGAATGTCCTCGGCGGAGGTGAAAGCCGCATTGGAAGAGAGCCCTGATTTTTCTTATCGGCAGTTTACCGAATCGATGCTGCCGTACACCGATTTGCCGGTTTTCGAGTGCAAAGGAACAAAATTCATCGACCGCGCTGTTTTTCAATTCTACGAAGATCGTCTTTATTCGATGACCATTTTTTTTAATCGCCGCAAACTCGATTTTTATACGTTGTTTACGACACTGACAGAAAAATGCGGTGTTCATTCGCAGCTGTCGCCCGAAAGGATCGTCTGGGAGAACGGAACAGTGCGGCAAACGTTGACTAAACCGCTGACTCTTGCCTTTTTAGACGTCGCTGTTCACGATGAACTGCTCGGCCGCTCGGAAGTGCGGAAAGACGAAGAGTTTTTTGCTAAACAGGAATTCTTAGACCGTTTCGGAGCGCCTCAAAGCGAAGAAAATTCGGAATCGGCTGCCGGAACCGGAGAAGCTGAGACTGAAGAAACGGCGGAGGGTGACAATGACACTCCGTAAAGCGGCGGCGTTTATCGCCGTTGCGCTGCTTTTATCGTGCCGACCGCAGCCCGAAGTTTCGATCAACGGTCAGAGATTTGTCGTCGAGACAGCTGTTACGCCGCAGGAGCGTTCGCGCGGTCTGATGTTCCGAGAGTCGCTGCCGAAAAACCACGGCATGCTCTTTATTTTCGAATCCGAGCAGATGCTTTCGTTTTGGATGCAGAACACATCGATTCCGCTTTCGATTGCTTATATCAATGCCGACGGAGTGATTGTCGATATTTTGGATATGGATCCGTTTGATTTGACGGCAGTTCCTTCGAGTCGGCCGGCAATGTATGCGTTGGAAGTTAATCAAGGCGAATTCGAAAAGCGGGGGATTCGTCCCGGAAATCGAGTGATTTTTTCGGAAGAAATCAAAGAAATTCAGGGAAATTCTTTGCAATAAGCAGCCGCAGTTGCGCAATCGGCAGTCCGACAACGTTTGAATACGATCCGATGATTTTAAAAAAAAGAAGTTCCCCCGAATTTTGAATACGGTAACCGCCGGCGGCTCCCCGCCATTCGTCCGTATCTAAATACCACTCTTTCATTTCTGCGGTCAGCCGCGCCATGACAATTTTAGTCTCAACGGTTCGCGTCAGACACTTTCCGGCGGTCCAAAGAGTGAATCCTGTTGTGACACGATGGGTCCGTCCTGAGAGAAGATTCAGCATTTCGGCTGCCTCCTGCCGTGTTTGCGGTTTTCCCAGCAGCCGACCGCGAACGGAAACCAATGTATCGGCAGCGATAATTAATGTGCGCACAGGCCGGTTGAGGGTTTCCGCGGCGGTTTCGGCCTTTAATCGGGATAACCGTGCCGTCTGAAAACGGATATTGCGCCCCGTCAGCGTTTCATCGGCGTCGGTCGGATGAATTTCAAATTCACTGAAAACCAGCGACAACAGCTTTTTTCGTTGGGGTGAAGCGGAAGCCAGAATGATTCGGTTTGTCATAAAAGATCTGTTTTGAGCTTGAAATGCAGCATCAGTCCCGGCGGTTAAGGATGCCTGAGCGCAAAACCCAGTATGCCAGCTGAAGCAGCGAACCGATGGCGGCCGCCACATAGGTCAATGCGGCTGCGGAAAGCACTTTTCTCACGGCTTCCGTCTCTTCTGCGGATCGGGTGATGCCGTCGGCTTCCAATTCGCGGACAGCGCGGCGGGAAGCGTCGATTTCAACGGGAACGGTCACAACTGAAAAGACAAATGTCGCCGAGTAGAGAATCACTCCGGTCAGAGCAAGGTAGTAACCGATCGACAGGTTTCCGGATGAGGCCTGATACGCGCTTCCCAGAATGATACCGATGATGACCAACCACAATCCGATATTGGAGCCGATGTTTACAACGGGAACCAATGCGGTGCGCAGTCCGAGCCAACGGTATCCGGTTGCGTGCTGAACGGCGTGTCCGACTTCGTGCGCAGCCACTCCGACAGACGCGGCAGAAGAGCCGCGGTAAACATCGGGGCTGAGAACCAAATTTTTGGTGGCCGGGTTGTAGTGATCGGTTAAAAATCCTTTCCCTTCTATTATTTTTACATCAAAAATACCGTTGGCTTTTAAAATGCGTGCAGCCGCTTCTGCGCCGGTGACTCCGGAAGAGACGGCGGTTTTTTTGCCCTGTGCAAATGCCGCCTTGACGCGCAGCGACGTAACAGCCGACAGCGCCAAACAAGTGAGCATGATGATTAAATAAAGCGGATCAAAAAACATCTTTCCTCCATAAAACTCTTTCCCATTATAAACGAATTGGAGAGAAAGTCAAATACGGTTTTGATTTTTCCGAATTGTGCTTGACATTCGTCCGTTCAGAACCGATAATAAATTGTATGAGTTTTACCGATATTTTAATAATTTTCGTTCCGATCATCATTATTTTGATTATCATTGCGGTTTCGGTTTCTTTTATTTTCAGAGTAGAAAATGTTTCGGCAAGACATCGATCCGAAAAAAAAATGAAAAACATCACTCCGGGAATGCCGTTGCCTAAAAACGTTAAGTCTCAGCAGGATTTGGCAAACTATTATTACGAGAACGGCGATTACGTTAAAGCGGCTCAAATTTATTCGGTTTTGATCGGCAACGCTTCGGTCAATCGGAAGTTGGACGGATTTAATATTTCATTGCGATACGGAATCAGCCTGATGAAAACCGGGCATTTGGATCAAGCGTACAAATACGTCGCTGATGCGTTTTTGATGAACCGTTCCGATTTTACGGCTGCTTCGACTTTGGGATTAATCGAATACAAGCGGGGTAATTATGATACCGCTATCATTCGGTTTAAAATTGCCGATCAAATTCGGCCGCGTGACCGGCAGGTGCGTAAATATATCGGTTTATGTCTCTTTCATTTGAATAAATACAATGAGGCGTATCCGTTGCTGAACGCCTGCTTGGAGTACGATTCCGACAATCGCGAGCTGATTTACTGTGTCGCTAAGTGCTGCGTTCAAATGGGGCGGAGTGAAGAAGCTTTAAAAGCGTTCAATTATTTGAAAAACGACGAGGAATACGGTTCGTTGGCGTGTTTGGAAGTCGGCGGGATTTACTTATCAAAAGGAATGAACGACGAAGCGCTGTCGTTTTTACAGCAGGCGGCTGCGGCTCAGAATCTCGGTTATGAAGAGTCGCTGGAATTGCAATACCGCACCGGTCTTGCCTATTTACGCAAAAATGAATTGACTAATGCGATGAACATATTCAATGAAATCAGTAAAACCAAACCGGATTATAAAGATGTGCGTCTTTTGTTGGAAAAATATGGAGCGATTTCAGCAAATAAGGGATTGTCCGGTTATATTTTTGCCGAAGAGGGTGAGTTCAGCGATATTTGCCGTCGGCTGATCGATTTACTTTTCCCGAAAGCAAGTATTAAAATCTTGGAGTCGTCGTTCGCTCCCAAGCGGTATATGGAAATTTTCGCTAATATTGAAACGGTCAAATGGGAAGATAATGTTTTATTTCGATTCTATCGCAGCAATTTGGTCATCGACGAAATTCCGATCCGTGAATTTTATGCCAAAATGCGCGACAGAAAAATCAACCGCGGATTTTGTCTGACGGCCGGCAGCTTTTCCGATGCTGCCAAAAGTTTTACGGAAGCCCGTTACATCGATTTGATTGAAGGAGCTCAGCTTGAAGATTTATTGAAAAAATTGAGTTGACGAAGAAGTCGGCGCTTTTTGAATAACAGCCAAACACCGCGGCGCGTCATAGAACGGATTTTGAAGTATTTCCACACGCACTGCGGTATTTTTTTTGTCTAAACAGGCTGTTTCTTCGAGAGCGCTCGCTTCTTTTGCTTTGAATGCGGCGAGTGTTCCGCCCGGTTTTGTCACCGATAAAAGCGGAATAATAAATTCAGTGAAGGGGCGGAAGGCGCGGAAAACCGTGCAGTCAAATTGCGTTTTGATTTCCTTTAAGTCGCGATTTTCGACAAAAACCCGGCTGCTCAATCCGCAGACAGCTGTTGCATAACTCAAAAACGAAGCCCGTTTTGCCGATCGCTCAATCAATGTCATTTTTGTGTTTGTCCAAAAGACTGCAAGCGGAATACCGGGTATGCCGCAGCCGGAACCGACGTCCGCGGCAGTCGGCGGTCCGGCAGTTCCCAAAACGGGTAATCCGGCGAGAGCATCGAAAATATGGCGGCGCAAAAGCGTTTCTTCGTCGTCGGCTTTCACAAGGTTGATTTTCCGGTTGAAAAGCAGCAGTTCACGGCTGTAGATTTCCAGCGCGCGTTTTTGGTCGGCGGTTGGGGTCAAATTGAATGCGGCAAACGCCTTTTCCCACAGCGGATTCATGAGCGCCTTCCGCGTGCCAAAACAGTCATCAGAACCGCGATGTCGGAGTTGCGTACGCCGGAGATTCGTCCCGCTTGCCCGATGGAGAGCGGCTGCACGGCGTTGAATTTTTGCCGCGCTTCGGAAGAGAGTCCTTCAACGGCGTTGTAATCGAAATTTTCGGGGATTCGCATCTCCTCCATCCGCTTCATCCGTTCAACCTGTTCATTCTGACGAGCAACGTATCCTTCGTATTTAATGTCCAATTCGGCTTGTTCGAGAAAAGCGGGCGGAAAGTTCTTTAAAGCCGGTTCAAGCTCCGTCAAATCGGCAACGGTAACGTCGGGTGATTTCAGAGTTTGGAGAAAAGAGCGGCCGGCGTGTTTGATTCCGTTTAAAGCTTCCGTTTCAGACTCTTTGACTTTCCGTTGTTTTAAAAGTTCTTTAATTTCGTCGATTTGTCCGATCTTTTTTTGCAGCCGTTCCATAGCGGCTTCATCTGCCGAGCCGATTTTGTACGCTTTCGGTGTCAGCCGAGCGTCGGCGGTGTCATGTCTCAGGTTGAGTCGGTATTCGGCGCGCGAAGTAAACATTCGGTACGGTTCTTTGGTTCCGAGTGTCACCAAATCGTCGATTAAAACCCCGATGTACGCTTCGTAGCGAGTCAAAATCAGCGGCGGTTTTCCGTCGATTTTCAAAGCGGCGTTGATGCCGGCGATTAACCCTTGTCCGGCGGCTTCTTCGTAACCGGAGGTGCCGTTAGTTTGGCCTGCCGAAAAAAGTCCTTCCAGGCGGCGCGTCTCCAAAGACGGTTTCAGCTGCAGCGGGTCGAGGTAGTCGTACTCCACCGCATAAGCGGGACGGCAAATGCGGACGTTTCTCAATCCGGGAACGGTGCGCAAAAACTGAAGCTGAACATCTTCCGGCAGCGACGTCGAAATTCCGTTGAGATACAATTCGTCGGAATTCAAACCTTCCGGTTCGATGAAAATTTGATGACGGTCGCGGTCGGGGAAACGGTAAACCTTGTCTTCAATGGACGGACAGTAACGCGGTCCGGTGCCGACAATTTTTCCTCCGTAGAGCGGCGAACGGTGCATATTTTCGCGGATAATGCGGTGGGTTTCTTCATTCGTATAAGTGATAAAACAATCAACGGAGGGGCGTTCGACAGCATCGTAAGCGAACGAAAACGGCCGCGGACGCAAATCGGCAGGCTGCCGTTCCGTTTCGGAAAAGTCGACGGAACGTTTGGAAACGCGTGCCGGCGTTCCCGTTTTCAGGCGGCCGACGGTAAAACCCAGTTCGCGCAGGTGTTTCCCGAGTCCTTTCGCTGCCGGTTCTCCCAAACGGCCGGATTCGGCTTCGTAGTCGCCGATGAAGATTCTGCCTTCCATAAAAGTGCCGGTCGTCATGACGACCGCCGCCGCTGAAAGACGGTGGCCGCGTTCGGTCACAACGCCTTCGATGCGGCGGCCGCTTCGGTCAGTCAAAAAACCGGTAACCGTGTCCTGGAAAAGCGAGAGCCCCGGCCGGTTTTCCAGCGTCTGTTTGGCGGCGGTGCTGTAAAGGAATTTATCTGCCTGTGCACGCGGCGCCTGAACGGCCGGCCCGCGCGTTTGATTTAAAATGCGGAACTGAATCATCGATTGATCAATGAGTTTTGCCATTTCACCGCCCAATGCATCGATTTCCCGCACAATGTTGCCCTTAGCCAATCCTCCGACAGCCGGATTGCAGGAGAGTTTTCCGACGGTATCGAGGTTTTGGGTCACAAGAAGAGTGTTTTTCCCGAGACGGGATGCGGCAGAAGCTGCTTCAATGCCGGCGTGTCCGCCTCCGATAACAATGACATCGTAATCCACATTCGGATTATAGTCTTTTTCTCCGAAAAATTCCAGATTGAAAACTGAAAAGGTTGAAAGAGTTTGTTAAATGCTGTATATCTGAATTTATGGAGCAAAAAAGCAACGGCAGTCGATTCATAAAATCGCATAAATTGGATAACGTGTGCTATGACATTCGCGGAGAAGTGTTGGATAAAGCAATTCAAATGGAGCGAAACGGCATTAAAATTCTGCGGCTGAATACCGGAAATCCGGGAGCTTTTGGGTTTGATGCCCCCGACGAACTGCTTTGTGATTTGGTTGGCAACATTCATAATGCGGTCGGGTACAGCGACAGTCAGGGAATTTTTCCGGCGCGAAAGGCGATTCAGCAATATTATCAAACTCGAGGCGTTTTCAACGTCGGTATTGACGATATTTTTATCGGGAACGGCGTCAGCGAACTGATTCTGCTCTCCATGCAGGCGCTTTTGAACGAAGGAGACGAAATTCTGATTCCGTCTCCCGATTATCCGCTGTGGACGGCGGCCGTTGTGCTGAACGGCGGAAAGGCGGTTCATTACCGCTGCGACGAAGCGTCGGACTGGTATCCGGATATTGAGGATATAAGAAAAAAAATCACATCAAAGACAAAGGGAATTCTCGTTATTAATCCGAATAATCCGACCGGAGCCGTTTATCCTGCCGAAATTTTGACAAAAATTGTTCGATTGGCGGAAGAACACAATCTGATTTTGTTTGCCGACGAAATTTATGAGAAAATTTTGTATGACGGAGCTGTTCATATTCCGGCAGCGACTCTTTCTTCTTCAATTTTAACCGTTACGTTTAACGGACTCTCGAAAGCGTATCGGGCGGCAGGGTTTCGCGTTGGGTGGATGGTTCTCTCCGGCAATCGGGAACAAGCGGCCGATTACATTGAAGGACTGAAAATCGTCTCCAATATGCGTCTTTGCAGCAACGTTCCCGGACAGTTTGCCGTGCAGGCGGCGTTAGGCGGCTATCAAAGCATCAACGATTTAGTAAAGGAGGGAGGACGACTGAAAGTGCAGCGGGATATCTGTTACCGTGCGGTGACATCCATTCCCGGTCTTTCGTGCGTCAACGCCCGCGGCGCGCTCTACCTCTTTCCGAAAGTCGATACGAAGAAGTTTGGCATTACCGATGATAAACGGTTGATCTACGACATTCTTGTCGAAACCAATATCCTGTTTGTTCAGGGCACCGGCTTCAATCATCCGGAACCGGATCATTTTCGGATCGTTTTTTTGCCGAATCAGTTCGAACTGGAAACGTCGTTGGGAAAATTGGAGCATTTTTTTGCAAATTACCGACAAAGCTGAAAATCGTTTGCCGTTTTGACTGCAGCGTGTTATAATTAAGCTAAGGAGTGTTTATGAATTTTCGGATAAAACTGATTTTGACCGGACTGCTGTCGCTTTTTATTTCCTGCGGATACAACGCCATGCAGACACAGGAAGAGGCTGTTTTTCAAGCATGGGCTAATTTGGAGAGTCAAATTCAACGGCGCTCCGACCTGATTCCCAATTTAACGGCGACGGTTAAGGGTGCAGCTGCCATGGAGCAGGAAACGCTGACGCAGGTCATGCAAGCTCGTGCTGAGGCCACAAAAGTAACGTTGACCTCCTCCGATTTATCAAATCAGGCCAAGATGAATGAATACGTCGCTTCTCAACAGGCACTCTCTTCATCGTTGTCGAGACTGTTGGTTTCGGTTGAAAATTACCCAGAGCTGAAAAGTCTGGCGGCGTTTACCGATCTTCAGACACAGCTGGAGGGAACGGAAAACCGCATCGCCGTCGCTCGCAAGGATTATAACGAGGCGGTCGCTGCCTTTAACGGAATGATTCGTAAATTTCCGTACAGTCTGACCAATTCACTGCTGCTTCATTTGGAGAAAAAGGAGTATTTCCAGGCATCCGAAGAAGCGCAGACGGTTCCGTCCGTAGAATTTTAAATCAATGAAACACGCCGGTTTTGTAGGAATTTTGCTGTTTTTTGCGGCTATTTCTGTTTGGTCGCTGACGGTTCCTCGACTGACCTCGCCGGTTTATGACGGAGCCGGGTGGTTTTCGCCGGGGGAGGAGGCGGCTTTGGAGCGGCGGTTAACGGATCTTTCGGGGACTGACGGCTTTCAAATCGTTGCCGTTACGGTTCCCGATTTACAGGGAGTTTCCGTCGAAGAGTTCGCGTTGGAAACGGGACGGCAAAACGGTATCGGTTCTGCGGAGGCGGACAACGGAATCGTGCTGCTGGCTTCCGCGGCGGAGCGGGAAGTCCGAATCGAGGTCGGTTACGGGTTGGAAGGAACGGTGACCGATTTGCAGTGCGGCCGCATTATTCGCGAGATCATGGTTCCGCAGTTGGCTGCCGGTCGGTATGCAGAGGCGTTTGACGGTGCAGCGCAGTCTGTCGGTGCTTTAGTACGCGGCGAAGAGCCGTTTCCCGAAACAGATGGCGATAAAGCGTTGTACTCGGAAAATTTCTCCGTCGGGATTTTCATCGTCATTGTGATTTTGTTTATTGCGGCGGGATTTTTCAACGGTGGTCGAGGCGGAGGCCGTTCGAGCGGCGGTTTCTTTTCCGGCGGATTTGGCGGAGGCAGTCGCTTCGGCGGAGGCGGCAGATTTGGCGGAGGCGGCAGATTTGGCGGAGGCGGAGCTTCCGGAAGGTGGTGACAATGAAAAATTATGCGCGTCAGCAATTCAGCTGCAAAGATGCCGAAGCGGTTTCGGCAGCTGTGGCATCTGTTGAAAAAGCGACATCGGGCGAAGTGGTTCCGGTTGTTCGTTCTTACAGCAGCCGTTACCGACGGCCGGTTTTGCGGTGGATTCTCGGCTGTCAAATGGTCTTTATCTGTTCATGGGCGCTGGGAACAGCGGCGATCGGCGAACCTTTAACGCCGTTTGGATTGCTTGTGTTTACCGGACTTTACCTGCTTTTGACCGTATTCATGTTTCTGTTGCCGGAGATTTGTCCGCCGTTTTTACGATTGTTGGCGGGAAGGCGTTTGACAGATGAAAAAGTAACGGAACAGGCTGTCAACGCTTTTGTCCGTTACGGTGTTTCGGGAACGGAACGCCGTTCGGGAATATTGATTTACGTTTCGCTTTTTGAACGACAGGTGGTGATTTTAGCGGATAAAGGAATTGATAAAAAAGTTGCTCCTGAGACGTGGAAAACCGTCTCAGAACAAATTGCCGACGGAATGCGCAGCGGTCATCCCGCCGAGGCGATGGTGCGGGCGATTGAATCGTGCCGCGATTTATTGGCCAAGTACTTTCCGCCGACCGATAAAAATCCCGATGAACTGCCGAATTTTATCATGGAGTAAGCTGATGAAGCGTATTGTCTGCGTTTTTTTACTGCTGTTACCGGTGTTTGCTTTTTCTTCTCCGGAAGAGCCGCGCGCCATTGATTTCGAAAATCCCGGATTGATTGATCAGACCGGAACTTTTTCCGCCGCATTTCTCAATGAACAGAATTTGAAGATCAAAGCTTTTACGGAAAAAACCGGTATTTTACTGCGGGTGATCTATACTTCGACAAAAGATTTGACCGAATCGACAGGCGCTCTTTTAAGGGGAATCGACGACTCCCGCTATGCAATGCTTTGGATCTGCGTGCGCAACGACGGCGCCTATTACGCGGTCGGTGAATCGCTTTTCGATACGTACGACACCAAAGCGTGCACCTACATTAAAGCCAAAACCGAACGGGCGATGCGAAAGGATTCCCCCGAAAAAGCGATTGAACGATGTATTGATTATTCCATCGGTTACGGAGAACGCTCCGGAATTGCCCGCTTTTTTTACGAGTACGGAATCGCTGTTTTTCTGGTTCTGCTGCTTTGTTTCGGTATTTCATGGGGTGTCGTTTTCCGGAAGAAGACCGGAATTACCGGTCGGGAAAAACGATCCGGCCGCGATAAATGAAAAAACCGTCTGCCGTATTGCCGATCTGCCCTGTGATTCTCGGTACATGGGCGCTCTGCGGTTGGATGCGCGGCGGTTTTGACCGCCGCGAAGCGTTCCGAACGCTGTCGGCTGCTGTTGACCGCGGCGTTGACGGTTTCGATACGGCGCCTGTTTACGGATTGGGGGCTGCCGAGTGCCTTTTGGGCGAATTTTCCCGCGGCTTTCGTCACCGGCTTTACATCGCCGATAAGTGCGGCATGGTTTGGCATACTGACGCCGGCAAACGGGCGTTTTATGCCGACGAAAACGGAACGCGGCGCGCCGGCGGGCACTGCGTTCGACTGCATCTTCACCCCGAATCGATGCGTTTTGAATTGGAGCAGTCGCTGCGCCGCCTCCAAAGCGATTACATCGATTTATACCAAATTCATTGGTATGACGGAGTAACGCCGTGGGATGATATTATGGAAACGATGCTGCGTTTCCGCGATGAAGGAAAAATTCGGGAAATCGGCGTCTGTAATGTTTCGACGGAAAAGATGCTGCGGTGTCTGAAAACGGCGCCGCTTGCCTCCGATCAGGAACGGCTTTCGTTAATCGACCGCAAGGCGGAAAAAAACAACGCCGCGTTTTGCGCCCGCAGGGGAATCGGATTTTTGGCATATTCGCCGCTGTCATTCGGATTGTTGGCAGAAGAGACGCCGTCGGACACTGTTTTCGGCGGATCGGACGTCAGAACTTTGTCACCGCGTTTTTCTGTCGAAAACCGACAGAAGGCGGCGGCTTTACTCGGCGAACTGCGGCCGTTTCGGGAAAAATATGCTCTCAGCTGCGCAGCGTTCGCTTTGGCGTGGGTTTTAAACGTCCCCGGAGTGACACACGTCATTTCCGGCGCCCGTCGGATCGGTCAGCTCGATGAAGATTTAAAGGCTCTCGGTATCCGTTTAACGGATACTGATCGAAAACAAGTCGACGAAATTTTGAAAAATCGAGCAAAAGATTTTCCTTCTGTGAAGCATTAAGCGAAAGTAGCCAAATGGTTTTATATTAAGGAGTTTGTGATGAAAAGCAGTACAGCCATTTTAAAAGCATTAAAAAAAACACCCAACTTCCGCAGTTTTCCGGATGACGGATTGTTGAAATTAATCGAAGTCGGACGCGTTCTTGAATTCTCAAAAAAAGATTATATTTATCAGGAAACTTCCGAAAACGGAGTTGAGGCAGCAGATTGCGAAAGTTTTTTTATTATTGTGAAGGGATGCATCGACCTTTCGATCAATGAAGACGGACGCGAAGTTTATCTTTGTACGCTGGGTGAAGGCGAAATTATCGGAGAAACCGGAATTTTCCCTCGTATGGGGCGAGTCGACAATGCCGTATCGACGGAGGATTCCAAAATTCTTGAAATCAAAAAAGAAAATTTCATTAAATTTATGAAAGAAAATCGCAGCGCTTCCAATCAAATTTTGTTGATTATGATTAGTTGTCTGATCAAAAAACTTCAGCGAACCAATCGCGATTTGGCTTTTGAGCGGCGCGAAGACTTCTCACAAAGCATGATTGACGAATTGATTCAAAAGACAACCGAATAACGGACGATTGAGTTTTTCAATGCGTTGGGTTTTCAGCGCGGTTTTCAGACAGTCGTCCAAGCGGCGACCGAAAAGCGTTTCGTTTTTGTAAATTTCAAGCAGAGGCGCCAAAACGAAAGCCCGTTCGAAGAGACGCGGATGAGGAATCAGCAGCGTTTCGGTGCGGATTGTTTCTCCGGAGGAGAGAAATAACAAATCGATATCGATGATCCGGGGACCGTTGTGTTCGGTTTTTACGCGCCCGAATTCGGTTTCGAGCTGCTTTGTGTAACGATGAAAAATCTCCGGCGGACAGTCGATTTCAACCGAACAGCAGAGGTTGAGAAAATCGTTTTGGGGCGGTGCGTCAACCGGAGCTGTTATCCATCCGGAGCTGACGGTAAGCGGTCCGGTTTTCGGCAGTTGAGAAAGGGAGAGCAGTGCGCGGTGCATATTGGCGACAGTGTTGCCGATGTTTGTGCCGAGGCTGAGATACAATTCATTCATACGGATACCTCCTGTCGGGAAAGATGGCGGCGGCTGTCAGCGCGGCTTCCCGGTTGATTTTGACGTCGTGAACACGAAAAAAGTCGACGCCGGCGGCAACGCCGACGGTCGTCGTCACAGCGGTTGCGGCGGCTCTCTCCCGCGGGACGCTGCCGCAAATAGAAGCAAATAAACGCTTTCGGGAAGTGCCTAACTCAATCGGTAATCTGAACGTGTGCAGTTCTTTTAATCGACGGATTGCTTCAAACGCTTGCTCCGGCGTCATGGCAAATCCGATTCCGGGATCAATGATGATCTTTTCTTCTTTAACGCCGGCTCGTACTGCCGTTTCCAAAGACCGTTCCAGTGATCTTTTGATCGCGTTCATAATGTCGTTTTCGTTATCGTCGGTTCTGCTGCTGCCGGACAAACAAACTGCGCAGCCGGCGGAAGCGGCGACTGCTGCCATTTCCGGATCGGCTTGAAAACCGCTGACGTCGTTGAGTATTTGCGCGCCCCAATTCAAAGCGGCAGCGGCCGTTTCGGATTTATACGTGTCGACGGAAACAGGAATGGATGACGCGGCGATAAGGTCTTTGACTGCGGAGAGGCGGCGGATTTCCTCTTCTGCGGAAATCGGAATGCTCCCCGGACGGGTGGATTCGGCTCCGATGTCGATAACAGCGGCTCCTTCATCTACCATTGCTTGCCATCTCAAGGCAGCAGCTTCAAACGAGGCGTATTCCCCGCCGTCGCTGAACGAATCAGGAGTCAAATTGAGAATTCCGACAATAAGCGGAGTTTCTCCCAACGGCAGTTCAAATCGGCCGAAAGCGATGGTTTTCATGAAGCCGCCTCCTTTTGCAATGCGCGGAGAGTTATTCGGAAACAGTCAGCCATGACAGAGCCTCCGAACGCAATGCGCTGTCGGTTTCATAAATTCCTTTTGCGGCAACTGTGACGGTTTGCGTTCCCGGTTTTTTGATTCCTCTCATGGAAATGCATAAATGTTCCGCGCGGACAACTGTCAGAACACCTTTCGGATTCAGTTTTTCGTTCAAAGCTTCGGTAATTTGCGCCGTCAGATTTTCCTGAATCTGCGGTCGGCGAGCTAAAATATCGACCAAGCGGGCAATTTTGCTCAATCCGGTAATTTTTCGGTTTTGCGGCGCATAAATGACCGAAACCGTTCCGAAAAACGGCAGAAAGTGGTGTTCGCACATCGAATAAAACGGAATTCCGCAGACAGAGACCGGCGCGTCGCTTTCCGCTTCAAAAAAAACGTTCAAGACATCGGCTGCCTTTCGGTTCAGTCCGGAAAAAATTTCTTCGTACATGGAAGCGATTCGTCTTGGGGTTGCTTTCAAACCTTCCCGATTGGGATTTTCTCCGATTGCTTCCAAAATCAACTCGACGGCCGTTTCAATTTTTTGTATGTCCATGGCTTACTCTATCAAAAAATCCGAAAAAATTCAAATGAAACGCTTTGCATTTCCGTAAATCGGCGGTATAGTGAGGGCGGAGAGGCAAATGAACGAGTTATTGGCGCCTGCCGGGACGTTGGAGTGTGCGGTGGCGGCGTTTGAGGCGGGAGCGGATGCGGTTTACGCCGGAGTTTCGCGTTTTAATGCCCGCGAACGAAATCGGAATTTTACTTATGATGAAATGAGTCGGCTGAGTCGTTACACAAAAGATTTCGGAAAGAAATTTTACGTTACGATGAACACGCTGATTAAGAACGATGAAATTGATGATTTTACCGCTGAGTTGGAGAGTTTATCGCGGTTGGAACCCGATGCGCTGATTGTTCAGGATTGGGGAGCGGTAAAAATCTGCCGCGATTTTTTCCCCGAATTTCGGCTTCACGCTTCGACGCAGGCGGGGATTCATAATCGTGCCGGTTTGCGGACTGCCGCGCGTGCCGGCATTGCGCGCGTCATTTTGGAGCGGCAGTTGACGTTGGCAGAAATCGCTGCACTGGCGGAAAATCGGCCGACAGAGTTAGAGGTGTTCATTCACGGAGCGCTTTGCTGCAGCCTTTCCGGGATGTGCTGTTTTTCTTCGATTCAGGGCGGCTTCAGCGGCAATCGGGGAAAGTGTAAACAGCCGTGCCGCCGTCTTTACCGGAGCGCAGACAACGTTCGCTCACCGATTTTCTCTCCGGACGATCTGCAGGCGGTTCCGCTGATTCATTCGCTGAAACAACTTGGAATTGACTCATTTAAAATCGAAGGGAGACTCAAGCGTGTCGATTATGTTCACAAAACCGTCAGCGCTTACCGCTTGCTGTTGGATAACGATGCCTCCGATAAGAAAGTTATCGAAGAAGCGGAAAGAATCCTGAAGGGAACTGCCGTGCGTGCCGTCGGTATCGGTTTTTACGATAGAAAAAGCCGAAAAACGCTTTTGGGTAAACCGTCGCGGCAGACGGGTGAGGCGGCGGCGGTTTTGATTGCGGCTAAAGGTTTTCGACGAACGGCAAAAGCGTTGGTTGAAGTTAAACTCGGAGACAAATTGCGTATCGGCGGCGCTTCCGATGCCCGTATTGTCACGTTAAAACGCATTGAATCAAACGGAAAAGCTGTCAGCGTTGTCCGTCCGGGGCGGATTTTTACGTTTGAAGCCGGTTTTTCGATGGCTGAAGGGAAAAATTCAAATGAAGTTGTTTTGTATCGAGTCGGAGCGCAAATCGGTAAGTCCCCCGAATTTTTGGAGAGAATGAAGCGTTTTGACGACCGCCGTCCGCTGCCGCTGACCGTGAAGCTGACAGGTGAAGCGGTGACGGTTGCTGTAACCGGATTTTCTCAAACCGAACAGAGGCTGCCGTACCGTTTGGCGGTCGCCGAAACTTCCGCAGTCGATGAAGAAACATTGCGGCGAATTTTTTCCCGTTGCGGCGGCGTTGATTGGAAAGCGGGAGAAGTGACGGCCGACGTCGAAGGGCGGTGGTTTGTTCCCGTTTCGCTGCAGAAACAGTGGCGGAGGAAAATTGAAGAAGTATGGAGTACCGCTCCGGTAGCTGAACGGCCGAGGCGTGAAGCGGTGCGGGCGGCCGCCGACGCTTGGCGGAGCAAAACGGTCCTCGATGAAACGCTCACAGTTTTCGGCTGCCGGCAAACCCCCGACGGCCGTTCGGCAGTGCGCTGCGTTCCGGAAGCGGAGACGGCTGTTGCCGGCGACGAATTGCTTCTGCCGTGTTTTCTTTCGGATTCGGATGTTGAATTGTGGAGACGGCATGTCGAAGAAGCTGCCTCCCGCGGTATCAAACGCTTTCGGTTGACGTCTTTGTTTCAGCTCGATTTTTCGTATCCGGCGGATGCGGTGCTGACCGTTTCCTATCCGCTGCCGGCAGTCAATGCATTTGCTGCTCGGTTCTTTATTAAACACGGCTGCAATCGTATTCAAATTTGGCCGGAGTTGAACGACGACGAAGCGGTTGCTGCTGCGGCTTCGTTCGGCTGTGCGTGCGAGCGGCGCGTTTCCGGTGATTTCCCTGTTTTGGCGACGCGGGCGGCCGTTTGCGAATCGGCTGTCTTTTCCGCCGACGGCGAACCGGTTTCCTTCAGTTGGCGAATCCGTTCTGATCGTCAGACAGGGCTCAATTTTCTTTTTCCCGATCGTTCGATTGCTGCCGCACCGATTTCCGGCTGCGGAGAGTTTTTTACGACCGTCGAAAATCCTTCGGCGGCGCCGCTTTCGTTTCCCGGTTTGCGGTAATTTGATTGACTTTGGTGCCATATTTCAGAGGAAAAAACGTCTTTGAACTCTTGAATCAAACAAAAAATCCACCTATAATGAGAAAAATAGTGTCAGAGGTTTCGTAATGGGAAAAGAAGTGACAATGGATAAAATCGTTTCTTTGTGCAAGAGACGAGGTTTTGTGTTTCAGTCGTCAGAAATTTACGGAGGTCTCTCATCTGCATGGGATTACGGTCCTCTCGGTGTGGAGTTGAAACAAAATATTCGGGATTTTTGGTGGAGAGCGATGACGCGTATGCACGACAATATCGTTGGTTTAGACGCGGCAATCATGATGCATCCGAAAGTGTGGGAAGCTTCCGGGCACGTCGAAAATTTTTCGGATCCGTTGGTTGATTGCAAAAATTGCAAAACGCGTTTCCGCGCCGATCAAATCGATTTAAATGCTCCCTGTCCGCAGTGCGGCGCCGTCGGTTCTTTTACTGAACCGCGCGACTTCAATCTGATGTTTTCAACTTACCTCGGACCTGTAAAAGACGAAAACAATCTCGTTTACTTGCGGCCTGAGACCGCTCAGGGAATTTTCGTCAATTTTAAAAATGTATTGCAGTCAAGCCGCGTTAAAATTCCGTTCGGAATCGCGCAGGTCGGAAAGGCTTTTCGAAACGAAATTGTCACAAAAAACTTTATTTTCAGAACCTGCGAATTCGAGCAGATGGAAATGCAGTTTTTTTGTAAACCGGGAACGGATGAAGAGTGGTTTGAATATTGGAAAAAAGAACGAATGGATTATTATTCTCGTCTCGGTATTCATCCCGAACATTTGCGTTTTCATCGTCACGGCGCCGATGAACTGGCACATTATGCAAAAGACGCCTTTGATATTCAGTTTCTTTTTCCGATGGGCTGGCAGGAGCTTGAAGGTATTCATTCGCGAACCGATTTCGATTTGGGGCGGCATAATCAGTTTTCGGGGAAAAGTGAGCTGACTTATTTGGATCCCGATACCAACGAACGTTACGTTCCTTATGTCATCGAAACTTCAGCGGGCTTAACTCGTACCGTTTTGATGGTTCTCTGCGATGCGTATGAAGAAGAAGAGCTTGAAGGCGGTGATGTTCGTACGGTGCTGCACTTACACCCCGAAGTGGCGCCGATTAAAGCGGCTGTATTGCCTTTGGTCAAAAAAGATGGTATTGATGAATTGGCTCGGAAGATAGAAGCGGATCTTCGTAAAGAGTTTACTGTTTTCTATGATCAAAGCGGCGCTATCGGCCGTCGTTATCGCCGAATGGATGAAATCGGCACGCCGTATTGCATTACTGTCGATTACGATTCGAAAGAAGACGGAACGGTAACGGTGCGTTGGCGTGATTCGATGGAACAGAAACGGGTTCCGGCTTCATCATTGGTAGAATTTCTGCGTTCCGATATGAAAGCTTACAAACGAATCTGACGCCGTTGATTCAGTTGTTGAACCTTAAAAACCGCCGTTCCGAAATTCGGGCGGCGGTTTTTCTCTGTCGGGTGCTGTCAAAAAATCCGCATTTTTTTCATGAAAAACGCCAAAACGGCGGCAACAATCGCAATTCCGCCGGTTAAAAACCAGAATGTATGCGGATTCGATCCTCCGGGAAGCGCGACGTTCATTCCGTAAATACCGGAAACGATTGTCGGAATGCAGAGAATGATCGTGACGCCGGTCAATAACTTCATGGTTCGGTTCAGCTGAGTGTCCGCCAATGTCGCAAGCGTTTCGGCAACGCCGGTGATAATAGCGGTGTACGTTCGAGCCATTTCCATCGCCTGTTCAATTTCAATAACGACATCCTGCATCAGTTCTTCCGTGTCCGGGTTTTCTCTAATGAAATCAAACCGTTTCAGCTTCAGCATGACCGATTCATTGGTTTTGATTGAATTGGAAAAATAAACCAAACTTTTTTGAAGACGCAGCATTTTTACGATTTCTTTATTGGAATAAGAACGGATCATGTCCCGTTCAATGACGCTGCTCATCTGGTTGATTCGCTTCAGATAGTGGAGAAAGTAGGCAGCATTGCGGAAGAGCATTAAAAGGAGAAAACGGGTTTGGTTTTGAGTTGTAAATGATTTGAGCTTGCCCGAACAGAATGTTTCGATCAAAGGCAGTTTTTTGGTGCAGATCGTAACAATATAGTCTTTCATCAAAACGATGCCGAGCGGGATTGTGGAAAAGTAAGTGTTTTCCGTGCGGTCTTCAATCGGAACATCGATGATGATTAAAACGTGGTTCTCTTCCACCTCGATATGGGCGCGTTCTTCTTCGTCTAATGCTGCTTTGATACTGTCAATGTCCAGTTCGATTTCCGCTGCAAGCGATTTGACTTCGTCAACAGTCGGCGCTACCGCATTGATCCACGTTCCCGCTTCCAAAGAATCGCATTTTTCGATCGTTCGACCGACTGTTTTCAAAATTTCGACCATTTTTGCCTCCTTTGAATCCGGAGGCAGAGATCCCCCGGTTTAATGAAATGAAAAAAACTTCAAACACCGACAACTACCGGGGGTCTCGTCCATAAAAACTCCTTTTGGGTTTTCAATCGCCGTTGACGGCGCGATTATTTTTCCTGTGTGTTTTCCGCTTTTGGCTGCGGTTTTTCCGTGAAAACGAGGATTACGCTGCCGTTCTCATCTTTCATCTTCAAAGTCGCTCCGGAAATCGTAAAAGCCGCCGCTTTGCCTAAAAGCGTCCGAAACTGCTCGGCCGCCTTCATCGCTTCTTCGGGACCCGCCATTAATGTGGCTCCGAGATCGGAAAACGAAATTGCGTTCCCGGCTTTTTCGGTATAACTGCCGAAGTAGCGATTGACGCCGTCGCTGCCGTAGACGCTGTAATCTTTACCGAATTCGATGTCGGCAGGAAAATCAGCGCTTACGGAAACCAAAGCATCGCCGTCGTTGACAGCGGTTAAAATCCAGGCGGTGTTTTCCAGTCGGTTTTCGGCAAAGGTCATCAGTTTGGTTCCCGCTTCGTCAAAAAGTGTTAAAACGCCTTTTTTGATTTCAAACCGATTCGCTCTGATTAAGGTATCAAAAAAATGTTGTTCCAATTTCATCATATCGTTCGATCCCGCTTTCCGCGTGGCGCCGATATTGCTGATATTCAGTCTGTCGCCTTCGATTTTCACTAAGGAAAAAAAGTTGTTGACACAAGCCGTTCCCGTCGCCTGAGTATCTGTAAACGAAATTGTAATCGGAGAATTAATTTTTGTGTCGCGGATTGACTCTTCCGGAGCTATCAGTTGACCTGTTTCATTGTCGGCGAGCCCCGTTAAACGCCACGATGCGCCTGTCAGAGTCCCTTCTTCCTCACAAGCAGTCAGGAAAAAAATTGTCAAAATCGAAATAAGAAATGTTTTTTTCATATAAAAACCCTCTGCTTTTAATTGTACAGAAGAAAGAACTTAAAATCAATATCACATAGCAGAAAATTTCAGACTTTGCCTTAAAATGAAATGATTTACTTTTCATTATATATATGCTAAAATAAATACACGGAGATAATATGAAGGCGATTCTTTTTATTCTGGGATTTGTTTTAACGGCGATTTCCTGCCGCGCCGATGTTTGGGAGGATAGAGAAGGATTTGTGGATCCGGCGAAAGTGCGGGCCGCCGCTATGATTAAACCTCATCCTCGGCAGTTGGCTTGGCAGCAGCTGGAACTGACCTGTTTTTTCCATTTTGGAATCAATACGTTTACCAATAAAGAGTGGGGGGACGGAACCGAAGATCCGAAACTGTTTAATCCGACGGAGTTGGATTGCCGACAGTGGGTAAAGACGATAAAAGAGGCCGGCTTTAAATTGGCGATTTTAACAGCCAAGCATCACGACGGTTTTTGTTTGTGGCCTTCAAAGTACACGGATTACGATGTGGCGGCTTCTTCATACAAAAACGGTCAAGGCGACGTTGTTAAAGAATTTGTCGATGCATGTCGGGCAGAGGGCATAAAAATCGGAATTTATCTTTCGCCATGGGATCGTCACGAACAAACATATGGAACCGACGCTTACAACGACTATTTCAACAATCAGATCAACGAAATTTTCGATCTTTACGGACCTGATATTGACGAATTCTGGTTTGACGGCGCCAACGGGGAAGGGCCCAACGGTAAAAAGCAGGTTTACGATTGGAACCGTTTTTATAAGACTATCCGTGAACGCAACGACAACTGCGTGATTGCTGTCAGCGGTCCTGACGTTCGGTGGGTCGGCAACGAATCAGGGTTGGCTCGGGAATCTGAGTGGAGTGTTGTTCCCGCAACAGCCATGGATCAGGACGATATTTCCGCCGCTTTTGAAGAGGGCGGATTTCACTATGATGATATTTCTCCGGAAGAGATGGCAGATCTGGGAATTACTCCTTACGAATATGATGATATGGGCGATCGCGTCGCTATTTCCGCTGCGGAAGAGGCAATTTGGTATCCCGCCGAATGCGACACATCCATTCGGCCGGGTTGGTTCTATCACAAATCACAGAACGGATTGGTCAAATCTTTATCGAAGTTAATGGATATTTATTATAAATCAGTCGGCCGCAATTCGGTATTATTGCTGAATATTCCGCCGGATCAGCGCGGTTTGCTGCATGACAGAGACGTTAAACGGTTAACCGATTTCGGCAACACAATCAGAGATGTTTTCGGTAATAATAAGGCTGCCGGAGCTGTGAGAACCGATTCGGAAGTGACGGGCGAGGATTATCAAATGACAATAGAGCTTGATCTCGGATCGGAAGAGTGGATTAACCGTCTGAGCATCGGCGAGAATATTGCCAACGGACAGCGTGTTGAAAAATTTGCTCTTGAGGTTTGGACCGGATGGAAGTGGAAAGAAGTCGTGCGTTCCACAACCATCGGATATAAACGGCTTTTGAAATTTCCGCTGCAGAAAGCTCAAAAGGTGCGTATCAACATTGTCCAGTCGAGATATATTCCGGAAATCTCTTCAATCGGGCTTTATTACAGTTCATTATATTGAGGCAATGGATTTTTTTCAGTATCTTCAAAAAGAGGAATTCCTGCCGTTGATTTCGACTGAACCGGCAGAGGCTGAAAAGGCGGCGGAATTTTTCATTTCACACGGTTTGACCTGCTTGGAAATTCCGCTGCGCAGTGACAGCGCTTTGGAAACGATTGCACTGTTAAAAACACGCCACCCTGATTTAAAAGCGGTTGCCGGTACCGTTTTAAGCGGAAAATCGGCGACAGCGGCGGTTGAAGCCGGCGCATCGGCATTAATTTCGCCCGGTTGGTCGCAAGAGGTTTTCAGTGAAGCGGAGCGCCGGGGCGTTCCGTATTTGCCGGGCGTCTTCACCGCGACGGAAGTTCAAACCGCTTTGGAGTTCGGCTGCCGTTACTTGAAATTTTTTCCGGCAGCGGCGGCCGGCGTCGGTTATCTGAAAGCGCTGTCGGCGGCTTTTTTTGCCGCCGGAGTTCGGTTTATGCCGACAGGCGGCATTAATCATAACAACTATCGATCTTTTTTGGAGTTGCCATCCGTATTTTGTGTTTCCGGATCGGATTTTAAATCGGTTTTTTTGAAGGATGACGGCGAATGAGAGAACGCTTCGATTTGGTTTCATTGGGCGAGGTGATGCTTCGTTTGGATCCCGGAGAGCGGAGAATTGCGCAGGCGCGAAATTTTTCAGTGTGGGAAGGCGGAGGAGAATACAATCCGGCTCGAGCGTTTGCTTCGTGTTTCGGTTTGCGAAGCGCCGTCGTGACGGCGTTGGCCGACAACCCTGTCGGTCGTCTGATTCGGAATTTGATTGCCGAAGGCGGAACCGACAGCCGCTGGGTTCGGATGATTCCGTTTGACGGAATCGGAGAGAGTGTGCGCAACGGTTTGAATTTCACAGAACGGGGATTCGGTTTGCGTGCGCCGGTTGGATGCAGCGATCGCGGTCACAGCGCTGCTTCGCAAATGAAGGCAGACGACTTTGATTGGGATGAAATTTTTTCAATGACAGATCGGTTTCATACCGGGGGAATTTTTGCGTCACTGTCGAAAACTTCTGCGCAAACAGCCGCTGCGGCGGTGGAGGCTGCCCGCGATCGAGGAGTCAGCGTTTCGTTCGATTTGAATTATCGTCCATCGCTGTGGAAAAACCGCGGCGGAAAAGAGGCGGCTGTCAGTCTTTTCGAAACATTTGCGGAACAGGCGGATTTCCTTTTTGGCAGCGAGGAGGATTATGCGCTTTTGATCGGCGAAACGGAGGCGGTTTTTCCCGAAGTATTGTCGAAGGTATTGAAGCGTTTCCCCAATTTGAAAGGCTGCGGGGCTTCTCACCGTCGTGTTTTGACAGCATCCGATCACCGATGGCAGTGTTTTTTTTCCGACCGCAAACGTACGGTCTCTTCCCGCGAATACGAGCTGCCGATTCTCGATCGGGTCGGCGGTGGAGACGGGTTTGTCGCCGGATTTTTGGCTGCATCGGTTTACGGAGAAGAAGTCTCTGAGGCGGTGGAGTGGGGAGCGGCTCACGGTGCGCTGGTCATGTCGACGCCCGGAGATGTTTCGTTTGCATCGGCGGAAGAGGTAAAAGCGCTGGTTGCCGGCAAGGAACGGCGGATTGAGCGGTAAAACGCTTGCTTTTTCGGAATTTTCGGTTATAATAAAACAATATGGAAAGATTTTTCGGATTTGGAGAGGATTATTTTCATCAGTACGGCCGCTTTGAGACGTTTTCGATTGAACATTTATTGATGTTGGTCGGCTGTATTGCTTTGTGGATTTTAATTCCGCTGTCAATGCGCAATCGAAGCGAGAAGGCGCAGGCCGTATTTCGAATTTCGTTGGCGTGTTTCATGCTGTTTACGGAATCGACATGGTACATTTGGTACGGACTTCAGCACGGTCTGGATGTCAAAGTCAGTTTGCCGCTGCAGTTGTGCAGCTTCGCTCTTTACTCTTCGGTTTTGCTGCTTTTTACCGGAAAACAGATTTTTTTTGAACTTTCTTATTTTTTGGGACTGGGCGGCGCACTGCAGGCGCTGATTACACCGAATTTGGAGTATCACTTTCTTCATGTTCGCTGGTTCCATTTTACGGTGATTCATTTTACGCTGATTCTTGTCCCGCTTTACTTCATCATTGTTCAAAAGTATCGGATTACGTATAAGTCGCTGTTTCGCGTCATGGGAATCTCAACAGGTCTGATGGCGTTTGTGATGATTATGAATCAGATTCTCGGCGCCAATTACATGTTTATCAACGGGCAGCCGGAATTTCCGTCTATGATTGACATTTTTGTGAAAATTTTCGGACCGTGGCCGTTTTACATCGTCGGAATGCTGCTGCTTGCGTTTTTTATCTTTATTGTTCTTTACTTGCCGTTTGGAGAGCGGCAGCTGGCGGCTTTCCTGCGCGAACGTCGGGCTGCTCGAAAAGATTTTTAAAACAGCGTTTGATTTTTTTTCGATAATAGAAAGAAAGGAGTTGACAAAGGCAGGGTTTTACTTTATAATAAGTACAAAGTTTAAATCATTACGGAGGACGATATGAACTTGAAAGGCTCCAAAACGGAGAAAAACTTAATGACGGCTTTTGCCGGTGAATCTCAGGCGCGTAATAAGTACACTTATTATGCGAGCAAAGCGAAAAAAGAAGGCTTTGAACAAATCGCGGCGATTTTCCAGGAAACGGCGGATAACGAAAAAGAACACGCTAAAATTTGGTTCAAACTTTTGCATGACGGTATCCAAGATACGGCAACAAACCTGAAGGATGCGGCTGCCGGAGAAAATTACGAGTGGACCGATATGTACGCAACTTTCGCCAAGGAAGCGAAGGAAGAAGGTTTTGATCAAATCGCATTTTTGTTTGAATCGGTTGCAAAGATCGAAAAAGAGCACGAAGAACGCTACAAAGCGTTGCTGAAAAATGTGGAAACAAACTCCGTGTTCAAAAAGACCGAAAAAACGGTGTGGATCTGCCGCAACTGCGGACATATTTATGACGGTCCTGAAGCACCGAAAAAATGTCCGGTCTGCGATCACCCGCAGGCATATTTTCAATTGCGAGTGATTTCTTACTGAAAAAAAGGCTGCCGAAAGGCAGCCTTTTTATTAAACGATTTTGTTTTGCGGCGTCACAAATCCAGAAACATCGCCGTTTCATCGCACTGTTCGAGTTTCGGACACTCCAGACATTCCCTCCACATTTTCCGAGGAAATTGATCTTTATCGGTGACCTGAAAACCGATTTTTTTGAAAAATCCGACCTGATAGGTCAGCGCAATGATCTTCGGAAATCCGAGTTCTTTGGCCCGTTTTATCAGCGAACGGCACAGCATGGTTCCGATTCCTTTGCCTTGATATTCGTCGGCAACTGCCAGTGCCATAATTTCCGCCATGTCCGTCCACAGCGGCGTTAACGCCGCGCAGGCGACCACCTCCTTTTCGGTGGTTTCAACCACCGAAAAGTTGTTAAGCATGGTGATGATTTTGTATTTGCTTCTCGGAAGCATCAAGCCCGCCTGCGCATGATCGTTTGTCAGATGAAAAACAGCGTTAACATCGTGCACAGTCGCCGGCCGTACCGTAAACTCTGTCATTTTTTTTCCTTTTTCGCATTCTTTCTGACGTAGGAAACAACTTTTGTCGGCAATCCGAAGAGGTTGATGAAACCTCCGGCGTCTTTGTGGTTGTACGATGATTCGCCGAAAGAGGCCAATTCTTCATTATAAATCGAATACGGCGAAGTGCGGCCGACAATGATGATGTTTCCTTTATACAAAGCGACAGTGACCGAACCGGTGGTGTAGGCGCAGGCATTTTCCATAAACGCTTCCAAGGCTTCCCTCGCCGGCGAGTACCATTTTCCGGTATAGAGCAGTTCCGCATAATTGATGGAGAGGTGCTGCTTCAGACTCAGGGTGTCAGCGTCGAGAGTCAGCATTTCCAATTCCCGCAGCGCGGTGTAGAGAACGGTTCCGGCAGGCGTTTCATAAACACCGCGGCTTTTCATTCCGACAGTGCGGCTTTCAACCAAATCGGCGCGCCCGATTCCGTTTTCCCCTCCAAGCTTATTCAATGTCATAATGATGTCGGTTCCCGACATTTTCTTTCCGTTTAATCCGACAGGAATTCCTTTTTCGAAATCAATGGTAATCTCTGTCTCTTTGTCGGGCGCGGCTTGCGGTGAAACCGTCAGCTGAAACAACGATTCCTGAGGGCGATTGGCAGGATTCTCTAAATCGGCGCCTTCGTGACTCATGTGCCACATATTCCAATCGCGTGAATAAATATTCTTTTTCGTGATATTTCCGAGCGGGACGTTGTGCGCCTGCGCGTAATCGATTGCCTGTTCACGGCTGTGAATATCCCAAATCCGCCACGGAGCGATGATTTCTAATTCGGGGGCAATTGATTTAAACGTCAGTTCAAAACGAACCTGATCGTTGCCTTTTCCCGTGCATCCGTGACAAACGGCATCGGCTTTTTCCTTTAAGGCAATTTCGGCGATGTGTTTGGCCTGCAACGGACGCGCGATTGATGTCCCCAGAAGGTACTTGCCTTCGTAAACGGCGCCGGCACGGGTCATCGGAAAAATCAAATCCTGCGCCAACTCTTCTTTGATATCTAAAATGTAGAGTTTTGAAGCACCGGAAGCTTTCGCTTTCTCTTTCATGGCGTCCCAATCTTCTTTTTGACCGACATCGGTGCAAACTCCAATGATTTCGGCGTTGTTGTAATTCTCTTTCAGCCACGGAATGATAATCGATGTATCCAATCCGCCGGAGTACGCCAAAACAATTTTTTTGATTTCTTTATCCATAAAAAAGTTCTCCTTTTGTATATTTATTTTTAATTTTAAATAAATATACAATAATTTTTTTCTTTCATCAACCCTTTTGCCGAAATTCTCGGAAATGTTCGGTTTCAGTCGGAAAGGACCCGTTCGATAATGGCTGTTCCTTCGTCGATTTCTTCTTTTGAAATCACCAACGGCGGCACCAACCGTAAAACGTTTGCGCCGGCTCTCAACAGAATCAGTCCGTTTTTCTCGCAGGCTTCAATGATTTCGGCAGGATTTTTATCCTTCAAAACAATACCTTGAATCAATCCGACGCCTCTGATTTCGGCAATCGAATCGGGATGCCGTTCTTTCAATTCTGTCAATTTTTTCGTCAAATAGTTTCCTTTTTCTTTGACTTCTTCCAGAAAATGGGGGTGGAAAAGAGTGTCGGTGACGGCATTGGCGACAGCGCAGCAGACGGGATTTCCTCCGAACGTTGATCCGTGGTCGCCGGGGTGAACGGCGTCGTTGATTTTTGCTTTGACCAGCGTTGCTCCCAACGGCAGTCCTCCGGCGATCGGTTTCCCCAGTGTAATGATGTCCGGTTTCAAACCGCAGGCAGCCGACGCAAATGCAAATCCTGTGCGACCCAATCCGGCTTGGATTTCATCGGCAATCAAAACGATGTCAAACCGTGAGCACAATTCGTTGAGTTTGGAAGCAAATTCAGTAGTCATGACATTGATTCCGCCTTCGCCTTGAATCGGTTCGACGATGACGGCGGCAAACGACTCATTGAGGATAGATTCAAGCGCTTGAATGTCGTTGAACGGCGCCGTGTGACATTCGGGTAAAAGCGGCCGATAGGATTTTTGATACTTTTCGTTGGGGGTGACCGAAAGCGCTCCTGCCGTTCGTCCATGGAAAGCTGAGTCAAAACTGAGGTAAGCGACGGCCGATTCGCCTTTGCGGCTTTTTGAGTAGATGCGCGCGAATTTCAGCGCCGCTTCATTGGCTTCGGTTCCGCTGTTTCCGAAGAAAACCGCATCAAAACCGGAAGCGGCTGTCAATTTTTGCGCCAAAGTCAAAGTCGGAACGGTTGAATAAAGGTTTGAGCAGTGAATAATTTTTTCCGCCTGCCGGCTCATGATTTGCGCCAAATCTTTACGGCCGTAACCGAGAGCATTTACGGCAATTCCTGCGGCCATATCCAGATAACGATTGCCTTTGATGTCGTAGAGATAACAACCTTCACCGCGCTCAAAGACCAAAAAACGATCTGCATAATTGCGGCAAAGCGGAGGATTAACACTGTAAGCGTTGCTGTTGTCCATTTTTTACTCCTTTCATGAAAGCGTGACAGCGGTGCCTTTTGTCCCGGTTTTCAAACGCAGCAAGTCGCCGGCTTCTTCGTATCCGCCGATGACAACGGCTCCGACGCCGTTTTTGACCGCATTTAATGCCGATTTGACCTTGGGAATCATGCCGCCCGAAATGACACCGTCACTGATTTCTTTTTCAATGGCGGCTTCGTTCAGCGACGGCAGAACGCGGTCGTTTTTCAAAACACCCGGAATATCCGAGATAAAAATCAGCCGGTCCGCTTTTAAGGCGGCGGCGAGCGTTAAAGCAGCTTCGTCGGCGTTGATGTTCAGGGGAAAACCGTCTGCGGTCATCGAGGTAGTGGCAATGACGGGGGTGTAACCGTTTTCCGTTAAGAGATGCAGTAAGCGGATGTCGGTTCCCGTTACCTTTCCCGTGCAGGAATCCGGCTGAATCGGTATTCCCGTGAAAAGACCTCCGTCCGAACCGCTGAGCCCAACGCCGTTTAAGCCGGCGGCGCGGATTTGACGAACCAACTCTTTGTTGATTTTTCCTGCTAAAACCGCATCGACAACAGCCATTTCCCGCATTGATGTAAAACGCACCCCGTCGACGAATTGCGATTCAATACCGAATTGTTTGGCAGCGGCCGTCACTTCGGCGCCGCCGCCGTGAACCAAGACGAATGTTCCTTCGTTATCCGCTGCCATGTCGCGGATCAACGCCGCCGTTTTTTCCTTGTCGGCCGCGGCGCGGCCGCCGATCTTCACTATCGTGATTTTCATTTTACAAATCTCCGAAAACATTGAGTCCCGATGTCTCTTTAAAGCCGAAACGGACGTTCATGTTTTGTACGGCTTGCCCGGAGGCGCCTTTCATCAAATTGTCGATGACCGACATAAAAATCACCTGTTTTCCGAAAATTCTCCAACCGATATCGCATCGATTGGAACCGAGAACATCGGCTGTTTCCGGAATGCGTCCGCTGCCGACGATATTGACAAACGGCGAATTTTTGTAAAAACGGTTCAGCGCCGTTTCAATCATTTCATCTGTGATTTCTTTTTTAAACGAAACAAACGACGTTACTGCCATTCCTCGTTTCAGCGGAACCAAATGCGGAGTAAAGAAAATATCGGTTCCCGGCCGCGCTTTGTTCAGCTCCTGTTCGATTTCCTGCGTATGGCGGTGGAGTTTTCCGGGATTGTAAGCGCCGCAGCTTTCATCACGCTGGCAGTACATCAAATTCTCTTTCAGATTTTTTCCTGCTCCGGAAATTCCCGACAGGGCGTTGACGACAACAGCGCCTGTGTGTTTGTATTTTTTCAAAACCGGATAGAGCGGTAATGTCGTGCACGTCGGATAACAGCCTGGATTGGCAATCAAAGACGCTTTTTTGATTTCTTTCTTGTAAATCTCAACCAACCCGAAAACGGCACGGTCCAACAAATCGGGGCGGGGCGGTTCTTGTCCGTAAGCTTCGCGAAAAACAGCGCGGTCTTTAATACGAAAATCGGCTGATAAATCGATGACGACGGCGCGGTCGAAAAACGGCGCGCACACTTCTGCGCTTTTTAAATGAGGCAGCGCCGCGAACACCACATCCGGCTCCATTTCGACAGCTTGTGCGACAGATACGTACTTCGAATCGACATCGGCTGTTTTCTTCAAAGCTTTTCCGATTGCCGGATCGGCGGCCGACAGCGGCGTTCCGGTTTTGGATGACGAAACGGGGATAATCGTTTTGATTTTCGGATGATTCTCCAATAAACGCAGTAAAACCTGCCCGGTATACCCGGTGGCTCCAATGACAGCAGCTTTCATTTATTCTCCTTTTCCGGGATTTTCCCGGATAAATATGCCGAAATCGCGTCCTTTCGGGATTCGTCCCGCATAACGAAAAAGACGGTGTCGTCGCCTGCAATTGTTCCCAGAATATCCGGAATATTCAATTTATCGACGGCCAAGGCTGCGCTGCCGGCGTATCCGATTTTTGTTTTAATCACTCCCATGTTGCCGGCAAAATCGAGTGAAACGAGCGCGCCCGCAATTTCCCTCAGACACTCTTTTTGATGGGCGGTTGACCGGACCCGCTCTCCGATGACATATCGATAACCGCTGTCGTCGGCAACTTTAGCGGCGTTCAGCAGCTTTAAGTCCCGCGAAAGGGTTGCCTGAGTCAGCGTAAGCCCTTTATCCTTCAATCGTTCCGCCAGATTTTCCTGGGATTCGATGCGTTCGCCGTTAATGAGCTCTTTAATTAATTGCAAGCGATAATTTTTATTTGACATTCGGTATAAATATACAACAGTTTTCTGATTTTTACAATCTAATTTGTTGTTCATTAGAAGTAAAACGCTTTTTTTTTGAATGCGTTTATGATAGAATTATCCGTGGAGGTTTTATGCGAAAGCTGCGGATACCGATTTTTTATCTTTTGATTACCGGAACGGCCTTTTCGGGAACCCGCTTTGAATACGAATGGATCGGATTTGCTTCTCCGCAATCGATTTGCGAATCCGGCCGTTACTTGTTCATCTCAAATTTAGGAAGTGACGATTCGGAAACTCCGGACGGATATATATCAATGCTGACAAAACAAGGTCAGGTCATAGATAAATATTGGATTTCGGACTTGACCGCTCCGAGAGGAATGAATGTCATAAACAATCGGCTTTACGTGGCTGATGGCGGCGTTATCCGCGGATTCAATCTTCGGACGCGGAAGGAAGAGTTTACGTTAGAGCTGCCGGGAACCGACACTCTGTATGACATTGAATCGCTGCGGGACGGCGCATCATTTGCCGTTTCCGATGCGGGAACCGGATTGATTTATCGGGTCTATTTTAACGGCGACTATTATTCGCTTGTGACTGATCCGATTGACGGAGTGCGAGGATTGTTGTACAAGTCAAGGAATTTATATTTTTGTACATCCTCTTCCGAGAACGGCGCTCCGATCGGAAAAATCGGATATTTGCGAATCAAATATTCAAAAAGGGAGCTGATTCCCTACTTTTTAGGAGAGGAGACGGGGCGCTTCCGAGGAATTACGGTTCATGGAGGAGCTGTTTTTGTTTCCGACCAAGGAACCGATGAAATTCCGGGACGGATTTTTTGTTTCGATATTAATGAAAACACTTCCTACACAATTTGGGATCAAAGTTTGAATGGACCGGGAGATTTTTTAATCGACGGCGACAATTTATGGATTCCGACGGAAGGCGACGGAAAGATAAAATACATTACTGAAATTCATTAAAAAAGGGAATCAAACGATTCCCTTTTTTTTAGCCGTCAATCAAAGCTCGGACTTTATCGATAGGCATGGCGCCGATTGCCTCTCTGACGACCGCTCCGTTTTTGAAGAGTTTCAGAGACGGAATCGAGCTGACGCCGTACTGCATTGCCAAATCCCGTTCATTGTCGACGTTGATTTTGGCAATTTTGACTTTACCGTTGTATTCAGCCGACAGTTCATCGATAATCGGCGACATCATGCGGCAGGGACCGCACCACGGCGCCCAGAAGTCAATCAATACGGGAAGATCCGAGTTTAAGACTTCCGCCTGAAAATTCTCACTTGTTAATTCCATAGCCATAAAATTTCTCCGTTTATTTAATCTTTTTATATAATACAAAAAAAACGATCTGTCGGCAAATTCTTTTTTAAGATTCCGGCTTTTTTTCTTTTTCTCCGAAATGGGGAGTGTTTTCCCCGACAGCCATGCGATTTTGGGTGACGATGGGTTTAAATTCGACGTGTTCAGCGACGATTTTGATTCGGCTCTTCGGCGTGCCGTTTTCATCGTTCCACCGATCTTGTTTCAGTCTGCCGACAACGCGGACGCCGCGGCCTTTTGTCAGTGTACTGCCGCAGGTTTGCGCCGTCGCCGCCCACGACTCAATATCGAAGTAAGAGACTTCCTTTTGCAGTTCATCGTTTTGTTTGAAGAATCGGTTTGTCGCTACGGAAAAAAGGCACACGGGGGTGCCGTTCGGGGTGGATCGAAGAACCGGATCTTTGACCAGATTGCCTTCGATCAAAATAGAATTTAAATTGTTCATAAAGACCTCCGTTCGGAACTGTGTCCGTATTTACATAATTATTAATGCCGAAAAATTCACTTTTTGACAAAAAAAAGTTCAGGAAGACGAATATTCTTCTGTTGTGTTTGTTTCACCGAGAGACGCGCTGCTTGTCGCTCCGATGAACCAGCTCTCCTTTGTTCCTGAAGGAGAATTCGGCCGGCGGTTAACGGTGCGGGTTGAAGTGATTCCTTTGGAGTGAACGCAGTCTTCCGGCCGCGGCTGCCCGAGCGGCCAATTCCAACCGCCGGCTTCAGTGATTTCCGTCACATTGATTAAAAACGAATCGCTGCCGAAGCCGTTGTAGGCCGTATCGGAGGCGGTCGTCCGATTGGAGTAAAGGAATGCTTCAATGAGGCGGCCGCCGGGAGTGTTGTAAAGCGTCAGTGCGCCGTTGGTCCCCGTTAAACCGTCGCCCCCTTCCACCCAAAAATCGCGGGCGTTCGGATGGGAATTTTTTCCTCCCGATTCGTCGAGGGCATTAAGCTCCTGAACCTCTTCCGGTAAACCTTCGGGTTTGTAGTGCACCAGAATCATTTCACCTTTTTTAACCTCGACGTTGGGAAAGACAAACAGCGTATCGAAGTCGGCGGGCGATCCTTCATACAGGCACATGCCGGCAAGATTTCCGTTCGAAAGACAGAGCAGCTCTACCGCATCGGCGTGATTGTTCCCGCTTGCGTTGACGGAAATTTCATTCAGCTGAATGGTCGGCAGGCGGGAGTTAAAGCCGTAAAACGCCCACAACAGTGTCGTTGTATTTCCGGCGCCGTCCGTAACGGTAATGTCGACGACATACTCTTTGCCTGGAATTTGCGGCGCTGTTTTGACGGTAATGACGCCGTCTTCGCTTGTTTGAATTTCGGAAACGGACAATTCGCCGATCATCAGACGGTTTTCGACGACGGCGCACTTTTTATCGAAAGTCAGCCGGACGCTTTCCTCATCGGGCACCGAAGCCTCTAAAAAACGGGGAGGTGAAGAATCGGATGAAAGCGCTTTTCCGCCGAGAGTCAGTAGCGGACATGAAATAAAAAAAAGGGATAAAAAAATGACGGTTTTTCTCATAAAGACCTCCGTCATTAATAATGACAAAACAAGGTCTTTTTTGAAAAAAACCGCCTTTTTTCGGATTAAAGCAGTGTCAAAAGCCGTTCGCGGCCGATGGTGTACATAAAATTGATTAACCGCGGACCCTTGTCCTTACCGATCAGCGTTTGATACATCAGTGTGAAAAATTCGGCGGAGGTGACGTTGTGTTCCTGCATGGAAGCATAAACCGCCTCTCCGAATGTTTTTTCGTCGCAGTTGTCCATTTTTTCGGCAACCAAATTCCGAACGTCGCTCATGACAGCAGCCAAACCGTTTTCGGCTGCCGGTTTCGGCGAATCGGCCGAACGCAAAGAAAAGCGGAACTCTTCAGGGGCAAATTTCGTAATCCAATTCCAAGCGCATTCGCTTTTCTGCCGCAGTCTCGCTTCTTGAGACGGTTTTAAATCTTTGAGCGAGCGAAGGACGGCATCGATGCTGCCGTCGTGAATCTGCAGCAGATTGCAAAGGTGGCGAATCGAAATCTGATACGGACACTCCGAAGGAACTTCTTTGACTTGAGAGAGTTCATAGATGCGGTCGCTCTTCGCTTTTTTGGATTGTTCTTTTGGAGTTGGATTTTGCGTAAAATAGAGACGTTCGCACGATTCGTAATCTTCATAAATTTTAAGAACGTCCAAATCGAATGAAACGGCAAACTCGGTATTCGGGCGGGTTCCCGCGAAAAGATAACGGGTCACTTCCGGTGTGTAGACTTCCAACACGTCGTCCAAACCGATGACGTCGCCGCCGGATGAAGAAATTTTTCCGCCCCGACCTTTGATCGAAATAAAATCATACTGAAACGTGACGGGAGCCTCTCCTCCGAAAACCGCAACAATTTTTTTGGCAGTGTCGAAGCTGCCTCCCTCCGAGTGGTGATCTTTTCCCGCCGGTTCAAAATCGACTTTTTCAAAAGCCCACCGCATCGGCCAATCGATGCGCCACGGCAGTTTTGCCGATTCGGTTCTGTATAAATCGAGCGCTTCGTCGGCGCCGCAGGATGAACAACGGTAACGCAGCGTATGTTCGCCGTCGTAATCGTAAACATCGGTGGTATCACGGCGGCACTTTTCGCAAAAAACGGAGACCGGCAGCCAATCTTCGGGAAGCGGCGCCGTTCGGTGTTCGTTCAGAATGCGGCGGATTTCGTCTTTATTGTCCAACGCCCGTTTGATTTGATCGGCATAATCACCGTTTCGGTATTTTACGGACTGATAAATAAACTCAGGCTCGACTCCGACAATCGGCAGCAGTTTTTCGAGAGTTTTTTCGTTGTACTGTGCATAGCTGTCATAGAGTCCGTAAACATCGGGAACCGACGTAATCGGCTGCCGTAAAAACGTTTCGAGAAGCTCCTGCTGCGGCATATTTTTCGGCACTTTGCGGAAAACATCGTAATCGTCCCATGAATAGAGAAAACGAACCTTTTTGCCTTTTTCGCGCAATGCGCGGACTGTCAGTGCAACGGAGATGATTTCGCGGAAATTACCGATATGAACCGTGCCGGACGGTGTAATGCCCGACGCGCAGACGTAAAGCTCTTTGCCGCCTTTTTCGCGGATGATTTTATCGGCCGTAATGTCGGCCCAGTGAAACGAATCTGCCATGAAGGCATTATAACCGCGCATTTGAGGAAAGTCAAGGCTCTCCGAAGAGAGCCTTAAAACGCTGTCTGTCAGCGGATTTCTTCAAGCCAGAGCGCCGTCATCCAAATTTGTTTGGGTGAGTTGCGCACCGCTCTGACTTCAAAAACATTTGCGCCTTTTTTCAGGGTGACTTTTACCGGTTCACGCCGCCAATAAAGTTCTTCGGCTGTCCACGGCACTTCCTGAACGGGATTGTCCCAAGTCTGGATAATATCGTGCTTATAGGCGCCCGGCTGTTTCCACTCCGGGGGAGCGACCGGTTCGCCGTTTAACGTGATCGTGCTGCCGTAACGGTCCCATTTTCCCTTCGGAGGAATGCCGCCGTAAAACCGATGGGCGCGCGCCGGAACGTCAAAACCGGCGTGAAGCAGCACCTCTTTTTCTTCGTCGGCGAAGACTTCCAACCGGCAGAGCGCTGCCTGTCGTTTTTTTGCGTTCGGAAAATAGTCGCCGAGTAAAAGCGATACGCCGCGCGCTTCGGCCGTTTCGCCGTTCGGTCCCGTCAGCTGCCACACTTGATCAGCTTGGCGCGTGTAAACAAATTCGCCGCCGACATCGTTGAAATACAGCTCTTTATGAATCAAAAGACGGTTTTCGAATTCGGCAAATGCTCTCAGCGCTTCGCTGCCTGTCGGCGGCAGAACCTGTTTATAGCGCTGACTGCCGGTCGGGTTGCCGTTCCAAAAAATTTCGGCGCCGGTGAGACCCGAAGCGTAAACCGGGTTGTTGAGCATCGGATCGCGTTCATCGGCGACTGCAACGTCGTTCCAGTTGCAGACAATTGCACCCAAATCAAACTCCGAACCTTCGGGAACTTCACACGGCTGCTTGAAATAAATCGCCTGGATGACGTTGAAGTAGTCGAGGGTATTGGTGTACATTCCGCTCGAATCGATGCTTTTGCGGCCGCTCTGTTTGTGATTTTCGAACCAAATATGATCGATAAACGATGCGGGCGCCGGAATACCCGGGTGCCAAACCATGCCGATGCGGTTATTCGCTTTCAATTCGGCCTCAATCTCTGCCATAAACTCATCGATCACCGGTTCGCGCACTTCATCAGCTCCGATGTGAATAATCGGAGCATCCTCGACGGGAATTTCTTCGCAGAATTCCCGAATCAGTTCGCGGCAAATCTGCGTGCCTCGTTTTGATCCCATTGAAAAACCGAACGCCTTCGGGAAATATTTGCTGTGTCCCGGCATATCGAGTTCGATGATGATCTGCATTCCCTGTTCTTTTGCAAAGGCGATGACGTCGCGGATTTCATCATAAGTATAGAAAGAATCGGAACGGTACATCGTCTTCGGGTCGTTGAGAATCGGATAGGTTTTGCATTCGACGCGCCAACCCGGATTGTCGGTAATGTGCCAGTGAAACGTGTTGAGTTTGTACGCCGCCAACCGCCGAATCTGCTCTTTGAGCCGCTCGGGACTTTGATAATTTCGACCGGTGTCTTGGTGAAAACCGCGGACAGCAAACGCAGGCCAGTCGCGGATAACGCACGACGGCAGCGGCTTTTTTCCGCCTTCGGAGAGCTGATTCAGTGTCAGCTCGGCATAGCGGATTCCCCGTTCCGAAGAGGCCTTGATGGCGACAGCACCGTTTCCGACAGTCAGCGAATACGCTTCCGGCGAATCGGAAAAGGGCAGCGGTTCGATCGATTTTTTCACCGAGCACCGGGAAAGCAGCTGTTCGCCGCTGTTCCAAATCACTTCACGGGGAAACGGAACCAGCGCGCGCGGCGCCTCTTCTGCCGCCGTTAAATCAATCGGCGCGCGGTACTCCGCCGTATCAATACGGGAAACTTCTTCCTGAACATCGACAGAAAGACAGCCGAACAGCAAAACAACCGGTACCAAAACAAAAATAAACGATTTCATGGGCAAATTTTAACACATTTTCGTGTTCGGCAGCAACCAAAACAGAGTATGAAAAAATAACTTTTTGATAAAAAAAAAAAAAATAACCCACCTTCGCTACAATTAAAATACACATTTCAATTTTCTTTTTTATGGAGGAGAATATGCGCATGAAAAATTTTTTGATTCTTTTTTCGGCTTTGATGCTCTTCTTGTTTGTTTCCTGCGAACAGGAAGAACTGCCAAATCCGGAACAGACACAGGTGCCCCCGTTTGACGAATGGGTGGATCCGGACGCGCCTGTTGTCATCATTAAAGGCGAAGTCGCTTCTGTTCCGTGTCCGCAATGTCAGGGAGAAGGCGCTTCATTAAAAGCTTCGGTCGAAGCTGTATTGAATGAAGAGGGATTCCTTGAGATTTATTCGTCCAATAAAGATCATCAAGGTGCTTTTACAATTACGGTTGATGATTCGGCAATTCCCGCTCATACGCACGGACCGGTGGAGGTTCCGTTTACGGTGAGCGATTCAACCGGGCTTTCTGTCGAGAAAACCGTTCAGGTGGTGATTGTTCCCAATGAAGCTCAGTCGAATTTGAAGGTTGTTTACAACAAGGGGAATGAGCCGATGCCGATTCGTTTCGGAGAGTCGATTCGCCTTTACATCGATGAACTGCTGACAAATTCCGAGTATTTCACAATCGAAAGTGACAATCCGTGCGCCGCTTCCGGAAGCTTTTCTTTGTCGACAGCCACGGCGATTCCGACTGTTAAGCTGATTCCTGCCGGAGAAACCGCCGAACAGGACTTCCCGATTTGGTTTAAAGCGCAAGAGACAGGAACGATATCCGGTTTTATTGTAGTGGATTCGACCGGAGCGCAATCAGCGCCTATTGATGTCCCTGTTGTTGTACTGCGGAACGATCAGCCGCCGGTTTTGACGCTGCCGGACGCCGAAACGAAGGTGTTTCCGCAGAATTACGCATTTGAAAATTACAACGAAGGTGAAAAAAATACGTTGTTTACAGAGATTAGACAGTTCCTGAAAGACAACGGCGCCGAGGTTGAGTCTGTTGATCCGGTAGTGTCGCTTGAAAATGCAACGATTGCGGTTGTCAGTGAACCGGACAGAACCAAGCTCGGCGTTCAGCGTCTGCGGGTGACGGCGGCCGATTCGGCGGGCAATGTCAGCGCGCCGGTTTCCGTCCGCGTCGAATATACGGTTTCCGACGACTTTGATTTTACAACGCTGCCGGCGGAGATGAATCTGCTTCGGGATCCCGGGTTTGAAAAAGAAGCAGCCGCGTTTACCGGCAACGGAGGCGATGATTTTGCCCAATACCGACTCAGTTCCGCATGGACGCTTGAACCGACGGCGATTTATTTAAAACGAGGCACAACAGCCGAAGGCGGTGAAGGCGAGATTTCCGACGCTTCCTGGACAAAGGCGGCGACCGATAACTCTGCCGATACGGCTCAGGGACCGATACTTCTGAACACCGAACAGTCGTGGTTTTCGGGCAAAACGGTGCGGGATAACGGATACAGCGATGTTTCGAACAAAAACAATATGAGTACATTACCGACGGATGATATGAAGCATCGATTGGTTTATAAGGCGCCCTCGAGCGAAAAAGCGAACAACGGAGCGTATTCGCTGGCGCTCCGCGGGAAAAGATATCAGCCGGTAGCAGGCACAGGCAACAGTCTCTTTTTGGGAACGGGCGTCAAACTGACGCAGCCGGTTGCGCTCTCGGCGGGAAAGAGTTACGTCATCTCTTCTGCCATTATCCGTTCGTTTGGTCGTGATGAGGGGAACAATTTGAACGGTATGGTCGGCGGAATCTATGTCATGCTGAAAGAGGGCGACACCGTCTTATCGGAAATTCAAATCGTCGGTCACGGGGAGGCGGCACAATACGGACAATTTGTGACCTATGTCGGCGATCCGTATGCGGCAGACGCCGCCAAAGAAGCCGTCTTCGAATTCCGCCGCTATTTGTCCAATGACGACGGCACTAAAGAAGACATTGACAGCACATGGGGGTATTCACCCATTTACATTGACGATTGCGCCGTTTACGAAATCGACGCGCACATTCCCGAAGCGGAACAAATTGCCGCGGAAGCGCTTGAAAGCGAAGCGCAAACTCTCATCGGAGAAGGAGGAGGACAATGAAAAAAAGATCGTTTTTATTGACGGCGGCTGCGTTGGTATTCGCCGGCTGCCCGGAAGGGACGGAAGGCAGCAAAAAATACTACGAAGCGCCTGTTCCGAAAATCGAAATCACCTCGACGACCTACACAGTCTCCTGTTCGGAAAAAATCACCGACGAAGCTGCGTTCATCGAATCGGTTTTAAGGAATCAGGATTACGTCAAAGTCTCCACAGCCCACGGAAAGCACAAGGGCGCATTTGAATTTGACGCCGATTTATCCAAACTTGCCGTTCCGCACGTTCACGGCAAAATAGAAGTTCCGTTTATCGTTAAAGATTCAACCGGCGTTTTTTCAAAGGCGGTCTATCCCGTTTACGTAACGCCTGTCGCTGCTGCTCCCACCGTTCAAAAAGACGATACCGTATTGACGATTCCGGCAACCGAATCGGTGACAGCTGAATATTTAGAAAACGCGTTGGTGAGTAAATTGAACATGAAGGTGACGATAGGCGCATGCGCCGCCGCTTCCACCAATGCGTATACGCTGACCGATTGGGACATTTCGTATGTTGAGGGAAGCGAAACGGAAGCGTCTTTTACTGTCGTTGATGCACTGAACAGCAAGAGCGAACCGCAGACAGTCCGTTACTCGAAAGAGCCGAATCCGATGGCTCCGTCGATTACCGTTCCGGAAGCTCCGATTGTGGTGCATTGCGGAATGACTACAGAAGAGATTTTGGATCAACTGAAGGCAGACATCACGGTCTCTCCCGGAACTACCGCAGGCGCAAGTCTGACCGCTTGGGAGATCACATCTGAAAATGCGGCGCAGTTTACTGCCGACGCTCACTTTTGCATGCAGATTGTACCGGTTACCTACACCGTCCGCAACAATGAAGGATTTGAATCGTCGGCGACTGTCAATCTCCAATTTGATGTGAGGGCGGGGGAAGCGCCTTTCGAACCGGCAGCCGACGCATTTACCGTTCAGTTTGTCAAAGGTTCGGCGGCGGTCGGTTACAGCGCGGAGCAAATGAACGCCCTGCTGTCGGCGGTTCTGCAGGATGACAACAAAGATGCGGTTTCGGATTCCCGATCGGAGACGTGCTCGGAATATTTGATTCGAAACGGCGGCTTTTCCGTTGAAATTCTTGACGGATGGGAAGCGGTCGATTTTGACGCGGCCGCCGATTACAGCCTTTCCTGTATTTTGAAATCCTCTTCCTCCGGCGAGACGGTAAAGGAGTTTACGGCAACCGTCAGAATTATTGATCCGTCGCAGTACGTCAACCCGAATCAGGATAACATTCCGCTGACTGTCACCGTCGACGGCAGAACGCTGTATCTGACCCATTTTGATCCGTTTGACGACTGGGACATGCTGGAAACCAACTGGGACATCGGCAACCCGGGAATCGACCGTCCCGAAGTCGGCAACCCCGGAATCGAGAGGCCGACTTTGGTCGAGTTTCCCGACGGAATCAAAGGCTATTCGGGAGACCGCTACAAACAGCCGTACTGGTCGCCTGAGGCGGTCGGTATCAGCGGTGACGGTCAGTTGGAAATCAAGGTATTTTTTGACAAAACCATCCGTAACAAAAACGTCAATAACGGACAGGAAGGTTACATTCCCGGCGGCAGTGCTGTTGACACAACCGGCTACGGTCTGGCCGGCGCCATCCATTCAAAACGGCAGTTCCCGTCGGGGCTGTTCGTTACCAAAATCAAGCACTCGTGGAGCAACCGCAGTAACAAAACCAATGCGCACTGGGACGCCTGGTGGGCGGAGAGCAACAACCCGTTCAGCCGCGCTTACGGTGAAAAGGAGCTGTTTATGCCCGAAGGCGGGGAAAACAGAGCCCGCCGGGCAAAAAATGCGGTAACCGCCGACAATTACACCGACGTTCCGGCCGGCGACCGCGGTCTGAACGGACAGCAGGTGTATGAATACGATATGTACGAATGGGTTTCCAACAATACTACTCAATGGCAGGTTCTCCACAGCTGGGCGTGGTACGGCGGTTATCCCGGCTGGGAAGACCGTTACGATACCCGCGGCGGCGACAACAACTACTGGTCAACCTCCGACAATCTGAGGGGCAATGACAACGGCGGCGGTACGTCCTCTTTTTCCAACTCCTATCAGGACAACAATCAGGCGGGCAGCGGCAGCTGGTTCTACCTGGCCATGCTGGTGACGCCTGATAAAGTGGTGATGTGGAATTTCCCCGGTACGTGGAACTGGGATTTCAGCGATTCCGCGACAAAGAAGAGCGAGCTGACAGCCGGAAACTCCGCGTTCGGCACATCGGGAATCAAACCGTACCGGAATGCGGACACTTATGCTCCGATTCAGGTCAAATATTCGTCGGAGCTGGGCGACTGGGGCAACAAGCACAACCTCATCTACAACGCCCGCGACAAGCTGACGCCGGAGAACCCGGACATCATGCACGCCGAGTTTTTCGCCTTCTACGCATGGGATACCGACAAGTATCCGTCGTATAATGCGGACAGCGAAGGCTGATGATTGGCAAAGGGAGCGGAAGCTTCTTTTCGCTCCCGATTTTTTTTCTTGACAAACCGTTGGTTACGTATGATAATAAAATATCTTTCACAATAAATGGGGAGGAATAAGGAGAATTTATGAAAAAACAACTTTTATTTTTGGCTGCGGCCACGGCCGCATTAACGTCTTGCCCTTCGGGCACCGTGTCTACCCTCGAGGCGAAGGCCTCTTCGGAAACGGTTACAATTGATGCATCGGCCTTGGATGCAAAATACAAGAATTTAACGTTAACACGAACCTATTCGGATGAATTTGACAATTGGGATTCCTTTCGGGAAGACTGGGACATCGGAAATCCCGGATACAATAAGCCTGAAGTCGGCAATATGGGGTATGACAAACCGGAGGAAGTGGCATTTTCTGACGGTCTGAAGGGTTATAAAAATGACCGGTTTAAGCAGCCGTACTGGTCGCCGAAAGCCGTTACCCTGAAAGACGGATTTTTGGTCATCGGTACAATGTATGATCAGAATGTTCCCGTTTACGATAAAGACGGCAAGAAGGTCCGTGACGGCTATGCCCTGTCCGGTGCCATTCATTCCCGCCGGCAGTTCCCGTACGGCTACTTTGAAACCCGCATCCTGATGGATAAGGAAACAGCGACTCACTGGGATGCCTGGTGGGCGGAATCCAACAACCCGTTCAGCCGCGCCTACGGTGAAAAGAAACTGTTTACCCCGACTAAAGAGATATTAACAGAGCTGGGATTGACTGATTTGGCGAACAGTTATGATTCTATGTCCAAAAAAACGGATAAATACACTGAAAACAACCGCGCCGAAGCGAAATGGCAGGGCTTTAACGGACAGCAGGTTTACGAATACGACATGTATGAATGGGTTGAAGTGGCCACAGGTTCCCAGTGGCAGGCCGAACACTGCTGGGACTGGTACGGCGGTTATCCCGGTGTTGAAGAGCTGAAAAACGGCGGAAACCCGCCTTCGTCGGATAAATTCGGCACCGTTCACGATATGAAAACGATCGACGGTCTGCGGGCCAATGACGGTTACGGCGCGGTCGGTGCTATGTCGATACAGCCGAAATTAAAAGAGAAAACATACTTCACGTTGGCCATGTTCTGGGCTCCGGAAGGTTTTATTATGTGGTTTGACGGTCAGCAGAAATTGGTGCGCAAAGCCGATACCGCGGTGAAAAGCTGGTTAAATAATGCGAATCAAAAAGCAAGACTGGCAAATGACGCCTTCAATCCGATTCAGATTAAATACAGTACCGAAATCGGACAGTGGGATAACGATCACGAACTGTTCCTGAAAGAGTATGCCCCGGACGGAACAAAAGCCATCAAACCGTATGATGTGATGTATGCCGATTATTTTGCCTTCTATGCACTGGAGGATCAGCAAAACTGGTACGGCGGTCGGACAGATTTCCCGACAACAGCCACTCCGTGACACTTTGGCGATCACTTTACCGCGTCCCCGGACGCGGTTTTTTTATGAACGGCGGGGCGGGCGCGGTTTTCGGCGCAGCGGCACAGTGATTTTGTTGTCAAAAATCAGAATTTTCCCCCGTTTGTAGAGTGCGCCTGCGGTGCGTTTGAACAGCGCCTTGCTCATGCCGACGGCGGCTTCAATCTCTTCGGGGGCAGAGGCGTCGCCGAGCGGCAAAACCCCACCGGCTGCCTTTAACGCATCCAGCAGCGTTTTTTCGGCGACCGGCTGCGAAGCGCGGTAACCTTGCGGAAAAAGGGTCAAATCGATGCGGCCGTCTTCCCGAATTTTTTTAACATAAGCGTTTCGACGCTCGCCGATGTAAAAGGCATTTTGTGCATCGTGATGATAAAGCAATCCGAAAAAGCGGTTGCCGACAACAGCGCACGCGCCGAGTTTAGTCAATTTATAAATTAGAATTTCAACTTTGTCGTTGGGTTTTAAATCAATTCCGTCGGTTTCCAGATAATCTTCAATGTAGCAGTCGCCGACGGTCGTATCTCCCCCAAAGTTGGGAGTCAGCCGCACAATAATCGTCTCTCCCGGTTCGTATTCATCATGATCCAGGTTGCGCGTCGGAATGAACAAATCCTTCGGAATGCCCCATTCGGCAAAGACTCCGAACGGTTCAACGCTCTTCACCGTCAACGCCGCAAATTCACCCTGAACGGCAAGCGGTCTGCGTTCGGTCGCTCTTAACGAATCGCGGTTGTTGTAAACAAATACGTCGATTTCCTTCCCCCTGTGAAACGACGGTACGGAATCCGAAGCCGGCAGCAGAACATCGCTCTCTCCGTCGGTGAGGAGGATGCCGTGGGCACTCTTTTTTTTCATTTTTAGACGAAAGTAACGGTCGGGCTTAATCACTTCTCTGCTCTTGCCTTGATTATAGCCTATTTCGCGGCAAAAGGGAATTGCCTCGATAAAAAAATACCCCCGTCGAAGCGGGGGAGTTTAAGTGAGTTTAATACTTATTAAGGCTGAGCGGTGCTCGTATCCGCTGCTTTGTAGTAGCGGATTTTGGAAATTTCTGCCCGGTAGTTGGGGCAGTCGGCCGCGCCGAAGATGAATTCGAAAATTGTTGCTCCGTTTTCAGTCCATGCAGCCGGGGGATTGCCTTTATTAAGCGTTACATCTTCTTTGGTCCCTCTATCCGTAAAGAGTGAGATAGTTTTTGGGGTATCAGTAACTTTAATTCCAAAGCGGTGTATGTCGGTATCAGCAGGTAAAGTACGCGCTTTTCCGGCTATATATGTAGTCGGTTTGCCATTGCTTTGCCATTCACCGCCGTACGCAACGAACCAACCTTGTTGATTTTGGTTGTTATAGTGAACTAGTTCGTAACTGACTCCTTCACCGGTTGCCGCTCCTTCCACATCGTTGTTGTGGTTGAGAATGACCCAAAATCCGGGAGTACCCGATGGACGCGTCGTCTTCAGCTCCACTTCAATATAGTCATATTCTGAGATGTGGGCTACATCTTGAGGCGGAGTCCATTTTAACCATGAATTGGCACCATATCCCGGTTGTGCGGTATCATAGCTTCCTTTAGAAGGAGTGTTGCCGCCATTTTGCGTTAAAATACCCGTTTCGGGGTCAACGCTGTAAAGTGTTTCCGATGTCGGCCACACTTGGTTAAAAGTTCCTTCGCGGAAGTCGACTTCACGGTCGAGTGTGTAGGTTTGCGAATCGACTGTAATCGATGCATTGCTGTTTCCGCTGTAACCGACCGTCACGGTTGTGTGCGCCGGATTTTCAAGCGGAATGGTATCCGCAACAATCGCTTCGACCCAAATATTGATTGTCTCTCCATTGGTGGCACTGTCAACAAGATAAGATGTTGTTTCGGGACCCAGCGTCTGGGTTCCATCTGCCGGTTTATCGGTGGCTGTCGTGTAATACAGATTGTATCCTTCTGCTCCATCTACGGCGTCCCAATAAATTGTGTAACGGCCGTCGCCGGTGAAGGCGCGCAGGTTTTCAACCATCGGTGCAGGCGCTTTATCTCCGCGAACGGTTACGGCTGCCGTTTTCAATGCGCCGCTGTAAATCTCGGCGTAAATTTCGGCGGATTCCGTACTGCTGTTTGAGGTGACCAAACCGGTTTCATTGACGGAAAACGTTTCCGGATTTGATGAAACCCATTTAACATTCTTCGGCGCGGTCACCGAATCAGGTTCCCATTCCAGTTCCAATTGAAGAGTTGTACCCAATGCAATCGTGGAGCTCTCCGGCGCTTTGATGGAAATGGAAGTGTACGGAATGACGGTGACGGCAACGTCGTCGGTTTTGGTTCCCGCAGACGCTGTGATGATGGCTGTTCCCTGCGAAACGCCTTTAACGACACCTTTTTCGTCAACCGTCGCGACACCGAGGTTATCCGACTCAAACGTCACAGCGGCTGTCTCGGGAACAACGGCAGCCGACAGCGTCAGCGTTTGTCCCGGAGCCAAATACTCTTGCGGCGAAGTCAAAGTCAGAGACTCAACGTCGGTACCCTCCGTTTCGGGCGGGCACCCGATAAACAAGAGAGCGACCATTAAAGCTAAAATACCGATCATTTTTTTTGTTTTCATTTTTTACTCCTCATATTTTTATTTTTTGATCTGCGGAAATTTATCGTTATTGTCGTGAGCTTCCACCATAATAGCGCGCATCGATTCGACAATATTCGGATAAGCGGAGGCGACATTGGTTTTTTCGCCCGGGTCGTCTCCCAAATGATACAGTTCAATATCGCCTTCGCCGGCTTGAGCGGTTGAAACCTGACCGAAGTTCAGAACCGCTTTCCAGACGCCGCTGCGCACACCCTGCCGCGGTCCGCCGCCTTCAGTCGGGTCAGTTCCGACAAACTCCCAATAAAGGTAGGGGTGTTGTTTTTGATTGGCTGTATCGCCCATTAAAACCGGCAGGAATGAAATGCCGTCGCTCTTTGTTTTTGCCGACAAATCGACGTCGAGAATTTGGGCAACGGTCGCCATGATGTCGTAGGAAGCGAAAATGTGTTCGGAAACGCCCGGTTTGATTTTGCCGTCCCACGACGCGATGAACGGAACCTTGATGCCGCCCTCGTAAAGCGCCCGCTTGATTCCCCGTAGCCGCTCTTCACCGAAACGGCCGGCGCTTTCAAAGAAATTCGGATCGGCTCCGTATTCATCGGCAGGCCCGTTGTCGCTCGAAAAGAGAAACAGAGTATCGCTCAACTTTCCCGCATCTGAGACTTGATCGATGATTTTACCGACGGTCAAATCGAGGCGGTGCATCATAATCGCATAGCGTTTCATGTCATCGGAGGCCTTTGACCACCAGGCGGCAGTTGTGTACGGATGGTAGGTAGCATCGTTGAGCATTCCTTCCGGAATTTGAAGCGCCCCGTGCGGAATGGTGTAGGTGCAAAACAGAAAAAACGGCTTGCTGCTGTCTTGAAGGTACGTTTCCAGATACTCCGCGGTCTTTTTTTCAAATTCATCGTGGAGCCAAACATTGCCTTCCCGTCCGCTGTTGCCAGCAAAGTCAACCTGTTTATCGTCTTCCCAGACATGAGTGGGAAAGTAGGAGTGCGCCATTCGTTGGCAGAGGTGTCCGTAATAGTGATCAAACCCCTTATTCTTAGGAGAACTGTTGTTCTCCGGCATTCCCATGCCCCATTTTCCGACCAGGGCGGTGTTGTATCCGTTATCTTTAAACAACTGCGCCAGAGTATATTCCGAATCGGGAAGACCTTTCTGACCTTCTTTTGTAACAGTTTCTGGATCTAAGCCGACGCCCTTACCCAGTTCAAGGTTGCCGCGGATGGCGCTGTGTCCGGTTGTTTTGCCGGTAAAGAGGGCGCAGCGCGATGACGCGCTGACCGGTGCGCCGGCGTAGTGGTTGACAAAGCGGATGCCGTTTTGTGCCAAACTGTCGATGTTCGGTGTTTTGAAATTGGTTTGCCCGTTGCGGCTGATGTCTCCGTAACCGGCGTCATCCAGCAGAATAAAGATGACGTTCGGCTTTGTGGTAATTTCGTAGTCGGCAGCCGATTTGACGGTTTTTGAATCGTTGTCGGCTCCGGGATTCGTCAGCTGATCGGGGTAAATCGCTTTGATTCCGTCAGGGGGAGGGCAGGCGGCAGCCATTGCGGCTGCCCCCAACCCTAACGATTTAAGTACGATAGAACTGAATTTCATTCTTGTACCCACTCCTTTGTCAGTTTTGTCTGTGTTTCTGCCGATTCCTGCACATTGTCCATGTCGGTGATGGCAGTCAGCGGTACGCCGCTGTTTTCATCGCCGATATTGGGATTGAGCATGTCGTCTTCCGCCGCGTAGTAGGCGAAGTATTCGAGGTCCATGGCGTCGTAATTGTCGGGACTATTTCGGAAAGCCGTTGTGATCTGGTAAAAAGCTTCATTCCACTGTCCCGGTTCAATCGTAAATTTTACCTGAACGGGGTTAAACTCATCATCCGGCCACGGTTGCTGATTATCTTCTGGTCTAGTGGAATCAAATATATCTCCCTTCTGCTTGGATCGGAAATATTTGGGAGAAGAAAAATTGCTTTCACCGTGGGCATTGTAGTAAAAGGCAATTTTGCTGTCATTGTACAGCGTTGTGAGGGTAAAGGACGGTGTTTTGTTGACGGCTGCCGAATAGGTGGTGGAGTATCCGCCTACTTTCCCCTGCTCGCGTGCAACGTTTCCGACATGCCATTTTTTGGCAACACCTTCCACTGGGTCCAGATCCTTTTCATTGCCCGGATAGCCTCTCATCCAGTGCCAGGTGTGGATCACGTTATTTTGACCCGTGCCGTTGACCCATTCGTAAGCGTCCAGTTCATACCGCTGTTCGCCGTTGTACCATCGTCCGATTTGATCGACCCTTTTAGCAGCTGTAAAGTTCCAGCTTCCCGTGCTTGTTGTTTTTAATGTATATGCGGACTGATACAAAATCGGATTACTTACGGTAGTATCTCCGTGCTGAATATTCGCTGCTTGGTTATCAAAGAAACCCTCAGTAGTCGTTTCTACTTGAGAACGAAGAGCTTTCGGAAGATTGAGAAGCTTCTGACCGTAAGCTTTGGAGAACGGTTGGTTGGTGTCCAGCCAAAATGCGTCCCAGTGAGAAGCGGTATCCCGTTTCTGTGTCCATCGGGCGTGAAAAACTCCGTGGGGGAAAAGCCGTTTAGAGTGCAGCGCTCCGGCAACTCCGATTTGTGCCTCCTTATCGTATTTAGCAAGCAGACGCGCTTTTCCGTCTTCGATGTAAGTAGCCCTTGGCGACCATGTCGGCTGTTTCTGCCATTCGTCGGCGTATCCGTGGAACTGCCCGTCCGGAGCTTTGAAGTAGCTCGGGGCGAGATTGTTGTTGCCGATTTCCGGAGCATCGTGACCCGGATTTCCGATGTCCCAGTTGGCTTCCAGAATAGCCTGGTTGTCGAAAGCGTCGAAATAAACCAGCTTGTAGGTTTTTCCGTCGACGGACAGAGTTGCCGGAATCGTTTCCATAACAAGAACATCGATTTTGATCTCTTTGGGGCGTCGGCCGGTTTCCGCAAAGGCAGCGGTCAATGTGACTTTTTGGCTGTCCAAATCGCGGGTCACGGTTGCCGTGCCGCCGCTGACGGAAATGGCGGCCTCATTGGAAGAGGTCCACGTAATGGTTCCCGCGTCGTGACCGGTTCCGGCTTCGAATGAAGTTTGCAGGGTAAAATTGTCCCGGATGCGCCACAGATAATCTTTTCCGTCGTTGCCGAGGGTGATGTAATCGGTTAAAGAATCGGGGGTCCATGAAAAATCTTCATTTTTGGTCAGCACGGTGATTTCATAAGTTTTGGTTACGGTTTCAAAACCTTCTTTGGTAAAAGTCGCCGTTGCTGTTGCCTTCTGCTGCTCGTCTGTCAGCGTGACAGTCACCTCTCCTGTCAAATCGTTATATACCAAATTCGCAGAATCGGTGTCAAACTCCCAGCTGATGTCTTCACCCCAGTCTCCGGTGTCCTGTGCCAGCGTGAAGTTTTTGGTGACGCCGTCGATGGTGTCAAGGCTTTCTTCAAAGAGAATCAGCTGTTCGACAGGCATGCTTCCCAGAGTCCGTTTTAAGGTGACTGTCAGCGGGAACTGTTTGCTGACTCCGTCTTTTGTCAGCGTGATGGTCAGAATGGCTTCCTGCGACGGTGCGTAAATATTAATCGGGTTGACAGAGACGGTGTTGCCTTCAACGGTCATCGTCGACGGCGCCTTGACGGTCGCCGTATAGCCGTCTTTTTCCGCTGCAACGGTAAATGACTGCGTTACGGATGAGATTGAATCGCCGTCCGCAAAAGTGACCCAATCGGCAATGTTAATGTTGTTGAAAATCTCATCTTCTCCCGGCGGGGGGCAGCCGATGAGAGCCGCTACCAATAAAATCAGTAAACCTGTTTTTCGCATAAAAACTCCTTATATAAAATCTAATTTAATTATAAAGGAGGCTGCGAAATATATCAAATAAAAAAAAAAAAATAATGTTTTTATACTTTGTAATTTTTTTTAAATTTGAATTTTCTCATAAAAAATCCGACCGGGCGGCTTAAATATTTTATCGGAAAGTAGTTTTTTCTCAAATCCATTAATTCGATGAGATTGCCGTCGGGGTCTCGAAAGAAAAACCAATCCGCGCCGTCATCGCGCTGCGGTGTGTTTAAAATTTCGACGTCGCCGCGCTCGCTCAGTTTTTTGTACCACTTTTTTATGTTTTTAACGTCGAGAGTAAAATGGTGGGTTCCCGGGCGATTCCAACAATGGGCAAACGGAGCGGTTTCAGTAAATTCGAAGATTTCGATTAATCCGCCGCCCGGGCAAATCAAAAATCCGAATTTAACGCCGATTCCTTCCGGCAAATTGTACAGTTTTTTCATTTCGGAGATTCGTTCGGGCGTCAAACCTCCTTCCGAAATCAACGAAACGCCGAAAACTTCGCGGTACCATCGAACGGCTTTTTCGAAATTTTTGACGGTGATTCCGACGTGGTTGAATCCTCTGATTTTCATTTTTCCCCCTATTTGACTAAACCGCCGACCGTCAGCATTAAGTCGCCCAGTTGAGCTCCGAATTCAGGCCCGCCGACCATAATCAGTCTTTGTTGAATGGTCGCTTCGATCATGTCGTCGGTCTCCTGTAAAATTCCCAGTGCGCTTTTGGGTGAATCGAATTTCATTGTAAAGAACGGAATGCTTTTTGTGTATAAGCCTCGGCGGGCTTTTGTGTGGCCTTTGCAAACGCGCAGCCACGCCGACAGATCCGGTTCTCCTTCCACTTCCCATGCGTAAACGCGGTCGGGGCTTGCGGCCGCCCAAGCGGCAGCCGCCGGGTGTCCGAGTTTGTTCAGAAGGCTGATGCCGCGTGAAAGCAGGTAAAACATGCATTTTACCAACAATTTTTGATCTTCGATTTTTTTGGGAGCGGTTTTTGCCCCGAGCAGTCCGGACATGACCAACAGCAGCTTCATGAAATTCAAAAAAGCGGAGAAGTGCTTCAGCGCGCCTTTCATTTTCGGCAGAGGCAAAAGCTTTCCTTTAAAAAAAGCGCATAAATGTTCGGGTGATTTAAATTCCAGTTCAATATCAATCGGCTCTTCACTGACGCCTTTTTTCGGAGTGCAGGCTCCGTTCTCAAAGATGTAATGAATCGCTTTTTTGCCGTCTTGTTCCAAGCAGCTGATTTGGGCGACGGTTCGCTTTTTTTGCCATGCGGTCTGTAAAGCGGGTCTGTCTTCGAGAATGGTTTTCAGCAGCGGACAGACGGCGTACAGAAAAAGTTCGGTCGAATACAGCGTTTCCCGGTCTTTTGAGACAGTTTCAGCCATTCGGAACCTCCTAAAAATCGTCGTCGTCCCAGTTTTCTTCGTCAATCACTTGAATGCCGATGATTTCGCGTGCTGTTTTGACGATGCCGTTCGCATCGTATCCGTATTCCGCCATCAAATCTTCGTGCAAACCGATAATTGAGAAGGTGTCGGGAACGCCCAATTTTCTCATAACGCACGTTTTTCCGAATTCGGTGACGGTTTCGGCGACAGCGCTTCCCAATCCGCCGATGATGTTGTGGTCCTCAACGGTGATGATTCGTTTGGTTTCAACAACAGCTTTTTCGATTGCCTCTTTGTCGATCGGTTTGATGGTGTGCATGTTCAGGACACGGGCGCGGATTCCGTCGGCTTCCAATTGTTTTGCGGCGGCGATGGCGCGGATGACGCAGGAGCCGCAGGCAATGATGGTTAAATCGGTTCCGTCTGTCATTTGAATGGCTTTTCCCAATTCAAATCCGTAATCGGAGTTTGGATAAACCGGCATGTCATAACCGCGGTTGATTCGAATGTAAAAAGGTCCGTCGTTTTCGTAGGCAGCCTTGACGGCGTTTACTGTTTCCCGTCCGTCGGCAGGGACAATGACGCGGCAATTTGCCATTGTCCGCATGATGCCGATGTCTTCGGTGCAGTGGTGGGTGCTTCCCGCTTGACCGAAAGAGAGTCCCGCGTGGGTAGCGATCACTTTGACGTTCATGTTTTGATAGCAGGCGTCGGTGTGAAATTGATCCAGTGCTCTCATTGAGGCGAAAACGGCAAATGTCGATACAAACGGAATCAATCCGACTTCTGCCATTCCGGCGGCGGCGGCAAACATATTCTGTTCGGCGATGCCGAAATTGAAAATTCTTTCGGGAAAATCTTTTTCCAGTGCGCCGATTTTGGTGGATTTTGCCAAATCGGCAGAGAGTCCGACGACGCGGGAGTCTTTTGCCGCCAGTTCGCAGAGAGTTTTTCCGTAATATTCCGCGGTTGACATTTTTTCCGCATCAAACATGGTGTAATTTAAATTAGCCATTCGATTTCTCCTGAAGTTTCAATCGTTTGTCGTGGTATTCGTCAATCTGTTTTTTATACTTGGCGGCGGCGTCTTCGCTGACGCTGGCGTAGTGGTAGCGGTAGTCGTCCTGAATGTCGGCGACTCCGCATCCCTTCAATGTGTCGGCAATGATGGCGACCGGTTTGTTTTGGGCTTTGATAGCGTAGTCTAAAACTTCGGTCAAAGCGTACAGATCATGACCGTCTACGGTGCGGACTTCAAACCCAAACGCTTCCCACTTATCGGCAAACGGTTCCAAACCCATGACGTCTTCGGTTCGGCCGTCAATCATGCATTTGTTGCGGTCGATGATTGTGATGACGTTGGTCGCTTTGAAATGCGCAATCGCCATAGCGGCTTCCCAAACGGAGCCTTCGTTGCATTCTCCGTCTCCAAGCAGGCAGTACGCTTTGAAATTCTTCCCCAGCAGTCGTCCTCCCAAAGCCATTCCGAGAGCGATGCTTAAGCCGTGTCCGAGGGACCCCGTTGAAGCATCCAGTCCGACGACTTTGTTTTTGTCCAAATGCATTCCCAGTTTGCTGTATGTATGGTTGTATGTTTTTAAAAGTTCTTTATCAAAGAAGCCCTTGTCCGCCAAGACCGGCGCAAAACCGACGCCTATGTGTCCCTTGCTGAGGACGAATCGGTCGCGGTCTTCCCATTTCGGATTGGAGACGTCAATGTTCATGTATTTGTAATACAACAGCGTTAAAATATCGATTGCGCTTAAAGCGCCTCCGATATGTCCGCCTCCTGCCCACATAACCGTGTCAACGGTCAGTTTGCGTAATTCCCTTGCTTTGTTTTCAAGGGCAAGAAACTCTTCTTTGTTTAGTCCCATGGTTTACTCCTTGTGCGGTATCAGTTAATTTTATCGGGATGCATTTTAGCTATGGCGGCAAACGCCTCATCGGCCACTTCAATCGTTTTTTTAATATCGGCGTCCGTTAAGGAAGCGTTCATAAAATGATTGTGATGGCTGACGAAGAAGACGCCGCGTTTGACACATTCAGCGCAGAAATCCTGCATCATTTCGGTTGTCGGATCGTTGGTTATGCGCATAAACGGCATCGATTCGATTCCCGAAAATTTCATATCAATACCGTGCGCTCGTCCGGCGTCGATCATTTCCGAAGAGAATTTTTTTCCTTTTTCTATCAATAGGTTTGCAATGTCGAGTTTTTTCATTTCGGTAATGCAGGCGATAGCTGCCGCCATCGGAACTGCGCTTGACCAGTAACTTCCCGTGAAAAAAATCGAGCCGGCGGCGGATTTCAATGCGTCGATGCCGACGACGGCGGAGATGTTGTAGCCGTTGGCAAGCGCTTTGCAGTAACACGCCAAATCCGGTTTAAATCCGAAGTACTTTGCGCTTCCTTCGATGTGAAGGCGAAAACCGCATCGGACGTCGTCAACAATGAGAACAATGCCGTTTCTGGTGCAGATTTCGCGGATTTTCTGCCAGTACCCGGGAAGGGGCAGGGCGTTATCGGCAAAAATACGGTGATCGTAAGGCGTTGCAATGAAACAGGCGATCGAATTTTTATTTTCGGCAACTGTTTTTTCGAATGCGTCGGTGTCGTTCCACGGAATGGTGATAACGTCTTTTGTGTCGGCATCGGTTATTCCGTTTGCGCCTTCCATTTGCATCCATGGAGCGACGCCGTGATACCCGTCTTGAATTTTTACCACTTTGCTGCGGCCGGTAGCGGCTTTTGCTGTCATGACGGCAAATGAGGTTGCGTCGCCTCCGTTTTTCAAAAAGAAAGCCCAATCGGCAATTTCAATAGTATCGCACAGAAGTTCTGCCAGTTCGACTTGAGCTTTAGCGGGAAGCGCCATGCAGTTTCCTTTTTTCAGCTGTTCGGCTGCCGCACGGTCGACAATATCGTTGTTGTAGCCCAAAATATTCGGTCCGTAGGCGCACATATAGTCGATGTATTTGTTGCCGTCGATGCTCCAGAAGTAGGAGTCTTTTGCCTTTTCGGCATAAAACGGAAACGCATCGGCAGGGATAAACTGCGACTGAACCGGCCCCAGATGACCGGGAATGCCCGTCGGGATGTATTTCAATGCTTTCTTAAACAGTTCCTGCGATTTGTTGTTGGTATAAAACTCTTTCATGCCGGACTCCTATGATAAATATCCGCTGACGGACTCCAAAATCGGATTCATGTGTTCAATCATCGGAATGAATCCCTTCATTACTAAATCACCGACGGCAATGGCTGCATAAGTGTCGGTTTTTCCCGATAAAACTCCTTGCGCCGTTTTCAAGTCTTTGAAAACAAGGCGGGCGGTCGGTTTGTCCGCAAATCCTTTGATTGCGGTCAATTTACCGTTCTTTGCAATGATGTACAGACCGATGCTGTCGCCGATGGCGGCTTGAACCGTTCCGTCGGGAATGTGTTTGGCGTTTTGAATGCCTCTGGGGTCGCGGTTTCCGATTTGCGCCAGCGCCGAAAATGCGGTATAAAACGTCATTTCCGTATTCATTTTAAAATATCCGGGATCCGACAAAAGCGCTTCCGTCGGTTTTAAAAAATAGGAGAGCCGTTCGGCTAACTTCATAAACGGACCGGTTAAGAATCCGATCTTGGTAAAACCTTTCAACGGAATCGGATTGGATTTTCCGTCGATCATTCTATTGAAATGTTCCGGTGATGTAAAAAAAAGTATAATGGAGGACGAATGGAACCCTTCGCGCATTTCAGCGGTTCCGTTCTTAAATGTCAGCTGTCCCGACGGTCCGTTCTTGATTTTGAACTGGATAGAAAGATTTTTCCCGGCTACAATCGATTTGCTCTCTTCGTCATGGGCGACAAGATATTCGATATTTTTCAAAACGGCAAATAAATTGCAATATGCCAGTACTTTTTGATTTTTCATGATTCACTCCTGTTTAATGTAAGAGTACTTCCCGTTTCTTATTATACATCTTAAATCGCAAAAAGTTCAATTCGTTTTTTTAATTCGCTGTCGGAAAATTGAGAAAATAAAGAAAAACGAGCTGCAGAAAATTAAAGAGAGCGTGCGCAACGGCAATCAGATGAATGTTTTTCAGCGCAAAATACCAAAGCCCCAAAACGATACCGATGATGAAAATTGTCGCAACGGCAAACCAACCTTGATAGAGGTGCCCCGAGGCAAATAATATTGAAGAAAACAGCAGTGAAGCGAACATCGGCAGCCGCAGTCGGGACCAGACGGTTAAGAGGTAGGAGCGGAAATACAGTTCTTCGGTGTATCCCGTCAAAAGAAACATGAAAAACGCGGGAATCAGCATCACGGCGTTTGTAATTGAAAACGGAGCCGTTTCAATGGGCGACGGCGCCCCCCATCCGAACATCCGCGGAATCAAAACCGAGGCGATAATGACGGCAAAGAGCGAAGCAGTAACAACAACCGGCATCAGCCAGTCGATCGGCGTTTCAGGTTTACGGAAGCCAAAATCGGCAAACGAACTCTCAGGCTGTTTGTCGATAAGCCACAACAGAAAAAGAAACTGAGGAACGGCGACGGCAAAGTAAGTGATGTATAAAAACGGATTGTCGAAGTTGAGAATTCCTGCGCCGACCTGTTGCTGAAGGATTGTCGGAAAATAAAGAACAAAAAAAATCAGAAGCGGTTCAGCTGCGCGGAAAAAAAAATCTTTTTTTGAAAAATCCATGGCTCAGTTTAGCAAATTTTCCCCATTAATCAAAGTATGAAAAAGAAAAATTTGATTCGATTCGGCTACATTTATTTACCGCCGCTGCTGTCGGTAACGCCGCTGACACTGTCGATTGCCTTTCCGTTGTTGCCGGCGCTCCGCCTTTTGTGGAGCGCCGGCGCGTTTTTGGCGGTTGTGTATGCGGCGGCGGCTCTGTTTTTTCCGCGGATGCGTCCCCGTCCCGAACTTTTGCGTGCAGTTGTTATGCTCAGTGTCGGATTTTTGACAGCGGCCGTCTTTTGCGTTCGATTTTCTCAAACTGCGGATCGATACGGTGCCGATCCGATGCGGCTGACGGTGTGGCACGGTTCGTTGAGCGGCGACAGCCGTCGTTTAGATCACGGACGGACCGGGTATACGGTGCGCTGTACTCGCGCGGAGGGAACAAATTTCTCCGTTTCTGTCGACTGCGAGCGGTTTTTCATTGTCAGAGGCGGTGAAAAATTGAGGAAAGGGCAGCCGGTTTCGTTTTCGGGTTGTTGGCGAGGTGAATTTTTTCGTGTTGAATCGATGAGAGTGACTGGCGAACCTTCGCCGTTTTGGGCGCTCCGCGCGCGGCTGCTGCAGCGGTTTTCGGATTCCTTTTTTATAGAAGAAACCGATTCCGGAGCTTTTTTTGAAGCGTTGATTTTAGGCGATCGTGACGAGTTGAATTCGGTTTTAGTCTCTGTCTTCCGCGATTCCGGCTGCCTTCATTTGGTTGCGCTTTCCGGAATGCATTTGGCAATTCTTATCGGCGCGATTCGGTTGGTGTTTGCCCGTTTCGTTTCGCAGCGGATTCTTGATGCGGTTTCTCTGCCTTTGCTGGGGTTTTATGTCATTCTGACCGGAAGCGGCGCTTCTCTTAAGCGGGCGTACACAATGTTTGTTGTAGCCGCCGTTGTCCGTCCGGGGGGAAAACGGCTGGCGATGATCGATATTCTCTGTCACTCGCTGACTGTCAATTCACTTTTGTATCCGCAGGAGACGGCGCAGTTGGGAATGCAGCTGTCGTTTGCAGCCGTTTTCGGCATTGTGTTATTGGCAAGACCGCTGCAAACCGCGCTCTGCCGCCGTTTGCCGAAAGCAGCGGCAGCTCCGTTGGCGGTTTCTTATGCGGCGCAGGTCGCTGTCGCTCCGCTTTTATTCTTGTTGGATGGGCTCAATCCCGGCGGAATTTTTGCAACGATTTTGGCTTCTCCGCCGATGACTTTTTTTATGTATTTGCGTTTTGTGTCGTCCGCTGCCGCTTTGGCGGGAGCTTCGGCTGCGGGGCTTTTGATTGCCCGCTTTTCCGACGTTGTTTATGACGGATTTGTCGCTGTGTTGATTTTTTTCGCAAAGGTTCCGACGCTTTCGCTGTTTCCGTTTGGGGGATTGTTTTTCATTCCGCTCATATGGATCTTGATCTGCGAGCGGAGGCCGCGGCGCGGCTTGTTTTTCTTCTATAAAAACAGTAAAATTAAAGCAGGAGTTTCGTGTGATTGATTATTCTTCGGTGAGTCAAATCAAGGAGATTTTGGAACTGTTTCGTTTGGGAATGCAGAAGAAATTCGGGCAGAATTTTTTGATTTCCGACCGCTTTCGGAATGCCGTTTTCGAACAGATGGATATCGAAGCGGTTTCATCGGCGTGGGAAATCGGACCCGGACTCGGATCTCTGACGGCGCTCTTCCCGGAAGAAAAAAATCTTGTTTTGTTTGAAATCGACTACGGATTCATCCGTTTTTTGGAAATGGAATTTCCTCAAAGACGTATCGTTGCCGGGGATTTTATTAAGACGTTTCCCGCGTTTTGCCGCGAAAATCCCGTTCCCGATTTGATTTACGGCAACCTTCCGTATTGCGCCGCCGCCGCCATGATCGGCGCTTTGATTGAAAAAGAGACGCTGCCGCCGCGGATGGTGTTTACGGTGCAAAAGGAGGTTGCGCAGCGGATGAAGGCGCGTCCGGGGAGCAAAGATTATTCGTCGTTTTCGCTGCTCTGCGCGTTGGATTACAAGGTCGAAATTCCGTTTCAGATTCCCGCCGACGCTTTTTTTCCGCAGCCTGAGGTGGTTTCTGCCGTCGTTGTGATGACGCGCCGTTCCGGAACTGAAACCGTCAACCGCGATCTTTATCTGACGTTGGCGAAAGAGATGTTTAAATCGCGGAGGAAAACTCTCCGCAACAATTTAAACGCTCTCAAAGGGCGGTTTCCGCTTGAGCGTTTGGAGGCGGCTTTTTGTTCCGCAGGCGTTGAACTCAATGACCGCGGTGAAAATGTTGATCCGGAAACTTTATGCCGGGTTGTCGGGTTTCTCTCCGAATCGTGATCAATCTTTTTGAAAAAAATAAAATGAAACGCTTTACTTTCCGATTGAGTTTTTGTAAATTAAGGAAAACAAAGAAAATCTATTTTTTCGAGGGATAGACTAATGGCTAAACAACTGAGATTTGATGAAGAAGCACGAAAATCGCTCTTGTCCGGCGTTGAGAAAATTTCGAACGCGGTGAAGGTGACATTGGGTCCGAAAGGACGGACCGTTTTGCTGGATAAAAAGTTCGGGGCGCCGACTGTGACAAAAGACGGCGTTTCTGTTGCAAAAGAAATCGAATTGGAAGATCCGTTTGAAAATATGGGCGCGCAGCTTTTGAAGGAAGTGGCAAGCAAAACGAATGATGTTGCCGGCGACGGAACGACGACCGCAACGGTTTTGGCTTACGCCATTACAAAGGAAGGAATGAAAAGCGTCGCTGCCGGCATCAACCCGATGGGGATCAAACGCGGAATTGACCGTGCCGTTGAAGCAGCCGTAAAAAAAATCAATTCGGCGTCCAAAAAAATCAAATCAAAAGATGAAATTACCCAAGTGGCGACCGTTTCAGCGAACAACGACCGCGTTATCGGCGAAGAAATTGCAAATGCTATGGATCGCGTCGGTAAAGACGGTGTCATTACGGTTGAAGAGAGCAAAACCATTGAAACAACCGTTGATTTTGTTGAAGGAATGCAGTTCGACCGCGGTTACCTCTCTCCGTATTTTGCGACAAATGCCGAGAATATGACCGTTGTTTTGGATAATCCGTTTATTTTGATTTACGAAAAGAAAATTTCCGCGATGAAAGATCTTCTTCCGATTTTGGAAAAAGTGGCGCAGTCGGGACGTCCGATTCTTATCATTGCTGAAGACGTTGAAGGCGAAGCGTTGGCGACGTTGGTGGTCAACAGCCTGAGAGGAACGCTGAACGCGGTGGCGGTGAAGGCGCCCGGTTTTGGCGACAGAAGAAAAGCGATGCTTGAAGATATCGCTGTTTTGACCGGCGGGCAGGTGATTTCCGAAGATTTGGGTATGAAACTCGAGTCGACCGACTTGTCTCAGCTTGGCAGGGCGAAAACCGTTAAAGTCGAGAAAGAAAACACAACCATTATCAACGGCGGAGGCGATGCAAAAGCGCTGAAGGAGAGAATTGCCCTGATTCGCAATCAAATCGGTGAAACAACTTCCGATTACGATCGTGAAAAACTGCAGGAACGGCTGGCGAAACTTTCCGGCGGAGTGGCGGTTATCAATATCGGTGCTGCGACAGAAGTCGAGATGAAAGAGAAAAAACACCGCGTTGAAGATGCGCTGGCGGCGACCCGTGCGGCGGTGGAAGAAGGAATTGTTCCGGGCGGCGGCGTTATGCTTCTGAAGTGTGTCAACGTGCTGGAAAAAGAGAACCTCTCCGAATATACTGAAGAAGAGAAGGTCGGTTTCCGCATTGTGGCGCGTGCCCTGACCGAACCGGCTCGTCAGATTGCGGTGAACGCCGGCGTCGACGGATCGATTATTGTTGATAAAATCAAATCGAGCAAAGACGGATTTGGTTACAATGCGGCTGCTGACGAGTGGGTTGATATGTTTTCTGCCGGAATCGTCGATCCTGCAAAGGTGACGCGGATTGCGCTGCAAAATGCCGCTTCTATTGCTTCGTTGATTTTGACGACAGAATGCGCTGTCACTGACATTCCGGCTCCGGAACCCGCGGCTCCGATGAACCCCGGAATGGGCGGAATGATGTAAGCAGGCGGATTTTCCGTGAAAGCGCTGCGGAGCGGTTTAAACAACCGCGGCCGCAGCGTTTTTGTTTAAAGGCGGTTTTTATGAGAAGAAAGGAACGGCTGCCGATTTTGGCGGTAACGTGCGGAGATCCCGCCGGTGTCGGACCGGAGATTGCGGTTCGGGCGGCGGTCAGCCGCGATGTGCGGAGGCGGGCCCGTTTGGTTTTGGTTGGACCCGAAAGCGTCTGGAGTGCGGCGGCACGGGTTGTCGGCGTCGGTTTGCGGTTGGTGCCGTTTGATGAAAAGTGCGGCAGCCGTCCGCGGCGGCGGAATACCGTTGAATTTGCGGCGACTGCCGAGCCGGGGGAGTGGCAGTGGGGAAAAATTTCCGCGGCCGGCGGCGAAGCGGCTTTTCGCGCTGTTGAAAAGGCGGCCGCCTTAATTCAAAACGGAAGCTGCGACGCAATGGTGACGGCGCCTCTGAACAAGGAGTCTCTGCGGGCGGCAGCCGTTCCGTACATCGGTCATACCGAAATTCTGGCAGGATTGACGCAAAGCGAAGATCCGCTGACGGTTTTTTTGACAGGAAAGCTGTGCGTTTTTTTCTTTACTCGCCATCTGCCTCTTTCGGAGGTTCCCTCCCGCCTGGAAACTGAAGCGCTGCATCGTTTTATTTTGCGCTGCCGCGATACATTGCGTGAATGGGGAATCGCTCATCCGAAGCTGGCGGTCGCCGGATTTAATCCTCACTGCGGCGAACACGGTTTGCTTGGCAGCGAAGAGATGCGGGCGGTGGAGCCGGCGGTTCGGGCAGCTGCTGCGGAGGGCGTTGACGCGGTCGGTCCGATTGGAGCCGATTCGGTTTTTGCACAGGCCGCAGAAGGCCGTTATGATGTCGTTGTTTCTCTGTATCACGACCAGGGGCACATTGCCTGTAAAACCCTCGATTTCCATCGGACCGTTTCTGTCACAGCCGGATTGCCGTTTCTGCGCGTCTCTGTTGATCACGGCACGGCGTTTGATATCGCCGGGACAGGACAGGCCGATGCAGCGGGAATGAAAGAGGCTGTTTGCGTTGCCGCCGCCATGGTTGCCCGTCGGTTTAGAAACGAAAAAAAGAATTGCCAATCGCCGTAAATTGTGGTAAATTGAATTATATGAAAAAAGAAGATTTTATGTTTGCCGTCGGCTCGTCAGGTGATACGGTGGTCGTCGATAAAGCGTTAAAAAGAAAATACCGCGGGAAAAATTCCCGTCAGCTGGCTGACGAAGGATTGTATAAGCCGGCGTTTTGCGCAGCGTTTTATGACAAGGAAGCCGGTCTCGAATCGGGTCAGAGGGATTTGGAATACCTTTTGGAAGTTGTCAACCGAAACGAATCGTGCCGGTATGCGTCTGTCGAAGTGCTGAGCCGCCTTTTCGGAGTCTTCTCGGTGCCGCAGACAGCAAAGGTCAAATTGATATAATCCTCTCTTGACATCCTCTCTTTTCTGTGTTAATTTCTTAAAATCAGATAATATAATAAAATCAGAGGTTTAATCAATGATGGAACAATTGACATGGTCGCCCGTTTTGTTGCAGGACGGGATTGTGGTCGAGTCCAACACCGACAATACAACGTCGGCGGAGGTTTCCGGAGACACAGCGCAGCCGCAGCGTCCGTCGGGAGGAATTTTTGCCAATTCGAGCTTTATTTGGATGCTCGTCTTTTTTATGATTGTTCTCTATTTCTTCATGATTCGTCCGCAAAGCAAACGGCAGAAAGAGACGCAGCGGATGCTCGCTTCTTTGGAGAAAGGAGACCGCGTCGTGACGTCAAGCGGAATTTTCGGTATGATCGACACGGTGAAGGATAACTCTTTCATTTTGAAATTGAATGACAATGTCAAAGTTGAGTTTGCGAAGTATGCGGTTACGCAGGTTTTGGAGAAGAAAAATCCTCCTCCTCAACCGGAACCGAAAAAGTCGATTTTTTCCGGATTCGGAAAGAAGAAAAGTGAAAAAGACAAAACAGATAAACCAAAAACGGAGCTTTAAAACCCCGGAAAAACGGAGAAAACCATGAGTAAAACTTCAAGATTTTTGATTTTCTTGTTGGTTTGCGTTATTGCCGTTCTTTTTCTGTTGCCGACCTTCCGTTGGTACGCCGGTTGGGGCGTTACGCAAGAAGAGAAGGATTTGGCAGTTCTGCCCGGTCAAGATGTGCGCAATTTTGCCACGACGGAAGCGGAAAAGAAATGGAATGATTTTAACGAACTGACGCGAACCACCCCGGATGATGTCATTTCTGAAACGTATGAATTTCTGATTCCGATTGCGAAAGAGAACGCAAAGGAAATGAAGGCAAAGCGGCCGTCCGAGTGGACGTACTTGGAAACGGCTAAATTGGCGTTTCCGAATCTCTCCGAAGACGAAGCGAAGGCACTCTTCATTCAAACCGATGCGGTGGCTCTCGTTAATCGGATTCAGGATGTCCGCAATTTGCGTGAAAGCGCGCTGAAACTCGGTCTCGATTTGAACGGCGGTATCAGTTTTATGCTGAAAGCTGATGTCGACTGGTCGAAGGTGACGCCGGGCGACGATCCCGTTATGGATGCGATGGATGTCATTTACGACCGCGTGGACGCGTTTAAAGTTTCCGAACCGACCGTTCGAAAAGTCGGCGCTGACCGTATTTTGATTGAATTGCCGGGTGCGCGCGATTCGGAGCGAATTAAAACGTTTTTGATGGGAAAAGGAAGCCTGAATTTCCATATTGTTGACTCTGAACAAACCGCCGCTTTCCGTGCCTATTTAATGGAAACTTATGGCACGACGAAGAGCGGATTCGATACAACCGACACGGAAGCGCAGAGTGCGTTGATCGAATCGGGAATTGTCAAACCCGGTTACACCGTTATGGGGCTTTACGATAAGGATGTTTACGGCGAAGACGAGCTGCGCGACTATTTGGTCGTGACGGCGGTTCCCGATTTCAGCGGCATTTATTTGAGTGATGTCGCTCGTTCTCAGGATCAGTACGGAAAACCGGCAGTTTCATTTCGTATCGGAACGGAAGGAACTGACGCAGCGGGCAACGCCATCAATCCGCAGAATTTATTTGCTGATTTAACTGATGTCAATAAAGGCAAAACGATGGTCATTGCTTTGGATGAAAAAATCAAGGCGGCTGCCACCATTTCCGGGCGGATTGCCGGCGGCAATGTTCAGATTTCCGGAAGTTTCACCAATGAAGAGGCCGAGAATCTGAGAAAACTGCTGAAAACCGGTGTTCTTCCCGTTGAACTGCAGGTTGAAGAGATACAGGAAGTCAACGCCTCTCTTGGACAGGATGCGATTCAATCCGGTATTTGGGCGCTCTTCGTCGGTTTCTTTTCCGTTTTTATTTTTATGATGCTTTATTACCGCGGAGGCGGTTTGATTGCCGACTTTGCACTTTTTCTGGATGTGGTTTTCATCTTTGCGATTTTGGCGAAGTTGGGATTTACCATGACTTTGACAAGTTTGGCGGGTATTATTCTCTCTATCGGTATGTCGGTTGACGCCAACGTCATTATCTTCGAGCGTATGCGTGAAGAGCAGCGCGCCGGAAAGTCGGCGATTGCCGGATTGAAGGCCGGTTATGACAAAGCGTTGTGGGCGCTGATTGACGCCAACGTGACGACGCTGATTGCCGCATTGGTTCTCTCCGTTTTGGGAACCGGTTCCATTCAAGGGTTTGCGTATACGCTGGCAGTCGGTGTTGTCTGTTCGATGTTTACGGCGATTTTTGTCACTCGTTTGATTTTTGATTTCTGTTACGAAACGCTGAAAGTCAAACGGATTCAGGTCATGTGGGGAGGCAAAAAGTATGAGAACAATTAGATTCACCCGCTACCGTTTTATTGCGGTCGGATTGTCGCTTTTCTGCATGATTTTCGGACTGCTGTTTACCGTGTTCTATCATCACGGGCTGAATATGGGAGTTGATTTCAATCCGGGTGTCAGCATTCAGTTTGCTGTCCGGCTTCCCGAACCGATTACTGAGGAAAATGAAACTCAGAGCGAAGTGGAAACGATTGCCGTTCTTCGCGAGCTGTTGGCGCCTTATGAAGCGCAGATTCAAGAAATCCCCAACCGGGACCCGTTGACACGCGAATACCGCGTCAGAATGTCTCAGGTCGGTTTGCACAAACCCGTTAAAGCGGAAGAGGGAGTTGATCCCGCATCCGTTATGACGCAGGAAGAGGTTGCCGCGTTGACGCCGCTGGAAAAGCTTTCCTACGATGCGGCTTTTACGGGAACTGACTTCGCTCAGTTGGCTGCCGATGAGGTTGAACGGGTTGTCGAAGCTGAATACGGCGCCGACTCCGTTGAAATTAAGCAGCAGGCGAGCGTTACGCCGTCACGGGCGGCAACTTTAACGACAACGGCCGTCTGGGTTGTTGTTGCGGCAATGGCTTTGGTCATGATTTATGTCTGGTTCCGGTTCCGTTTTTCGTTTGCGGTCGGCGCCATGGCGGCGGTTTTTCATGATGTCTTCATTATGATGGCATTTATCGGTATTTTTCAGGTTGAGTTTACGTCAGTGACGATTGCGGCTCTTCTGACGATGATCGGTTATTCGCTGAATGATACGATCGTTGTTTTCGACCGTGTGCGCGAAAGCGTCGGCCTTTATCCGAATATGGCAATGCGGCCCCGTTTGGACATGGCGGTCTCTCAAACGCTGTCGAGAACCGTTATCACATCTCTGACGACCTTGTTCACGGTTGTGGCATTGTACATTTTTGCGGCCGATACCAGCGACATCAAGAGCTTTGCACTAAATCTTATTGTTGGTATCGTGAGCGGAACGTATTCGACGATTTTCATCGCCTCTCCCGTGTATTATTGGGTTGAATCGGCGGTTCAAGCCGGTAAACGCAAACGTGCGGTTAAAAAGTATGGCGAAAAAGCTGCGGCGGCGGTCGTTCCCGAAGCGGCGGGTGAAGCCGGCGTCGACGGAGACGTTGAAATTCCTTTACTGGAACGCAAGTCGCGCGGAAAAAAACGCAAACATTGATTGCGGATACGTATGAAAGGGTTGGCTGCTGCCGACCCTTTTTTGTTGCAGATTCTATTTTTACTGACAAAAGCTCGATTTTTCTTAATTTTAAACAATAGAAATGCCGATACACAAAGTGTATTTTTATAGAAAAAAGCGGCTGTTCGTTTGAACAAAAGTGAATCCGATATGAGGTGGAAAATGAAGATCAAATTGATTTCCGATGTTTATCAAAAGGAAACCGTTGACGTTCGAATCAAGACAAGAGTTTTACAAGTGATTTTAGGCATGATCGTTCTTGCGTTGGTACTCGCCATTGCAAAAAACATTTTCTTTCTTCACAAGGTGCCGCTGGCAGTATTTGAAACTGTACTGGGCTTGTGTACCGTCGCCGTCATCTATTTTCAATATTACGGACATTATCGCTTCGTGTGGCGATTTGTTCTTGCGTTTGCATTTGTTATCGGCATACCTGTTATTTTGCAGAGAGCCGAAAGTTCGACTCTGGACGTCATGTATATTTTATACGCCAGTTCTATTATTGTTATTTTGCTTTCGAATTTTGCTCTCAATAAAATTGATTTTATTATAACGGGACCGCTTTTTTATGCGGGGGTCATCGTTGCCGTAATAGTTCGAGGTGCCAATGCGATAGAAGGAGAAGAGTCGTTTAAGATTTTATTAGATATGCTTTATTCTGCAGGTGTTATGTTTGTTTTGGCTCATTTTCTTGCGGTGGTCTCTTGGTACTCCAATAAAAGATTGGTTGCGGAATTGGCTGATCGGGAAACTCAGGTAAAAGCAAAGATGAAAACGATGGCTGAGTGGGTTTCTTCTCTTTCCAACAGCATGGATATCAGCAGTCAATTAAATATGTCTGTTGAGAATCTTACCGAAAACTTAAAAAAGATGGGGGCTTTGACCACAGAATCGAGGGAAAATCAAGGTGTAGTAGAGGAAAGCATCGAGGATATCTCCGGATTTTTGACACAAATTATAGAAGCAAACGAAGGAGTTAAGGCCCGTATCAATAATCAGGCAGTCGCTTTCGAGCAGACAACGGCGGCTATCGCTCAAATGTCTTCTTCCATTGAAAATATGTCGGCGTCTGCCGGTGAAAAAATCGAAAAATTGACAGCTATTTCGAATTCGGCGCGCGAAGGTGTGAATCGGTTGGCGTCTTCCGTTCAGGTGTTTGACGGTATTATTGCTTCTATTAATCAAATGAGCGAAATTGTCAGCGTTATCGAGGATATTTCCGAACGAACCAATCTGTTGGCGATGAACGCTTCCATCGAATCGGTTCATGCCGGAGAAGCGGGAAAGGGATTTTCGATTGTTGCTCAGTCAATTCGGAATTTGTCGGAAGAGACGTCTAAAAACTCAAAAATCATCAGTGAGATGATAAAGAAGAATATTCAAGACGTCAAGAATGCGGTTGTCGTCAATGCGGAATCATCCGAAAACATTAAGGCAATCGGAGAGGAAATTGTCAATATTTCGTCGTCGTTGGTGGAGATCAATCAAGGTTTAACAGAGCTTTCTCAAGGAACCGGAGAAATCAACAAAGCGGTTTATCACGTCGCTGACTTGAAAAAGGAAGTTGACATTTCCACTGAAAAGATGAGTAAAATCATTGATGAAGAGGCTGCTGCCGTCGAAGACGTAAAACGAGCCATTAATGTGATCGGAAACGGAATCAACGCCATCGACAGCGGACTTAATGCCGTTCATGCGGAATCGAATCGATTGGTGGAAATCGGAAAATCCAACGAAGAGGCGCTGGCTTCATTGCAGGAAAAGACGGTTAATTATTAAATCAAATTGTATTCGGAAAAATGAGACGCCGGCTTTGCCGGCGTTTTTTACAGAGGCGTTATGAAAATTAAAAAAGCCAAAGTGATGGGGTTTTGCATGGGGGTCAAACGGGCTGTCGAAACGGCAGAGTCGATGGCTGAACGCGAAGACGGCCGTCGGGTGTTCACCTACGGACCTCTGATTCATAATCCGGTTGTCGTAAACGGATTGCAGGAACGGGGTGTCGGTGTTTTGGCGCCCGGAGAGCCGCTGCCGGAACCCGCCGGCGTTGTGGTCATTCGCGCGCATGGGGTGGCGCCGGCCGTTCGGCAAATGTTGGAGGCAGCCGGCTGGCAGGTAACCGATGCAACTTGTCCTCGTGTGCTGCGATCTCAAAAAATTGCGGAAGCGGCATCGGTTCGCGGAGAGACGGTGATTGTGGTTGGAGATCGCAACCACGGCGAAGTCCGGGCGGTTGCCGGCTGCGCTCGCGATACGGTTGTGATTCAGGAGCCGGCTGACATCAGCGCTTTACGGCTCGGTTCAGCGTGTACCGTTATCGCTCAGACAACAATTAAGCAGGAGGAGTACGATCGAATCGTTTCTTTGCTGAAAGAGAAATTTCCCGATACGCGATTTGAAACGCATCAAACCATTTGTCCCGCAACAGGAGAACGGCAGGAAGCGCTGCGATTGCTTTTAGACGAGTGTGATGCCATCGTTGTTATCGGCGGCCGTTCCAGTGCCAACACGGTACGACTGGCTCATACGGCGCGGCTGGCGGGGAAACCGGTATGGCAAATCGAATCAGCGTCCGATGTTTTGCCGGAAATGACGGCATTTGAAACCGTCGGAATCACAGCCGGCGCTTCGACTCCGCAGCATGTTATTGACGGAGTCGCCGCCGCATTGGAACGGCTCTCTGCGAAAAGAACCTGAAATCGCTTGACACCTCTTCAAAATAAGTCTACATTCAAAAGAGAAAAGGAAAAAATTATGAACGAAGAACGTTTGGCGGTCATTCGCCATTCATTTGCTCATGTCATGGCTGAGGCTGTTTTGCAGATTTTCCCGGAAGCCAAAACCGCCATCGGTCCGGCTGTTCAGAATGGATTTTATTACGATTTTGGTTTGCCCCGAGCGCTGACGCCGGAAGATTTGGATGAAATTTCTGCGCGTATGGAGGCCGTCATCAAAAAAGGAGGGCCGTTTGTTAAATCGGTTGTTTCAAGGGAAGAGGCTCTGAAACGATTTGAAGACCAACCGTTCAAAACGGAGTTGATCAGAGATTTACCGGACGACGCCGAAATTTCACTTTATACTCAGGGGGAATTTACCGATTTATGCCGCGGTCCCCATGTGAGCGATTTAAAAGAGTTGAATTACAAAGCGTTTAAGCTGACAGGAACCGCCGGCGCTTATTGGCGAGGTGATGAAAAGCGACCGATGCTGCAGCGCATCTACGGCGTCGCTTTCGCCGATCCGAAGGAACTGAAAGCCTATCTGAATCGCCTTGCGGAAGCCGAAAAACGCGATCACCGGAAATTGGGAAAGGAGCTCGATTTCTTTTCATTGCACGAAGAAGCCGGTCCCGGCTTGGTTTACTGGCATCCGAAAGGCGCCCGCATCCGTCTGACGATCGAAAATTTCTGGCGCGATAAACATTATCAAAACGGATATGAAATGCTTTACACGCCTCACGTCGGAAAATCGTGGCTGTGGCAGACTTCCGGGCATCTCGATTTTTACAAAGAAGGAATGTATCCGAAAATGGAGATGGATAACGTCGATTACTACGTCAAACCGATGAACTGTCCGTTCCATATCATGATTTACAACAACTCTAAACACAGCTACCGCGAACTGCCGTGTCGATGGGCGGAACTCGGAACGGTTTACCGTTATGAAAAAGCGGGTGCTCTTCACGGATTGCTGCGTGTGCGCGGTTTTACTCAGGACGACGCCCACATTATTTGCCGCCCCGATCAAGTGGAGGATGAAATTCGCGAAGTGCTGCGTTTTTCCCTTGAGATGCTGCGTGCTTTCGGTTTTACGGAGTTCAAAGCGTACATTTCGACTAAACCGGAAAAGGCTGTCGGAGAGGAGAAAGATTGGAATTTGGCGACTCGTTCGCTGCAAAAGGCTGTTGAAGCAGAAAAGATTGAGTATGACATCGACGCCGGCGGCGGAGCGTTTTACGGACCGAAAATCGATTTGAAAATCAAAGATGCGCTCGGCCGCGAATGGCAGCTGTCGACGATTCAATTCGACTTCAATTTACCGGTTCGTTTCGATATGGTGTATACCGAAAAGGATGGCAGCGACTGCCGGCCTTTTATGATTCACCGGGCTTTATTGGGGTCAATCGAACGGTTTTTCGGAATCTTAATCGAGCATTATGCCGGCGCCTTTCCGTTTTGGCTCTCTCCTGTTCAAGTTAAAGTCATTCCTGTAGCTGAAGCGTTTGATGATTATGCCTCAGAGATTGCCGGACAGCTGAAAGCTGCCGGGTTCCGTGCCGAAACCGATTTAAGCGACGATCGGATGAATGCAAAAATCCGCAACGCACAAAAAGCGAAGGTTCCGTGCATGCTGATTCTCGGGGATAAGGAGAAGGAGTCCGGAACGGTCAGTGTCCGTTACCGTGACGGCCGTCAGGTTAACGGCATTGCGTTTGATGAACTGGTTGCGGAGTTCTGCCGTTTGTCGAACGAAAAGGAATAAAGGGTCGTTTTATGAATTTCCCAACCAAAATCACTGTTTCGCGTATCGTTTTGACGCCGCTGTTTTTTGTGTTCTTCATGCTGCCGTCGTGGGCTTTGTTTGCGGCCGGTGATTTATCGGAGAGAACGCTTTTTATTCTGAATGTTGTTTCGACGGCGGCGGCATGGCTTTTTCTCGTTATGGCGGAACTTTCCGACGCAGCCGACGGGTTTATCGCACGCCGCTATCACTTGGTGACTGACTTGGGAAAGCTTCTCGATCCGTTTTCTGATGTTCTGATTCACATCACCTATTTCCTCTGTTTTACAGCCGCCGGGTTGATGCCGTTTTGGGTTTTGGCGGTGATTCTTTATCGCGAGTTTTCTCAGCTGTTTATACGAATGCTTTCTCTTAAAAGCGGGACAGTGGTGCCCGCCAATATCTGGGGAAAGTCAAAGTCAGTGCTTTATGCCGCTGCCTCGATTGCCGGACTGGCAGCAGAAAGCGTTTTTCGGTTTGCGCCTGATTTGAATGCGGCGGTTTCCGAATACATCGGAATGGGATTGACGGTTCTGTTTACGGCTGCAGCTGTTGCCAGTGTTGTCTCCTTTCTGACGTATTTGGTCCCGTTTTTGAAAATGCATAGTGCGGATTGACAGCGCTTTATGTTTCTCTTAAGTGCGCCCTGTTTGCCTGTCGACAGATAGGCAGGCGGGGCGCACTTTGAATTCCAGATCTTTTTTCGGTTAGTCCCCGGAATGAATTTAAAAATGATCATCTTTGCGAGTTTAGATTAAAAAAGTTTTCGGTTTAAATTGGAATCGTTGTTTGCTTAATTCTTTAAGATTATAGATCGAGTTTTTATTTTGTGAATTTATTGATATTTTAATTAATTCTTAAATTTACTTTATAAAAAAGGTTGCAGTTAAGTTAATTGTATGATATAAAAATCCAGGAGGATATATAAATATGAAAAAAATTATTCTTTTTTCTTTGTTTGCGTTAATTTTGTTGGCTTCGTGCGTTTATGAGATCGAGAAACCGCTTCCCGAATGCGATTTATCGGTTGCCGCCGTCAATCTGACGGAGAAAAACGATTCGTACGATGAGGCTGTTGCGGAAATAACGGCGGTCGGCGCCGATGTCGTAATGATGAGCGGATTCAATGACGGCTGGGAAAAGCTTTCTACCCGTTTCGAGGAGAAAGGGTACGCGGTTTATTTTCATACGGAACTGTTTGAAAGAGAAGCGCTGCGGCTGGCCTTTCTTGTCAAAAAAGAGATCGAGGTGAAGGAGACGGCTGCTTGCGGAGAGGGGTATGTGAACGGATATCCCGGACAGAATGCCAAGCTGGGGATTCTGCGATTGAATATCAACGGTCATTCCGTTACCCTGCTGACGATGAATCCGGTCCGTTATGACAAGTTTGTTTCCGGTCTGTTGGACAAGATTTCCGACGGGCGATTCGTTTACGAAAATGCGGAGCCGGCTGTTAAAATCGACGGAGAAGCGGTCATTTGGGGCGGAGATTTCGGATTTCTTCCGACATCCCGTTTGTATAAAGAATTCGGTCAGTCGGGGCTGACGGATGCGCACACGGCTGACGTTCATCGTTACAATATGACGGAAAATAATGCTGTTCGTACCGATTATTTGTTCTGCTCAAAAACAATCCGCCCTTCTTTCTCGGGAACGTTTCGGGTTTCGGGCTCGAATCACCGAGGTGTTGTTGCCGGATTTTCGTTTTAAGCCTCTTCGCCCGCGTCCGGAGGCGGCAGCACCGTTACGGACGCCTGTTTGATTTTACGGTCCTTAACGTCAATGATGCGGATTTTCAGCCGCTCCGTTTCGATGTCGAATGAAGAATCTTCTTCGGGAATCACGCCCGTCAGACCGATGATGTAGCCGCTGAAGGTCTCGTATTCGGCAACCGGCAGGTCGATCTGCAGCGCTTCCGAAACCTCGGGCAGAGGCGCGCTTCCGCAGATGAGCCACTCGTTTTCACCCGTGTTTTTGATGTCCGCCTCGGCTTCGTCCGTCGGTTCGCCGAAATTGCCGGCCAACGCTTCCAGCAGGTCGGTCATTGTCAGAATTCCGTACATTCCGCCGTATTCGTCGATGACGGTCGCAAAATAGCGTTTTTCCTGCTTCATTTTCCGGAAAAGGTCGTCGGCTTTGATGGAGTCGGGAACGCAGAACGGTTTATGAACGGCGTTTTTCATCACCGAACGGCGGCTGCGGTCGGAAAGGCGGAAATAATCTTTTTCGTCCAGCACGCCGCGGATATCGTCTGAATTATCGCCGTAAATCGGAAAGCGGCGGTACGGATTTTCTGTGATGATCCGCTCCCACTCGGCTTCCGAATCGTCAAGTCCGAGCATCACGACTTCCGTTCGGTGAACACACAATTCGCCCGCTGTAAAATCGTCGAATTTAAACGCATTCTTAATCAGCTCTTTTTCGTCGGCGTCGATCGTTCCTTTTTTATTGCCGGCGTCGACCATCAACCGGATTTCCTCTTCCGTAATCGGATCTTCGTCAGCGTTCGGATCCATTCTCAGCAGTCTCAGAACGAGATTGGTTGAGATCGTCAGTAAAAATACCAGCGGCGCAAAAAGCTTATAAACGACCCAGAGCGGCCGTGCCAGAATCAGAGAAATGGTCTCCGATTTCTTCATTGCGATTCGTTTCGGAACCAACTCGCCGAAAATAATCGTGAAATATGACAGGATCAACGTTACGGTGATCAGCGATAGTGTATGCAGTGTCTCCCGTGAGAGCGGCAGTCCCAATGGAAGCAGGGCTTCAACGATCGGTCCGGCAAAGTTATCGGCGGCAAACGCGCTGCCGAGGAATCCGGCTAATGTGATTGCGACTTGAATAGTGGATAAAAATCGGGACGGTTGAGCCGTCAGTTTGGAAAGGCACTTTGCGTTGCGGTTGCCTTGCTCTCTGAGCTTTGCCAGCTTGGCAGCGTTCATGGACACAACGGCGATTTCCGCACAGGCGAAAACCGCGTTTAATAAAATCAGAACCAGTTGTAAAATCAGTGAACTTAATATCGATGGGTCTTCCAAAAAAATCTCCTATGCCTAATAAGATAACGGGAATTTTTTAAAAATGCAAGCCGTTTTTTTTGACTGAAAATGAATTTTCGATTAAATTAACTTTTGCGGCAGATCCGGTTGCTTTTTGATGCCGGGAGAGTATTATTGCCGCGGTTTTCGGAAGCGGCTGCCGCGGGCGGTTTCCGGAGAAATCGGACCGCCGTCAGGAGCGCAGCGGCAAGGAGTATCAGACTGATCGCTTGGGATGTCGAGAAAATTCCCATGACGCCGCGTTCGGGGTCGCCGCGCAGGAATTCGCAGAAGAAACGGATAATCGGGTAACCGCCCAGATAAACGGGAATAACCCATTCTTTCCGTCTGACTTTCATTACCAATAATATCAGGACGGCAAACAGGAAAAGGTTGAGGGCGGCTTCGAGCAGCTGTACGGGGAAGAGGGACTTTCCGTGCAGGGACACCGCTATCGGTAAAGTGCATTCGGTTCCGTAGCAGCAGCCGGCAAAGAGGCACCCAATGCGGCCGATCGCGTGAACTGCCGGTGCGGCGAAGAGAAGCAGAGCGATGATATTTTTTGTCTCGATACGGAACTGACGGCAATAAATCGCGGCTCCGGCAATTGCTCCGAAAAGTCCGCCGTAAAAAATAAATCCGCCTTGAAGGATGGCTGTGAGACCGTGGTTTTGGGCGTACATAATAACGGCCTTCGGGTTTAAAAGCAGATAGAAAATTTTCCCTCCGGCAATGAGACCGAGAACGGCGTAAATCGAGGCGTAAACGGCGTCGTCTTTTTTAACGTCGAATTTTGGGGCGGATATGACGATGATGAATGTTCCGGCAAGCAATCCTAAAAGAACCCATAGTGAGTATGTCGGTATTGTTTTTCCTAAAAAAGTGACAAATGGCAGCATCGGGCGATATTAAAAAGACAGGCGTTGAGGCGCCTGTCTTCAATGTTGTTGCGGTATGCGTTTAGTATGATGTCGCCGCATCCAAGGCGATCAGTCCGCCGACACACAGGACGCAAGCGAAGAAAACAATAATAGATAAAACGAGTCCGATAATCGAAAGAACGATTCCGGCTGTTCCCACTCCCGTTTGTTGGATTTTGTTGCCTTTGATTCCGAGAATAATTCCGATGATACCTGTAATAATGGAAATTAATGCGCCCCATCCAAACCAAGCGCACAGCAAAGAAATCAAACCCAAAACCAACGACGCGATTGACGATCCTGGTGTTTTTTGAACTTCTTCATTCATAAACTACTCCTTTGTTTTTATTATTTCTATCTCAAGTTATGAGAAATGTCAAGTTGTATTTTTATGGATAATGTATAAAAACATTATTATGCATTATTATAGAAAGAATTAATTTTTTAGTTAACATTTTGTCACTGTCACTCCCTGATAGAGACTGTCAATTAAAGTTTTATTGTCAATTAAATGATTAAGGAGTAAAAAATGAAAAAAATTATTGTATTTAACCATTCTTCTGATTCTTTCGAGCACGCTTTTTGCGCAAGTCAAGTTAAAGCCGGAGTATTTATCCTGCCGCATTTCTCATTTTAATCTGTTGTCGCCTGCTGCCGGAGAGAAAAGCGTCGGAGAACTGCTTGATCCTGACGCTTTAATTTGCTCAGAGAAAGGAGGCGGTACTGTGCGTGTTGAAATGGAGTTGTCTCCAGGAAATCCAGAAACTTTAAAAGATGGATATGTTGTCGAATTTTATCGTTATAATGGCGACAGTTTGGAAATGAAAGGAGGAATTGCGCTTGATTTCGACACGGAACGGCAGATCGCTGTTCTGAAGGCGGTTTGGTTTGAGCCTGTCGGGGGAGAATTTCTGTTTGCGGAGAATTTCGGCGATGCGGCATCAATGGGGGAGACCTTCGGAATGTTTGCTGCGATGTCAACGTACTTTTTTGATTAGAATTTTTCTGTTAAAAAAAAGTTTGCAAAAAAGTAAAAAAAACTTTTTATATAGATTGACAAAAAAAGAGGAAAGGGGTATATTAGGCGAACAAGCGTTAAGGAACCTCGCG
>CALXOJ010000003.1 GCA_944390005.1 uncultured Spirochaetota bacterium
CCGTCGAGCGGCAGCTGACGATGATGCCTGTTAAAATGGAGCCGGCCGAAGGGACCTGCGTCATTCAAGGGGTTTTGACGGAGGCGGATGCCGAAACGGGGCGGGCGCTTTCCATTGAACGCTTCAGTGAATCGGTCTTTTAATGAAATTCCTTGATTTTCTTGTCGAGAAATATCCCGAAGAACCGCGGGAACGGCTTTTTTCGGCTGTTTTGTGCGGCGATTTTAAAGTCAACGGGGGCGTTTTGCGCGATCCGAAAGCGGAAATTGCCAAAACGGCAGCGGTCGAACGCAGCGGCGAACGTTATGTTTCTCGAGGGGCGTTGAAACTGGAACGGGCGTTGGATCTTTGGCCTCTGCCGGTTGCCGATCGCGTTTTTATTGATGCCGGTGCTTCGACGGGAGGATTCACCGACGTCTTACTGCGCCGCAAAGCGGCGTTGGTTTATGCGGTCGACGTCGGATTCAATCAGTTGGCATTTTCGCTGAGAACCGATCCGCGAACGGTTGTCATGGAAAAAACCAACATTCTCTCGCTGACCGCCGAATCGTTTCCGCGCAGACCGCATGCGGCGGTCGCCGATATTTCGTTCCGCTCGATCATTGAACCGGCGCAGCACCTTTTTCGTCTGATTTCCGGAGATGAAGCGGTTGTGCTGTTAAAGCCGCAGTTTGAATGGAAAAACCCTCCGCCGCGGTTTGATGGCGTTGTCCGCGAAACGGCAGATTTAAAGGCGATTGTCAAGGATTTTTTTGCCGAAGCCGCAGCCGCGGAGTTGTTTATCAAAGCGCTGGCTCTCTCTCCCGTCAAAGGGAGCAAGGGAAATACCGAGTTTCTTCTGCTGCTTCACAGAACGGAGGGACTTGCAGACCCTTACTCCGCCGCGGAACTGCTGATTGGTGCCGATTAAAATGAGTTCCGTCCAAGCGGCAGCTTGATATAAACACCGTCGCTTAAAAAATCACGAACTTCTCCTTCAATCAGAAACTGGACTGCCGAAACGGTTGGAAACTGCGTTGCTGTATAAACGATTTGCGCCAGTTGGGCTTCCAATCCTTCCCGTCCGTTCGGGTTAAACATGAACTCTTCATTAAAGTTGATAGCGGCGATGCCCTTGCTGATTTCAATTGAAAGAATTTTTGATTTTTCCGGAATCATTGTAATCAAATCTTTGGAAAGTTCCGCGACGTTCGGTCCGTAAAGTAATGTGCTGAGAGTCTGGGTCAGTGGGGAATTTTCATAAGAGATGCGGCGAATGACCGGTACAATTTCAATCGATTCGGTGGATTCACTGTATCGAACAAAAAAAAGCTGCTTATCCTCAGTTTTGATAGGCGGTTCAACCGGCTCTTTCGGCGTTTCTTTCGGCGCTTCTCTCGGCGGCTGCGGAATCGTTTCGACCGGTTCTTTCGGCTTCATTGGATTCGTCGGCTCTTCTTCTGTTTTGACGACTGTAACGGAAATATCATCCGTGGAGGGAGGCGTTTCCGGTTTGGTCGGCGCCGTTGGCTGAACATCGTCGGTCGATTGTGCTTGCTGCCGGTTGTCGGGCAGGGCGTTTTCAACCGGCGGATTCGGATTTTCGGCCGGCTGCTCTTTTTTCGGTTTTTCTGCACCGATTTGGTCTTTGTTCATATAAGTCACAGCGCCGACGGCAATCAATCCGATCAGTACAACCGCTAAAAACCCGGTCGTATTGGCAGACTGCTTCTTTTTTCGTTTTCTTGAAGAATTTTTCATGGCGGAATCAGTTTATCAAATTTTTTTTTTTTTGACTATCGTTTGACACTTGATTCAAAGTATTTTATTATAGGAACATGAAAGAATTTAACGGAATTCCCGTTTCTCCCGGAATAGCCGTCGCGACGGCTTTTATTTACGATCCGAAAGCGCCTCAGCTGCCTCGGTATGAAATTTCTGCCGAAAAAACCGACGCCGAAATTCATCGGTTTGAGAAAGCTGCGGCAAAGGCTAAAGTCGATTTGGAGAAAATCAAGAATTCCGTTCCGAACGGCGGCGGTTCCACCGAGTCGTTGATGGTTGATTCTCAAATTGCGATGTTGGATGATCCCGAATGGCGCAGTCGAGTGGCGGAAGAGATACGCGGCGGTAAGAATGCTGAGTGGGCTTTGAACGACGCTTCCGATTTTTTTATCCGTTTATTGGAGAGTTCCGGCGATGTCTATCTAAAAGAACGGGCTGCTGATATCAGCGATGTGACAAAACGGGTTTTGCGGCAGATGAATACGAAAGGATCCGACGAATCAATCTCCCCTCTTGCCGATTTACCGGAAGATGTCATTTTGGTCAGCCGCAATCTGCTGCCGTCGGACACTCTGGCAATGGATAAACGCAAAGTCAAAGGCTTTGTCACCGAAACAGGGGGCCGCACCTCGCATACCGCTATTTTGGCGAGAGCGTTTGAGCTGCCCGCCGTCGTCGGTATTCGCTCCCTGATGAAAGAGGTGAAAACCGGCGATCGAATTATTGTTGACGGTATTCGCGGCGTGATGATTGTCGATCCGACGCCCGAACGGGAAGGATTGTATGAACGCTACCGAACCGAATGGCAGCTGCGCGAAAGCCGGCTGCTGACGCTGAATCATCTTCCTGCCGAAACCAAAGACGGCAAACGAATTTTACTGATGGCCAACATCGAGCTTCCCGAAGAGGCGGATTCGGCCGTTGCGCACGGCGCTGACGGCATCGGTCTTTACCGTTCCGAATTTCTTTTGATGAATTCCCGCGTTGAGGACAACGAAGAGGAGCAGTTTCGGGCGTATCGTTCCGTATTGGAACAAATGGGCGGTAAGCCGGTAACGATTCGGACTTTCGATATGGGCGGTGATAAAGTTGTTCGATCGGTCTCTGATGCGCCTGAAACGGAGAGCAATCCGATTTTAGGGTGGCGCTCCATCCGTTTCTGTCTGGACAATCCGAAACTGTTTAAAACGCAGCTGCGGGCGTTGTTCCGTGCCGGTTTTCAAAAAAATTTGAGGGTTATGTTCCCGATGATCAGCGGTACCCAGGAGCTTTTGCGGGTTTATAAAACGGTGGAAGAAGTCAAAGACGAATTGCGGAGTGCTAAAATTCCGTTCAACGCCGATATGCCGATCGGAATTATGATTGAAGTTCCGTCAGCGGCGATGACTTCGGATATTTTGGCAAAGTACAGCGATTTTTTCTCGATCGGAACTAACGACTTGATTCAATATACGATTGCCGTCGACCGCGGAAATGAGAGGATTGCGTATTTATACGAGGCATTTCATCCCGGAGTATTGCGGATGCTGCGCATCATTGTTCAAAATGCTCACAAAGCGGGAATTTCCGTGAGTATGTGCGGTGAGATGGCAGGCGATCCGCTTTGCTGTGCGCTGCTGATCGGATTGGGGCTCGACGGATTCAGTATGAGTTCTGCCGTCATTCCCGAAATCAAGCGGATTATCCGTTCGGTGACTGTTGCCGAAGCGGAGATTTTGGCGGGACAGGCATTGGAATTGGAAACTGTCGCGCAGGTGCGTCAATATGTAGAGGAATGGATGAGTGAACGCTTCGGAGAAAAATAAAATTCCTGTCGCCGCGATTGTCGGGCGGCCGAATGTCGGAAAATCGACCTTTTTCAATCGGTTGATTCGCCGCCGTAAAGCGATTACCGACCCGACTCCCGGTGTGACACGCGATCCCGTTTCGCATATTTACGAAAGAAACGGATTAAAAGTAAAACTCATTGACACCGGCGGTGTGCGTCTGAGTAAAGAGGGATTGGATCCGTTGGTCTCTTCCCGCAGCCGGGAAACAGCAAAGGAGGCGGACATCCTCATTCTCGTTTTGGATGCGATGGAGACGACGGCTGAAGACGAAGATTTGATTCGCTTTTGCCGCGCTTATGCCGATAAACTGATGGTGACGGTCAATAAAGTCGATTCGCCTCAACGGGAAGCAGCCGCATACGCTTTTTACGCCTACGGATTTCCGGAAATTTTCATGATTTCCGCCGAGCACAACATCGGTATCGATGAGTGGGAAGAGGCGTTTGCGCGGCGTTTGGAGGCGGCGGGTTTTCAGGCGTCCGATGAGTTTGAAGACGAAACGACGGAGGAAAAAGAGCCGCCGCTTCGGATTGCGGTTTTGGGGCAGCCGAATACGGGGAAATCGACGCTGAACAATCTGTTAACCCACAGTGAGCGTTCGCTGGTCTCCGACATTCCGGGAACGACCCGAGATATTGTTGAAGGCCGTTTCCGCTTCGGCAATCGAGATTTTACCGTGATCGATACAGCCGGAATTCGACGCAAACGAAGCGTCGGGGAAAACGTCGAATATTATTCCGTTAATCGAGCCATTGCATCGATTGAAGATTGCGATATTGTCTTTCTGATGATTGATGCCGAAAAAGGTTTGGCAGAGCAGGATAAAAAAATCGCCGCCCAAGCCGTCAATCGAGGCAAGGGCATTATCCTCGTTCTGAATAAATGGGATTTAGTGCCGCCGCATCGGGACGCCCAACGGGCGGCTGCCGACCGCATTCGGTTTCTGTTCCCCGTGCTGTCATTTGCACCGATTGTCTTTATTTCAGCGAAAGACAATCAAGGCATTCCGACTCTTTTGAAAACCGCGTTAAAAATGGAGGCGCAGTTTCACAATAAAATTTCGACCAACAAATTGAATACGGCGCTGGCGGAATGGATTTACGAAAATCCGATTCCGTCAAAGGGAAAAATCAAATATAAAGTGAAGTATTTGACGCAGCTGTCGGCAGCACCGGTTAAATTTGCGGTTTTTGTCAACCGTAAAAAAGGCTTTCCCGATTCGTGGATGCAGTATATGGTTAACCGCATTCGTTCCGTATTCGGATTTAAAGACGTTCCCATCCGCTTGGAAATCAAAGAAAATAGAAGAGGAGAGAAACAATGAACGCCGCGTTAAAGGTGTTGAAAGAGAGAGGTTTTTTTAAACAGTGCACAAACGAAGAGTTGTTGGATGAATTGCTCGATAAAGGCGCCGTTCGGTTTTACGCCGGCTTTGATCCGACGGGACCGTCTCTTCACTGCGGACACCTGGTACCGCTGTTTGCAATGGCCCATCTGCAGCAGTTCGGTCACAAACCGATTGCGTTGGTCGGAGGAGGAACCGCCCGCATCGGAGATCCGTCAGGGAAAACCGAAATGCGGAAAATGCTGACAGTCGATCAGGTGAGAGCAAACGCCGAATCGCTGAAAGGGCAAATTTCTCGATTTATCCGTTTTGACCGTGACGAAGCGCTGTTGTTGGACAACGCCGAGTGGCTGGAGCCGCTGAAGTATCTCGATTTTTTGCGCGACATCGGCCGTCATTTTTCTGTCAACAAAATGCTGACATTTGAATCGTACCGAAAGCGGATGGAAACCGGGCTTTCGTTCATCGAATTCAGTTATCAGCTGCTGCAGTCTTACGATTACCTCATCCTTCGCAGGGAGTATGATTGTATGCTGCAAATCGGCGGCGACGATCAATGGGGGAATATTGTTGCCGGATTGGATTTGATTCGTCGTTTGGATTCAGTGGAAGCGTGCGGCCTGACATTTCCGTTGGTAACTCGCAGCGATGGGAAAAAAATGGGCAAAACCGAGAAAGGCGCTGTTTTTCTTGATTCGTCAATGACGCCGGTTTATGATTTTTTTCAATACTGGCGTAACGTTGCCGATGCCGACGTCGGCCGTTTCTTAAAGCTGTACACGTTTTTGCCGACGCAGGAGTGTGAAGCGTTGGGTGCGCGCAAAGATGCCGGCATTAACGAAGCGAAGGAAATCCTGGCGTACGAATTGACAAAAATCATTCATGGAGAAGAGGAAGCCGATAAAGCGCGTGCGGCTGCACGGGCGGTGTTCGGCGGTGCGGGCGGCAGCAAAGAAGGGATGCCGTCGTTGGAAATTGCGGCAGCCGAATTGGAAAACGGAATCGGTGTGCTTGATTTGTTTGCACGCACTTCGTTGTGCGGCAGCAAAGGCGAAGCGCGCCGCCTGATTGCCGGCGGCGGCGCGATGATCGGCGACTTGAAAGTGACCGATGAGCGGATGACGGTCACCGCCGAGTTTGTTTCCGGCGGTGAAATCATCCTGAAAGCAGGAAAGAAACGGTTTTTCCTGATTAAAGTGGTTTAATACTCGCGATCGGCTGCGTTATTGGCGGCGTCTTCAATCAAGTCGCCGCTTCCTGATTTGACCGCGACCGGGCACGGTTGAATGTTCCAAATTTCTTCGGCATATTCTCGAATTGTGCGGTCTGACGAAAATTTCCCGCTGCGGGCGACATTCAGCAATGCGATTTTATTCCATTCTTTTTGATTTTTGTAGAGATCATTGAGCTTTTGCTGAGTATCGGCGTAAGAGCGCAAATCCGCCAAATGGAGGTAGGGGTCGTTCGGCGACAGAATCGAAGCGATGAGGTCGTTAAAGATGCCCGGTTCTCCGAAATTGAAGTGACCGCTTTTCAGCAGTTCGACCGCTTCCTTGATTTCCGGATCCTTTTCCAAATACGCTTGCGGATTGTACTGTTTCTGTTCGGCCGCAGCCTCTTCCGCTGTCAGACCGAAAATGAAGATATTCTCCTGTCCGACCTCTTCGGCAATTTCGATATTGGCTCCGTCCATCGTTCCGATGGTCAGCGCACCGTTGCACATAAACTTCATATTGCTGGTTCCCGAAGCCTCCGTTCCCGCGGTGGAAATCTGTTCGGAAATTTCGGCCGCCGGAAAAATTCGCTCTGCCAGCGAAACACGGTAATTCGGCAGAAAATAAATATTCAGCTTGCGGTTGACGTCGGGATCGCTGTTGATAACGGCGGAGAGGTTGTTGATCAGCTTGATGATGTATTTGGCCATGCGGTAGCCGGGAGCCGCTTTTCCCCCAATGAAAACTGTTCTCGGCAGCAGATCTCCGTCGTTGCCTTTTTTGATTCGGTTATAAAGCATGATAACATGAAGCGCGTTCAAGAGCTGTCGTTTGTACTCATGGATCCTCTTGACTTGGAAATCGAAAATCGAGTTTTCATTGATTTGCCAACCGAGATTTTTGTAGAGGTATTCGGCAAACGAGTGTTTTGCCGCCTTCTTTGTTTCGGCAAAAGCATTCAAAAACGAGGAATCTTTGGCGAACGCTTCCAATTTTTTCAGCTGCGCAAGATCGGTGATCCACCCGTCGCCGATTTTTTTGGTAATCAATTCAGAAAGGTTAGGATTGGCTTTCAGCAACCACCGTCTTTGTGTAATGCCGTTGGTCTTGTTGTTGAATTTATTCGGATAAAATTCCGAAAAATCGGGAACCAGTCGGCTTTTCAGCAGCTCGGTATGAAGCGCGGCGACGCCGTTGACTGAGTGTGAAGCGACAATACTCAAATAAGCCATTCGAATTTGCTTTTCCGGACCTTCTTCGATTAAGCTCATGCGCGCCAGCTTTTCGTTGTCGTTCGGAAAATGAATATTGACCTTTTGCAGAAAATAATAATTGATTTGATAGATAATTTGCAGGTGACGGGGCAGCAGCTGCTCAAACATCTTCACAGGCCACTTTTCCAACGCTTCCGGCATTAATGTGTGGTTGGTGTAGGCAAACGTCTGCGTACAAATTTCCCACGCATCGTTCCATTCCAACTCTTCCTCATCGATGAAAAGACGCATCAATTCGGCAACGGCGATCGCGGGGTGCGTGTCGTTAAGTTGAATGGCACAAAAATCAGGGAAACGGCTCCAATCGGAGTGAACCTTTTTATAACGGCGCAGAATGTCTTTCAGTGAACAAGCAACGAAAAAGTATTGCTGCTTCAGCCGCAGTTCTTTTCCCAGATACAGTTTGTCGTTCGGATAAAGAACTTGAGTAATATTTTCGGCGATAACCTTCTCTTTAACCGACTGAAAGTAGTCTCCGCGGTCGAACTCGCCAAAAATGAATTCATTGGCAGCTTTTGACGACCACAAACGCAGAGTGTTAACGGTTTTTCCGCCGTAGCCGACAATCGGAGTATCGTAAGGAACGCCGACGATTTTATCGGTATTGATCCAGTGAAACGTTGTTTTGCCGTTTTGAACCAGCTCTTTTACCTCTCCGCCGAAATTGACAACCACTTCGTAATTCGGGCGTTCAAATTCCCACGGATTGCCGTTGCGCAGCCAGTCATCCGGAAATTCGATTTGCCAGCCGTTTTCGATTTTCTGATTGAAAATTCCGTAGTTGTAACGGATCCCGTAACCAAAAGCCGGAATATCGAGTGTTGCCAGAGAATCGAGGAAACAGGCCGCCAGCCGCCCCAAACCGCCGTTGCCTAAACCGGCATCGACCTCCTCTTCCCGCAGCTCTTCCAAAGAGTAACCGAGGGATTCAAGCATGGCCTTCACATTCTCTTCCATCTTCATATTGATGATGTTGTTGCCCATCGCGCGTCCCATCAGAAATTCCAGGGAGAGATAGTAAACGCGTTTCGCGTCGCTTTCGTAGTGTGTTTGCTGAGTTTCCACCCATTGATTGATGATTTTATCGCGGATGGTGTAGGCGAGCGCCATGTATTTATCGTGCATGGTAGCCGAATGCTGGTCATCGCCTAGCGTCATGCGCAAATGTTCGGCAAACCCGAGCGTCAGTGAATCGACATCGAATTCCTGTCTTGTTGAATGAATCGAATTTTTCATAATCGTCTCCTGTTATTTTGCTTCATCGACAATAGCTATTGTGATGACTTTAATAATTTCCGGAATTTGTTTCAACTCAGCAACTGCTCTTTTGATAGCACCTTCCGTTGTGCGGTGCGTTGTCAGTACCAAAGAAACGGCTCTTTGCGGCTGAGGATCTTTTTGAACCGCCTCGCTGATGCCGATTTGATTGCGGCCGAGAACTTCGGTGACTTGCGCTAAAACACCGGTTTTATCTTCAACGTCAAGCCGTAAATAGTAGCGGCCGGCGTAGCGGTCCAAAGGCAGCTGCGGCAGCCGTTTGTTTTTGTCGGGCCAGAGGGGAAGGGCATCGAAACGGGTTTCTCGGTAACCGAGCGCCAGTGAAATCAAATCAGAAACCACAGCGGAAGCGGTCGGCAGACTGCCGGCGCCTTGTCCATAGTACATCGAATGACCGAGGTTGTTTGCGTAAACGCTGACGGCGTTGAAACTGCCTGAGACCCACGCCAGCGGGTGGTCTTTTTTGATGAATGAAGGCCGGACGCAGAGGGAGAGCCCGTCGGCGCACTGCTGTGCAATTGCCAACAGTTTGATTGTGTATCCCATTTCATCTGCAGTGTTGATATCAAACAACTCCAGCCGATCGATCCCTTCAACGGGAATCGCTTCAAAATCGGTGTCGGTTGAAAAAGCCAGAGAGGAAAGAATGGCCAGTTTGTGGGCTGAATCGACTCCGGTTACATCAAGCGTCGGATCGGCTTCAGCTAAACCTGCCTTCTGCGCTTCTTTCAAAACCGTATCGTAATCCTTCTTTTCGGAAATCATGGCGGAAAGAATGTAATTGCAGGTTCCGTTGATGATACCGATAAACGCCGTAATTTCGTTAGCAAGCAGTCCGTCATAAAGTGCGCGGATAATCGGAACGCCGCCGACGCAGCTTGCTTCAAACGCAACGGCGCTTTTATTGGCGCGTGCCAACGCAAACAGTTCGCTGCCGCAGGAAGCCAGCAGCGCTTTATTGGCAGTCACGACCTGTTTTCCGTTTTGCAGTGCCGTTTCAATGACGGTCTTTGCCAGCGTTTTGCCGCCGATCAATTCGACAACGGCATCCACTTCGGGATCGGTGCAAACAGCGTTAAAGTCTGTTACAAAAAGTGCTTCGGAAAGCCCCAGCTCGCGGGCGCGATCAAAACGAAGATCGCATACATATTTCAATCTGAAATCGATGCCTGTTCGTTTTTTTAATACCCCAGCCTGTTCCGTCAAAATTTTTGCCGTACCGCCTCCGACAATACCGCAGCCGACAACGGCGACCGTAAACTCTTTCTTTACCATCATTTCCTCCGACGCATATCTTTCATTCACATCGCTTTAACCGAAAAAGGAGCAGTGAGTTAATTTCGGTACTCCGCAAACCACAACCGAACAGCGTCGGCAGGATACGGAATCGGTTCCTCCGAATGGAGGTTCTCCTTAATCCACGGATCGAGCACCTGTTCTGTCAATCGTTCCCATCCGAGCGGCTTCGGAGTTGAACCGTAAATCATCTCCGGCGGCGGCAGCCGGAATGTCAAATACGGATACAGTCGGCAAATCCCCGCTTCATTGGTATCAACTACCGAAGAGAGACGGCCGGCAATTCCGAATGAATTCAGCCACGATTTTTCGCTTTCTGCGATCAGCAATTCTTGCGTTTCTTTTTCAAAAAACCATTTAATAAATTTTTTTGCCTTGCGCGGTTCCTGCGCCGTTTTTGGAACAGCAAAAAACAAGACATCAGGTTCTACCGTAATCTTTCCTGATTCGCAAAAATAAAGAAAATCAAACGGAGAATTTTCGTTCGGGTCGGTTTTCATCCATTCCCCGATTTCCATATCGTAAAAAAGAATCCGTTCCGAACCGAGAAGATTTTCATAATTGTCATAAAGGTATTTTTCGCGAAATGCCTTTTCGGCATTGCTGTTTTCAATCGGAAATGCCTCCCGATAGGCGTTTTTGAATTGATTTAAGAGTGCAGAGAGTTTTTCCGCATCGACGTTTAAATCTTCCCGCCCCCACGCCGATGCAGCGCAGTCGTATTCTTCGATATAATGATAGAAAAGGTTCCGGCTCCATGTCGGAGAATATGCGATTTTTGAATAGGCGCCGTTGCGAAAAATTGAAAATTCTTTGCAGGCATCCATTAAATCCTTAAAAGAAATCATCCGACTCTCCGGAATCGGATTCGATTTCGGTGTTAAAAAGACATGTAAATCAAAAGCCGCCGGAATGACGGGCATGCGTCCCTGAAGGCGGTACGCTTCCAGTAAATTAGGATACAGCTGCGAACCGGAAATTTTCCCCCTTCTGACGAGGGATTTCAAATTACGAAATGATTCGACTAATTCTTTATCAAGGATGGATGAAGCTAAAATCAAGTCAAAGCTTTCGGGACGGTACCTTAATTCCGTTTCCGGATGATCGGTATAAAAAACGTAGGCTTTGCAATCGGTGTTTTGGGCATTGAAAATTTCCGCATAAGCGATCGTTTCCGGGGTATCGGTTAAAATCATCACAACCGAAGGTCGGCTGCAAGAGGCGGCAAAGAAAAGCAGAAATACCGTTAAAGCGGAAAAAGAAGCTGCTTTCATCGCAACTCCCTCATCTCTGCGGAACAAAAATACTGTCGGGGCTGACGGGCGGCAGCGGTACAGATCATGCAGCCGTCGTTTCTGAAGTGCCGACAACTGTTTGCGATGTTGAACACGATAGAAGCGTTATTGAATAAAACGTTTTTATAACAGGGTTCTTGAGTTTCCTGCTTAATTTTCATGATCTTCTCTCTCGAGATTATTATATAAAATAAAAGGTTAGTCAAGGGGAATTCAAAGGCGGATTTCCGAAACCGGCGGCAGCCGCCAATCGATCGGCTGTTCGCCCCAGCGGGTTAGAATTTCGTTGGTTTTGGAAAACGGTCGGCTGCCGAAAAATCCGGAAGAAGCTGAAAGCGGGCTCGGATGCGGCGCTGTCAGAACGGCGTGAATCGGGTTGGTGATCAATTCCCGTTTCGCTGCGGCGTTGCGTCCCCATAAAATAAATACAATTGGTTTTTCCCGATTATTTAATATGGAAATAATTCGGTCAGTAAACGGAATCCAGCCTGCGTTTTTGTGTGAGTTGGGGACGCCGGCGCGAACTGTCAGTACGGTATTCAAAAGCAGCACCCCCGCCGCCGCCCACGGCTGCAAGCAGCCGTGGTTTGGGATTTCCAATCCCAAATCGCTGCTCAACTCTTTGAAAATGTTGAGCAGCGACGGCGGCGCCTGCACGCCGGGCTTCACCGAAAAACACAAACCGTGCGCCTGTCCGGGACCGTGGTACGGATCCTGTCCCAAAATCACCGCTTTGACATCTTTGTACGCGGTTGCATGCAGCGCATTGAAAATATCGTACTTGTCGGGATAAACGGTTTGCGTTCGATATTCGCGGATTAAAAATTCCCGCAGTTTAAGATAATAATCCTTTTGAAATTCGGGAGCCAATAACTCTCCCCAGTCGTTTTTGAAATGCGCCGCCATAGCAAAAAAAAAGGAAGGTTAAACCTCCCGTATAGCAGGGGCAAGACTCGAACTTGCGGCCTTCGGGTTATGAGCCCGACGAGCTTCCAACTGCTCCACCCTGCGTCGTTGAATACAGAGTATTCTTTTTCGAAAAAAAAGTCAACACTTTCCGATAAAAAACGTTATTAAAAATAGTTCATATTCGACTTGCTTTTTTCTTTTTTTTTGGATATCATCTGCTTCGTGCGCCGTGGAATTTTGATAATTTTATTTTTCCCTTGCGTTTTCTCTCTTTATGCACAGAACTTAAATCTGCAGGTTTCGGCTCTTGAGTCGGAAGAAGCTGTCAATTTGAGCTGGAATTCGATTTCACAGCCGCAGGATGTTTCTTATCTTGTTTTTCGTGCTCCCGTAAACGGAAAACCGGTGCGCTTGGCATCCGATCTTACTGAGACGGTTTATTCCGATACGACAGCCGAACCGGGGGTGCCGTATTTATACTCAGTCAGAGCCGTTTCTGCAAATGGACGGGTTCTTCAAAGCGGAGAAGAATACGGCGTCCGAGGAGTCATTCCTCAGCCTCAAATTACCGTTTCGCTCGGAATGAACAACAGCGTTCTCATTCGCTGTCAAAACCGATTGCCTTATCTGAAAGTCAATGTCTCTGTTTCGAGACCGTATTATAATCCTCGTTATCGGATAAAAGAAGCGTATTCCAAACAGTACGGGAATCATGCTGTCAATGAAAATTCGTCAATTCCGTTCAATTACGAAGATGCGCTTTGCTATGCGATTGATCCGCGCCGCGGATACACAACTCCGTCGTATTTATGCAAGAATTCACCGTGGGATGAAATCAGCGATACAAAGGCGACGCCCGGCAACAATCTTTATACAGTTCAATATGTTTATACATTGCCGAATGGAAAGGAAAAACTGTCGCCATTTGCCGAAGCGGCCGGCTGTCGGAATATTTCGGATCGGGAGTTTCTTGATGAAGTTTTGATGACGATAGAACGTTCTCAATTTAAATTGAATCTGATTCACCGCGGGGGAACTGCTCCGAACGGGTTTGATGCTGTTGAGGATGATACAAAAAGCGATAACGCTCCCTTTGCTAAATCTCCGAAAAATCCTCCGAAAGGGTGGCTTTATTACGACTGCGATTTTAGCTTAATGAAAATGCTGGCAGACGTTACGCTGATTTATCAAACTTATCGCGATTACGACATTTTTTTAACGACGGACACTTCTCGAGCTCACCGTTCGGTGGTTGGACCCGAAAAAATCACCAATATTAATGATACGAAAGTCGGCGACTTAATCGGAGTGATTTTAGTTTCGGGAATTTACAACGGTGAAATCGAATTTCACATCAGAGTCGGCAACCGCAATGCCAAGCCCCCGTACGCCGCCGATTCGCCGTTTTATTCGGCAGAGCAGCAGGAGCGTTTTTTTTACAGCGGAAAAAAAGGACCGGGAGATCAGCCGGGAGAGCCGGGAAACGGTTCGTACTACATTGTCCGCCAAAAAAAGAACGGCGCCGTCGTTTCACAATCGATTTTCGCATGGGATTATGATCGAAAAACCGTCGATGCTCGTCTTTTAAAGCTTCGATCTCAAAAGTAGTTGTCAATAAATACAAACTTTTATTAATTTTTTTAAAAAAATGTCATTTTTTTAGTTGTTTTTATTGACGATTTTTTCAGTTTCAATTACGATAATAAGAGAAAGGAGTTGATCTTTAAATGTCAGTGAAACGCTTTTTAATAATATTGTTCACATTTTTTTCGGTAGCCTTTATCGGCTGTCAAATCAAAGCTGTCGAAAAAACACTGAACGGAATGTGGACGGAATCTCGCAAGACTTCTTCCGGAGAGCAGGCGATAACGACTATCACTTTTATCGGCGAAACGGCAACGTTTACGTGGATTGAAAGAACGGGAGATGTGGAGACAAATAACAGGACAGGATCTTATATCATCTATTTAAACGGTGACCAGGATAATGTCCGTCTGCGGGCAACTGTCGTTTTAACGTTTGCGGAGACTCCCGAAGAACCGGCGAAAAGCGCCGCATTTTGGTTCTCTTTTTCCAAGTCGGAAGACGGAACCGAGTATTTAAATCTTGAACCGATTGATGAAGCCGATGATGTGTACGTATTGACGCGTGCCGCTGAGGCTTGATAAGGAGTTTTTATGAAAAATGCAAAACGGAAAGTCATTTTAACCGCCTTTGCATCGACGGCAGCACTTTTTTCCTGTGCAAATCCGTTTTTTGGAGAAGAGGTGAGATCGGCCCATTTTGAGCAAGAGGAGTATACACCGCCTCAATACGAACGCCTGTCGCCGCCTTCAACCGTCATAGCGACGGAAAATGAAATTGATAAAATTGTTTTGACTTGGTCAAAAGTCAGTGCCGCTGTCGAATACCGTGTTTATCGTTCGGAAAGCGCTGACAGTGGGTTTAAACTGTTGGTTGAAGTGCAGGATCCGACATTTACGGATACGGGAGCGATTCTTTCCCTGAAATCGGGGCTTTCTTACTATTATAAAATTGCCTGCGTCAGCGTTGAAGGCATCGAGTCGGCGTTAAGTACTGCCGTTGTCGGCCGCTGTTACTTAAGCAACGGCGAGGTAATTCCTCCGCCTGAAGTAATAGCTTCTCAAGGCGCTTTTCAGGATAAAATCGAAGTGAAATGGACAGAGGTCCCGACGGCGCTGTATTACCGGGTTTTTCGTTCCGAAACTGACGAGGCCGGCAGTTTCGAAGCCGCTGAGGCTTTCATCGCCGATAACGTGAGTGAAACGGTCTTTGTCGATACGGATGTCGAGCTCGGAAAAGTTTACTATTATAAAATTCAATCGGTTGGAGCCTCTCCCGAACCGGGTGCAGAGCCGGTTTCCAGTACGCTTTCGGTTTCGGGAAGCGGTTCTTTGGCGTCTCTTTCTGTCGGAGCGGTGGAAGGTTTCAGCGCGTCTGTCGATATTTCAAACGGCGTTTATTTGGAGTGGAATCCTGTTGATTTCCCGGTTGAGATCTTTCGCGCCGAGGCGCAGAGTGTTGGCGAGAGTGGAAGTGAATTCGAAGCAGTCGAAGATTTTGCTCTGTTGGCTGAGGTAGAAGCCGGAATCAGTTCCTATTCGGACGTAAAAACCAATATGAAGGAGAAGCCGTATCTCTATAAAATTCAGGCAGTGAAAAGCGATGCGGAACGGGGTATTCTCTCTGAAGCAGTTGTCGGTCACGTTCCTATAACGCCTCCTGTTATCACGCTTATTGGAGGAGAAGAGACGCTGATTATCGATTTAAACAAGACGCCGTCATTGGAGGATTTTACCGATCCCGGGTGTACGGCAATGGATGATTTTGATGGAGATGTGACAGCGAGAGTTGTTGCCGATCTCTCTGCGCTTGATTTTAACAAATTGAGCGCAGAGCAGGTCATTACGTACAAAGTCAGCGACGCAGCGGGCAATGAGACGATTAAAGAACGGAAGGTGCAAACTGTTTTTCTGCCGGATTTGTCAAACGCGGTTATTGAGCGCATTTCATCTTTTCCGTCCTTGCCGACTCAGTCGACGACATTCAGGATCAGCGGACTGGAACCGGCTCAAGTTCCCCAAAAATTCGGAGCGAATTACGTTTATACGTGGACGGTAGAAGATGGAACAGCTTCCGGCAGCGGAGCCGATGGAGCACTGGTCATTGATTTCGCCGGCAGCACTTCAATTGAGAAAAAAATTACCGTTTCCGTCGGAACAGATAAAGATGATCAGAGAGTTGATTTTTCAGAAACCGAGGAGTTTAAGATTTCCGCTCTTGCGGACTTCGGTTCCGACTTTAATACCGCCGGACAGTTTGCGCCGTTTACGGCCGATTATAAGTTAGTGTGGAAAAATTGGTCATTTGGCTATAAATGGGATCTTGAAACCGGTTCGGAATATCATAATGAGAGCAATCCTCTCACAAGTGATACATGGTACACATATTTGGGCACTCAAAAAGAGCTGATTGTTTCTGCGGCGGACGGTTCGTTCGTCATGTGCGATACATCAACTGATACGAATGTAGCCGGAATGGGCGACGCCGCCGAAACAGCGGTCAGTCTCAATGGTCCGGAATTCAATGTAGTTGGCGGAGTGACATATAAGGTCAGTGCCCGCATTTACCGTGCAGCCGACTCCAAGGCGGATGTTTTTGTGACTGTCGGTTCCAAAGAGGCTTTGGTTCCTACGGCGGAAGGATGGCACGACATTGAGTTCGATTATACGCCGGCGTCCGATACTCAAACTTCGTTAAAAGTTTGGAAAATGCCTGTCGGCGTCCGCGATTGGAGTGCGATTACAGGAGGCGAGGACGGCAACTTAAAAACCGGAAGCGACACGAAAGGGGTGAAAGTCGACAGTATCTCAATCCGTTATGCGGATAAGGCGGACGAACCGTCGGAGGCATAAAATGAAGAGAATTGCCGTATTTTTAAGCGTTGTGCTGTTGTTCTTTTCATGCACGGATCAATTTTATACGGAATTTCAGGATGGAAGTGATTCAAAATTAAACGACATCATTTTTCCTGAACCGCAGCCGTTTCAACCGGAGCCGATTGTGGTCTCCGGTTTTCAGGCTTCCAACGGAGATTTTCTTGATGAAATTGAAATCAAGTGGAATCCCGTTTCTGCGGGAGTTTGGTATTGGCGATTGTTCTGGTTCACCGATAAAGAGGAAGCGCGAGCGGCGCTGACCGAAGCGTCGACAAATGGATTTTACAAAACGGAAGAGACGGTCGGAGTTCAAAATTCGGGTAAGTTATCTTTTACTGCTTCGTCTTATACACACTCTTTTACCTTTGACGGCGATGGAAGCGAAATTCAACTGTCTTCCGATATGACATTTTATTATTTATTAAAAGGATATGACGGAGCCGAGCGCATTATCGCCTATTCAACCGTTGCGGAGGGAAAGACGGCGACTGTTCCTTATGATGTGACGGCGAGCCGCAATTATCAGCCGCAGACCCCCGAAGCTTCCGCATTCATCACTTTAACGTGGAAGTGGGACGCTCCGGGGGCTTCTTTCCGTTTGGAGCGGGCAAAAGCGCCGTATTCTCAAGAGCAGAGTTGGGACGATTTGGGCATTATTGACGTACAGAATGAGAATGGCGTTTATACTTATACCGAAGAAGTTTCGCACACAGCCGACTGCAAAGTCAATTCAGACGGTGATACGAATATTCAATGTTCCTCAGAGTGTCCCATCGGATCCGAGTTTGCCTATCGAATTTATGCGGTAACGAATGGGGTTGAGTCTTCGGCAAGCCGCATGGTGCACGGTGCGACAGTCAAATGGGGAACGCCTCCTGCCGTAACGGGTGTGACGGCGAGCCAGGGGCTTTACGGGAAAAAAATTGTATTGACATGGGATGCGATGGATGTTGAGAATTTCGAGGGATATTCGGTCTATATTCAGGGGAGATCTGATCCTGTCGTGAAAAATCTTTATGAGACTCGTTACGAATATTCCACGACTTCATACGACATAATGAATTTTTATGTCAGGGCATCCAATCAATTCGGCGAGGGCGTGCCGAGCGATTCGGTTTCCGGTAATATTGTGCCGCAGGTGAGAAACACATCGGGAACTGTGCTGACGGATGAGTCGAAAATTACTGTGACGTGGTCGCCGGTAGCGGTTATTGACGGGGCGATTGAGTATAATCTCTACCGCAGTGAAACGACAGCGGGGGAGGGAACTCTGATTGCGGAAAATTTAACCGACACGACGTATTCCGACAGCGACGAAACGTTGCAGCAGGGAAAGGTCTATTATTATTCAATCGAACCGCGAAATACGGCAGCCGATCCGCTTGAAGAGGGAATCGGACAACGTTCCGCATTCAAAGATACTTACGGCGCAATGGGAATTATGAATGAACCTGAATTTTCGGTCAGCACCGACACAAACGGTAAGGTAACCGTCACTTTGACAAATAAACCGTCATTCTGTCAGACAGCGGTCTCTGTTAATCAATGGGTTTATACTCCCAATTATACAAAAAAAGCGAGTGCCGATTCATCTATCCCGTCTCAACCTCAAAATTGGGAGCAGACACTGCAATTCAAGAATCAATGGACGCGCAAAAAGGTAGAATCTCAGTTGACGGTCGGTTCCGATGCTGCGGTTTATACCGGTTCTGCGTTGGCTTTCGGAATGAATGATTTTACGGTTACATACAGTTTTGATATAAAAGAGATCGGTTATTCAAAGCAAATGGAAACAACGCAATCGATTAAAAAAGAAATCTCTGACGAAGAATTTTTAATTAATGCGCTGCGCGTCATTGACTTTTCGCAATCATGGCTGAATTTAATTCACCAGCCGGGAACGGGGGCTGCCGGCTTTGATTCCGTCTCCATAAACGGATACAACGGCTGGTCTTCCGGCAACTGCGGCGGTAAAGGCGGATCGTGCAGCAGTAAACAAAGTTCTCCGAATAAAGGATGCTTTCATTATAATGCGTCTGTCGGAGTGGGAAATGTTACGGTTCCTTTAATGTACAACGACTTTGAAGCGTTTGACATGACTTTCAATTCAATCGGAACCCGACATCAAACGGAAGTGGATTGGTCCGCAAACGGCAAATTAGTCGGATATATTAATATTTCCGGACTTTATCCCGGTAAACTGACTTTCAATCTGACAATTACCGATTCCGTCAAAGCCGGAGGAACGTACACAGTTCAACAGGAAGGGAAATCCGCTAAATCGTTGGCATGGGATGTTGACAGATCGTATTTCGGAAAGTAAGCGCTGCTGCGGCTGAAAGAAGTCATGAAGAAGCGATGGACGGGCGTTTTCTTTGTTTTGTTTTGCCTCTCCTGCGGTCCGGATAAAGCGCCTGGGCAGATTGACGCACAGGTTCTCTCTGTCGTTTTGGAGAGCAAAAAGACAATCTACGAATACGGAGAGACGATTCAGGTTCGCGCCAAAGTTTCTTCGCAGCTATCGACGGTTCGTCTGTATGAGTGGTACACGGACGGTCGTTACGAAGCCGCTTTGCTGACGGAGCGTTACGAATACACTCCGACGGAGATACGCGACACTTCGTATCGGATAAAAATTGATGTTAAAGTGCGCGTCGGCATCTATACAGCAACCGATTCGATTTCCATCCAAGTCAATCCGCCGGTTCCTCCCGATTTCGAATGGACGGTGAACGGTACTTCTCCTCAAACACAGCTGCTGCTTTTTAACGAAACTCTGACAACCTCTGTAGAGGCGGCCGCCGGAAGCGACATCCGCAGCTGTCATTTTTTCTGGGATTCCATTCTTCTCAACCCGCAGTCGGCAGAAAATTTAACGCTGACAATGGATGAGAGCCGCTTCGGAACGCATACGTTTTCGGTTGAGGTCTCCGACGGAGTGTCGACGGTTCGCCGCTCCTGCACGGTGAAGGTTGGCCCTGTCCTCGGCGCGGTGATTACCGCTGAAGCCGGAAACATTAACGCTCTTTTCGGCGACGATTTGCAGGTTTCAGCGGGAGTAAGGATGATAGAGGACTCCTACCGTTTTCTCTCTGCCGAATGGTTTATCGGGGAGCCTCAATCGGACTTTCTGACCTCCCTGTCTTCTTTTCAAAGTGAAGACGGAAAAAAGCTTGATCTTCCTGGAAATTCGGAATGGATGAGACCGGCAAACTCAGAAAATGGCGTTCGTTGGCGGTTAAAGATCAAATTTCGCTTTGAGCAGCTTTCGACCGGTCAAAAAATTACATTTTCCGACTCTGTTTTTTTAAATATTGCTCCGTATACGCCTCTGAAAATTGAGCATTTTTCGGTGCCTGAAACGGTATCTTTTTACGAGTGGCGAAATGGTTTGGCGGTTGCTGAAGCCGTCGTTTCCGGCGGCCGATCGCCGGTTGAGTGGCATTGGCGCGTTGACGGCAGTCAAGAGGAAATCACAAATCAGCCAAGCTGGATTGTGCCGTGTCCGCTGACGGAATGGGACGGCGGTTCACAGCGTTTAATCGAGTTGAAAGTAAAAGTAACTGACGGAATTTCGGAACTGGAAAAATCTTTTCGGATGAATGTGACTTTCTCCGATGCACCGTTGATTCGCCGTTTTTATGAAGGTGAATCAATCGAGTGGCAGGCGGCTGACGGATTTGACGGTGAAGTTTTTTTCATCATATCGAAAGCGATAGATGAATCACCGGACTTTCGCGTTCGCTCCGCTTCCCGCGGCCGAGAATCGGAACCCGCCTTGCGGCAGAAAGCCGCCGCGGCGGCGGTCGGCGCCGAAAAAAAGACTTTTACCGTTTCCGACTTGCTGACGCCTGCAACACTGCGTTTTTCGTCTTATGTTGCGCGCGCCGACCGAATCCTTGAAATTTGGGTCGCCGACAACCTTTGGGGATCAACGGGAATCAATGATGCCGACGTAAAGGAAATTGCCGAGCGGTTTTTACCGCAGAGCGGAAAGGGCATTTACGATGAAACAACGGCGATTCTCGGCAAAGAGTGGGGAAATTTAGCGAATATTCTTTATTTGAAATACATTAACCCCGAAGAGACAATAGCCGTGCTGCTTTGCGATATTGACGGAGATCAAAAAACCGATTTTTCCGAAGGCGCTGTAGCCGGCATTTTTGAGCCTGAAGACTGTTTTTTGCGGACATTTCCTCCTTTCACCGACTCCGACGAAAAACTGATGGTTGCTTTAGACGCTCCGTTGCTTCGTTCTGAAAAAGAGACGGTTTATTCTACTTTGGCACACGAATTTGCACATTTGATTACTTTTTATCAAAAGGAAGTCTCTGCATTTTCGGGGCAAAAAATGACAGAAACGTGGCTTAGTGAAATGATTTCGATGTGCGTTGAGGACTTGCTTGCCGAATCTATGGGGTGGAAAGGTCCGCGCGGCGTTTTGGGGCTTGAAGCGCCGGATTATCCTCCTTACGTGACAGTCGGCCGGCTGCCGCTTTTTATCGCCGATCCGACATTGAGTCCGGCTCCCGATAACTTTGAAAAACCTTCGATCTATGAAAATTATGCAGCCGCTTACGCATTTGGAGCGTGGCTGATTCGAAACTATCCGCATCCCGAATTATTGAATAAAATTGTGAAAAACAGTGACGATGACGTTAAAGCGGTTTTGACTGGTCTGCGCAATTGCGGATTTGACGTTTCGCTCGAAGATTTATTTGCCGATTTTGCGACGGCAGTTGTTTTATCCGATCTCAAGAATCTTCCCTCCGTTTCCCGTAAGCGTTACAACGCTGTCGGAGGATTTTCGTATTCGGAAACCGTTAGTGCAGGTGCGATCGACTTAAACGCTTACATTTATGAAAGCCAATCCGGACCGCGGTTTTCAGTCGGTGCGCCGCATTTAGAAGCGCCGTCGGAAAATTATTCGCAGCGATTTTACAGGATGACAGCGGAAAGCGGTTATTCGCCCGTTTCGGGAACGGTTCCGGACGGCTGTACGCTCACTGTCGTCGAAAAATAAAATTTCCGCATTTTGTTAAAATTCCCCGCCTCTTTCTGTCCGATCGGTTTAAAATTGATTATATTAATAATATAAGGAAACAGGAGGTCTTATGGACTGGGATAAATATACCGAAAATGCGAAAAATGCCATTCAAGAGGCGGCGGCGCAAGCTATCAAAAACGACAACAGTGAGGTTACTTGCGAACACTTTTTACTTGCCTTGTTGGAACAAGAAGGAACGATGTTGTCAACGCTTCTCGAACGGCTGGAAGTGAAAACAGATGAGCTGATAGAGCGCGTTCGGCGAGCCGTTCGTTCTTTGCCGAAGGTAACCGGAGGCAATGCGGAACCGCGGCTGAGCGGTGAACTGAACCGTGTAATTGTTAAGGCCGAAAACGAAGCGGACGCTTTCAAAGATTCTTATGTTAACGTCAACCACCTCTTTTTGTCGCTTTTAAAAAGCGGCGGTTCGGTTGCGTCGATTTTGCGGGAGTTCGGTTTGACCGCTGACCGAGTATCGGCCGTTTTAAGACAGGTTGCCGATGCTTCCGGCGGTGAAAACGGTGATAAGGAAGGCGGTGATAAAATTCTTGAGAAATACTGCAAGGATTTGACGAAATTGGCTCGGCAGGAGAAATTGGATCCCGTCATCGGTCGTGACGAAGAAATCCGCCGCGTGATGCAGGTGCTTTCCCGTCGGACGAAGAACAATCCGGTGCTGATCGGCGAACCGGGTGTCGGAAAAACGGCGATTGTTGAAGGATTGGCACGGAGGATTGTCTCCGGCGACGTTCCTGATTCGCTGAAAAATCGACGGCTTTTAGCGCTTGACTTGGGCGCACTGTTGGCGGGTGCTAAATTCCGCGGTGAATTTGAGGAGCGGCTGAAAGGCGTTATTGAAAAAGTGACAGCATCCGACGGAAAAATCATTCTCTTTATCGATGAACTGCACACGTTGGTCGGTGCGGGCGCAGCTGAAGGTTCGACAGACGCCTCTAACTTGCTGAAACCGGCATTGGCGCGCGGTCAGCTGAGAGCCATCGGGGCGACAACGCTCGATGAATATCGAAAATACATTGAAAAGGATGCTGCGTTGGAGCGGCGCTTTCAACCCGTGTATACCGGCGAACCGAGCGTTGAATCGACCATTGCGATTTTGCGCGGAATTAAGGACAAATACGAGGTGCATCACGGCGTTCGCATCAAAGACGATGCGTTGGTGGCGGCCGCCGTTTTGTCCGACCGCTACATTACCGGTCGTTTTTTACCGGATAAAGCGATCGATTTGGTCGATGAAGCGGCCAGCCGTTTGAAAATGGAAATTGAAAGTCAGCCGTTGGAGCTGGATCAATACAATCGGAAACTGCTTCAATTGGAAATCGAGAAGAAATCTCTGGAAAAAGAGAGCGACAAAGCGAGCGTCGATCGGCTGAAAAAACTTGAAAAGGAGTACTCCGAACTAAAAGAGGTTCAAACAAAGCTGACAATGAAGTGGCAGTCGGAGAAGGAAATTATCGGCGAAATCCAGTCAAGAAAAGAAAAACTCGAGCAGCTGAAAGCGCAGGAGACGCAGTTCGAACGCGAAGGCAATCTGGCAAAGGCAGGCGAGGTGAAGTACGGACTTATTCCGCAGACCCGCAAAGAGATTGAAGATTTAAGCGTTAAGCTCAAAACGATGGGCGACGATCGCCTGTTGAGGGAAGAGGTCTCCGAAGAGGACATCGCGAAGGTTGTTTCGACGTGGACAGGAATCCCGGTAAGAAAGATGCTCTCATCTGAAATGGAAAAACTGATGAAGCTTGAAGAGATTTTGGGACAGAGGGTCGTCGGTCAAAGTGACGGAATCCGCGCGGTCAGCGACGCGATTCGCCGCAATAAAACCGGTCTGTCGGATGAAAACCGTCCGCTCGGTTCGTTCCTTTTTTTAGGGCCGACCGGTGTTGGAAAAACGGAGTTGGCAAAAGCGTTGGCGGCCTTCCTTTTCGACGACGAAAAGGCGCTGACACGTATCGACATGAGCGAGTACATGGAAAAACACGCCGTTTCCCGCTTAATCGGAGCGCCTCCGGGGTATGTCGGTTACGATCAGGGCGGACAGCTGACGGAAGCCGTCAGACGGCGGCCGTATTCGGTGGTTCTGTTCGACGAAATCGAAAAAGCACATCCCGATGTGTTCAACGTACTCTTGCAGCTGCTTGATGACGGACGGTTGACCGACGGACAGGGACGGGTTGTCAACTTTCGCAACTCGATTATCATTCTGACAAGCAATATCGGCAGTGAGCTGATTTTGGAAACCGCCGATCCTAAGCAAATTGAAGAGAAAATTTTGCAGCAGCTGAAACACTATTTCAAACCGGAGTTTTTAAACCGAATCGACGAAACCGTCATTTTTCACCGTTTGGACAAAGAACACATTCGTGAAATCGTAAAGATTCAGCTGCGTCGGATCGAAAAACGCCTTTCAGGGCGCAACATCGTCGTTTCATTCGGCGACGGATTGGTCGATCATATTGCGGAGGAAGGATTTGATCCCGTTTACGGCGCCCGTCCCGTTAAGAGGGCGATTCAAAATGATGTGGAAAACGAATTGGCAAAGGCAATGCTGACAGGCCGTTTCGGAGATGGCGACGCCGTGCAGATGGATTGGCAAGGCAATCAAGCGGTTATTGAAGTAACAAAAGCAGCGTCTGCGGAAGAGAGCTGAAAACGCATTCGGTTGCCTCAACCCCGATCGGCAGATTGAACGATCGGGGTTTTATCTTACCGCTTCCGTGAACAGAAACAGCTCCGGACGGTATTCAAAGTGCATATTGTCCCAAATGGCCCATTTCCCGCCCCAAATGAAACCTTCGGCTTCAAACGAGTCAATGACAGCTTGCGGAGGGCACCAACGCTTTGAAATCGGTACCAACATCCAGTCGGGGTTGCGGTTTCGCTCCCAATTCCAGTAAACGATTTTGTTGCCCCAGCCTTCGGGAAGAACGTCGACGGCGACAGCGTAACTGTGGAACGAACGGCTGTTGGAGTCGCGGATTTCCCTCCAGTGGTAACAGTCGCAGGAGGCCAAGTCATGCAGAAAAACGCGGACGTCGGCATTCCAAATGCGTTTGCGGTAAATGGATTTTTCGACACGCGCCAGCGGTTCGGCAATTTTTTCGTGAACCGTCATGCGCCGTCCCAAAAACGAAACGCGGGTCAGCCGTTTTTCAATCGATTCCTGCGAGCGGGCGTCGTAAAGGGTGTCAAAAAAAACGGGAGACGAAACGGCTCCGTTTTTCCGCGCTTCTTTCGAGGTGTGGGTTTTCAGCTCGGCGATGTAACGGTCGTCCATGTCGGCGGGATCCTTCATTTTTTTCGGATACCCGTAAAATTGCGAACGGTATTTATGCGATTCGGGGATTTGTTCTTCGGTGAGAAGTTTTCCTTCTTTCCAAAAAAGACGCACACTGTCGCCCGAATACGTTTCGGCAATCATTGCCCAATCTTTCCATTTATAATCGTAAACAATTTCCTTAATTTCATTCGGATACGCTTTTTGAAGAATTTCCAACGCTGTTTTTGATGGCAAATCTTTGATTCTTGTCGGGTAAGGAACTGTTGCAGAGAGACAGAAGAGACAAAACAAAGGTAAAATAATCTTTCTCATACGCTCATGCTATCATAAAAAAACGATTTTGTAAAATATTTTATCTGTTATTAAATATAAAGTTCAAATTTCGAGATCTTTGTTTTGCGGTTCGAATAAATCAAAAAAGAATTTGTTTTCATATTCGATTTGTGTTATAATAACCGGAGGATCTATGGAAAGTGTAATTATTGTCGGCGGAGGAATTGCCGGAATCAGTGCAGGGATTTTCCTTCAAAAAAAGGGAATTCCATCGGTTATATACGAAAAAAACGACCGTCCGGGAGGCGTTTGTTATAGTTTTGATGAAAAAAATTTCCATTTCGATTTATGCTGCCGGCTGCTGAACGGAATCGAAAGCGGGTGGCGCCATAAATTGATGTTGGAAACCGGAGCGGTTTTTCCCGGAATGAAGACAGAATCATCTCCGTTTGAAATTTATCAAAATGAAGGGGAGAGTTTTCGTGTTGAATGGAATTGTGCGTCATTTCGAAAGCTGCTGAACGGTTTGTGTTCAAATGAAGACAGCCGCCGAATTGATCACTTCTTTGACACGGTGGAAAAATTTTACAACCTTTCTCAGGAAGAACGAATTCGTCCGTTCGGATTACTTTCGCTTAGAGAAAAGTCGGAATTTTTACGAAAGAGAAAGCCCTATTTCGATCTTTACAAAAAAATTCTTCCGGTTCCTTTCGAAAAATGGATTGCCGAATGGCAGAGTGAATCGGTTCGCAAGTTGTGGCAGGCGATTTATCCCGATAATTACAGTTTGTTTGCGTTTTTTACCTATGCGGCTGCACGGCTTTACGGGAACAGCGGCCGGCCGGTCGGCGGATCAAAGGCGCTCATCCGCCGTTTAACCGAAACATACCGCAATCTCGGCGGACGATTGGAAACAGGAGCGGCGGTTGATGAAATCGTGATGGATAAAAAACGAGTGGCGGGAGTGCGTCTCGGAAAGCGGTTTGAAGCGGCGCCGGCGGTTGTGGCCGCTTGTGATTTGTCCGCAGTGTTGACGAAATTATTGCACGGTCAGGTAAAATTCAAACAGGCAAAAACTTTCTTGACCCACGGCGATTTGGTCTATCCGATAATAACAATTTGTTACGGCTTAAGTAAGCGTTTTGGAATTCCTGATATGCTTTTTCTTGAGGACGATCACGGTGTCGACGGATCGCCCGATTTGACGAATCGACTGATTGAAATTCAGTCTTATGAGTCGATTCCCGGAGCAGCTCCTCCCGGAAAAAGTGCGGTGGTTGTTAACCTTCGCTGCGATTGGTACTTTTGGAAAAATCTTCGGGAAAGAAGCGAAGATGCATATCGTCAATATAAGCTGACAGTTGTGAACGAATTAAACGATTGTATGGAAAGACATTTTCCCGGTTTTACCGATGCTGTTGAAGTGACAAAAGTGCTGACGCCGCTTTCTTATGGAAAGCTATCTGTGTTGTATAAGGGGGCATGGCGAGGATTTGCTCCGACGGCGCTGTCAATAAAACATCAAATTCCGCATTTTGTTTCATCCTGTAAAGGACTTTATTTTTGCGGACAGAGCGTTGCTGTCGGCGGCGGCATTGACGCCGTCACCGAAGACGCTTACGAAACGGTAGAATACCTGCTTGCCAAGGAAAAATTTATTTTTTAACCGTATTAACCTTGACCATAACCGCTAACAGCAATGAACGCGGTACAAAGCGCTGAATGAAACGCAGAAACGCGAATTTCTTTTCCGGAATGATAATTTTTTTTCCGCGTTTGAATTCTTTATAGACGCGATCAATAATGATTTTCGGCGGCCGCATGCCCGAATTGCGGGCAGGGTCGAACAGTGTATCGGTACCGGCTTTCTTAAGAAACGGTGTGGCGCACGGCCCGGGACAGTAGCAACAGATTCGAACCCCGGTTTTTTTATTTTCGGCGATCAACGCTTCCGTCAAAGAGAGTATATATGCTTTGCATGCGTAGTAGGCTGCCATATACGGGCCCGGTTGGAATGAAGCAGCCGAAGCGGCATTCATGATGACGCCTTGTTTCTCTTCAATCATTTTCGGTAAAAAGAGGTGGATCAAATCATTGACTGCTTCGACATTCAGCCGAATCATGGACGTCTCTTTTTCGGATGGAATTTCATGAAAAGCTCCGCCCGTGCCCATTCCTGCATTGTTTACAAGAATATCAATGTGGAATCGGTTTTCATCGCAATACTCTTTCAATGCCGCGCGCCCTTCCGGAGTGGTTAAATCCGTTGAAAAAATGAAAATTTTGACGTCGTATTTGCCTTCCAATTCGCGTTTGGCATTTTCCAATAAATCGAAACGCCGTGCAACAAGCAGCAGATTGTGTTTATCTTGTGCGAAATGCTCTGCCAGTTCTCGTCCGAATCCTTCTGATCCGCCGGTGATGATGGTGATATTGGTCATAAGTGCTCCTGACTTTTTATTATATCTTTTTTCGATTACTCTGTGAATAGGCTGCTGGTTTTTAAACTTATGTTATTTTTTAAAAAACTGAATCAGACGGTGACGGCCCGATGTTTTCGAAGAGAGAGGCAGCAGTTTTTCTTGAAATTCGCACAGAACCGCTTTTTCCGCTTCTCCGTCGGTCGGCCGCGGTTTGGGGGATTCAAGTAACCGAAGTGTTTCCGTTGCCGCCGCGATGAGATTATCCGTAATTTGCTTTGAGGATTCGTCTTCGTCGCTGACAATGCCGGCAACATGTTCTCCGTGAAGAATCGATTTTGTACGAATGTATTTATCGAATCGCGTGGGGCTTTTTAAATTGCCTGAAAGAATCCAAACGGAGAGCTTTCGCTTTTTTCGATCAAAAAAAGCCGGCATGAAAATTCGATCAAGAAACAGTTTTAACGGAGGAGAAAAAATTCCGGAACGAATATCGTCGGCGAAAATGACAACATCGGCCTCTTTGTACTTTTGGTAAATTGTTTTTCCGATGGAATCCGAGTCAAGATTGCAGTACTGATTGGTAAAGCATTCCCTTCCCCCGGCGCAAGAAAAACAGAGACGCAGTTGGGACAGATTGATTGTCTCGGCAGGAAAAGGGAAAATTTTCCCCCATATATCGATTAATTGAGATAAATTCGATTTCTCGTCGGCGTCTGCTGTAATCAACAAAATTTTGGCGCAAGCGTCAGATTTCATTGAAATTGGTCTTTGCCTTACCGAAGTATAAGGAATAAATCGTTCGATATTCGGGACAAAAAAACGGGAAGGGCGGATATTGTTTTTTACCTTATGAAGAAAGTCGGAAAAAAAATAACGGGCGCGTTCGACTTCAGCCGGTGAATCGGCAGCGTCAGGGAGACAATGAAATCCGTTAAACCAAAACATTCCCCACGATTGGCAGGTGAAAGCCAAAGCGGTTTCCGCATCGTCTGAAGAAAAGAAAAAAGAGGTAAAGACAGCCGATGTATATTTATTTTTTAATAACATACCGGCATTTTTGCGATTGATGATGTCGATGAAACGGCAAATTTCATAAGAAGGCAGCAAATTGCGGATCGGAACAAGCCAAATGATCGCGTCGCAATCGTGCATTGCTCGAATGTATGAGTCAAAAAAGTTCTGATTTTCGTCTAATACTTTGATGTATTTCCCGATTTCAAGGATTTCAAAACGCAATGATTGATCGGCCGGGGACATCAATAAGGAAGCAAGTTTTTCGGAAGCGCTTTCTTTTCCGCGATTGCTGCCGGCAATAAAAACGATTTTCATCTCTTCTCCGTTTTATCCCTTTTTTATCGGAACGGTCGGTTTTAAAATTGACGGTCGACGGCTTTCCGTTTATAATAAAAAAATGAAACGAATTTTGATTTTGTTGCTGCTTTTTTCTCCGACGCTGCTTTTTGCGAAGGAATTTCGCTACCGTTTTGAGAAGGGTGCGCAGTACAAGGCGCGCTCCGTTGTGCGCGAACAGGTTTTTCTCAATGACCGACACATTTCCGATTCGGACATTTTAAACCGTTTTTCGGTTCGCGTGACGGAGGTGTTTCCCGACGGCAGCGGCGAATCGGAAGCCCGCTACGAGGTGGCGGAAACAGTGCGCCTGCCAGGTTCATCGGTGACTTTATACGCGGCAGATGAGGCGGGCGGAAGCAAAAGTTACGTTTCGAGGTTCAAACAAAACCGCTTCGGTGCATTTTCCGAAGATGAAGATGATTTGATGCCGGTTGTCCGCAACGTGCCGCTTTTCCCGGAACGGGATTTGCAGCCCGGCGATCAATGGTCAGCGCCCGGTTACGAAATTCATGATTTTCGGGAGGCGTTCGGTCTCTCTGAGGGATTTCGGTTTGATACTCAGGTCACTTATCTGTATAAGGGAGAAATAGAGCGCGGCGGTCTCGTTCTGGATGAGATTGAAGCGGTTTCATTCGCCTCGTATGCACCTCCTGTCCGCCGTTTAGGTATGCCGAATCGGGTTGTCAGTCAAGTCCGTCAAACGCTGTTGTGGGACAATAACGCGGGGCGTTTGGTCGTTTGCACTGAATCTTTCGATATTTTATTTCTGTTTCCCGATGGGCAGACGTGGAATTTCAAAGGAGAGTCGGCGTCGGAAATTATTGAAGTTTTGCCGATGGAGCGGCAGGCGATAGTGAGCGATTTAAGGTCAAAACTTGATTCTGCCGAGGTCGATATCAAGGAAAAAAACGAAGGAATTGCGTTGACGCTGAAAGATTTGCGGTTTTATCCCGATTCAGATCGACTTTTGCCGGGAGAAGAGGCGAAAATTGATGAAATTGCGGAGGCATTGAAACAAATTCCCGGGTTTGATATCAAAGTCGTCGGGCATACCGCCGAAGCGGGAACGGAAGAGATGCGTCGTGAGCTTTCGCTGGCACGCGCGGGAAGGGTTGCCGAAGAGTTAATCGGTCGGCAGGCAAGAACCGCCGAAGAAATTCTGATTGAAGGAAAAGGATCGAGTGAACCGGTTGCGTCCAACGCTGACGAAGAGGGGCGCCGACTTAACCGGCGGGTTGAAATCATTATCGTTGATGAGTATAATCAGAAAAATGGAAACAATTGAGAGCGTCGGCTTTATCGGAGCCGGAAACATGGCCTTTGCGTTGGCCAAGGGAATGAAGAACCGCTTTAATGGTATTCGGATTTTTTTCACGGATCCTGTCGAAGAGCGGATGAATTTATTTAAGAATGAAACAGACGAAAACGGTGCGTGTGCCGGTGCCGAAGAGGTGTGCCGGGCGGCGCAGATCGTTTTTATCTGTGTCAAACCGCAGGCAAAGGAGGCAGTTCTGCCTTTGTTGGCGGCCGCGGAAAAACCCGTTGTGTCGATTATGGCCGGCGTGCCGATTGCCGTTTTGGCGAAAGCGATGCCGAAGGCCGAAATTATCCGCGTTATGCCGAATCTTAACTGTTTGGTCGGCGCGTCGGCGTCGGCGTTCAGCTGCGCCTCCTCCGTAACGGAAGTGCACCGCGAATCCGTGCGCCTGCTTTTATCCGCGTCGGGAACGGCAACAGAAGTTGAAGAGCCGCTTCTTGATGCGGTCACCGGGTTGAGCGGTTCGGGGCCGGCGTTTGCGGCTCGTCTGATGAGTTATTTTATTCATGCGGGAGAAGAGGCCGGTCTTTCCCGCAAAACGGCGGTCGAATTGACCCGTCAGACGTTTCTCGGTACTGTTCGGTTTTTGAACGAAACGGGAATCGACGAAGAGACTCTCATTGAACGTGTCTCTTCTCCCGGGGGCACGACCGTTGCCGGCCGGCAGGTTTTGGAATCGTCAGAAGCGGAGCGCATTGTCCGCGATACGGTGGCGGCCGCTGTTGAACGCAGTCGGGAATTGGGGAAAATGTGATGGAACGGATAGTTAAAGCGGCTAAAGAAGCGTCTCTGCGTTCAGCCGTAATTGAAACTGAAATCAAAAATCGTGCGCTTTTGAACATTGCCGACGCGCTGAAAGTTCGCCGTGCGGAAATCGAAACCGCCAACCGCAGCGATTTGAAACGTGCGGCGGAGGAAAATTTGCCTGCGGCTTTGGTCGACCGTCTGCGTTTGGATTCTCATAAAATCGATTCGTTGATTGACGGATTAAAAGCGCTTTCCGAATTGCCTGATCCGGTCGGAAAGGTTCGTCTGCGCCGCGAATTGGATGAAAACTTGATTTTAGAGCAGGTAACCGTACCGATTGGCGTTATCGGTGTTGTTTTTGAAGCGCGGCCGGAAGCGTTTATTCAGATTGCGGCGCTTTGCATCAAATCGGGAAACGCTGTTATTCTCAAAGGCGGAAAAGAAGCGATGTCGACAGTCGCTGTTTTGAATGAAGTCGTTTCCGCGGCGTTGACGGCGGCCGACAGCCGTTTTCATAACGCCGTGCAAATGATTTCTTCTCGATCAGAGGTTGACGAATTACTGCGTTATGATCAATACATCGATTTAATGATTCCGCGCGGCTCAAATCGATTGGTTCGTTATATTAAGGAAAATACGCGTATCCCCGTTCTCGGGCATGCCGACGGATTGTGCCACACCTACGTCGACGCCGGAGCTGATTTGAAAAAAGCTCTGCGGGTGACGGTCGATGCCAAATGTCAGTATGCGGCGGCCTGCAACGCAACGGAAACGCTGTTGGTGCACCGCTCAGTTGCGCACGCTTTTTTACCGGAATTGAAGAATTGTCTGGATGGACGCGTCGAATTGCGCGGTTGTCATGAAACGCTTCAAATCATCGATATTGCCTCGGCTTCCGAGACCGATTGGGACGAAGAGTACAACGATTTAATTTTATCGGTGAAAATCGTCGGATCGGTTGAAGAAGCGGTTGCTTTCATAAATGAACACGGCAGCCGTCATACGGACGCGATTTTGACGGAAAACGCGGCGGCGGCGGAGTTTTTCCTGCGGAATGTCGACTCGGCTTCGGTTTACGTCAACTGTTCCACACGGTTTGCTGACGGTTACCGCTACGGATTCGGCGCCGAAGTCGGTATTTCGACAAGCAAAATCCACGCCCGCGGACCGGTCGGTCTGGAAGGGCTGACCATTTACAAATATCTGCTTCGCGGAACCGGGCAAATTGTCGAAGATTACGTTTCCGGCAAATCACGGTTTCATTACAAGGATTTGACATGAGAATTTTAATCAAAATCGGCAGTGCTCTCATTAGCAAAAATCATAAAATCGATTATTCGTGGCTGGCTGTCAAAATTCAGCAGATGGCGGCTCTTCAAAAGGCGGGAAACTCAATCGTCTTAGTAACCTCCGGAGCCGTTGCGGCAGGAATGGAGATCAACGGTTTGCAGGAACGTCCGCAAGAGGTACTGCGTCTTCAAATGCTTTCGGGGCAGGGGCAGGTGAAGCTGATTCGCTTTTATCAGGCTCAATTTGATATTCATAATGTACCGATCGGACAGGTTTTGCTGACGCATCACAATTTTGATAAAGAAAAAGAGCTGAAGTGCATCGTTTCAATTATCGATGCCTACTGCCGCGCCGGCGTGATTCCCGTTATTAACGAGAACGACATGGTCAGTAAAGACGAATTGTCGGATAAAGAGAGAATTTTTACAGACAACGATATTCTGACGGCGTTGGTCGGAAAAAACATCGGCGCTGATCTGACGGTCATTTTAACCGACGTTGACGGTTTGTATACGGCCGATCCGAAAAGCGGCGGCGGTGAGATTGTCAGAGACGTCAAAACGGTGACCGACGATATTTTTAAAATGGCGACGAAAAAAACCAATGCGCTCGGTTTGGGCGGAATGTATTCGAAAGTCCGGGCTGCTGCCGTTTTAAACGAAGCCGGTATCGACACGATCGTCGCCAACGGAAAATATGCGCTGACGGATATTCTGGAAGGAAAATCGCCGCGCACATTTTTTCACAAAGCTTGACTTAGCGGTTTTTGATTGATCTTTCTCATTGTTTCCTGCTGATAAATTTTTGTATGAAAAATTCAAAGTAATTTGCGTTAATGATTGTTTTTTTTTGTTGTTTTTGATATGATAAGGCTCGGAGGTAACGAGATAAATGTCTGTTGCAGAAGAAATTATCGCAAAAGTGAAAGAAAAGGACGCTCATGAAAATGAATTCATCCAAGCTGTCACCGAAGTTATGGATAGTATTTCGGTGACCGTGGATCGCCATCCTGAGTTTGCAAGGGATGGAATTTTCGAGCGAATCGTCGAACCGAACCGCGTGATTATGTTCAAAGTTCCTTGGATTGACGACAACGGAGTCGTTCACGTGAACCGCGGCTTCCGCGTTCAGTTTAACAACGCCATCGGTCCGTATAAAGGCGGACTCCGCTTTCATCCGTCTGTCAATTTAGGCATCATTAAATTTCTTGGATTTGAGCAGATTTTTAAGAATGCGTTGACGACGTTGCCGTTGGGCGGCGGAAAGGGAGGTTCCGACTTTGATCCGAAAGGAAAATCCGATCGCGAAGTGATGCGTTTCTGCCAATCGTTCATGATGGAGCTTTACCGCCACATCGGAGCGGATATCGACGTTCCGGCCGGAGACATTGGTGTCGGCAGCCGCGAAATCGGTTACCTTTACGGCGCATATAAAAAACTGAAAAACGAACACACCGGCGTTTTAACAGGAAAGGATCTGGAGTACGGCGGCAGTTTGATCCGACCTCAGGCAACCGGTTTCGGTTCCGTCTATTTTGCGGCCGAAATGTTGGCAACGAGGGGTGAATCTTTCGACGGAAAAACGGCGGTTGTCAGCGGCAGCGGAAACGTGGCTCAGTTTACGATTCAGAAGCTGCTGCAGTTGGGCGTTCGCGTCATTTCCGCCAGTGATTCCAACGGAACCGTCATCGATGAAAAAGGATTCGATAAAACCAAACTCGATCTGTTGATGGATATTAAGAACAACAAACGCGGTCGGATCAAAGATTACGCAGCCGCTTTGAATCTTCCGTATTTCGACGGTAAAGGAATTTGGGACGTTGTCCGCGAACAAGGCATCAAATGCGATGCGGCTTTCCCTTCGGCAACGCAAAACGAATTGAACGGCGAAAACGCTCAGGCTTTAGTTAAAAACGGTTGTTACTGTGTTTCGGAAGGAGCCAACATGCCGAGTACACCCGAAGCGGTTGAGATTTTCCATGCCAATAACGTTCTCTACGCTCCCGGAAAGGCGTCAAACGCAGGCGGTGTGGCGACATCCGGTCTGGAGATGAGCCAGAATAGTTTGAGAATGTCTTGGGATTCGGAAGAGGTCGACAGACGGCTGCACGGTATTATGCGCTCGATCCACAAAAATTGCCTTTCAGCTGCTGAAGCTTACGGAAAAGCGGGCAATTATGTTGACGGCGCCAATATTGCCGGATTTTTAAAGGTTGCCAAAGCGATGGTCTCTTACGGCGTCGTTTGAGGTATTTTAAAGATGTTTCAGGAAGAGGTTTTGCCTCTTCCTTTTTTTTGGCTCGAATTTATTTAAATTCGTTTTTTTTGAAATAATCAATAAAAAAAGTTTTGAAAAAAAACGATATTCGTGATAGAATCTAATATAAAATTTTCAGTGGAGGATCTTTATGTTAAAACGATTACCGTTTTTCTTGCTGATTTTGTTTGCGTTATTTGCGTGTAAAACGAAGCCGGCGCCCGAAGAGATTGCGGCGGCTGAAGACATGAGAACGCAGGCTGTTGAAGCACAGGAGAAGGCGCTGTCTGCCGAAGCGGATCAAAAAGCGGCTGAATTGTGGCAGCAAGGTGTTGATGCGTTGGCAGCGGGCGACGAGGCTGCAGCGACAGAGGATTACGCTTTGGCACTGCAGAAATTTACGGAAGCCAGAGATGCCTTTTTGCAGGCTTACGAACAGTGCGGCGGTTCGCGGTACGCGGAAGCTTTGGAAGCCTTGAAGCGTGCGGAAGCGGCTATTGCCGAAAATGATGAGGCTATCCGTGCGGGTGATGAAGAAAAAGCTCAATTGGATGCCGAATCGCAGCAAATGCAGGCAGGAGGAAATGAATGATGAAAAAAGCGATTTTTTTATTGACATTCGGAATTCTTTCCGTCGGAGCGTTTGCTCAAAATTTACAAGATAATGAATTTTATCGGAAATCGGTAGAATTGAAAGAAAAGGCGCGGATTGAGTTGGAAAACGGAAACTATGAACAGTCGATTCAATATTCCGCCGAATCGGCAGAGCAGTCGAGACTTTCCCTCGAATACATCGAAAAAATGAAACTGATTTATCGCGCCAACAGCAAGGTTAAAATGGCAGGTTATCGTATTGATTATGCCAAACGAATTAAATTAGCCGATTTTGATAAAGCGCTGTTTGATTCGGCATCGGTTGGATATGCGGCGGCGACAGCGGCGTTTGAAGCGGAAGATTACCAAACGGCTATTGATGAAGCCGATAAGGTCATCAAGGCGTTAGCCGATATTCGCCGTTTGTATAAACCGAGTGAACAGACCGAACCTCAACCCGCGGCGGCCGGCTCATTTGCTCAATATTACATTGTCAAACTGGTTCCCGAATGCCGCGACTGCCTTTGGAGAATCGCCGCGAAGAAAGAAGTTTACGGCGATCCGTACAAATGGACGGTTCTGTGGGAAGCCAATAAAGAGACGCTGAAATCGAATTCGCCTCATTTAATTTATCCCGGAGAAAAATTGTATATCCCATCGATTGACGGCGAGAAGAGAGAAGGAACGCTTTGATAGGCGTTTAACAACTGACCGCTCTGTTGAAACGGAGCGGTTTTTTTTTATCTGTATTTTCGAAAATTAAAAAGTTGACAGAAGTTTGCCGGTGCCTTATAATCAAATCATCATATTATTTAAGGAGATTTTTATGAGGAAAGGACTTCTTTTCATTTTTGCGCTTTTAAGTGCTACGGCTTTTGCCGTTGAATGGGAAGATGAAACCGTTATCGGTATCAATAAGGTTGACCCGTTTGCGACGCATTTTTCTTATTCGACTGCCGATGCGGCTTATATCGGAAACGAAGACGCTTCCGCGCACAAAATGATGCTGAACGGCAACTGGAAATTTCAATGGGCTTCCCGACCCGACGAAGGGCCGGCTGATTTTTGGAAAGCCGATTTTGATGATTCCGCTTGGGAGACCATTAAGGTTCCGTCCAATATGGAAATTGAAGGATACGGAACGGCAATTTATGCCAATGCACGCTATCCGTTTGTTAAAAATCCTCCGTTTGTCATGGGCGAACCGCCTCAAGATTGGACAACTTATGAGGAGCGCAATCCGACCGGGTTTTATCGCAGAAGTTTTACCGTTCCTGCAAATTGGAGCGGCCGGCAGATTTTCATTCAGTTTCAGGGAGTTGCGTCCGCTTTTTATATTTGGGTCAACGGTGAACAAATCGGATACAGCGAAGGCAGCCGTACGCCTGCCGTTTTTGATTTAACCGATTATTTAAAATCCGGAGAGAATCATTTGGCCGTTCAAGTACTGAAGTATTCGGATGGTTCTTACTTGGAGTGTCAAGATTTTCTGCGGCTGAGTGGAATTTTCAGAGATGTTTACCTCTTCTCTGTGCCGAAAACGTCGGTTTTCGATTTTAAAGTTGATACAATTCTGAAAAACGACTACAAAGACGCTGATTTCAAACTGAAAACCGTTGTCAAAAATTACGGAAGAAACGAAATGTCGGGAACGGTTTCTTTTACGTTGTATGACGCAAACAAAAAATCAGTTGCTTCCGGTTCTGTTCCGTATACGGTGGCTGCCTCAGAAACGGCGGCAGTTGAAGCGGAGCGTTTTGTCGAAGCGCCGAAGCTGTGGAGTGCCGAACTGCCGAATTTATATCGCCTGGTCATTGAATTGAAAAATGACAGCGGGAATTTATTGGAAGCGACCGCTTGCGACGTCGGATTTCGTTCTGTAGAAATTAAAGACGGCAATTTTTTGGTGAACGGTCAGCGGATTTTTATTAAGGGAGTCAATCGTCACGATCATAACGCTTATACGGGACAGTATGTTTCCCGCGACGTCATTCGCAAAGATTTGGAGACAATGAAGCAGTTAAACATCAATACGGTCAGAACGGCTCACTATCCGAACGACCCTTATCTTTACAAATATGCTGATGAAATCGGTCTCTACGTCATTGATGAAGCCAATATTGAAAGTCACGGAATGGGCTACGGAGCCGCTTCTTTAGCTAAAAAAGAGAATTGGATCAAACCTCACGTGGATCGTTTTAACCGCATGCTGCAGAGGGATAAAAATCATCCGAGTGTGATTATGTGGTCGGCGTCAAACGAAGCAGGCGACGGAATTGCGATTGCGGCGGAACGGGAACTCTCCAAGAAGGAAGATCCGTCGCGGCCGTTTTTGGCAGAGAGAGCCGGAGACGGCGCAAACACCGATGTTTATGCCATCATGTACACGCCTCCGTGGGATGTAGAAAAATACGGACAAATGAAACCGGTCTACTGGTTTAACGACAAGCTTTACCGCGTTTCGGATGCCGAACCGAGAAAACCGTTCATTATTGCCGAATACGCGCACGCAATGGGAAACAGTTTGGGCGGTTTTAAAGAGTACTGGGATATTATTGAAGCCAATCCGTATTTACAGGGCGGTTGTATTTGGGATTTTAAAGATCAGTCGCTGGTTCGGATAAACGAAAACGGAGAGGAGTACCTTGCTTACGGCGGCGATTTCGGAGACTATCCGACCGACGGCAATTTTTTGATGAACGGTCTTGTCAACTCTCTGGGAGAGACGAATCCGCATGCGGCCGAGGTTAAACACGTTTATCAGAATATCGTTACCGAAGCAACGGATGAAAAAACGGTTTTTACGCTGAAAAACAAAAACTTTTTTGAGAATCTTTCTTCTTATTGGATTCAATGGAAGGCTGAATCGAACGGAAAAGAGGTGGCGGCCGGTGTTCTTGGCGCTGTCGATCTGCCTCCGCAGTCGTCAAAGACTGTCGATTTAACAACCGAACTGACGCCTCATTTGAATGATGAAGACCTCATTGTCACATTTACTTATTTATACAACAGCGACCGGTTGTGGTGTAAGAAAGGATATGAGTACGGTTTCAGTCAAATTGAATTGACGGCGCCGGCCGTTTTGAGTGAATATCAAACAGCTCAAGTGAGACCGACGCTTGAATCGGCAGACGGCGTTTACACCGTTTCGGGTGAAGGCTTCCGTGTTGCGTTTGATGCGAACAGCGGTGACTTGACGGCATGGGAGAAAAACGGTTTCAATTACCTGACTTCTCCGCTGAAAGTCAATTTGTGGCGGGCTCCGATCAATAATGATGATGGTGAAGGAGCGCCGGCGCGGTTGGCGGTTTGGAAAAAAGCAACCGAAAAGGGCGCTTCTAAATCAAAATGGCAGATTGCGGAAACCGAAAACGCAGTGGTGTTGACTTCAACAGCCAAACTGACCGGCTTATCGAAGTTAATTCGTACTTACACTGTTTACGGTGACGGAACCGTCGATGTGGCGGCTGAATTTGTCATGAAAGGAAGTAAAGAGATTCCTCGCGTCGGATTAACTTTTGAGACGGATAAAACATTTTCCAATGTCAAATGGTTCGGCCGCGGAGAGGGCGAGAACTATCAGGATAGAAACAACGGTTATCCCGTTGGAATTTATTCATCTTCCATCAGAAATTTAAACCACGATTACACTTATCCGCAAGAGTGCGGATATCGAACGGAGGTTCGTTACTTGGAGATTTCCGGCAACGGCAAGACGCTGAGAATTGAAGGTGATCCCGTTTTCAGCTTTAACGTTTGGGATTATACGCAGGCGCAGTTGGAAGCCGCTAAACATCCGTATGAGCTGACCGAAAGGGGTGAAACGGTGACCGTGAATGTTGACATCGCGCAGCGCGGTTTGGGATGCATTGATTCGTGGGGGGCCTCTCCGCTGGATCAATATTTGCTGCCAGGCAGAAAAAATTACGAATATCGTTTCCGCTTGAGTGCGGAATAATTCGAGGCCGCTCGGGGCTGTCCCGAGCGGTCTTTTTTTAAGGAGGTAAATTCGTGCAGGAGAAAATTTTACTTTTTTTGCAGGAGCAGGCAAATCCGTTTTGGGACGCCTTGTTTCATTTTTTTAGTTTTTTGGGAGAACCGCTGATTTACATGCTGATTTTAAGTTGGCTGATTTGGAACGGTTCGAAAAAGAAGGGCTTTGCGTTTTCGTTTGTGCTTATGTTTTCCGTTTTGGTGAATCTTGCTTTGAAAATGATTTTCAGGCATCCGAGACCGTTTCAGGTGGTTGAGGGTGTCGACGGCAAACGGCTTTCCACTGCAGGCGGTTATTCCTTTCCCAGCGGACATACTCAAAACGCGGCAACTTTCTATTTTTCGTTGTACGCTCGTTCCGGAAAAATTTGGATTCTGCCGATTGTATCAGTGATTGTTTTGCTGATCGGCCTTTCGCGATTGTATTTGGGGGTCCATTGGCCGCAGGACGTTGCTGTCGGCTTGATTTTAGGAATTTTATTTCCGTTGCTGCTTTTTAAACCGTTCTGTCGAATTTACGAAGTCAAAAGGCATCGATTGATTTTTTTAGCAGTGACTGCTGTCGGTTCTTTTGTGCTTGGAATCGGTTGCTACGCCGCTTCTTTTTTTCTTCCGTCTGATTTTGATTGGGGCGATATTCATAAGTTTACGTTGATGACAACCGGATTGGCTGTCGGTTATCTTGCTGAGATGCTTTTCGGAGAATTTTCGACTGATGGAACGTTCAAAATTAAGATTTTGCGTTATCTTCTTGGCTTGATTCCTGTTGCCGCGGTTTATTTGGGAATCAAATTTCTTCTCCCGGATTTTGTTTGGCTCGATATGGTTCGTTATTTTCTGGTTGGATTGACAGCAACGGGATTAGTGCCGCAGATCGGAAAAAAGATGAAGCTCTTCGGAGCCGGCTGAGTTCTGTGAGGTATAAAAAAGGGTTCATGTCTGAACATGAACCCTTTTTTTGATAATTGCTTATGATTATTTTTTTGTGGTGACTTTAAATTCGGCTGAACGGTTCCCGATGGTCACGCGTGCTTTTACCGTTTTTCCCGGAGTTTCGGAAGCTTTTACCCGAACAAATACCGCGTCTCCCGGCTGCACCTCTCCGTTTTGATCAGTGTATTCCGAAACATAAATTCGGTATTCACCGCCTTTGATTTTAATCGGCACGGGATTGATGAATCCGGAAAGGAGTACGGCGGAAGATTCAACGTAGGCACCCGGTTCTGCATCCGTTACTGCTTCAAACGAAAAAGCGTCAACCTTTTCTCGGCCTAAACGTTTGCTCTTTTCTGCTGCAACTTCATAGGAAATTTTCGTCGGTTCTTCGGCATTGAATCCGACAGGGAAGAGCATATCGTCGTCGGCTTTGACAACTTTAATCACACACGGCTGCGAGGTCAGTCCGCAAGCGGATGCCTGTATCGTTAATTCGCCCGGTACATAACCGCTTTGGACGAGGATGATGTGCTGTCCTGCAACAAGATTGACGGGGTTTTCTCCTATCAGCTGACCGTGTCCCTCAATCGAAAATGAGAGCGGTGAGTTTTCTTTCTCGACAATCATTCCGTTTTCATCGAGAACCGACACCTGAAGACGGATTAAATCGCTGCCGTCAGCCTTTAAAGCGCGTGCCTCGTGCTCGATTTTGATTTGCGCCGGTCGTCCCGGTTCGCTCCAAACCGCTTCGGACATAACTTTTCCGTTGCTAATTCCCTCCGCTTTCAGGAACGTGGAGTTTTCAGGGATTCGGAAGGTGACAAACGGGTGCTTGACTGAAATCCCTTTATCGGGTTCTTGAATCGCAATTTCTTTCATTTCATCCTTTGCCGCACCGGCATAAAGGCGTACCTGTTCGGCATTGCTGAAGACAACAGCAGAGGAAGCATTCTCCCGTACGATGTAGGTCATCGGATCTTTTCCGAATTCACTCTGATGCCAGAAGTATGAAAATTTCGGAATACGGAAAAGGTCGCAGATTCCGTGGCGGGCTACGGCTTTTTGTGAATTATGATAGGTGTTGTAATCGTATGCGCACCAACTGGCCAGTCCGTATTCGTTTTCAATTTGATTGGCGCGGGCGATCATTTCCATATGGCGTCTGGCCTGATCCAATTCACGGTTGCTTCCGTTTCGGCCGCTGCGGTTGCGTTCTCCGCGGGTTGTCGGGAACATATGACCGGTGTGTTCAAGCGTCAGCGCCTTTTCGGAAACCGTGCCGTGCATAAAATCCATCGGGCAGTAAATATCTTCTTGTCCCAAAACGCGTGTCGGATCTTCTTTTCGGGCGGCTGCCACCAATTCGGGCAGTGCCGAGGTTTCATGGTTAATGCAGGCGTTCCAAATGATGATTGAAGGATGATTTCTGTCTCGGCGAATCATCGACGTAAACGATTTTGTCAGATTTTCCATCCACATTCCGCGTCCGCGTCTCATCCATGTGGGACCTTCTTCCAACGCCATCAATCCCAATTCATCCAAATCGTCCAAAAAGTCGGGATCATGGGGATAATGAGAAAGACGTACCCAATTGATTCCCATTGACTTCAACTGCTCGGCGTCGGCTCGGTGAAGCGTGTCGGGGAGCGCGCCTCCGATATACGGCCAATTCTGGTGGCGGTTGGTACCGACGAGTTTCAAGTGTTTGCCGTTTAAGAAAAAGCCTTTGTCTTCAGTCCATTCCGTCCAGCGCAGTCCGATGCGCGTCTCTTTGCTGTCGACAGGCGTGCCGTTTTTAAGCAGTGTTGTCTTTACGGTGTAGAGGTAGGGAGAATCGGGGCTCCACAAATTCGGCTGCGTTATGGGGTTCAGTGTTTGTTCGATACAAACGTCGGCTCCGGCAGCCAACAGCGATTCGCCGGATGTGTTTGAGGCGACTGTTTTTCCACTGCGGTCGATAACTTCGGTTTTGACGGCGATGCGGGCCTCTTGCTCCGAGGTGTTGCGGATACCCGTTTCGGCGGCAACTACCGCTTTTTCGGCAGAAATTTCGGGATAATAAATGCGGATGCCCTGTTTTTCTCCTTCCCACGGATAAGTGATGTGGACTTTATCAGTGATTTCAAGGAAAACATCGCGGTAAAGTCCTCCGAAAAGGATGAAATCGTGCTTGATTCCGTCCGGCGGAATTTCCTTGTTTTCGCTGTTGTCAACGCGAACGGCAATCAGATTGGCGCCTTCGGTAACAAATGGGGTAATATCAAAGCTGAACGAATCGTAACCGCTGACGGCGTAGGAGCCGGCTTTTTGGCCGTTGACGAAGACTTCTGCCGTCTGCATCGCTCCCTGAAATTGAAGCAGGACAGATTTGTCGGCGATGTCGGAGAGTTCGACGGTTTTGCGGTACCAACCGACGCTTCTTCCGTACTTATCAAATCCATTTAAATCGTAAGGAAAGACTCTCATCGTATGAGGAAGAGAAATCAAATCCCATCCCTCGGTATTTAAATCCGCTGCGCCGCCGTTATTGACGTCGCCGAGGTGAAAAAACCATCCTGGATTCATGTTCCATGTGACTCTGTCAGCAAAAGCTGAGAGAGAAAGACAGCAGAGAAGTGCTGCCAAAATTCTTTTTATTCGCATAATTAATTCTCCTTTATATACCGGTAAACAAAATTTCCGTCCGTCGGTTAACGGACGGACCCGATTTTATTTTGATTTTTTGACGATAGTCAATGTCAATGTTGTTGCGGAGGCAACAAAAACAACAGTCAGTATGACGGCCGAAACCCACGACCCGTAAAGGTAGTAACCGGTCGCAAACAGGGCCGAATAAACGGAAAAACATCCAAGAACCATTTGCAGAATTCCCTTCGGAATGTTGGTGGCTTCGGCTGTCGTTTGAATCGGCTGACCGTCGGCTTCGGCTTCTTTGAAGACCTTTTTCCATCCGGGACCGCCGGGGTTAGTTTTGGCGACAAACTCGCGCAAGACTTTTTTATCGGTCGGATTGGTCGTAAAGGCGACAATCAGCCACGCGATTGTTGTAATGGCCACATTCAACGGAAGGTGGTACATTGGATTGATGATTGGTGCGCCGGGAACGCGGCAGATGAATTCGGTTCCGATAACGGCGTCGGCAGGCGTTTGTCCGCCGCGAACCAATACAAAGGTGAGAGCAACCGCGATGACAAACGACACAATCATGGCTGTGAATTCGCAAATTGCATTAATTCGCCACCAGAACCACCGCAGAATCAGCAGTAGACCGGTGCCGGCGCCCATCATGACGATGAGGTCGAACGCCTGCTTGGCGTTTGTTAAGCGGAATGCGATGAACGCGGAGACGACAAGCAAAACCAACGTTGAAATTCGGCCGATCCAAACCACTTCTTTTGCCGAAGCTGACGGTTTGATAAACCGTTTGTAGACGTCGTTGGCCATGTAAGATGCACCCCAGTTTAAGTGAGTTCCGATTGTTGACATGTAGGCAGCCAGCAGAGACGCCATCATCACGCCCAAAACGCCGGCAGGAAGGAACTTCAGCATGGCAGGATAGGCTGCATCGTGACTAATAATTGAAGTGTCCTTTAAATGCGGAAAAGCGGCTATGATGTCGGGAATAGTCGGGAAAACAAAGAGTGATGCCAATGCGACGATGATCCACGGCCACGGACGCAGTGCGTAATGAGCGACGTTGAAAAAGAGAGTGGCTCCGGTTGCATTCTTTTCATCTTTTGCCGCCAACATTTTTTGAACCAAATAACCGCCGCCGCCGGGTTCGGCTCCTGGGTAATAAGAGGCCCACCATTGGACAGCCAGAGGAATCAGCATCAGTGTGAAGAAATCTTTTCCCTGCGGAACGATAGAAAGCATATTTTCATACTTCGGATCGGTTTTCAGCGTCTCCATCATCCCCGAAAAACCGCCGACCGATTCGGGTAAGGCTCCGATGGAAAAAACAGCTGCCGCAATCGCTCCGACCATTGCCAGAATAAACAGAAGGAAGTCCGTCAAAAGAACGCCTTCAAATCCCGAAATGGCGCAAATAAGCAGAACAACAATCGAGGCAATAAAAATCGTTTGAAACGGAGTCAGCCCCAAAAGGATACCGCCGATTTTAATCGCAGCTAAACTGACTGTGGCCATAACCAGAACATTGAACAAAAAGCCGAGATAAACGGCCCTGAATCCGCGCAGGAATGTTGCCCATTTTCCGCTGTAGCGCATTTCGTAAAATTCAACGTCGGTTAAAACTCCGGAGCGTCTCCACAGCCGAGCATAAATAAAAACCGTCAGCATTCCTGTTAAAAGAAATGCCCACCACGACCAGTTGCCGGCAACGCCTTGCCGTCGGACGATGTCGGTTACTAAGTTCGGAGTGTCGGTTGAAAAGGTTGTCGCGACCATCGAAAAACCCAGCAGCCACCACGGTTGAGAGCGTCCGCCCAAAAAGAAGCTTTCCGCATTCTTTCCGGCTCGGCGGCTGACACTCAGTCCGACGCCGAGAATGATAATGAAATAGGCGGCGACAATAATCCAGTCAAGCGGACTCATCATTGATCCGCTGCCGGCAGTCGTCAGCCAGTCAAGAAAATTACCCATTATAATCTCCTGTCATTCTAAAGATAAATAATTATAATGCGTAAAATCACAGAAAGCAAGACTTATTTTTTTTAAGCGTCATTTTTAATGCGTTAACAAGAGGTTGTCGGCGCTTTGTCGCTTAAGAAATTTTTGTTGATTCTTCGGTGCAAAGTAAAGGCGATGATACAAGACAATATTTTAATCCTTTAAAGGTTATAAGCTGCGTTGGCGGCTCCGATCAATGATGTCGAATAATTCCTGACAATGTAAATCGGAATCGTTTTCAGTAATGCTGAGATATTGCTTTTGTAATTGATCGAAAAAGCGTCGCTGAAAACGGTATCGGAGAGGAATAGTTTCCAATCTTTCGAAATCACGCCGCCGGCGATGTAAAGACCGCCTTTCGGCAGCAGAACGGCGGCAATATTTCCGGCTGTTTTTCCGTAAATTTTACGGAAGAGTCGGTGCGCGGCGAAGCAGAGGTCGTCGGTTTCCGCATTTTGCGCTATCATCGCCGGTCGATTTTGCGGAGGCAGCGAAAGGATTTCCTTGAGCAGTGGTGTTTTTTCATAATTCCCGGTCTCGTAAAGGAAGTCGAAAATATATGAAAGTCCGATTCCCGAAACGAAGCATTCAAGATCCGGGTGAGCGCCCAACCGTTTGCGAGTGAAAGTGGTTAAAGCGGTAGTTTCTTCGTCAAATGCCGGGAAATCAAGATGTCCGCCTTCTGACGGAAAAGCGATCGTTTTTCCGTCGACTTCGGTTATAAATCCGACTCCCAGTCCGGTACCGGCGCCGATGACGGCTTTGACGGGACCTTGCGGCGGCGGAAAACTGCCGTCGCCGTTTTTCATTTTCACGATCTCCGCTTCGTTTTCGGTATCCAGAATGGGAATACCGAAACTGAGAGCGGTAAAATCGTTGATCAGAAAGGTTTTGAGCCCGAATTCGGCGGCAATTTTATTTCCGTCGATTCCCCATCGGGCGTTGGTCAACTGTTTGCAGACGTTCGCTTCGATGGGGCCGGCGGCACAAAGGCAGCACGATTCGGGAATTTTATACTGGTTAAGTTCCGAAATGCGGGCGACGGCTTGTCGGAAAGGCAGCATAAAATCAGAAATTTGCTGCGTCTCAAAAATGCATTTGACGACAATATGAAAACGAGCGTCTTTGCGGCCGACTAAAGCAATGGTTGTGTTGGTTCCGCCGATATCGCCGACCAGGCAGTATCGCTCGCATAAAATTCCGGTTTCGCCGATTTCGATTTTCATTTTTCAGTTTCGGATTTCGGGTAAATAATGAAATCTTTCAGTTCGCGTTGAATTAAATCGTCTTTTTGAAAACCGCCGCCGAGGTGCTGCCAGAACGCTTCGGCGTACTGCGCCTTTCCGCCTGCCATGTGAGCCAACTCGACGTTGTTTTTCTTCATCTCTTCGAAAAAATTGTCCATTTTGTGCATAACGCGCATCAAATCGATCTGCGTTTCGTGTTTAGACAACATTTCCATTTTTTTGTCGATGACCGACGTGATGTCGACGTAAAAGGTCGGCGTTGGGTAAGGCAGTCCGCCGACCGGGTTTGTCAGCGACAGAGGAGTTGTGTGATAGAGCAGCGGAGTGATTTCCAACGGAGCCGATTTCGTGATTAAATTCGGTAATGTCGAAAGCATAGCGCCGATTTCGGCGACAGCCGCCGTCGTCCGGTGGTCGCTGTGGTAATCCGAAGGGAGGTGAGTCATAATAATGCCGGGCTTAATGTCTCGGATCAGTTCGACCGCATTGTGGCGCAGATCCTCACTGTCAAAGACGAATCCGTCGCGTTGATCGAAGCAGCAGTATTCGGCTCCCAAAACTTTAGCGGCAGCGGCCGCTTCCTTTTTGCGGGTAACGATGGTTTGACATTCGGTGGAGTTGATTCCGCCCATTCCGCCGGCTGTCATAGTCGCGACAATGATTTCGTATCCTTTTTCTTTTAGCAATGCCAATGTTCCGCTGCAAAACGATTCGGTATCGTCAGGATGAGCGTGAAAAGCCAAAACTCTTTTAGGAAATTCAAACATGGTTTTCTCCTGTTATTAAAGATTTTTGTCGAGCTCGACGTAATGCGGCAGATCCGCAATTAAAGGCTTCATATAATTGTAAAATTTTTCGGTAACAAAATTGCCTCTTTCATTGATAAAATCGCGCGGCATTTCTTTGGCATTAACGGCAACTTCGCTCAACGGGGCTGTGCCGAAAACCGAACGGTTCGGATCGGTGCTGTCGGGTTCGATTGTGACCATCACGCCGCTTTTTCCCTCGGACGCTAAGCGAACCGCCTCTTCTCCGCAAGCAAACGCTTCGTCTATGTCTCTCTGCACGGCTCGATCGGCGGCGCACATAATCAGCGATTCGGTGATTTGAAATTCTCCGCGGAAACCGGTTTCTTCGCGAAGCATTCGATGCAGCTGAATAGCGACGGATGTCCCGCCCATGGCGCCGAATTCGATGTTGTTGAATTTGTCTTTTGTCTGACTGGCGCTGACCGGCGTTCCGTCGGCGTATTTGATTCCTTCTCCGCAAACAATCGAGCAAAATCCGTATTTTTCGATGCACGCTTTGGCATCAGCGATAAATTCCGCTTTATTGAATTTCGTTTCCGGCATGTAAATGAGGTGGGGCGCGTCGGACTCTTTTTCTTTTGCCAGCGCCGTCGCGGCGGCCAGCCATCCGGCATCTCGGCCGACAGTTTGATAAATGACAAACTTGTCGACTTTCTGCATATCGCGGGCCAAAACTCCCGATTGTTTGACTGACAGGATATTGTATCGTGCTGCCGACATAAAACCGGGTGTGTGGTGTGTTCCAAAAAGATCGTTGTCGACGGTTTTCGGAATGCCGACGCCGTAAAGTTCATAATTTTGGGATCGGCAGTACTTTTCGACGCGGTGAATCGTGTCCATTGTGTCGTTGCCGCCGATTAAAAAGAAATAACGGATATCAAATTTTTTCAAGACTTCCAAAATACGCGGAAAATCACTTTCTCTGACCTTATGACGCGATGACCCGAGCGCTGACGACGGCGTGGTTTTTAAGCCCTCGAGAATCTCTTTTTTTTGCGCGGATAAGTTAATCAGCCGCTCTTGCATAAAGCCTTCGATTCCGTAATTCATTCCGAAAACGGTTTCGATATTCGGGTTTTTTAAGGCGGCGGAGACGGCTCCGGCTAAACTGGCGTTGATAACGGAAGTCGGTCCGCCCGACTGTCCGATGACGGCATTTCCTTTCATAAAACTGCTCCTATTGAGAATATCATAGTCGATAAAACGGAAAAAATAAAGTCTTTTTTACGGATTTGGATCAGAAAGCAATAAATTAATTTCGATGTTGGAGAGGCAGTTGCTGTCGTCGATCAATTCTTTGCATTGCCGCAGCTTGATTAAAATTCCTTCCGCCGATGCGTCTTGAGAGTCGGCAAGCTGTGCCAGAATTTCCCGTTCTTCTTTATTAAAAGCGTCGGGAATGGATTTTAACATTTCATGGGCTAATTCTTTGATTTCAAGGTGGAGTTTCAAAGAATTGCGTAAATGTTTCAGCGTGGTTTGGTTTTTATTTTCAATGGAAACGATGGAATCCGATTCGGAAATTTGCTGACTGCAAAAAATCAACTCGTCAAACATCTTTCTGACATAGGGGGCTTCCGTCAGTTCAAAGCGCAAAGAGTCGCGGATAAGCGCCAGAAGAGAGTTTAAAAAGTAAATTTTCTCGTCGATTTTTATTCCGGTATTCATACTCTTTTTTCGGAAGAATCGCTGCAGCGCTTGACAAGAAAAGGGAATATTTCTATAATCATAATGACCTCTTTATCTGCCGATGCAGATCAAAAATCAAGTCCGTAAGGAGGGAACATGAACGCATACGAGGTTACTTTTCTTTTTCCGCAAAATGAAGAATCGTTTAAAACCGGGCTTCAGAAAGTAAAAGATGAGTTTGCCAAAGCGGGCACAACAGTGACCAAAGAAGATGATTTGGGCATTAAAAATCTCGCTTATCTTGTCAAAAAACAGACAAAGGCTCACTATTACTACTTTGAAATCGAAACCGCACCGAATACGATTCTGCCGATGGAAAAAGTGTTCAACATTTCGACTGACATTTTGAAGTATCTCTTTGTTCGAAAAGAAGAATAGGAGAGATCAATGGCAAGCGACATCAATCATGTGATTTTGCTCGGCCGTTTAACCAGAGACATCGAATTACGTTACACAAACGGGGGATCTTGTGTCGGTCGTTTTTCTCTTGCTGTCAACCGCAATAAGAGGTCGGCGGATGGGCAATGGGAAGAAGAGACCGGTTTTTTCGATGTGGTGTTATGGGGAAAACAGGCTGAATCTTTGAGTACCTATCTTCGGAAAGGGAAGCAGATTGCCGTTGAAGGCAGCTTGCGTCAGGATCGATGGGAACAGGACGGTCAGAAACGAAGCCGGGTGGAAATTGCCGCCAATACGGTGCAGCTGCTCGGAGGCGGAGGTTCAGGCGGCGGAAACAGCTACGGTGATTCCGATTCGTATTCCGCACAGCCGCAGCCGTTTCGTCAGCAGAGCGGAGCCGGGCAGCAGCCGGCGTCTGACAGCCGATTCTCTTATCCGTCGTCAGGAAACGACAGCTCGATCAACGATTTCGAAGATGATATTCCGTTTTAAGGAGAGAAACAAATTATGGATGATAAAATGAATCTTTCGGAGAAGGATGATCCGAAAAAAGGGGCAAAAGGAGGAGCCGGAAAGGTCTTCTTTAGAAAAAAAGTGTGTCGGTTTTGCGTGAACGGCGCCAAGGCTGATTATAAGGATCCCGAAACGCTGAAACGTTCGGTGACGGAACGGGGAAAGATTCTGCCGCGCCGTATTACGGGGACCTGCGATAAACATCAGCGAATGTTGGCTCGGGAAATCAAAAAAGCCCGCGTTTTGGCCTATCTGCCTTTCGCAAAAAAATAATTGAGTGAGGAGATAGTGAGATGAAAGTCATTTTATTTGAAGACGTCCCGGGATGGGGAGAAGAGGGCGACATCATTGAAGTTAAAAGAGGTTACGCCCGTAATTATTTGCTGCCGCGCGGTTTGGCGGTCATTTGCACTAAAGCGTCGCTTGCGGTTCTGAAAGAGCGGCAAAAAGCGATTGAGAAGCGGAAAGCCGAAAAACGCGAACTGTCGCGGTCAAACAAAGAAAAAATCGAAGCGATGGATCTGCAGATCAAAGTTTCTGTCGGTGAAAACGGTAAACTTTACGGTTCTGTCGGAAACGCGGTTTTGGCTGACGAGCTGTTAAAGGCGGGAATTAATATTGAACGGAAACGGATTGAGCTCGCCGATCATGCGCTGAAGGCTCTCGGTCAGTACACAGCCAAAGTGCGGCTTTATGAAGATGAAGTTGCCGTGCTGAAGTTCTCCATCGTCGACGCGAAAGGTTCCGAAGAGAAGCCGGCGGCGGCCGCCGAAACGACGGATGTTGCCGAAGCTGATGAAGCCGGCGCTGAAACGGCGGAGGAGCAGCCGACTGCCGCGACGGAAGATATTGCGGAAGAGCCGATTGTAAAAGACGGCGAATAAGCGGTGTTGAATGCATTTTAACCGGGTCGGAAGATCCGGTTTTCTTTTCTTTGCGGGAGGTTGTTTGTGGAAGAGAGATTATCCGATACGATGCCGATTTTTCGGGATGAAGCCGAACGTGCTGTTTTGGGTGCAATTTTGCTTGACGGTCAGGCGGTTTTCGAAAGACTGGAGAACAAGCTGAAACCGGAGTCGTTTTTTAAAGTTTCCCATCAAGTGCTTTTTTCGGCGCTTCGGGAGATGAACGAAAACAAAATCACCATTGATCAGCTGACGGTGACGGAGACGCTGCGCCAAAAAGGAATTCTGGAGCAGTGCGGCGGTGTCGGGTATGTAACGGAGCTGCCGCAGGCGGTTCCGACTATCGCCAACGTTGAGTATTACCGCGATTTGATTCTCGACTGTGCTGTCCGCCGCGATTTGATTCGCTTTGGACATGAAACAATCAAAGAATCGCACGACATCAGCCGCCCCGTGAAGAGCGTCGTGGAAGGTCTTGATCAGCAGTTTTCCCGGTTTACGGTCGGAAATGACACAAATGGAATCTTGACCGTGAGCAACATTCTTACCGATTTGGTGGACGATATCGAAAAGAAGATGAACTCCCTCCAGCTTTACGACGGGATCGAATCGGGTTTTCCCGTTTTGGATGAGTTGACGACGGGTTTCAAAGAAGAGGAGATGATTATTGTCGGTGCTCGTCCGTCAATCGGAAAGACAGCGTTTGCGCTTTCAATGGCGATCAACATGGCGATTCACAAGGATGTACCGGTCGGTTTTTTCTCGCTGGAGATGAGTGCGGCTGATATCATGCGCCGTCTGCTTTCCTGTGAATCGCGCGTCCCTATGGATCGAATCAAACGTCCGCAGAAGCTGCAGGAAGACGATCTTCAGAGAATTTATCAGACCGCCGTAGCGATTCACAAAAAACCGCTTTACATTTGCGCCGAGGCGAATATGAATTTGCTTGATATCAAGGCGACAGCCCGTATGATGCAGCGCAAATTCGGAGTGCAAGTTATTTTCATTGATTACATCGGGTTGATTGCGCTCGAAAATGCGGGGGTGCGGCCGCGGCACGAGGTGGTCTCGGAAATTTCGCGCAGTTTGAAGGCATTGTCCCGCGAGCTGAAAATTCCTTTGGTTATTTTGGCTCAGTTGAACCGGGAATCGGAGAAGGGGGACGACAAAGAACCGCTGCTCTCCAATGTGCGGGATTCGGGTTCAATCGAGCAGGATGCCGACGTCGTGATGCTGCTTCACCGTCCGCGCATCACCAAACAGAACGAGGAGGAGAAGTCGCAGTCGTTTCCGACAAAAGTGATCATTGCCAAAAACCGTAACGGCGCGACGGATACCGTGACGCTTAATTTTGTTCCGCGTTTTGTTCGTTTTGAATCGGTTGCGGGGGAACATTAATCAACTGATCTTCGATAGGGAAATACTGCAGCGCGCCCTGCGATACAAACATCAGTCCTTTCGGTTTTAAAGATTCTTTATCGCAGACAGTCACCGTATCGTCGGTATTCAGAATATAAAGCTCCGTTTCGCCTTCAACTGCTTTGGCTGCCGGTCGCGATAAGGTAAAAATAACGGACGGCGTGTCGTCGGGGTCGGTCGGAATGCCGATTTGCTTCTTTTCAACCAGCGTTAAAAAAGCATCGGTCAGTCGGATTCCGTTTAATCGTGCAGCCGGCAAGGCCGTTTTCCACAGCAGCCGCTTGGAATACGGTTTTTCGGATAAATCGACATCGAAAAATGAGAAAAATTCTCCGCTGCCGCTTTTTTCCCGTGTCATCAGCGTAAAGCGCGCCGCGTTGCCGGGATTGAAGAGCCGGTAGGCCGGCGGAACCGTTAACGAAGTGCGTTCGACTCTCTCCGTATCGGGGAGGATTTTTACAACGCGCTGTGTTTTTTCTCCCGGTTCTGCCGTCAGGGCAAAAATTTCTTCCTGTGAAACAAAGAGAAGCCGGTCGACTGTCGGCGCAATTTCCCGCACAGCTGTCAACGTATCGCGGTTCAGCTGCCGAAGGTGTCGGTCGCTCGTCATCACTGTCAGTACCGTTCCGTTATCCAGCAATGAAAAAACCGGCACGTCAAACTCTGCCGAAGCGAGCGTAAAACCGCTGCCGCCTTCGATTTTCACCAACCGAGATCCATCGCTTTCCGCTCCAAGCAAAAGCAGGTCGTTGTCGACAGCGTACAGATAAACGGGGCGGCCGAGCGGGTTGAGAGGCGGTACTTTTGCAGCCGTCTTTGAGTCGACCGACAACGAGTGAATTTGTCGATCTGTCGCTGCATACAGAGTGCCGCCGGCAAGTGCAATATCGCTGATCGGTTCGGGAACGAAGACAGACGAAATCGGAACGTTTTTGCTGTCTTTTCCTAAAACAGAGACCGATCCTGTTTGATAACCGAGGCAGAATCCGTTGCTGCCCTCAATCACGGAGGAAACTGTCTCCGGGTTGCGAATCATCTGTGTTGGGATGAAAATCTCTCCCGTCTTTCGGTAATTCCATGTGTAAATAATCAATTCCCGCGAAGTCGTCGACCAACAGGAAACCGTTCCTATTGACCGAGGGACGATTTGCCGCGCGTCTTTGTCGGGAAGTTCGGTTGAATTGATAGTTTTTCCCGTTGTCAGACTGACAAGGCTGAGCTTCGCGTCACTGCGCGTCAGTAGGTAGTTTCCTCCGGGAAGAATGAACGGCGATTGAGGTTTTTTCGGTCCACGCAGGGTTTTAATCACTTTGTTGTCAACCAGATTATAATAGAAGATAGTGCCGCTTTCGGTGACGGCCAGAAATGCCGTCTCGCGGTCGTTGATGTAAAAATCGAGAACCGGCTCAGTCACTTGAAACGGTAAAACAATTCGCTGCAAAGTGTCGGCGTCAAAAAAAAGCAGTGAATCTTTTCGGTTCTGAGCAACAATAACCATTCCTCCCGATGGAGAAAACGCAATACGGTTAATCGGACTTTCGATGAAAATCCGGGCTAAAGGTTTCTGATCCTCCAAAGAACGCAGCAGAACGCCGAAACGGGAGGGCCCGCGCCGTTCAACTAAAACCATGCGGTCGGCGTTTTTGTTAATGGCGATTGCGGTTAAGGCGACGTCGCTGACGGAATACGAACCAACCATATCGAGTGAACGGGTATCCCAGATTTTCAGAAAACCGTCTTCCCCTGCCGAATAAATCCGTCCTGATTCATCGTCAAACGCCAGCGCGGCAACGGCGCCGGTGTGATTTAAAAGCGGTTCTTCGGCAAAAGCGGTTGAGACCGCCGCCGCACTCAGCAACGCAAACAGAAACCGTTTTATCATTTCGACACCTCGTTATTGACGAAAATAAAAGACAAATTCGTTTGTCAGTACCAGAACCGACAACAGAATAATGACAAAAATACCGATCGTCTGATAGACGGAAAGCGCTCGCGGAGGCAGCGGCCGCCTGATGAGCGTTTCAATTAACGAAATCAAAATCAGTCCGCCGTCCAGCGCCGGAATCGGCAGTAAATTCATAAAAAAGAGAACCACACTGATGACAGCAATGATGCGGAAGGTGTACATAAAACCATCCTTCACGCTAAGGCCGAACGAATAGAGAACACTGTCGCCGATCATCGATGTAATGCGAATCGGTCCTTGCAAAGCGGTGTTGATATCGACCCGATTCAGGATCGCAAACGATTGAATTTGCTGAGCAACAATCGAAAACGGTTCGGTCAAAGCCGCCTTTAACGCTTTTCCGAACGGCAGCGGCGGCGAGGGGATGCGCAAAGTCTTCAGCGCAAAGCCGGGAGGAACCGGTTCCTGCGCGTCAAAAAACATCATTAGTTTCGATGCCTCGCCGTTGCGGACGACCGTCAGCTGCGTGCGGCCGCCGACGGTGTCCAAAAGCGCCTGCTGCAGCTCTATTGAATGAGCAACGGGATGATCGTCAACAGCCGTAATCACATCGCCCGGACGCAATCCCGCCTCGAATGCCGGAGAACCCGTTCTCACCTCTGCCACTTCCGGCGGCTGAAACGAATAAACACCGATGACTCCGCCTCCGGTTTGCGGATTCAACTGCGGCGTTACCCGAACTGTCAGCAAATCGCCTCGACGGTCAACTGTCAGCGTCAGTTCTTTATCCGCATTCAAAGCTGCCGCTTCGAGAATCTGATAAAAGTATTCGGTTTTCTCTCCGTTGACAGCAACAATTCGGTCGCCCGTGCGCAGACCGGCTTTGTCAGCCGGCATATCCGTCTCCCCTGTAAACTCCGATGCCAATATGATACGATTATCAGTCGTTTCGATCGTATAGCCGCCGATGTTAATAACAAAAAACAACAACATTGCCGACACCAAGTTGAAAAACGGTCCCGCAAACGCAATCACCATCCGTTTCCACGGCGCCACCCCGTAAAGCGACCCGGGAGAACCGTCAATACGCTTTGCCTTCAGCTCTATCGCCTCAGCAAAATCCTCTTCTCCCTTCATTTGACAATAACCGCCCAACGGCAGCGCCGACAACAGATACTCCGTCCCGCCGATCTTTTTTCCGACAATCTTTGGCCCCATCCCGATAGAAAACTTCAATACCTCGACACCGAACATCCGCGCCGCCAGAAAGTGCCCAAACTCGTGAATCAGCACCATGAGACTCAAACCGACAAGACCGATGACAAAACTCATTCGTAAACTCCTGTCTTCACCATAACAAATTCCGCCGTAATTGACAAGTCGATCTTTCGGGCGCGTGCCCCTGCGGGGCACCGGGCTTTCCGCTGCAATTCGCAGCCTCCCGCGCCTTTACCGAGGCAAAGCTGCCGCTTTGCCCTGCGCCATCTCTCCGTCGGCAGCTCATTTCCGCTCCAATCCCTCGCGCCTTCGAAAGCGTGCGCCCCTTTTTCGAATCCGCCGCCTCCAACGCAGTATCCTGTGCCTTTTGAGTCTCATACAGCCTCATTTGTTCTATTCTTTTGCTGCCCAAAAACGCATAAAAAAAAGAAAAAGTTTTTCAAAAAAACCTCTTTTTTGGCATTAATCATGATAGAGCGTGTGTAAAAACTTCGCAGCAAAAGCCCCAAATCCGCGGAGGTGTTATGAAAAACTACAGCGAACTGACCCTAACCGACGACTACCTGTTCAGCCAAGTAATGAAAGACGAAAGCGTGTGCAAGCCGTTTCTGGAAATGCTTCTGGAAATCAAAATAGCCAAAATTGAGTATTTGCAGGAACAGAAAGAGTTGAACCTCTTCCCCGACTCCAAAGGCGTAAGGCTGGACGTCTACCTTGAAGGAGACGGAAAGGTGTACAACATCGAAATGCAGGCAGGACGCGATCAATACCTCATCTGCCGAATGCGCTACTACCGGGCGGCGATCGACATCGACATGATGATGAGAGGCAGCGGGTACCGGGAACTGAAACCCGTGTATATCATATTTCTCTGCCGATTTGACCCGATAGGGAAGGGATTGGCGAGGTACACGCTGAGGAAATACTGTGAGGAGACGGGAGAAAAAATCGATGACGGACAGACGGAAATCGTGTATAATGTGAATGCGTATGAGAGAGCGGGGCGCGGGAAGGTACGGGAGCTTCTGAGGTATTTAGCGACCGGAGAGGCGCAGGAACCGGAGGTGAAGGAGTTTGCTAAGAAGATAGCCCGCTTTAAAGAGACGCAGCAGTGGAGAAAAGGAAACATGAAATACGAATTAGATTTACAAGACGCCCGTATCGAAGGAAAGGAAGAGGGAATAGCGGAAGGTATTGAAATCGGACGAAGCGAAGGGCTGGAAGAAGGACTGGAGAAAGGACATTCCGAAGGACGCTATGAGACACTGCTGTTGATTATTGAGAATGGAGTGAAGCAAGGATTAACGCCCGAACAGACGGCGGCGCTGACGGGGTTAACGGTTGACGAGGTGGAAGCACTGCGGAAGCGGATTCGGTAAAAACGATTGATTTTCAAATAAATCCGCTCTCGAAGCTTAAACCCGCCTTTACCCGCACCCGATTTTCCGAAGGCGTTTTGCTGCCCTAAACGGGAACGAAAGTTGCCTTAAGAGACGCAGCAGTGGAGAAAAGGAAACATGAAATACGAGTTAGATTTACAGGACGCCCGCATTGAAGGAAAGGAAGAGGGAATAGCGGAAGGCATTGAAATCGGACGAAGCGAAGGACTGGAGAAAGGACATTCCGAAGGGCGCTATGAGACACTGCTGCTGATTATTGAGAATGGAGTGAAGCAAGGATTAACGCCCGAGCAGACGGCGGCGCTGACGGGGTTAACGGTTGACGAGGTGGAAGCGCTGCGGAAGCGGATTCGGTAAAATACGAAGCGGCAAAGGCGCCGCCGCTTCGACAACAGGGGCTTGCGTTTAAGGGGTGAAGGCTGCCGGACTCCGAAGGCGTTTCGTTACCCTAAACGGGAACGAAAGTTGCCTTAAAAGACACAAAACACTGCGTTAAAGGCGACAGCTTTGCAAATAAACCCATAGTTATCGAAGCCTAAAATCCCGCGTTAAAAGCACCCGATTCACCAAAAACATCAAACATTGCAAAGTCAAAAAATTTCCTTTAAAAACGACAGATTCTCAAACGCAATCCACCGCTCTCGAAGCTCAAAATATTGCGTTAAAAACCCCCGATTCGCCAAAAACATTAAACATTGCGAAGTCAAAAAATTCCCTTTAAAGGCGGCAGATTCTCAAACGCAACCCGCCGCAGTCGAAGCTCAAAATACTGCGTTAAAATCCACTGATTCGCCAAAGAAACTCACAGCTATCGAAGTTTAAACCCCGCGTTAAAAACGGCAGATTCTCAAACGCAATCCGCCGCAGTCGAAGCTCAAAATATTGCGTTAAAATCCACTGATTCGCCAAAGAAATCCACCGCAGTCGAAGGCGCGAGCGGCACGGCGGGAGCCGCAAGGCTGCCTGCCGTCAGGCAGGCCGTGCCCGCCGTCGACGCGGTGCGCGCTCGGCGCGCACGCGCCCAAAAGAAGAGTCTTGTTTATTCGGAAAATGTGTGATAAAGTGAAGTATGGTACGTTGTGTTTCGGTCGGCGATGTAAAAATCGGCGGCGGCGCGCCGGTTTCGGTGCAGACAATGGGAAAACTGCCTCTGCGGCGGGAGAATACGGAGGCGCTGCTCTCGGAAATGCGTGAGCTCAAAACGCTGGGCTGCCGCCTGATTCGCTTTGCGGTGCCGGATGAGGAGTCTTTGGAGCCGCTGAGGATCATCTGCGCGGCGGCTGTGATGCCGGTTGTCGCCGATATCCATTTCGATTATCGGTTGGCGTTGGGCGCGGTGAAGGCGGGAGCAGCAAAGATCCGTATTAATCCGGGAAATATCGGCGGAGAGGAGCGAGTAGCGGCGGTGCTGCACGCGTGCACCGACGCAGGCGTGCCGATTCGCGTCGGCATCAACGGCGGTTCGCTGCCGGTGCATTTACGCGAGCTGGATAAGGTGTCGGCGGCGTTGGAAGCAGCGGGAGAGGAGGCCGATATTTTGGAAAAGTACGGTTTCCGCAATGCGGTGTTTTCCTTAAAATTGTCAGATCCTCAAAAAACGGTGGAGGCTAACCGCCGATTCAGGAAGCAGTGGGATTATCCGCTGCACATCGGCGTAACGGAAGCAGGACCGTTGATTCCATCGGTGATTCGAAGCACCTTGGCGTTTTCGACTCTTTTGAATGAAGGCATCGGGGAGACAGTGCGGGTTTCCGTTTCGGGAAGCTGCCGTGACGAGGTGATGTGCGGCATTGAAATTCTGCGCGCCTGCGGAAAGGGCGGCGGTCCGCGTTTAGTGTCGTGTCCGAAGTGCGGCCGTGCGCGGTTTGACTCAGACAACCGCTTCGCTGCTCAGGTACAGGAGCTTCTTTACCGCTGCGATAAGCCGATTACGGTAGCGGTGATGGGCTGCGAGGTGAACGGTCCTTTGGAGGCGGCGGACGCCGATATTGGGTTAACCGGCGCCGGAAACGCTATACTCTTTTATAAAAAAGGCCGATTATATAAAAAAACGGACAAAGCAAACGCTTTGTCGTTGCTGACAGAGGAGATTGAAAAGTTTTGAAACAGATTCTTTTGACTTTCATGCTCGCTCTTTCCTGCAGTGCTTTTGCACAAAACGATCCGATTTGGATGCAGTTGGAACGGGGAAAGAGTTTTTTTGCCAAGGGAGATTACGGCAACGCGATGATCTGTTTTCGTAAATGTCCTGCGGTAGAGAACATTACGGCGACTTCGTTGCCGGAACGGTTGCCGAAAGCGGATGTGCAAACGCTTCGCGAACAAATTGACAACGATACCGACGCGGCATTTTTTGAAACAACCTTGGTTGAAGAGGAATTTTTCTTCCGTGTTAAAAGCGATTTATCTGAGTTTGATCGTATCCGTCTGGCAAACCTTTTTCAGGAGTACGAATATCAGCCGAAGATTCCCGAAGCGTATGTTATGATGGCTCGCATTTCCGAAATTGAAGGGGAGACGGAGTTGGCTGAAAGGTATTACCGAATTGCATTGGAGCAGACCGAGGCGTTTGGTGCCGATTCGTCAATTTACGAAATTTATTATCTCCTGATCGAGTTGTATATCAACGCCGGTGATCCCGAAAAAGCGGCGGCTGCTTTTGAAGAGCTCAACGCGTACAACGATTTTCTGAATTCGGAAGAGGGTAAACAGTTTGTCGAAGATATTTACTCCTCTTTTAAGAAAAACGGTTTGGATAAAACAATGGAGCTTTATCGACGAACAGGCGACTCTTTTTTAAAGGCGTATAGGTTGGCGGGCAACCGCAGTGTTGAGGTCGGTGATTACGAAGCTGCCGTGCGTTCGTATTTGCTGAATATTGTTGTCGCCTTGAGCGTTTTAATGGAAGAACTGCCGAATGTCTCGTTTGGAACGAAAATCGGTTCCGTCGAGGGGGTTTTAGCCGAGTCTTTGAAAAACGATTACATGGTCCGTTTTATCGAATCGGTTGATTTGTTTGGAACTTTCTGCGAATTGGGAGAAGCGTTGGCGCAAATCGGCGACTGGCAGAACGCGCAAAACTTTTTCTGGCTGACGGCGCAATACGCCCTTCAATCGGAAGAGAGGGAGAGAGCGTCTGCCCGTTGGAATGAAATTGCAGGCGAAAAAATCGGTTGAATTTCTCTTTTTATATGGAAACATCTCTTTGTTATCTGTATAATAAGAGTATAATGGATAAAATAGTCATTAAGGGCGCTTCTCAGCATAATTTGAAACATGTTGATTTAGAGTTGCCCCGTAATCAATTAATTGTCATTTCCGGTGTTAGCGGAAGCGGAAAGTCTTCGCTGGCATTTGATACTATCTTCGCTGAGGGGCAGCGCCGTTATGTCGAATCGTTGTCGGCGTATGCCCGCCAATTTTTGGGACGTTTAGATAAACCGGAAGTCGATTACATAGAAGGTCTCTCTCCGGCTGTCAGTATCGAACAAAAAACGACGCACAAAAATCCCCGTTCAACAGTTGGGACGGTTACTGAAATTTACGACTATTATCGGCTCCTGTTTGCCCGAATCGGAATTCCGCATTGTCCGCAGTGCGGACGGGAAATTCGCGAGCAGTCGGTTGATCAAATTGTCGATATTGTGCTCTCTTATCCCGAAGGCACCCGCTTGATTGTGGCGGCTCCTGTTGTGATGGGGCGGAAGGGAGAGTTTAAGAAGATTTTTACCGACGCCGCCGATTCGGGATTTGTTCGTGTGCGTGTCGACGGGGAAGTCCGTCTTCTTTCCGAAGAAATCGAGCTGGATAAAAAGCAGAAACACGATATCGACATCATCGTTGATCGGATTGTTTTGTCTCTTGAAGCGCGCCATCGGACGGCGGAATCGATCGAAACGGCGTTGTCGCTGACGGATGGGATTGTGAAAATCGACTTCGGAAACGGGGAAGAGAGTCGCTTTTTTTCGCAAAAGTCAGCGTGCGTTCACTGCGGAATCAGTTTGCCGGAGCTGCAGCCGCGGTTGTTTTCGTTCAACAATCCTTACGGGGCGTGTCCGGAGTGTGCGGGACTCGGTATGACGATGGATTTCGCTCCGGAGCTGGTGGTTCCCGATGAGACGCTGTCGTTGGAGAATGGCGCTGTTGTTCCGGGGAAAGATTCGCAATGGTTGAAAGCGTGGCTGACGGTTCTTTCAGACGAGTACGGTTTTTCAATGAAGACCCCGTTCGGCGAACTGCCGCCGGAAATCCGAAAAAAATTGCTTTACGGCGACAGTCGGCCGTTGAAGGTATCTTTTATTTCCCGTCACCGTCACTCCCGCGTCGAATACAACGAACCGTTTCCCGGCATCATTCCCGATTTGCGCCGCCGCTACTACGAACCGGGGCAGTATGCCAATGTGAAGTCTTGGTACGAACAGTTTATGCGCAGCGAAGTCTGTTCCAGCTGCGGCGGTCGTCGTCTGCGGCCGGAAGCGTTGGCGGTTACCGTCGGCGGTATGAATATTCACGAACTTTGCCGGCTGTCGGTGGAAAAATCGGCGGCATTTTTTGATCGGCTTCAGCTGAGCGAAACCGAAGAGAAAATCAGCGTCCAGATTTTAAAAGAAATCCGCGAACGGCTGCTTTTTTTGAATAATGTCGGACTCGGTTATTTGACGTTGGAGCGAAGTGCCGGCACCCTTTCCGGCGGAGAGGCGCAGCGTATTCGTTTGGCGACGCAAATCGGTTCGCATTTAACGGGGGTTTTGTACGTTCTCGATGAACCGTCCATTGGATTGCATCAGCGGGACAATCAAAAGTTGATCGATTCGTTGAAGGCCTTGCGCGATATCGGCAATACACTGATTGTTGTCGAACATGATGAGCAGACTCTGCTGGAGGCCGATTACCTGGTTGATTTGGGACCGGGAGCCGGCGTCAACGGCGGGCGCGTCGTTGCGCAGGGAACACCGTTGGAGGTGATGCAGGTTCCCGAAAGTTTGACGGGGTGTTACCTGAATGGAACGCTCCGCATTGAATCGCACCGTCCGCGCCGCAAAGGAAACGGCCGCTTTTTAACGATTGTCGGCGCTGCCGAAAACAATCTGAAGAACATAGACGTTTCCGTTCCGCTGGGAACGTTTACGGTGATTACCGGCGTTTCCGGATCGGGGAAATCGAGTTTATTGGAATCGATTCTCTATCCCGCTTTGAGCAACCGACTCAATAAAACCCGTTTGCGCACCGGCGCCTTCACCCGTATTGACGGAACGGAATTTGTCGATAAGGTCATCAACATCGACCAAAGTCCGATCGGTCGAACTCCACGCTCAAATCCGGCTACCTACGTCGGTTTTTTTACCGAAATCCGCGATTTGTTTGCCTCTTTGCCCGAGTCGAAAGCGCGCGGCTACAAGCCGGGGCGTTTTTCATTCAACGTCAGCGGCGGGCGCTGCGAAAACTGCAGCGGTGATGGTGTCAACACAATCGAAATGCACTTTCTCCCGGACGTTCATATCACTTGCGACGTCTGCAAAGGGAAGCGGTACAATCGGGAAACACTCGAAATTCGATACAAAGGAAAAAACATCAGTGATATTCTGGAGATGACGGTGGCTGAAGCGCTTGCGTTTTTCGAAAAACATCCGGCGCTTCACCGGAAAATCGGCACACTTTCGGATGTCGGATTGGATTACATTCGACTGGGGCAGTCGGCGCTTACTTTTTCGGGCGGAGAGGCGCAGCGAATCAAACTGGCGTCTGAACTGATTAAAAAGTCGACGGGCAACACGGTTTACATCATCGACGAACCGACGACGGGACTGCACTTTGCCGATGTCAAAAAACTGCTGGAGATTCTGCAGCTTTTGGCAGATCGCGGCAATACGGTCATTCTCATTGAGCATAATTTGGACGTTATTAAGCAGGCCGATTGGATTATCGATTTGGGGCCGGAAGGCGGCGACGGAGGCGGCCGTTTAGTGGCTTGCGGAACGCCGGAAGAGCTGACTGCGGTGAACGAGTCTTATACAGGGTTTTATCTTAAACAAATTTTCGACAAGGAGAGAACAGCTGAAATTTGACCTCCGATTTGGATTGATTTTCTGCTTTCTGATTCTCTCTTTGTCCGTTTTAGCGCAAACAGCCGCCGAATCTCAGCCAGGCACAACGGCTGCGGATGAAACGTCGACTGCCGCGGCTTCCGAAACGGCTGATTCGGCAGCGCAGAATGACGCCGAAGCGCCGACTCAGACGGAAGATGCGGAAACCGATGAATTTGCCGAAGAGGAGTCGCTGCTTTCGGAGACGCTGAAAAAAGACATTGAGTCGGCGAGTTATTATGAGCTGCAAAATTGGTGCATGCGGCTGAGGCTGCAGGATACGGGGTCGGCCTCCGAATTGCGTTCGCGGCTGACCGAGTACTATCAGGCTTCTGGAGAGGGAATTTCCGGCGGCGGCAGCGGTGAAAAGATCACCATTGACAATGCTGAAGCGACGCAGTATTTCGAAATCGAACAAATCGACGAATCTTATGTCCGTCTTATCGGCAACGTTTCCATTCTGTTGGAGGATTCGAAAACCGGTTCAACGCATCAAATCCGAGCCGATAACATTTTATTCAATCAAAAACAGAAGTACATTACAGCAATCGGAAACGTCCGCTATGAACGCAAATCAGGTGATTCAACAGATATTTTCAGCGGAGAGAGTCTGACATTCGATATCGAAGATTGGGAAGGCGTGATTTTTCGCGGCGTGACGCAGAAAGATCAGGAGGTTGAAGAGGGCGATACGTCGACATTCTATTACACCGGCGATCGGATTATCAAAAACAAAGACAATAACATCACCATGGAAAACGGCGTCATTACTTCGGTTTCCAACCTGGAAGATCCTTATTTTTCCGTTTCTGCCGACAAAATTTGGATTTTAGGACCGGGGGAGTGGGCTGTCAAAAACATGACTTTGCGCGTCGGTTACGTGCCGCTGCTTTATTTCCCGTATTTTCTGTATTGGGGTGATCATATCTTTTTCAATCCGAATTTCGGAACCGATACGGAAAAAGGGTCGTTTATGCAGACGACAACCTATCTTCTTGGCTCCAAAACCGAAGAGGACGACAATACATTCAGTTTTATGGATTACAACAGCGACTCTTCCGATTACGAGAAGAAAATCAACGGTCTGTTTCTTGCTAACGTCAAAAAAGACCCCGATGCGGAGGAGACCGAAGCTCAAAAATTGAAAAAAAAACTGGAATCAAACGAGAGTTTTACAAAAATTTACTTTGACGTCTATCCGACTTACGGTCTGTTTGCCGGAATTACCGGCGAGTTGAAACAGATTGAACAGCTAAAGGAACTGAATTACTTCTTCGCGCTCGGTTTGCGGCCGATTGCGACCAATGAGAATTTTTTCTATTTAAAAGATACAACTCCTGATGTCGAGAATGAAGCGGATAAAGTTTATTTGTACAAGCCGTTTTATCAGCAGTCATATCTGTTCGATAAGGCGCTGCCGTTTCGGTTTAAGTCGGAATTCGATATGACCGTATCGGATACGGGGTACAACATCCGACTGAAGATGCCGTATTATTCGGATAAGGACTTTGAAGTCGATTACCTCTCCAAGCGAAAAGAGACGTTTGACTGGAAAGGTTTGATCGGTTTGAGTGAAGAGGATGATACGACCGAAACGACCAAAACGGTTTCCGAATTTCAATGGGATTTGACAAGTTCGTTTAATATCAATCCGGTGAACGAAGATGTCAAAAAATTTATGGACAAGTATTTTAAATTGAATATTTCCGCATTGAATTTCAGTTTGAATTACGGTGTCGCCAGCTTTACCGGTTTTCAGTACGCCAAAGATCCGGAAACAGGCGAGTACAATCAAAATGAACCTCTTGACGATTATTATGTCGACGCAAACGATCCTCGCGCCAATTATACCAGCTACTTTTATCGACCGAAGACGTACACAGCGCCGGATTTGAAGCTGACGCTCAGCGGAACTTTTTTCGATCATTCGCTGACGTCCGGTACGGCTTCGGCTGATACGGCATCCGTGGAGGAGATTGTCGGATTCAAAACGCCGTGGGAAGAGACCGAAAACGAAGAAGAGGGAACGGAAGCAGCCGGAATCGTTGATTTCCGGACGCAGGAACAGCCGCCGTTAAACGAACTGTTTCGGCAAAACAACTACCTGACTGACAATGCACTCGGTTATGCGGTGACCGACAGCATTTTAAAGCATTCTCTTCGCTATAATGTCAGCAACATTAATTTAAAATTGACCGGCGATACCCGTTACAATGATTGGCAGTATCCGATTGAAATCGATATGAGCGATATGGATTTTCATCGCCTCTATTTTGCCGTAAACGGTTCGCTGACTTACGATATGGATTTGTATAATTCGACTCTTGTATTAAGCAATGTTTTGGAAACGGATTTTAAGTATCGTTGGACGTATGACGTCTCCGATCCGGATGATCCTTACTCAACTTCATCAAGCAGCAGCGGAACACAAACCCGCGGCGAATACTACGCTCAGGACGACTTGAAAGAACGGTCGTTTGTGCTAAGGAATAAATTCAACCTGCGGTTAAATCCGTTAAAGTCGATCTCTGCACTCAGCAGTACCAATATTTCCTATAATTTGACAACGAAGCTGTTGGAGATTGGTTACGATTCCAGTGTGCAAAGCAATATTGATAACGGAATTTTATCTGCGGAAGATGTTGTAAAACTCGATAAAAACTCCGATTATTATATGTTTTTGCCGGCGTGGAATCGGGATACCGTCGAACAGCACTCGCTTGACTTCAATTTTGTCAGCACTGTTTCCGACATGACGCAGAATATTTCTCTTTCGGCGTATTTGCCGCCGCTGAATTTAAAGTTTCAGCCGAAATTTTCGTTTGACTTCAAAATGTTTAATTTTTCATTGTCGCTGCCGTTTAACGAAGTGACTCAGGAAGATTTAAGTAAAGAGTGGGAGTACGGGGATTTGAGTTTTTCGTCGCAATTCAAATTGTATGAAGATTTGATTTCCATGACGCAGTCTGCGCAGTACAATATGCAGGATAATTATCTGAAAACTTCTTCGACCTCATTTAAAATGAATCTTTTCGACAGTAATCTTACGTTCACGCAGTCGTTTGACGTAGCACTCGATAATTATGTGCCGGTACCTTCCCGTGCGGCGTTCGGCGTCAAAATTTGGTACTTTTCACTTGATTTTGTCAGCGCTAACAGCTACCTGAAACGACTGAACACCAATACGGGAACTTGGAGTGATATTACGGAGACCGATCACACCGAAACCGAAACCGATTTTGAGAAACGACTGCGGCCTCGTTCTGTCAAATTGCAGTTTAACTATAACTACGAGTCGGATCCTCTGTTCAAAAACCGCCTGACTTTGGGGTTTGACGTCGGATTTTCTTATGAAGCCGATTTGCTTCAATATACCAACTCGACAATTTCGTTCAATTTATCATTTAATATGAAGCTTTTTAATTTGTTTGAAGTCAGTTTCGGTTCGACATCTCTGAATTCAACCGCATTCCTCTACTCACGGAAAAATGCAGCCGATGCCGGACTGGAAAATATGTACCGGAATCCTTTCCGAGATATTTTGATGTCGTTTAACTTTTTTGACGAGGAGGACCGCAAGGCCTCTTATTTTAAGCTGAAAACGTTGGATTTGAAAGTCATGGTTCCGCTGATGGACTGGGATTTGGTATTCGAGTACAACGGTTATCCGAAGCAGTTTACCGATTCCAGCGGTATTGCCGATCCGTATGAACGGTGGGCGCGCACTTTTTCAATTTCCGTTCAGTGGCGTTCAATCGGTATGTTTAAAAACAACATCCGCGTCAACGAACTCGACGAGTTGGTTTTGGAGTAAGCCGATGAAAAAACGCTTTTCACGGCGGCGGATATGTGATAAAATGAAAAGACAGTATGAGTGAAGAGCATATCAGTTATTCGATAGACGATGAAAACCGTTTTCGGCTTGTCTGCGGCGTCAACGACGAACATTTGACTGCTTTGGCGGCGCTGCTTGACGGAAAAGTTTTTTCTTACGGAAACGAAATCATTTATGCCGAATCGTCAAAACCGAAGCAGCTGCTTTTTAAAAATGTGATTGAAGAGGCGGATGCGCTTGTCCGAAACGGAAAAGAGGTGACAGCGGAACAGCTTGAAAATCTTTTTTTTGCCGTCAGGGACCGTAAAACGTTCGCGCTTCAGTTGATGAAAACCGAAAAAATCGTGCCGGCTCCAAAGGCGATCGTGACGCCCCGAACGGTTCGGCAGGCGGAGTTGATCCATACATTGGAAAATTACGAGATGACGTTTGCCGTTGGTCCGGCGGGAACGGGGAAAACCTTCATCGCGGTGACTCACGCTATGCAGGCGCTTGCCGAAAAGACGGTAAGAAAAATCGTTTTAACGCGACCGGTTGTCGAAGCCGGCGAAAACCTCGGTTTTCTTCCCGGCGATTTGCAGCAAAAAATCAATCCGTATCTGCGGCCGATTTACGATGTTTTGGAGCGGTTTTTACCACAAGAGACGGTTAAGCTGTACGAAGAGAAGAAAATCATCGAAGTGATTCCGTTGGCGTACATGCGCGGCCGCAGTTTGGACAACGCATACATCATTTTGGATGAGGCGCAAAATACAACCGTCGAACAGATGAAGATGTTTTTGACACGAATCGGAGAGAATTCAAAGACCGTCATTACCGGAGACGATACGCAGATTGATTTGGATAAACGGCGGCAGTCGGGATTGGTCGATGCGTTCACAACGTTGTCGGAAATTGACGACATTGCATTCATTCGGTTTCGCCGAGAAGATGTCATTCGCAATCGATTGGTTAAAAAAATAGTGGAAGCTTATGAGAAAAACGGACGCCGTTAAACGGCTTACGGAATTTTTTCGCGATCTGTCTCTGTCTAAAAAAAAGAAGGTCGTTGTCGGAACGGTTTTTTTCTTTCTGTTTTTTGCTGTGATTTTATGTCACTCATTTTTCGATTTTCCGTACATTAGACTGAAGACAGCCGACATTCAGGAAGGGATGATTGCCGATTTCGATTTGATTTTGGACGACGATGTTTCGTTTGTTGATAAAGAAGCGACAGCGGCGCGTTGGGCGGAAAAGAGAGAAAAAATTCCCTCGCATTATTTGATGGACATCTCCCGCAATCGGTCGATTCAAAAACGATTTGACGAGTTTAAAACAAAATTGGAAGAGGCGCGTGACCGCGGTCTTTCCTTCGAAACGTTTTATGAAGAGACTGAAGAGGAGGGATTTCACTTTGATTCGGATTGGCTGCGCAGGCTGTATGATCGCTCCGAAAGCGGTGTGCTTGTGGAAACCGCCGGCCGGATTTTGGATTATCTGCTCTTTTCCGGAATCGTTAAAGTGAACGACGGCGATCTCGGTAAAACGGTGGTGGTTTTGAAGCGCGACAGAGAAAATGCGCTTTTAAGGGAAGAGATTTCTGCCTCGTCGCTGCTGACAAAAGAGACTTGTCCTGCCGTCGTTTCCCGAGAGCTGCGGAATCGAAGTCTTGATGCCGAATCGGTCGCATTGATCTCCGGATTGCTGAACGAATTTGTTGACGAGAATGTCTTTTTTAGTCCGCGGGCGACGGCGCAGGCGGTTGCAAAAGCTGAGGCAGAGTTAAAGCCGGTACGCTTTTCGTTTTCCAAAGGAGAACCAATTTTACGCAAAGGCTATCCTGTGACGGCGGCGCAAATCAATGCACTGGATTATTTGCGTCAGATTTCCGTTCGGATTGATTTTGCCGATATTGTTGGAATTCTTGTCTATTTGATTCTGCTGTTTGTATTGGCTAAATTTCTTTTGGATAAACCTTTCTTAAAAGAAAATTTGCAGCTGAATCAGATGATTCTCTTTTATTCGCTGACGCTTTTTTTGGCGGTTTTTTACATTTGTTGGGATGAGTTTGTTCCCTTTCCGGAGCAGTGGTTTGCCGGTCTTTTTCTGCCGATGGGATTGGCTGCGTTTACGGCTGCCTCTCTAGCCTCTTCGGCAGCTGCCGTTTATCTGACGCTGATGACCAGTGCCGGGTTGGTTCTGTTTTTTCGAGCCGATGCGTCTACGGTGATTCTGACCGTCTTTTCAGGAATCGGGGCTGCGGTTTCCCTCCGTAAAGTCGAACGCCGGGAGGATTTGCTGAAAGCGGGAGGACGGTTGGCAGCGGTGCAGGCGGTTGTTGCGCTGTCTGTTGCGCTTTTTTACGATTATTCACCGTTGATGACGGCGGCTTGCGTGGCGACGGCTGCTTTCAATGCATTTTTGTCTGCCGTTGTGACGTTGGGGCTGCTGCCGCTCTTCGAAAAGGGTTTAAATTTCGCAACGCCGTTCCGTTTGATGGAACTGACAGACCGCAATCTGCCGATTTTTAAAAAAATGAGTGCTTTGGCTCCGGGAACTTACGCTCACACGATGGCGGTCGCCTCCTATGCGGAAGCGGCGGCCCGTGAAATCGGCGCAGACGCCTTGCTTGCCCGTTGCGGCGCTTTTTACCACGATATCGGAAAAATCGATCAGCCGGAGTTTTTTGCCGAAAATCAGGTAGGGTTCAATAAACACGACGAAATTCAACCGAATCTTTCGATTGTGGTGATCAAGTCGCACGTTGTCAACGGCGTCAACAAAGCGAAAGCGCTGCATCTCCCTCAGAAAGTCATTGACATCATTGAACAGCACCACGGGAATTCCGTAATTACCTATTTTTACGTACAGGCGCTTCGGCAGGGAAAATCGGTTCCGACGGAGGAAGATTTTTCGTACAAAACGCCGCTGCCGCAAAGCAAAGAGGCGGGAATCGTGATGATTGCCGACGTTGTTGAAGCGGCCACTCGGTCGCTGCCGTCGCCGGTCTCCGTCGTTCAGGTGGAAAAATTTATCGATAAAATCATCAGCGACAAAATCAACAACAATCAGTTTATCGAATCCCGGCTGACTTTCAGCGACGTCAACACCGTAAAAGCCGTATTGCTGCGGATGGTGTGCAGCAACCTCCATACGCGCCCGGAGTATCCGGAAAAGTCTGCCGCCGGAAAGGAAAAGAGGAAAGAAGATGAATCGAATTGAAATTCAACCGCAGACAGAGATGCCGTTCCCGGTTGAGGAGTTGGAAAAAATTCTGGAAGCGGTTCTTGAAAAACTGGATATCGACAACTGGGAAGTGTCGGTGGTGATCGCCGGTGCCGACGCCATTCGCCGGTTAAACCGCGAGTACCGTTTAAAAGATTCGCCGACCGATATTCTTTCGTTCCCGCAGGACGGGGAACGGCAGCCGGACGGCTTTGTTTATGCCGGTGATTTGGTATTTTGTCCTGAAGAGATTGCCGCCAACTGCAAGCAATTTTCGGAAGCCGAAAAAACCGAGTGGCTGCGTTTGGCTGTTCACGGAATTTTGCACTTGTCCGGACAAACCCATGACGGCTATGGTGCGGATGAACCGATGCTGAAATATCAGGAAACCATCGTGGAGGAATTAAAAAATCGTGTTTAATTTGAAATTCGGAAAATCGAAAACAGCTAAAAACGAAGTTTTGGCGCAGCAGGAACAGGATATGCTGGAAGGCGTCACCGAATTGTCGCAGACGTCGGTGAAAGAGGTACTGGTTCCCAGAATTGATGTGGTTTTTCTCCCGGCGGATGCGGCGTTGGACGAAGTTCTGAAAATTTTGGAGCGCGACGGTTATTCCCGTTATCCTGTTTATGAAGAAACTATCGACAATGTCATCGGCGTTTTTTATGTCAAGGATTTGATTCCCGTCATTTTGAACCACAGAGATGACTTTGATTTGAAAAAATTGATCCGGAAGCCGTATTTTGTACCGGAGAGCAAGCGTCTCGACTCGCTATTGGCGGAATTTAAAAAACGACATGTTCATATTGCGATTGCTGTTGACGAACACGGCGGCGTATCGGGAATTGTCTGCATGGAAGACATTATTGAAGAGATTGTCGGTGAAATTCAGGATGAATTCGACGATGAAGGCGATGAAATTGTTCAGTCGGACGAACACTCTTGGCTGGTCGATGCGCGGATCAACATCGAAGATCTCAATGATCGGTTGGGATTAAAACTTCCCGATGACGATATTGATACGCTCGGCGGTTTTGTTTTTAATCTGTTCGGAAAAATCCCTGTACGCTATGAAAAAACCTCTTATGAAAATATTGATTTCATCATTCAAGAGATTGAAAATCATAAGATCAAAGTTGTAAAAATCGTTACAGAAACAAATTCGGAGAAATAAAATGATAAGACAACTTGCCGCGATAAGTTTGATGCTTTTTTCCGCTGCGCTTTTTGCTGAAATGCCTTCCCGGACAGCTCGGGAGGATTATTTGAACGGTTTGGCTGCGTTGGAACGCTACGATGATTATGCAGCCGCTGAATACTTTCGCTACGCCATCGGAAAAAATCCGCAGTATTTTGAACCTCATTACGGTTTGGCTAGATTGCTGTTTTTTATGGAGCGCTATGAGGAAGCGTTGGCGTCTGTGGAAACGGCGGAAAAGTTGAACAGAGAAAGTGTCGATTTAATGACGCTGAAAGGACGCATTTTTGTCGGATTGGGGCGTTTTGATGACGCAAGAGCATTGTTTCAATCAGCGCTTCAAAAAGAGTCCTTTAACATCGAAGCTCGGTTGGGGTTGGCCGATTTGGCGGTGGTAGCAGGAACCTACGACACGGCGCTCAAGACATATGAGTCGATTTTGAAGATGGTTCCGGAAGATAAGCGGGCGTTGTTGTCCATGATTGTCATTTACGATTCGATCGGTGACAGCGATCGGGCCCGAGAGTATATCGAAAAATGTCTGTCGATTTTTCCGAACGATTTGAATGTGCGTTTAATTGCGGCGCGGCATTATCGTCGGAACGGAGATAATCAAACAGCCGAACTTCACGCCCGAATCGCTTTGGATTTAAAAAAGGATTTTGAAAAAGCGGCGTGTTTTTTGGCGACTCTCTATTTGGACGAGGGGCGGACAGAGGAAGCGGAAAATGTACTTTTGCCGTTTTTGGATTACCGCTGCGATTTATTTCGAATCTATTATTTACTTGGCGAAACAAATCGGAAAAAGAATGATTATCGAAAGGCTGCCGATTTTTACGCGCAAGCGTTGGAGCTGCGTTACGGAGATGAAGTTGTTCGCATTGCGCGGGAAAATTTGATCCTATCCGAAGATTCATTGGCTGATTTGGCGCCTGCGGAAGCGAACAGGCACTTTGACGACGCCGAAACTTGGTTTTCCCGTCATTACGACAGAGACGCTCGAACGGAAATTTTACGCGGTTTGAAGCTGCAGCCGGAGAGTATTGACGGACTGAAGCTGTTGGGACGGACCTATAAACTTAATCGAATGTATGATCATTACACCGATTTGCTTCAGCGATTGACGGAAATGTATCCTGAGGATTCGGATTTGAAAGACGAATGGGAAATTTATGATAACAGAGCTCAGAGTCGGACGGCTGCCGAATGGAAAATCGATCCGCTGTCGGTTGTTCGCAATCGCTTTCCTTTGGCGCTGTATATTCGAAAAACACCTGCGGCCGAACAGCTGTTTCATTACGGTTTGGACGAACATTTATTGAGATATTATGAATCGTTTTTGACGAGTGATACCGATTTTTTTGAAATTCCCGATTCGGCTGTAGTCGAATCGTTTTCACAGGCGTTTGAGCGGGCTCAAAAAGCCGGAGCCGCTTCATTTTTGATTTTAACAGTGCGGGAAACAGATCGTTCAATTCAGTTGGATGGCGAGCTCTGTTTTGCGGCGACAGGATTGCAGGCAGATCGCTTTAGAATTACAAAGACGGGGAATTACCGCTTTGTAAAAAGCGCGGAAGCGTTGTCTTCCTATTTGGCGGAGATCAAACCTGTCAACGGTTCGGTGATTCGATATGAATTTGATAAAATTCTGATTAATCTCGGAAAGGCTGACGGTTTGCGTCCGGGGGATCGGCTGCATATTGTGCGGCAGGGGTATCTGATGTTCGGAAAGCAGCGGCTTGATTTGCTGTATCGTGATTCATCGGTTTTAGGAAGCGCGGTGGTTTTAAGAGTTGAAGATTTAATCAGCGAGTGTCGTGTTGAAAAACGGTTCTTTTATGATTTCATCAACGAACAGGACCATGTCATTTTGACAAATAAAAATACGCCTCCGCCGCAGAATGATGAACAGACTGTCAGCGAAATTTACAAAGAAATTCTGAAATTCGATTGAGGTGAGAAAATGATTCCATTGAGAAGTTCGATTACGACAGAAGGTCGAAAAATGGCAGGTGCTCGTTCCTTGTGGCGTGCTAACGGAATGAAAGAAGAACAGTTTGGTAAACCGATTATCGGGATTGTCAATTCATTTACGCAATTGGTTCCCGGACACGTTCATCTTCATGAAATCGGACAGGAGGTCAAAGCTCTCTTTGAAGAACGCGGTTTTTTTGCAGCCGAATTTAATACAATCGCCATTGACGACGGCATTGCGATGGGGCACGACGGAATGCTCTATTCGTTGCCTTCCCGTGATTTGATTGCCGATTCGGTTGAATATATGGCAAACGCTCACCGTGTCGATGCGTTGTTTTGCATCAGCAATTGCGACAAAATCACGCCCGGCATGCTGATGGCGGCGATGCGGCTGAATATTCCTGCGATTTTTGTCTCGGGCGGTCCGATGGAGGCGGGACGCTTTCAGGGCGGTGTTTACGATATGATTGACGCAATGGTGAAGGGGGCCGACGAAACCGTTTCTACCGAATTTGTCGACGGTTTGGAGCGGGCCGCTTGTCCGACTTGCGGCTGCTGTTCCGGAATGTTTACCGCCAACAGCATGAACTGTCTGACGGAAGCCATCGGTTTGGCGCTGCCCGGCAACGGTACGGTTGTGGCCACTCACGTCAACCGACGCAAACTGTTTCATAAAGCGGTCGATATTTTGATTCGCAATATCGAACGGTATTATTATGACGGCGACGATTCGGTGCTGCCGCGTTCAATTGCAACTCGGGCGGCTTTCCTCAATGCGATGACGTTGGACATCGCGATGGGCGGATCCACTAATACGGTTCTTCATTTGCTGGCTATCGCGAGAGAAGCCGGTGTTGATTTTACAATGAAGGACATCGACGCGCTTTCCCGGAAAGTTCCGTGCATCTGCAAAGTGGCGCCGAATTCCTCTTATCATGTGGAGGACGTCAACCGCGCCGGCGGCATTCTTTCCATTATGGGCGAGCTGAACCGCGCGTTTTTGATTGATGTGACCGTTAAACGGGTTGATACGCCGACTTTGGGAGATGCGCTGCGTCAGTTTGATGTTATGAGCACCTCCGTTTCGGTTGAAGCGTTGGATTTGTACAATTCGGCGCCCGGCGGCCGCTTTAATTTAAAACTCGGTTCCCAAGATGCGGTATTTGACGGATTGGATACCGACCGTAAAGGCGGCTGTATCCGTTCAACGTCTTCGGCGTATACGGCCGACGGCGGACTGGCGGTTCTTTTCGGCAACATCGCCCGCTGCGGCTGTATTGTCAAAACAGCCGGAGCCGACGCTTCCCTGATGACATTTACCGGAAAAGCGATTGTTTTTGAATCTCAGGAAGAGGCTGTTGAAGGCATTCTCGGCGGAAAGGTAAAACCCGGAAACGTTGTCGTCATCCGCTACGAAGGTCCGAAAGGCGGGCCCGGAATGCAGGAAATGCTCTACCCGACAAGTTACTTGAAATCGATGAAGTTGGATAAAGAGTGCGCGCTTTTGACTGACGGACGTTTTTCCGGGGGAACCAGCGGTCTTTCCATCGGACACACATCTCCCGAAGCGGCTTCCGGAGGGGAGATTGCTCTCATCGAAGATGGAGACGAAATCCGTATCGACATACCCTCCCGCTCCATTGAATTGATGATCGGTAATGAGGAATTCGAGCGGCGGCGTAAAAAGCAGGAAGCGAGAGGAAAAGAGGCGTACACACCGTTGAAACGCAATCGGGAGGTTTCCAAGTCGCTGAAAATTTACGCAGCGCACGTTTTAAGCGCCGACACAGGCGCCGTTCGGGAAGATTTGTAATGATTGCCGTCGAACCCTTTGTCTGCAATGCGTTTGCACAGAACACATATATCGTTTATGATGAGGATCGGAAAGAGGCGTTTGCCGTCGATGCCGGTATGTACGAAGAAGCCGAGCGGTTGGCGTTTGACCGCTTTCTGAAACAGCGGCAGCTGACGCTCAAGTTCCTTATCAACACCCACCTGCATTTGGATCATATTTTCGGAAACCGATTTGTCGCCGATCGATACGGAGTGCCGCTTTACTATGCAAAAGAGGACGAATTTCTATTGAATGATTTTGCTTCGCAGGCGGCGGCATTTGGTCTGCAAGTCGGAGCCGAGCATTTGCCGCCTGTTTCCGAAAACTCCTTTTCGGACGGTTTTTCGGTTGCGTTTGCCGATTCGGAAATAAAAACGATTTCAACGCCGGGCCACTCTCCCGGAAGCGTCCTTGTTTATTTTCCATCGGAAAAGCTTCTTTTCAGCGGCGACACTCTTTTTCGCGGCGGGGTGGGGCGAACCGACTTGCCGGGCGGAAATACAGCGCAGCTGAAAGAGTCTCTAAAAATGATGACGAGCACTTTCGATGACAACGTTAAAATTTTCCCCGGACACGGTTTAGCTACAACGTTGACTTTTGAGAAAAAATACAATCCTTTCTTGGTTTGAATTGTCATTAACCAGCTCAAATCTCTTTGTTATGCCTCCAAAGTGTTTAATTTCTCTTGAACAATGAAGGAAAATCTTCATCTGCGCATGTTTTACGAATGGTTGAACGCGGAATTGGCGTTATTCTGTACAGAACTTGGATGAGTTGAGAATCCGTTTGAATTTGAATCCGATCAGAATACGGAAAATTGATTGAAGACAAAACAAGAAAGACGATAGATGATGAAATGATCAGAGCATGGCAGCTCCGGCAGTCCTAAAAATTCCAATACATAGGGATCTTTCACGGCATCCTTCGGAGATTCTATAGTTTGCCCTTCCAATGCAAGCCGGTAAACCTTATCCTTATCCGTGCTGAGTGCCAGCCGTTCATAGAGGGAGCTGTTGCACTGCCGTTTCAACTCGCTGAGGCTCCAATCGTTTTTGACAGACTCAATCTCGTAAAAATGCCGTTCCTCGATATTGTCGATGCGCATGAGTTTCAGATAGTGCGACCAGCTCAGGTAGAATTTCCTCCCGGTGCTGATAGCGGGAAGGTTCTCAAATTGGCTAAACACTGTTTCGCCAATTTGATCCTCGGAATAAACCTTGTAAAACTGCCGGATATTTTTCAGGTTGCCAACGGAAAAGCCTTTGCCGAAGTTTTTTGTCAAATAGGCGGACAACTCTTTCAAAAGCTGCGTGCCGTATGCCGCGCGGTTCGCGCCGTGCTGCTCTTCCTCGACGATCATCCTGCCGATTTCAAAATAGGCATAGACCATCGAAAGATTGACTGCCGTTTTCGCATTCTTCCGAGCGTGGGCAAGCACATCGGAAACACTTTGCAGGAAGTCGCGGTTAATTGGAAGGATTTCGTTCTTATCCATCGCCGCGTCTCCTCAAATCACCCTGACCCGTTTGGAAATGTCGTTTGCGTCTTCCGGCATGCAGAGCTTGAAAATCTCGAACACGTTGATTTTGGAAGGGCTGTCGGCAAAGCTTGAGTCGCGGAAAACGGCGCGCAGCGGCTTGCGTTTGGCAATCTCCTTGACCACGTTTTCCGGGATGTTTTTATCGAAGCAGGCTATCAGGTCGCCGTCGTTGTAGGTGTGGACGGTGCAGCCATCGATCTGCTCGGATTTGTACGGCAACGAAAGCGGCAGTCCCCAATCCGGCAGGCAGCCGAACAGCAGATCAAGGTCGGTGCGGTCTTCCTTGATATTGGACACCATCTCTTCCAGATTCTTCTGATCATACTCCTCGTCGTACATTCCCATCTGCTCGTTTTCCTCTTCCTGCGAGCGCATGAAATCGTCGGCATAGATGAAGTCGTGGCCGGTGTTGTAGGGCGGGTCGATGTAGATCATCTTCACCTTGCCCAGATACGCCTCCTGCAAGAGCTTGAGCACCTCCAGATTGTCGCCCTCGATGTAGAGGTTTTCGGTGGTGTCCCAGTTTTTGCTCTCGTCCGGGCAGGGGCGCAGCGTCTTGCGGATGGGCTTATTCGCCTCCACAATTGCCGACTTCTTGCCCACCCATGTAAACTCGTAGCACTCGTCTCCGTCCACCACATCCGGCGCCAGCATCTGCTTGAGCATTTCAAAGTTGACGGCGCGCTTGAGCTTGCCGTTCTCGTCCCGCATCTCGGTGACGCAGTTGGGGAACAGCGCGGCGATTTTGTCAATGTTCTGCGAGGTAAGGTCGGGGGATTCAAATTGATTTGCATTTTTTGCTCTAAATAAGGAATTATCTGAGGTCACTATGAAATTCTCCGGTTAATTATTATATGCTATTTTTGCTATTATCTCCAGTATTTTTATCTTATTGGAATCGTTTTTATAAACAAGGATTGGCATAATTATATTTACAGAAAAGATTTATGCTCAAAATTGAAATTATTGATTTGGCCGTCGGTCAAAGATGTTTTTGCAAACTTAACAAAATTGATGAATCGTGATAAACGATAGGCTTCCCGAAACGAAAGTTGTTCGAAGGTATGATGATACGACTCGAAATCCGAAAAGCAAAAAATATCATTGCCGATAGATATACGGAATGTATTGCAGAGGAGAAAAAAGAGAAGGCAGTGTTGTTTTGACAGATGCCGGCATTCGGAAAGAGCGAAGAATTATATAGCAAAAACACGTAAAAATCGAAATATTTGTTATTTTTGTCTACAGATTTCCATTAATGACTTGTTATTTTAACAAATTTTTTTAAAATAAAAGTATGGAGGTTTTTTATGAAGAAAACTTTTAAAATATGTGCGCTTTTTTTGATTGTTTTTTTAAGCGGCTGCAGTCTCTGTTTGGCGTTGGGAGTTATCGGCGCCATCGGCGGTTTGGCTTATGCTGTCGGAAACTCTTACGCTCCGGTTGTTTTTGTTGCGGATGCTTACGGTGCGGTTGTTGTTAAAGCGCAAACCGATGGATTAAAGGAAGGGACGTTTTCATTTAAAGATGCGGTTTCTCAAAAAGATGTGACCGGTTCCGATCCGGTCGGCCGATACAACGGCGATCTGACGCTGACAACGACAGACGGCGGCAGCAACTACACCATGAACGGCACACTGAAACTCTCCGGAATCAACGAAGATTTGAAGACAGCCTTTACAACCATTAAAGATTTAAAAGAGCCGGTTGATATCATTTTCGAAAATGTGGTGATTATCGGAGATAAAGAAAATCAATTCTTTACCGGTCTGACAGGAGGAACCATCTATGTCGGATCGACACAGACCAGTTGGAAGGTTGATTTGACCGGAACCGGCAAAGCTGTCGGATTTTTTGACGAAGCGGATCAAAATATCAATACTTTTATTGAAGAGAAATTTTAAGCCTCTTCTGTTTTTCGAATAATATCGCCGGGGGCGATTGGATGACAGCTTGAAATAAAAACTGTCTGTCCGTGCCCGGCTCGTGTGAGAGGTCGGCCTTCTTCGTCGGAGAGGGAGTAGCCGGTCTCTTTTTTGTACGGAAAATTCGGTGAAATCCACTCGATTTCTTCACCGGCAATAAGGCGGTTGTAGAGCTTTAGGGCGAATCGGCCGTCTTCGGTCGGTTCGCCGACTTTTCCAAGCAGGCGGTAACGGCGGAGATAAGAGCGGTCGGTTGTTTTGGTCTCGTCTCCATCATTAAAAAGAAAGCCGCGCGTGAATTCCCGGTGACTGACTTTTTCCAATTCCTGCTGATAGTCAGCTAAATCGGAAATATCGGCGCCGGCAAGAGCGTCGAGAGTTTTTCGGTAAGCACGCGTGACGACAGCGGCGTAATAAATCGATTTCATTCGGCCTTCGATTTTAAAGCTGTCGATGCCGGCGTCTTGCAGCGTTTTCAAATCGTGGAGAAGACAAAGATCCTTGCTGCTGAGAACGGCAGTGTAACGCTCGTCTGTCTCGATGGGGAAAAATTCGCCCGGTCTTTCCTTTTCTTCCAAAACTCGGTATTCCCAGCGGCAGCTGTGGGCACAGTCGCCGCTGTTGGCGCTTCGTTGAGTCATAAAACGGCTTAAAAAGCAGCGGCCTGAGTACGCCAGACACATCGCACCGTGAACGAAGACTTCAAGCTCTAAATCGGGAACCGCATCTTTAATCTCTTTAATTTCGTCGAGAGAAGTTTCCCTTCCCAAAACAATACGGGAAAATCCCAGTCGGTGATAAAATTTAGCCGCTTCTCTGTTGAGACAGTTGGCTTGTGTGCTGAGGTGCAGCTGTCGGTTGGGAAAATTCGTTTGCAGCCACTCAATGATTCCCGGATCGCTGACGATAAATCCGTCGAGCGGACAGGCTGCAAGAAATTCTTTGTTTTCAAAAAGGGCGTTTAAATCGTTGTTGTGAAAATAGATATTGAGAGCGCCGTAAAGTTTGCGGCCGCCTTTGATTTCCGTCATTCGGCTTGCTTCAGATTCAAAAAAGTTATCGGCTCTTTTGCGCAGACTAAAATTTTTTAATCCGATGTAAGCGGCATCCGCACCGAAGCGGTAGACAGTCTCGAGTTTTTCAAGATTTCCGGCAGGAGCCAGCAGCTCACTCATTGATGCGAAACTCCTTGTAAAAGCCGTACCAGTCGTGCAAGTAGCGGGTCAGATAAAACTGAATGTCAGCGAAAAACCGTTTTTGCAAGCGGCACGCCGCTGCCGTCAGATAGCGGAAGTGCCACGGCTCGTAGTCGTAACCGGTCAGTGTTTCGAATTCTTCGGGATAGCTGAGGCTCCAACCAAAATCGGCTGCATGATTTTGCAGCCAGCGGCCTTCTTTGGTTTCTCCGAAATTCTGCCGCAGCGAATTGAAATCGACCGCCAATCCGGTTTGATGCTGACTGTGTCCCGGCGCCGCCGAAACCGGCAGTCCCGCTTTACCAACGTCGGTTTTCAGTCGGTCGTAGAGCCGTTTTTGATAATCGTATGTACGGTATCCGGAAACGGCAAAAATCCGAATGCCGTCGTCGGCGGCTGCCTGCGAAAGGGCGGCAAACGCTTCCGCCGCGGCTTTCCGCAGCCGCATGGGTTTGTTGATTTCAACCGAATAGCTGCTTAAATCAACCAAATCGGCAGGACGGCAATCGATCGGTTCGACAGGCGTTTGCGCATCGATGTGGACAAAGAAACTCGGATGAGTATCAAGGATTTCCTCCATCTCTTTAAAAAAAAGCTCTTCGTCAGCGTGGATCGCATTTCGAATGAAAGCCGGCAGTTCGACCAAGGTGCTTTCCCACTGCGCCCGCGTAAAACCGAACCGTTCGGATGGTTTTTCGCCGGCTATTTTTTCCGCAAACAGCGGTTCGCTCTTTGTTTTCTGAATGGCAAAGGCGGTCGAAGCGGAGGCAGCCGCAAGAAAAATCGATGCGGCCGCAAAAGCCGTCAATTTTCGTTTCACGATTTCTCCTCGAAAATCAGGTCAACAACTTCGTCAAATGTTGAAACGGGATGAAATGAAATACCGCTTTTGACTTCATCCGGAATTTCTTCCAAATCTTTCAAGTTTCCTTTCGGGATGATAATCGATTTGATTTTATTTCGTTTGGCAGCAATTGTCTTTTCTTTAAGACCGCCGATGGGGAGCACCTTTCCCGTCAGCGACAACTCTCCCGTCATGGCTAAATGCGGTCTGATTCTTTTGTTCAGCGCCAATGAAAGCAGGGCGCTGGCCATTGTAATGCCGGCGGACGGACCGTCTTTCGGAGTGGCTCCGGCCGGAATGTGAATGTGAATCAAATTTTCGGCAAAAAAACGGCTTTCAGCCTTAAAACGCGGTAAAATGTGCACAACGCGGCTGTAAGAAATCGCGGCGGATTCCTGCATCACGTCTCCCATTTGCCCCGTCAGCTTAAAACCGCCTTTCGGACTCGGATTCGCCAGCGTCTCAATCAAAAGAGTATCGCCGCCGTAAGCGGTCCACGCCAAACCGATGACAGTTCCCGGTTCAGGGGCGGTTTTGATGTCGTCGTCACTGAAAACCGGCATTCCGAGATAGCCGCGCAGTTGCTGCGGTGTCACTTCAAACGGTCCTTTCTCTTCGCAGGTTTCATCGACGATTTTCACTGCTGTTTTTCGACAGATTTTGCGAATCGCTTTTTCCAAGTTACGAACCCCCGATTCACGTGCGTAAGAGTCGATCAGCGCGTTTAAAGCGGCAGTCGAAAAGGAGAGTTGCTCTTTTGTCAAGCCATTATCCTTCAGTGCTTTCGGAACAAGGTATTTAGAAGCGATTTTGATTTTTTCCTTAGTGATGTAGCCCGAAAGCTGAATCACCTCCATTCTGTCTAAAAGCGGCCGCGGAATGGTTTCGGTTGTGTTTGCAGTGACAATGAAGAGAATTTGAGACAGATCGAACGGCAGGTCAAGGTAGTGGTCACGAAAGAGGGCGTTTTGCTCCGGATCCAACGCTTCCAACAGAGCTGACGCAGGATCTCCCTGATGAGAAGATCCCATTTTGTCGATTTCGTCAATCAAAAAAACCGGGCTTTTTGATTTGACGATTTTCAGCCCCTGCAGAATTTTTCCCGGCATGGCGCCGATATACGTTCTGCGGTGACCTTTTATTTCAGCCTCGTCGCGCATTCCTCCGACGCTGAATCGATAAAACGGTTTATTTAAAGCGGAGGCAATTGATTTTCCGACGGAGGTTTTTCCGACTCCGGGAGGGCCGACAAGGCAGATAATGGAACCTTTTTTTTCTTTTTTCAGCATGCGGACGCTTAAAAACTCGATAATTCGGTCTTTGACGTCTTTCATGCCGTAGTGATCGCGGTCTAAAATCTTGCGTGCCGCCGCCAAAGAGGGTTCCGCTGTCTCTTCGTCATCTTTCCACGGAAGAGCGGCAATCGTGTCAAGGTAATTTTTTGTCACAAAATATTCGGAGCTGTTGACATCAAGAACAGAAAGTTTTTCCAGTTCGGCATCGACCTGTTCTTTGATTTCCCCTTCAAATTGAAACGAATCAAGTTTCTCTTTCAGCTTAGTGAAGTCGTCGCTTCGGGGATCGGTGTCGATTCCCAGCTCTTTTTTAATCTCTTTAAGCTCTTCCCGCAGAAAAAACTCTCTCTGCGACTTATCGATTTTTTTCTCAATATCGCTTTGAACCCGCTTTTGCACGCGGATGACTTCTTTTTCTTTTTGAATGGCCTTTAGAACCAGTTCAATCCGCTGCGGAATATTGACAGTCTCCAAAACCTTTTGCTGAATTTCTTTTTCGATATTCAGAATCGATGAAGTAAAATCGGCGATTCTCCCCGGATTGTCGATGTTGACAAGGTTGAGTTTGATCTCTTCGGTAATCAGCGGATTGTTGTCGGCGATGTCTTTCACCTCTTTGATAAGTTGACGCGTCAGCGCCTGACTCATCACGGAGTCGGAATCTTCGTCTTCGAGGTAGGTGACTTGTGCTGAAACGAAAGATTCTTTTGACATCAGCCGTCGGATTTTAAACCGCTTCATTGTTGAAATAAAGATATTAACGGAATCATCCGGCAAATTAATCCGTTTGACGATTTTAGCGACGGTTCCGACGCGGTAAAGACGGTGTTCGTTGTCTTTTTCTTCATTTTTCAGCAGCACTAAACCGATGAAACCGTTGCCGTCGTTCATAGCTGCTTCGACCGTTTTGATGTCGTCTTTATCCGAAATGTGAAACGGTGTGAAAATTCCCGGAAATACGGGAGCCGCCGTCAGCGGTAAGATAAAAAGAGTCTGCGGTAAAATCAGCTCGGACGGAATCAATGTGGTATCGCTCATTTGCTCTCCTTTCTTTCAATATAACTAAAAAAAAGGGTAAAAGCAAATTATTTGCGTATTTTCACCTTAAAAATCGACAGCAGCATCGGCAGAACTGTCAACGCTCCGAGAGACGAAGTGATCATGGTAATCGAAACAATCATTCCAAAGTTTTGAATGATGGTGTACTGACTGAACATGAGCACCAAAAACCCGACAGCCACCGACACCGCGTTCGACATGATGCTGCGGTAACTTTCGGCAAAAGCGTCAATCAAACTCTGGCGGTAATTCTGCGAAAGCAGGTAAATGCGTTTAAACCGGCTGAAGTAGTGGATGGCGTAGTCGACGCCGGCGCCGATGCCGACATTGGCGATGATGGCGGTTGCCGGATTCAAACTGATTCCCAGCAGCCACATCACGGTAAAATTGAAGAAAACAGCGATACTGACCGGAACGGTAATCAACAGTCCGACGGGAAGGGATTTGAAGATGATCGAAATGAAGACAAAAATCGTAACAATGGCGCCGATCAGCGATCCGATTTGAGTGGAAACAATCAAACTGCCGTTTTTGATCTTGATGTAATCTCCGGCGAATTTGTAAGTCGGTGCGCCTTCGGGAATGTTTTCGCTTCCGGCAGGGTAGTATCCCAATTCAAGCAGAATCGGGTCGAGCCGATCGGAGAGTTTCTGCATTTCAACAGTATTGCCGTTGCTGAGACGAATCAAGATGTTGGTTTTCCGACCGTCTGCGGTCATGTATTTACGCACTTCGTTTTTCGGAACCTGATTGGTATATTCCAGCGTGTTGATGAATCGTTGTGTGTAAAGACGGCTTTCGGGAAGCGCAAATTTTTCCGGCTGTTGTTTGTTGAAAATATAGTTCAGGTATTGAACATAACTGGCGTAAGAGGTGACAAAGGAAACGCTTTCCTGCTCTTTTGCGGCGTCGGTGATTTTCACCATATCGGACAGCGTATCGACGGAACGGACTCCGCCGTTTTTCGGGCTTTCCAAAACCAAGTAAATATTAGTGATGCCGCCGAGGTGCTGCTCGATTTTTTCCGTAGCGATTCTCACCGGAGCGTCAGATTTAAAGTATCGGACTTCGTCCAAATCGGTTTTTGTGTTCAGCATTCCCGGAATACAGACTCCGATGAGAATCAATGTCAAAACAAGAATGATCCAACGTGCTTTAATAACGCCCGCACCGACGGAAAGAGCCCGGTTGCGGCTGCGGTCTTGATTTGCCGCGGCAGTCTCTGTCTTGGAGGGAATCAACCGTTTGCGGCGGTTCTCTCGGGCCGGTTTAAAGTAAGAGATGATCACCGGAGCAAGGTAGAGGGTGAAGGCCATTGCAATCAGCACGCCGAACGCCAAAAACGCCCCCATGTTCTTCATCGACTGACCGGGCGAAAAAACCAGCGAACCGAAACCGAGCGCCGTCGTGACAGCCGAAAGAATGATCGGCAGGCGGACGAATTTTATCGAATCCAGAACCGCCGGCTGTCCGGGAACGCCTTGGCGGATGAAATACAGCGACTGCTGCGTAATGTGAATACCGTCGGCGCTGGCGATGGAAATCAATACAACGGGAATAACGGTTTCGGTCAGCGTCAGCGGAAATCCGAAGAGCCCTTTGATACCGAAGGTCCACAAAACGCTCAGCAGGGTGATGATCAGAGGGACAATCATTCCTCGAACGCTTTTGAGCATCAGCAGAATCGAGCCCATGACGACCAAAACGGCCAGCGGAAAAAGGACAATCAAGTCCATAACCATGTAGTTGGTGATATCGGTATTAATAACCGGAGTTCCCGTGTATTCGATGATGAAGTCGGATCGAAATGCTTCGTTTTCCGAATCGCGAGCCTCTTCCGACATTGTTTCAATATCGCTTTTCATTTCAGCGATGAACTTTGCCGTCGCCTGCTCGTTGTTGGCGGCCTCTACCGTCAACGGTGCGCGAATCAGGGTAATTTTCTTTTCCGGATCGACGATTTGGTTGACCGCCAGCGGGTTGTTATCGATTCTTCTTTCTATGGAAGCGATTGTGCCGGAGTTAATTTCCAGCGTCTCCGAATCGGGATTGTATTGCTGCAGAATCGCTGTAATACTTGCGATTCCTTCCGATTGAATTTCTTTTTGACTCTTTAAATAGAGGGTGATTTCCTGAATCAGGTTCAGATTTCCTTCAGTATAAACGGAATTCTCCGAAGTCAGCAGAATGATGATTTCCTGACTGTTGCCGAAATCTTCGGAAATTTGATTGTTATAGAGATAGTCGGCGTCGCCCGTCGGCAGCACCGCCGAAATGCTCGGATCCATGCGCAGGCGGGTCGTTCCCAGTCCGACCAAAACCGACAGAATGACAGTGATCGCAATGACCGCCTTTTTGTTGTTCATCAGGAAGTTCATGGAAATATTCTCCTTCATATCAGAATAATGAAATTCCGAAAAAAGTTCAAGCTATCGCAGAATTCCGATGAGGGCAAAAAAAAAAGACGCCTTGAAAAAAGGCGTCCGACGCGAGTTACGGGGCTTGAACCCGTGATCTCGGCCTTGACAGGGCCGCGCGATAACCAAACTTCGCTAAACCCGCGTTTGTAAGGTGATTATGCCCGAAAAACGGCAATCTGTCAAGCGGTTTTTGGAAATTTTTTATCAAAATCAGATACTTGATTTTTTTTTTTTTTTTTTACAATATGGCGGATTTTTTATGAATGAAATGCGGATTAACCGTTTTTCGTAGGAGGGAGTAATGAAAAGAGGTTTAACGGTTGTTTTGGCGGCTCTGGTGCTGCTGACAGGGTGTGAATTGCGTTATCGGGCTATCAGCAAACTGGACATTACCGATGCCGAGAGTCTTTATCTGGCGCCGGAAGCGCGGGGCACGGGGAACGTGATGTTTAAAATTACGAAAGAGGGCGCGATTGTCGAGGTGTCGTACACGAGCAACAGCGGCATAAAGGCATCGACCAAAAGACTGAAACCGGAGGCCATCTATCATGCCAACGACGAGTACATGGTTGTGGTGTTTCGGAATTATAGTATAGCCTGTCTCGTTTCCAAAAAGACGGGGGCAGTCTATTCGTTGGAGAATGTGGGCGTGCCTAATGATTATCAGTTGATGTTCGTTAATTCGTCGCCCGTTCTGTCCGACGGAAAGAACAATATTTATTTCAAAACTAAGTCTTATAATCCCGACAATCCGGATAAATGGAATGAACTCTACCGCATCGATGTGTCGAATCCCGAAAAGGTGACTGCCAAACCGCTGACGGGTCCCCAAGATAACCAGATTGACGCTTTTGCCGTCGATCCGGCCGGAAATGTGGTTTATAACTATCCCAATGGAACTCGTTTGGCTTTTGCCGACGGCGGCTTTGCTAATTGTAATGACACATCTTATTGGACGGCGCCGGACGGGAAGCTGTATTGTGGGGGCTCTCTGATTTACCGGCTGGATATTGATGGGAAAAATGTCGCGGAGACGGAATACGGGAGATTGAATCTTTATAATTCACATATATATATCTATGTCGACAGTTATTATTTGACAATGGGCGGTCGGGCATATATTCTGTATCGCGACGGACAATTATTCGAAGTTTACAATCCCGAGGGCAAGCCGCATTTGGTTGAGGGAGTTCCCGCTTTGACAAACATTCAGGCGGTGACGCAGTCGGAAGAGGAGCTGTTTATTGCCGGCGAGAGCAACGATGAGCCGCGGGTGATTCGGGTCAATCCGGTGACGGGTGACTGGAGCGATCTCTACACACCCGGGGATTACGAAGTGTATAATATGGTTTATGCGGGCGGCCGGCTGACGGTCAATGCGATGCGGATGAACGACGGGACGATTATCATGGGCGAACTCGACGAAACGGGTGAGATGAAAGTGCTCGACGAAACGTCGAACAGCAAGGTGCTTTATCTGACGAGGATCAGGTAATCCCCCCCGATTAATTAACATTGTGGGACGGCCTTCGGGCCGTCTTTTTTTTCGGCAAAAGAAAAATTCTTTTTTGCTGTTCTTTTTCCGAATTTTTGATAAGATAGAAGCGTGGGAACCGCGTTTATTCTTTTTTGCGTTTTTCTTCTGTTTATTTGGTTGATTTTTTTGTATTCGGTGCGGCTGTACTGGTTTTTCCGCATCGTGAAAGCGACAAAACGAAGCAAGCTGCGGTCTTGTTCGTCTTCCTTTTCCCAAGAAGACGAAAACGGAGGTGTGTCTGTCGAATTCTCCGTCAGACGCCGCCATTCGGCGTTTAAGTCGGTTCTAATTAAACGAAAAAAACATCGCCGTGAAGAAATGCTGACGCTGCGCGGTACACTACTCAATCCCGAGTCGGATAAGCTTCTTGTTTTCGTTCATAAAGAAGGACTTGATCGGCGGCAGGCGGCGGAAAAGTGCCGTCTGTTTGCGGAAAACGGGTGGTCGGTTTTAGCGTTCGATCAGCGGGCCCACGGGGAATCCGACGGAAAGCGGTCTACGCTCGGTTACTGCGAAAGCGAAGATTTGGCGCGGATTGCCGGCGAGGCGGCGGGCGAAAAAAAATACCGTTCGGTCGGTTTCTACGGAGTTGGGTGCGGTGCAGCCGCAGCGCTGCTTTCTCTTGACCGCGCTCGGCAGGTTGATTTTGTGATAGCCGAAGACGTTTATCCTTCGTACGTCGAGTATCTGCGGTTTTTGATTCGAAAAAGACGGATTTTGCGGAGGATCGACGGCTTGATTATCGATTTTCTGCTGCGTAACTGTGAAAAATATCTCGGTCTGCCGCTGCGGGATTTGTGTCCGCTGTATGCGGCGATGAACCACCCCGAAACGGCGCTGTATCTGACCGCTGGCGGAACGATGCCGTTAACGCTGATCAAGCGGATCGAAGAGAACCGTTCGCCGTCCTCCGAAACGGTTTTCTGCGGCTCTCCCGACGGTTGGGAGGCGTATTTTGATGCTTTCGACAAGAAAAACAGGAAACGCGGCTGATGGACATTTTTTTCATTTTATATGTTGTTTATTGGGGAATGGCGATTCTGGCCGCGCTTTTTGTACTGACGGACAACAAAAGACCGCCGGAGGTCAATCTTCTTTGGCTTTTCATTCTTCTGTTTATTCCGTTTGTCGGACTGATTGTCTACATTGTTTTCGGCGTTAATTTGAAGCGGCAGACTATTTTTAAGGTTTTGGCGGAAGATTTGCTGAAACAACGCTACCGCGGCCGTCTCGAAGCGCAAAAACGGTGGCTTTCAACGATTTCACAGATGTCCGCTGTCGATTTGGCAGAAAAACTGAATGCCGGCGACACTCCGGGAACGTTGACTCATGCGGTCTTCGATATTGCCAAAGACTCCGATTGCCGAAAAACCGTCCGTATGATGCTGGATACTTGCGGCGCGCCGCTGGCGGTCAACGAATCGATGCGGCTGTTTTTTACGGGAACGGAAGCGTTTGAATCGCTGACAGCCGATTTAAAGACGGCGCGGCGTTCCGTCGATATGGAATTTTATATCTGGCGCTCGGATCGGACCGGTGAAGAAATTCTGTCGATTCTTGAGGAACGGGCGAAAGCGGGCGTCCGCATTCGGTTGATTTTTGACAGCATCGGTTGTTGGGGGAAAATTTCGTTTTCATACCGCCGCAAATTGAAGGCAGCCGGAATTTCGTACCGCTGGTTTTTGGATCCGCTCTCTTACTTCGGACATCGGCAGATCAACTTTCGGACTCACCGGAAAGCGGTCATCATTGACGAAAAAATCTGTTACACCGGCGGAATGAACATCGGAGACGAATACCGCTTTCCGAATGAAAAAAAGTGGTACAAATCGTGGCGGGATACATTTGTCCGTTTGGAAGGAAATTCCGCTGCCTATATGCAGGATATTTTTGAAATTGACTGGCATAATTCGAACAAAGGTGAAATTAAGAGGGGAAATTTCTCATCCGTAGATGAATATCCTGAAGACGAATCAGTCGATTCGGTGTTTGCTGCGCTTTCTGGCGTTTCAAAAGACGCCTCTTTGGCTCAGATTGTTTGTTCCGGACCGGATTCGTCGGTCGATTCCATAGAGCTGCTTTACGGTTCCCTGATTGCGAACGCCAATAAATACGTTTATATTCAAAGTCCGTATTTTATTCCGAGCGACAATGTTTTAAAAACTCTGCAGACGGCTGCCTTAAGCGGAATCGAAATCAAAATTATCACGACCGGAATTGCCGATAAACGGATTCCGTACTTTGTCGCAGAGACATATTTTGACGAACTGCTTTTCTGCGGAGTGGAGATTTACCGTTATACGGAAGGCTTTTTTCATCCCAAGATGGTTCTCATTGACGGAAAGATTGCGACAGTCGGCAGCTGTAATTTCGACGTTCGCAGTTTTCGGTTGGATTATGAAATCAACGCGGTTCTCTACGACGTCGACGCTATCGGTGTTTTGCAGCGGCAGTTTTTGGCAGACAAGGAAAAGTCTGTAAAAATTCCGACGGATTATTACCGCAATCTGCCGTTTTTCAACCGTTTGCTTCATTCGGTCTTTCGCATCGGATCGCCTTTGATGTAAAACCGTTTGACTTTTCGATGGATGAAGTTTAAAATAGCGAAAGAGGAGATGGTTTATGGGGTACATTGAAGATTATCCGAAACAGTACAAAGATTGTGCATGGCTTGATTTCGATACGCTTGAGCGATTTATGAAAGACGCACTGATGGCGTACGGAGTTCCCGAAAAAGACGCCGAAATTGTCGGCGACGTTTTAATCGAATCGGATAAGCGCGGTATCGATTCCCACGGCATCGGACGGCTGAAACCGATTTATCTGGATCGCATCGACGCGGGGACTCAAAGCCCGATAACTAAAATCGATATTCTGAAAGACGAGAAAGCGGTCGCCGTTCTTGACGGCAACAACGGAATGGGGCATGTCGTTTCTCATAAAGCAATGTCGATGGCCATCGATAAGGCAAAGGAGTACGGAATCGGAATGACTGTTGTCCGGCACTCCACCCATTACGGAATCGCCGGCTATTATGCGACGATGGCAACCAGGCAGAACATGATCGGAATTACAGGAACCAACGCTCGGCCGAGCATCGCTCCGACTTTCGGCGTCGAAAACATGCTGGGAACCAATCCTCTGACTTTCGGAATGCCGACTGACGAAGAGTTTCCGTTTGTACTGGACTGCGCCACCTCTGTTTCTCAACGAGGAAAAATCGAAGTTTACGGACGTGCCGGAAAAGATTTGCCGGAAGGGTGGGTGATTGACGAAAACGGAAAAACACGAACAGATACGGCTCAGGTTTTAATCGATTTGACGAAAGGAAAAGCAGCGCTGACGCCTCTCGGCGGGTTGGGAGAGCTGACAGGCGGTTATAAAGGCTTTGGTTACGCTACGGTCGTTGAAATTCTCTCGACAGCATTGCAGGATAACGATTATATGAAGATGCTTAACGGCGTCGACGAAAACGGCAAACCGAAACCGATTCTGCTCGGTCATTTCTTCATTGCTATTGATCCTTCAAAATTCATGGGGGTTGAACTTTTCAAAAAAATCACCGGAACCATTCTCCGCGAACTGCGCGCGTCTAAAAAAGCGCCCGGACAGGAACGGATTTTTACGGCCGGAGAAAAGGAGTATTTGGCATGGCAGTACCGCAAAGAGCACGGCTGTCCGGTTCCTGTTTCTCTGCAGAAAAACATGATCGACATTCGGGATCGATTTCACCTCGATTATCGCTTCCCGTTTGAAAAATAAAGGAAAGGAATTTTATGGACGAACTGAAAGAAAAAGCATTGGAGTATCACAGTCGCGGCGGTGTGCCGGGAAAAGTCAGTGTGGTTCCGACTAAGCCGTGTGTGACGGCCGATGATTTATCGTTGGCGTATACGCCGGGGGTTGCCAAGCCGGTTTTGGAAATTGCCGACAATCCGGCAAACGCTTTCAAATATACCTCAAAAGGTAATTTGGTGGCGGTGATTTCAAACGGTACGGCGATTCTCGGGTTGGGCGATCGCGGTGCGTTGGCTTCGAAACCGGTAATGGAAGGCAAGGGCGTTCTTTTTAAAAGATTTGCCGACATCGACGTTTTCGACATCGAATTGAACGAAAAAGATCCAAAAAAGATCATTGAAATCGTCAAAGCGATGGAACCGACCTTCGGCGGAGTGAACCTTGAGGATATTAAAGCTCCCGAGTGTTTCGAAATCGAACAAACGCTGATCAAAGAGTGTTCGATTCCGATTATGCACGATGATCAGCACGGAACCGCCATCATCTGTACTGCGGGAATCATCAACGCGGCCGAGGTGGTCGGAAAACCGCTCTCCGAGTTGAAGTGCGTTTTCAACGGAGCCGGTGCAGCCGGAGTTTCGTGTGCGAAAATGTTTATCGCTGCCGGTGTTAAAAAAGAAAATCTGATTATGTGCGACAGCAAAGGCGTCATTTATAAAGGTCGCCCCGGACTGAATGCCGAAAAAGAGGATTTGGCGGTTGAAACTCCCGCCCGAACATTGGAACAGGCGCTGGTCGGAGCCGATGTGTTTGTCGGTCTTTCCGTTGCAAACGCCGTCACAGCGGAAATGGTGAAAACCATGAGCAGCCGGCCGATTATTTTTGCCATGGCCAATCCCAATCCGGAAATTTTGCCGGAAACGGCGTTGGCGGCAAATCCGAATGTGATTATGGCAACCGGCCGCAGCGATTATCCCAACCAAATCAACAATGTTTTGGGATTTCCGTTTATTTTCCGCGGCGCGCTGGACGTCAAAGCCGGCGCCATTACCGAAGGAATGAAGATGGCAGCCGCAAAAGCGTTGGCGGCGTTGGCAAAAGAGCCGGTTCCCGAAATTGTGGAGAAAGCTTACGGCGGAGAGAAATTTTCGTTCGGGCCCCGTTACATTGTGCCGAAACCGTTTGATCCGCGCGTTATCGAGTGGGAAGCGGTTGCGGTCGCAAAAGCGGCCTGTGACGAAGGCGTCGCAGCTGAACCGATTACCGATTGGGACGCTTATCGCGAACAGCTGAAAAACCGTATGAAAAAGTACTGGGAATAATTCTGCTCAAACCCCGCTTCGGCGGGGTTTTTTATTTGACAAAGAGTTCTCCGGCTTTCAAAACATGTATTTTTAACATTTATATTCGATAAATGCCCATATTTACCGGTGATAAATAAATTTATGTCATTGCATGCGTTCTTGGTTCTGTCTGAAGTCGAATTTCTCCTTATCGGCCGCTTCTTTTCCATCGGCGGAAAATGCTTGCGGATTCGTTCAGGTTGTGGTATGATAAAATTATGGCAAAGCAGCTTTCCGGAATTGATGTTTATAAAAAAATGAAGGGGATGGCGGCGGGCGCTTCTTCTGAACCAAAACCGCAAAACGCCGCGCTGTCGGCCGGAACAAAAACGCCGCAGGCCGCGAGGGCAGTCTTTTCCGAACTGAAGCCGCGTCCCGGTCAAAAAGTTTTTGATACGCAGAGTGAGAACGACGGCTTTGATTTGAAAAAACTGCGTGAGGAGATTCACGAAAACGTCAAACGGCAGGGCTTTACTCCCGACCGTGATCCGTCTCATTTCGACCGCGCTGAATCGGCTGGGTTGGTCAAACACGGACTGGAAGTCAAAGGAGTGCGTAAGGCGGCGAAATTCCTCATGTTGTTGGGAGAAGAGACTGCCGGCGCCGTTTTAAATCAGTTGACTCCGTCGGAAATCGCCGAACTGATTCGCGAAATGCGCACGATTCCCCGAGTTGAGCCGCAAGAGGCGTTGGTGATTCTGCGGGAATTTAAAGCTCTCAAAGACCGTTTGATTGATCCTCGAGGCGGTGTTGATACGGCACGGGTGATTCTCGAAAACGCTCTCGGAGCAGAAAAAGGGCGCTCGTTTCTGCAAAAGGCAGTGCCGGACGCGGTGGAAAAGCCGTTTGCGTTTTTGGCGGACGCCGATGCGACGCAGCTGTTTCTGCTGCTGAAAAAAGAGTCGCCCGACGTTGTGGCGTTGGTTTTGCCTCATTTGCCGAAAAAGACGGCTTCCGAACTGCTGAAAAGTTTTTCCGAACAAATGCAGGCTGAAATTGTCAAAAAAACGGCGCACCGCAAACGGCCGGCTTCAATGGCGCTGACCATCGTCGAAGAGCGGCTGCAGGAAAACTTTCGGAAAATCGGTCAGACAAAAACCGATCCGGTTGACGGCAGCGGCGCGTTGGCAAACATTCTCAAATACGTTTCCCCGCAGTTGGAGCAGGAGATTATCAATGATCTTTATGCCGAAGATCCGACACTTTCGGGTGACGTTAAAGACAAACTGTTTACAATCGACCGCATTCTCAATATTCGCACCTCTGATTTGCATCAAATTCTTCAGAGTTATACTGATATCGATTTAGCTGTTATACTTAAAGGGAAAAGTCGGGAAATCGAAAATAAAATTTATGCGGCAGTCTCCGATCGGCGGGCGGCGATGATCCGTTACGAACGGGAACTGTTGGGACCGATGAAAAAGGAGGAGGTTGACAGAGCGACTAAAGCGTTTCTGAACCGCCTGCGGCGGGCGCAGCTTACCGGAGAGATTCAGATTTTTGATCCCAATGAGAATTACGTTTGACCAACCTTGACACCGCAGCGCTTTGTCACTAATATAAAAACATGACACCGAATGAATTACGAAAAAAATACATCGATTTTTTTGTCTCTAAAGGACACAAACAGATTCCGGGAAGTTCGCTGATTCCGGAGAATGATCCGACGGTTTTGTTTACAACGGCGGGAATGCATCCGCTTGTGCCGTATCTGCTCGGTGAAGCCCATCCGTCGGGAACACGACTGACCGATTACCAAAAATGCATTCGTACCGGCGATATTGATTCGGTCGGCGATGCGCTCCATCTTACTTTTTTCGAAATGCTGGGAAATTGGAGTTTGGGTGATTATTTCAAAGAAGAAGCCATCAGGATGAGTTTCGAATTTTTGACTTCAAAGGAGTGGCTCGGTTTCGATCCCGAACGGCTGTCGGTAACGGTCTTTGCCGGTGACGAGGACGCACCTCGAGACGAAGAGTCGGCAGCGGTTTGGCGAAGTTTGGGAATCCCCGACAGCCGCATTTATTTTCTGCCGAAAGAGGACAACTGGTGGGGGCCTGCCGGTGAAACCGGTCCGTGCGGTCCCGACAGCGAAATGTTTATTGATACGGGGAAAGACCCGTGCGGCCCCGATTGCCGTCCGGGGGGCTGTTCCTGCGGCCGTTTCTTTGAAATTTGGAACGACGTTTTCATGCAGTACAACAAACGGAAGGATGGATCCTTTGTGCCGTTGGAACGCAAATGCGTCGATACGGGAATGGGAATCGAGCGAACCGTTACGATGATGCAGGGGAAAAAATCGGTTTACGATACGGAAATTTTTCAGCCGATTCTGAAAGCGGTCGGCGATTTGGCGTCGGTCGTTTACGGCGAAAATGAGGAAAACGATATTTCTCTTCGTATCATTGCGGATCATATTCGCACGGCGTCGTTTATTTTGGGAGATGATCGCGGAGTGAAGCCTTCCAATGTCGGGCAAGGTTACATTTTACGACGATTGATCCGCCGCGCCGTGCGCCACGGCCGCAAACTCGGAATTGATACGAATTTTTTGGCAGTTCCCGCTCAAATCGTCATCGATATGTATCGAGAACCGTATCCGGAAATGGGGCGCAATGCGTCGGTGATTTTGGAAGAACTGCAGAAAGAGGAGGAGCGTTTCCGCCAGACGCTGACAAAGGGGTTGCAGGAATTCGAAAAACTGGTTCCGAATCTTCTGAAAAATCCGCAGAAAATGATTCCCGGCAGAGTGGTTTTCCGTCTTTACGACACCTTCGGCTTTCCCGCGGAGATGACCGCTGAGTTAGCTGCCGAACACGGGTTGACAGTCGACCGAGAGGGTTTTGAGGCGGCGTTTAAAAAACACCAGGAACTTTCAAAACAGGGCGCCGAGAAAGCGTTTAAGGGAGGGTTGGCAGACCATTCCGAGATGACGACGGCTTTACACACGGCGACTCACCTTCTGCACAAAGCGCTGCACATTGTTCTTGGCGACCATGTAAGACAGATGGGCAGCAACATCACGGCAGAGCGGCTTCGCTTTGATTTCACTCATCCTGAAAAAATGACAGACGAACAGATTGCCCGCGTCGAAGAGTTGGTTAACGACGCCATTCGCCGGGATTTGCCTGTAACGATGGAAGTGATGCCGTTGGAGAAGGCAAAAGACGAAGGCGCCTACGCTTTTTTCGGCGATAAATACGATGCCGATGTGAAAGTTTACACAATCGGTGATTTCTCAAAAGAAGTTTGCGGCGGTCCTCACGTCAGCCGGACTGGCACAATGGGGCACTTTAAAATTCAAAAGGAGCAGTCGTCGTCATCGGGTGTGCGGAGAATTCGGGCGATTTTAGAAAAATAGAAGCTGTTCGAAAAAATAAAAGGGGGAATATTAAATGGAAGCGTTGAGACAAGAGATTGCCGAAGTATACGCCAAGCAGAAAAAAACGTTGGCAGACGGTTCGTTCTTTCCTCCCAAAAAGCGGATTGAGGCGCTGAAAAAACTGGAAGCATCCGTCCGTCGTCATGAAAAAGAACTGATTCAGGCAATGATTGACGATTTCAATAAGCCGGAATTGGAAATTGTTGAAACAGAGACGGCGCTCGTTCTTTCGGAGCTGAAACACACCATTCGCCATTTAAGGCGATGGGCGCGGCCGAAACGGGTCCAAACGCCGATTCATCAGATTTTTACGACAAGCCGCATTTACAGAGAACCTTACGGCACAGTTTTGGTGATGTCGCCGTGGAATTATCCGTTTCAGCTGCTGATGATGCCGGCTTTATCGGCGTTGGCGGCAGGCAATACCGTTGTTCTGCGCCCTTCAACGCAGACGCGGCGAACGGCGGAGGTGACAGCCGAGATTTTTAAAGAAGCGCTGCCTCCCGAATTGGCGTATGTTGTTCTTTGCGATTCTTCGAAAGCCGATGTTTTATTGGAATTTCAATGGGATTTTCTCTTTTTTACGGGCAGCCGCGCTGTCGGAATTTCGATTTATCAAAAGGTTGCCGGAAATCTGACGCCTGCTATTCTGGAGCTGGGCGGAAAATCGCCGTTCATCGTCACGGAGAATGCGGATTTGAAATTCGCCGCTCAAAAACTGGTTTGGGGAAAGATGCTGAATGCGGGACAGACGTGCGTGGCACCCGATTACGTGATTGCGCACCAAAGCGTAAAAGACCGTTTTCTCGCCTTTGTCAACGAGGAATTTAAAAAACGATTCCGACAAACCGATTCCGATGACCGTTTGCCTCATTTGATTAGCGATCGGGCGTACAACCGCTTGCTGAAAATGATTGAAGAGGCGGAAAAAGCCGGTTGTACAGTGACCGTTTGCGGCGGCCACCGTCCGCAGGAGCGGCTGATGGCGCCGGTGACGATTGACATCAATGACGCTTCGACAGATTTGGAGTGTTTGAAAGAGGAAATTTTCGGTCCCGTGCTGCCTGTTTTGCCGTATGAGACTGTCGGGGATTTGGAACAAATTATCGGCCGCAATCCGCAGCCGTTAGCGTTTTATCTCTTCTCAAAGAGCAAAAAAGAGACCGATGCCCTTGTGTCCCGGTTCAAATTCGGCGGCGGCTGCGTCAACGAAGTCATTATTCACTTAGCCAATCCTCATTTACCGTTCGGCGGCGTCGGAAACAGCGGCATTGGTTTTTATCACGGTCGTTTGGGATTTGAAGCGTTTTCGCACAGCAAAGGAGTGGTCGAAAAGCGCCTTTCTGTCGATTGGCCGTTTATTTATCGTCCGTATACGAAAACAAAAACGGCGATCATTCGCTTTTTCCTTGACCGCTGAGACCGTTACTCTTCCGTTTTTTCTTTAATGAGTTCGGCTTGATCCAATACCGATTCGCTGACCAGTCGGTCGGTAAACCGCAGCAGTTCGACCGTATTCTGATTCTGTCGGACAATGGCGGAGATGCGGGATTGCGCGACGGTGTCGACTTGATTTAAAGCCGAGATGAGATCGTTTAGGTCCGATTTTCCCAAGTTGTAGTCGCGCGACTCCGATTCGGCAATACGGTTGGCCATTTCCACCCGTCTGTCGGAGAGTGCAATCCGCTCGACTCCGCTTTCCAAATCATAAAAGAGCCGACGCAAATCGTTTTTCAGTTCGATCTTCTTGTTGGCGTTGGAGAGAGCCGTCCGAGTGCGGTCGATTTTTTCCCGTTCGTAGGAGGCGCGCGCCTGAGATGAAGCGATCGGATAGGAGAGATCAACGCCGATTTGAAGCGACTGATCTTCAGGACCTTCGGCGAAGAAAATTCCTCGGCCGTTTAAGCGATAGTTGGCGTAAAGGTTGGCCGACGGCAGAAGTTCATCGGCGCGCAGACGGACGTTGAGGTCGGAACGTTCTTCTGTCAGTGAAAAGACTTCGTAGGTTCGGCTGTCGTTTTGAAAATCGGTATAATACCGATCGAAATCCAAATCCTCGGGAGAGTAATAATCTTCCAACTGAGGTCGATAGAGCAGCGCCGCATCGTCGATCATCATCGCCTGTTTGATTAAATCCATCGTCTCTTTGAAATCGGTTTCCTGTTGAATCAGCGAATCAAGCTTCGAATAGAGCTGAATGTTACTTTTATCCAAATCAAGCTGGTTGGCGATTCCGTAATCGTACTTTTGTTCCATTTCTTCGATCAGAGATCGGCTGGTTATGTAGGAATTCTGACTGGACTGAAGGGCAGCGTATTCGGCGTGCCATGTATAATAAAGCGTAATCAGTTCGGCGTAATAATCTTCGTAGGCTTCGACGATTTGCATTTCCAAAATACGGTTTTCAATTTGCGTCAGTTTCCGTGTCAGGCGATTGGCTTTTCCGAATGCGTTTTGAGCGATCGGTTGAGCGATTTCGAAAACAAACTGCGAAGTGTGTCCGCTGCTTCCGGAGGGAGAAGTCGACACCCCGGCGGAGAGACTCGTTCCCGAATCGGCGAACAGCTTTGACAGCGAAACGGAACTGTCCAATCCGTGCGACGGCTTCGAATCGCTTTCCGATGGGAAAAGAACCTGATAGGCGCCTTTGACTCCCAAAACCACATCTTCAGCCGGCAGCGCCAGAACTTCCGAGTATTTCAAATCAAGCGTATCGATAAGGATCTCTTCGAAAAAGGTATTTTTTCCCGTTTGCGTCAGAAATTCGTTTAGAGTCAGAAGCGGCGCTTCGTTGATTTGCTCCAGAAGATTCTGTGCGCTCGCTTTTTCCGGCGTCAGCGCGGCGAAAAAGAGAAAAACAACTGTCGTGCGGACGCTATTTTTCACGGGGAACCTCCGCTGCGGATTTTCGTTTGCGTTCTTTCACCGTCTGCAGGGTGTAAAACATCGCCGGCGTGAGAAAAAGCGTTACCAGTGTAGATGTCATCAGTCCGTAAGACATCGCCAGCATCATGTCGGAGAGCATTGAATCGTAGCCGAGAATACCGTAGGCGGTCGGCAGCAATCCCGCGACAGTGGTGACTGTTGTCAGAATAACGGCGCGCAGCCGCGTTTTGGAAATATCGGCGATGATTTTGCGTCTGTCGGCGGCGGTCTGCGATTCGTTGCGATACGAATTCAGAAGTTTATCCAGCATGACGATGGAGTCGTTGACGACCACGCCCGCCAGTCCGAGAATTCCGATCGCCGTAAAAAAACTGATAACCGGCATATTGTGGAGTATTAACGCGTAGACGACGCCCATCATGCCGAACGGAATGACAGCGACGATGATAAACGGTTTCCACAGTGAATTAAACAGCAGCGACAGAATAAAATAAATCAAAAAAACAACCAACGCTGATCCGTATAAAATGTCGCCTGATGATTCCCGCGTGCTTTCGACTTCGCCGCGGAAAAGAATGTTGCAGGTCGGATACTGCGCCATCAGTCCGGGGAAGACGTTTTGTTCAAAGTATTCGGCTGTTTCGACCGGAGTGACTTTGTCGGAGGCTAAATCGGCATAAAGGTAAACGACCCGTTTTTCGTCGACACGAGTGATGTAATTCGGTTCCATCGATTCGCGGACTTTAACGACGGTTTCCAGAGGAACCAAATATCCCTGCCTCGTGGAAATCGGATTTTGCAGAATCGTCGGAAGATCCGAGACGTATTTGTCTTCGAGCGTCACCTTCACCGGAATCTCAATATCATCGCGGTAATGATAAAAAACCGTACTGCCTTGAATAATCGTTCGCAGACTGTTGGAAATTTCACTGCTGCTGATGCTCAGGCGCTGAATCAGTTCTCGGTCGTAGTCGATGATGTACTGTTTGGATTTGACCGGCTCTTCGATTTCGGCGTTTTGATAAAATTCGTACGCATCCATGGCAGCGCACAGTTTTTCGGCAATTTCATTGCGCCGCGCGTCGTCATTTTCCTGTATTTCAATGACAATCGGAGATCCGCCGCTGTCAGACGAGGCTCCGAAACGGGATTTGGCGATGTAAAAATCAGCGTACTGCAGATTCTGTTTTTCGACTTCGGCTTCAATGGCGGCTATCAATTCGTCATTTGAAAGTTCCCGCTCCAACGACGGCAGCATCTCGATTCGGATGGAAAAGTAATTTTGATTTGTGTCCGAGCCGCGGCGGGAAGAGGCGATGCGAGTCGAATAGATACCGACCGATGAACCTAAATACGGATCGATAATCTCTTCCAGCGGTTCCACATAAACGGCGGTTTCGGCGCTGGTCAAACGCGGTTGATCGACAAATCCGGAAATAAAAATTTCGTTAGTCTCTTCCCGCGGTGAAAGAGCAAAACTCATTTGAGTCAGAAAAAGGAATATCGCTCCGGTCAGCAGCACCGCAAACGAGGCGTAGAGGATCCCGGTGTGTCTGAGAACTTTTTCAAGAAAGCGGCCGTAAGCGTCTTCAACCTTGCGGAACCAATGCGCCGCTTCATGCGGACGGCGGGTTGCTTTGCGTCTGAAAAGTTTCGGTAATCGAAGGTTCATGTGGGAAGGAAGGATAAAAATCGCTTCCAGAAGGCTGCCTCCGAGCATAGCAAAAATCATCGCGGGAATCACTTCGATCATCTTTCCGAATGAACCTGAAAAATAATAAAGCGGTATAAATGCGACGCAGGTTGTCAGAATACTGGCCAAAACCGGCAGAATGACGGTCGCCGTTCCTTCAACCGCCGCTTCCGTTTGAGAGGCGCCCTCTTCTTTGAGGCGGGTAATGTTTTCACTGATGACAATCGAATCATCGACCACCATTCCCAAAACAATGACGATTCCCGAAAGCGTCATATTGTTGACACTGTATCCAAGAAAATGAGCGACAATCACCGAAAAACAGAGGGAAAACGGAATTCCCATCGCGACCCAAAAGCCGGCTGTAAAATTCATAAAAATGAAGAGAAAAAGCAGAATCAGTGCAAAACCGAAAATTCCGTTGTCTCGAATCAGAATGAGCCTGTCGCGAACCGATTCTGCCGAATCGCTGTAAATCAGGTAATCGACATTGCTGTCGCGCATTGACGAAGCGAAAAAGCTCTCCACTTCGGCTCGGATGGCATCGCTGGCTTCGGTAATGCCGGAGTCGGAGGTTTTTCGAACATTGAGATTCAGCGCTTGATGCCCGTTGAATTTTAAAATGGAAGTGGAGTGTTCAAATGTCGTTTCCACATCGGCGACATCTCCGATACGAATCATTCGACCGGAGAAGCTGCCCTGCAAAATGGAGTCGCGAATTTTTTGTTCGCTGTCCAATTCGGCGCGGATGGTGACGCGCGCGTCATCTTCGTTTTTGACGGTTCCCAGTGGGCGGCGGACGTTGTCTCCCGAAAGAGTGTTGACGGCATCAGAGTAGGAAATTTCATAAACCGAAAGCGCTTCCGGGCGAATGTAAACGTTGATGCTCTCCTCTTCGTTGCCGGAGAACGATACGTCGTTGACAAAAGGAATGCCTCGCAGACGCTTTTCCAGCATCTCTCCGGCGTCTTGAACTTCCTGTCGTCCTTTAACGGAGAGCAGTTTTTCTTCTTTATGAAAAAGAGCGATTTGAACGACAGAACGGTTGGTCGATTTGACTTCGTGTACGCGCGGTTCGTCCTCCACATCTTCAGGCAAATCGACGCGCTGAACCGCGTCGCGAATAGCTGTTACCGCATCGTCGTAATACGGATAATTCATTTCTAGTGTAATACGAACAGAAACGATGTTATTTGACGAAGTGCTGTTGATTTCGTCGATTCCTTCGATTCCGCGGACGGCCTCTTCAATTTTTTTGGTTAAAAAATATTCGATTTCTTCCGGTGTTCCGCCTGTATATTGAGCAGAAACAAAAACGACGTCGGCTGTTGTTTCCGGCATTTCTTCCTTTGGAATATCGCCCCAAAGATAAAACGCAAATGCGATAACCAGAACAACCGTAAAATTAGCCAAAATGTGGTTTTCGGCAAATACTTTCAGGATTTTCCGCACAAACGTCCTCGTTGAGTTTGGATAACTCAGTTTACCATATGTTTTATGATTTTTAAGTGTTTTTTTTTATATTTTTTTGTTAGGGTTGAGTTTTTCCCGTCTTCGTGCTATGGTGCCAACAATGGATGTTGCTGAGAAAATCGAAGAACAGATACAAATACTCTTCGGAGTTCTGCCGGAGTCTTTTTGGACAGCAACTGCCGTTGTTTTGATTGCGTTTGCTGTTTTTGCGGCGGCAGCGACAGTCGTTCTTTTGATTCTGCTGTTTTCAGCGGATGAAAATTTTTTTATCCGGTTAATTGAAAAAGAAGAGCAGCCGTTTCGTTTGACTGTGTTTTCTGTCGTCAAAAACGGTTTCGGATTGTTTTTATTGATCGCCGGAATTCTGATGCTGGTTTTGCCCGGGCAGGGTATTCTGACCGTTTTGATTTCGCTGCTGTTTTTGGATTTTCCCGGCCGCCGAAAACTGATTCTGAAAATTCTCTCATCGGAAAAAACCGAGCAGGCGCTCAATCGCATTCGCCGAAAATTCGGAAAAAAACCGTTTAATTTCCGGAAAAGTGTTTAAAAAAAACGCTGAATTTGATAGAGTGAATTAAAATTGAGGAGATTATAGAATGAAAAAAACTTTGTTCGGTCTTTTATTCGCGCTTCTTTCGGTGACAGCTTTTTCGCAAGCCGGAAGAATGTTTCCGACTTTCGGCGGCGCAACCGGCGCATGGGTGGTTCCTTCCGCGTTTGTGAACTACGAATCGGGAACGGTCGGCTTGGACGGCGGTTACAAATTCCTTTACAGTAATAATTCCGCCGGAGGAATGTCGCACATCCTGTACGCCGAATTGGGATTTTTAAAACAGGCCGAAGTCGGGTTTGCGGTTGACATCGATCATCGGACAACAGCCGACTTTATGGTCAACTTAAAATGGCAGTTTTCCGAACTTTTTTCCAAAAAAGGCAACTCTGCGATGGCGCTGGGCGGAAATTTTCAGGCGGTCGATTTGCTGGTTAATAACAGTTCTTACGCTTACTACGGACAACTCTATTTTGTTATGAGTTACCAAGGGAATTTTTTCTCGCTGCCGGCGCGAACCAGTTTGCTTTTGGGGTACACCTTTCAGGAACACATGAGTGATGATATTGATGCCGGTATCGCATTCGAGTTGAACTTTTTCCCGCAAGTCTTTAAAAATTATGTTTACCTGATTTGCGATTTTGCCAACTTTTCTTATTTGGCCGGAGGTCATTCGACCGGTTTGAATGCCGAAAACCGCGCCGTTTTCAACACCGGTTTGCGTTTTTCGCTTCTTAACGGCAGTAAATACGAAAAATACATGCTCGGTCTGGACATTGTCGGAACCGATTTGCTTGACAGCAGCCGCGGCGTAGCGGTTGCCATTAATGCCGGCGGTTTGATTAAATAATTTGTTGAAAAAGACCTGCGGTTTCGGCCGGCAGGTCTTCTTTTTTTCTGAAGATGACTCAAAACGATCATATACGCAACATTGCCATTATTGCGCACGTCGATCACGGAAAAACGACGTTGGTCGATGCGCTTTTCAGACAAAGCGGTCTTTTCCATTCTCGGCAGGAAATTCAGACACGCGTCATGGACCGCATGGATTTAGAGCGGGAACGGGGCATCACCATTGCGGCTAAAAACTGTTCGATTCACTGGAAAGGACGGAAAATCAACATCATCGATACGCCGGGACACGCCGATTTCGGCGGAGAAGTCGAACGGGGGCTCTCCATGGTTGACGGTGCCGTCGTGTTGGTGGATGCCGCTGAAGGACCGCTTCCGCAAACCCGTTTTGTGCTGAGCAAAGCGTTGGCAGCCGGATTGAAAATTATCATTGTGATCAACAAAATCGACCGCAAAGACGCCGTTCCCGAAGCGACGCTGAACGCCGTGTACGATTTACTGATCGAGCTGGACGGCGATGAGTCGCTTTTGGAATCGCCCGTGCTGTATGCCAACGGCCGCGCCGGAATCGCCGGACCCGATTTCCGTCAGCCGGGGAGTGATTTGCGTCCGCTGCTTGATTTGATTGTCGATTATTTGCCTGCGCCTGTTTACGATGAAACCGCTCCGTTTCGAATGTTGGTTTCCGATTTGGGGTACTCCGATTTTCTCGGCCGCTTGGCGATTGGAAAGGTGGTTTCCGGTTCGGTTGCGGCCAACGAAGCGCTGCTGCGGATCGGAGAAGACGGTCGTCATCGGCCTTTGAGGGTTTCGGCGCTGCAAAGTTACCAAGGAACGGCAGTGAAAGAGTGCGCCCGAGCGGAAACGGGCGACATCATCATTTTGGCAGGCATTGACACCGTTTCCATTGGGGATACGATTTGCAGTCGGGAATTTGCCGAACCGCTGCCGCGGCTTCGCGTTGATGAACCGACCGTTTCCATGAGTTTTTACCGCAATACTTCGCCCTTCGCCGGCAAAGAGGGAAAGCAGGTGCAGATGACGAAAATCGCGGAACGATTGGAGAAAGAGTCGTTAATGAATGTTTCGATAAAAGTCGAAAAGTCGGCGGTCGATGAAAGTTACATTGTCAAAGGCCGCGGCGAATTTCAAATGGCGATACTCATTGAAACCATGCGGCGGGAAGGATTCGAGTTGTGCGTCGGTCGTCCTCACATTATTTTTAAACGGGACGAAAACGGCACAAAAACCGAACCGGTGGAGCATTTGTACATTGATTGCGCCGAAGAGACCGGAGGAACGGTCACAGAGAAGCTCTCCAAACGAAAAGGCGTCATGCTGAATATGACTTATTCTGCCGGCGACCGCGTTCGTATCGAATTTAAAATTCCTTCGCGCGGATTAATCGGGTTCCGCGATGAATTTCTCACCGATACCAAAGGAACCGGATTAATGAGTTCCTATCTGATCGGTTATGAACCGTATAAAGGCGATTTTCCGGAGCGAGCCAACGGTGCGTTGATAGCTGACCGTACGGGGGTTTGCATTCCTTACGGATTGAATTCGATTGAACCGCGCGGTCGTCTTTTTGTCATTCCCGGCGACCCTGTTTATGAAGGAATGATCATCGGTGAACACAACCGCGACAATGATTTGAGCGTTAACCCGTGCAAAACAAAGAAGCTGACCAATATGCGCGCCGCCGGTAAAGACGATGCCGTTGTTTTGACTCCCGTTGTTCCTATGACATTGGAGAAAGCGATTCAATTCATCAATGAAGATGAATTGGTAGAAGTGACGCCGCAGTCTGTCCGAATGCGCAAACGAATTCTTTCCGCGTCGGAACGCAAACGCGAACGGTAGCCGCCTCTGACGGCGGCTGCCGTTATTCGAGCGACGAGAGCGCGGTCAGTCCGTTGGAGGCGATCATCGCCAACGCTTGATTCGGGTCTTCGGTTTTCAGAATCACCAGGTGTTTGCCGCTGCGCCGATCGATTGTAAAATAAAGATATTCGATATTAATATTATTTTTACAGAAAACTTCCATTATATGGCTCAATCCGCCCGGTGTATCACTGACTTCAATCGCCAACACGTCAGTCATCTTTGCCGTAAAACGGTTTTCCGATAACACCTTCATCGTTTTTTCGTAATCGGTAACGATGATGCGCAAAATTCCGAAATCGGCTGTATCGGCAATCGTCATTCCGAGCAGGTTGATGCCGGCGTCTCCGATGACCTTCGTCACCTCAGCCAATCTTCCCGATTTATTTTCTAAAAATACCGAAATTTGTTTTAAAGCCATTTTCGTCTCCTCAAATTTTGCGTTTATCGATGATTCGCTGCGACTTTCCGATGCTGCGTTCGATGGATTTCGGTTCCATTAACGTGATTTTGGAGTTGATGCCGAGTTTGCTCTTGATGGTCTCCTGCAGCCGTCTGCGGAGCGCCTCCATCTCCTTGGTTTCATCGGAAAAACTCGCTTCGTCGACCTCTACCCGCAGTTCAATGGAATCCAAATGGTTTCCTGTGCGGTCGACAATGATTTGGTAGTGCGGCTGAAGTCCTTCCGTCGCTGCCAGAATCTCTTCGATTTGAGACGGAAAAACGTTGACGCCGCGGATAATCAGCATATCATCATTGCGGCCCATCAGTCGGTGAATTTTAACGGTTGTTCGTCCGCAGGCGCAGGAGTCGCGGAAGAGGTAGGTGATGTCCTTGGTTCGGTAGCGCAGCAGCGGCGCTCCGGTTTTGTCGATGGTGGTCAGTACCAGTTCGCCTTTTTCGCCTTCGGGAAGCACTTTTCCGGTTTTCGGGTCGATAATTTCCGGATAGAAAAAATCGTCCTGAATGTGAAGACCGTGCTGTTCGGTGCACTCGCACGCTACGCCCGGTCCGATGATTTCGGTTAAACCGTAGATGTCGTACGCCTTGATACCCAGTCGCTTTTCGATTTGAAGGCGCATGTTTTCGCTCCACGGTTCGGCTCCGAAAAGACCGCGGCAGAGGGCGGTTTCGGTCAAATCGACGCCGGCTTCCTGCGCCGCTTCAGCCAAATAAAGGGCGTAAGACGGGGTGCAGGTGAGCGTTGTCGTTTTGAAATCGCGAAGCATTTGAAGGTGGCGGGGTGTGTTTCCGGCAGAAATCGGAATGACGGTTGCTCCGAGCGTTCGTCCGCCGTGATGGATTCCCAAACCGCCGGTGAAAAGTCCGTATCCGTATCCGTTTTGAATAATGTCGTCTTTTGTCGCGCCTGTCATCGCCAAACAACGGGCTGCCGACTCTCCCCACATTCGCAAATCGTGTTCGGTGTAGAGACCGACAACCGGAATTCCTGTTGTTCCGCTGGAGGTGTGAACCTCTCGAATTTCCGAAAGCGGAACCGACAGCAAACCGTATGGATAAGTTTCCCGCAGTTCGTCTTTTGTCGTAAACGGCAGTTTGGAGATATCTTCAAGCGTTTGAATATCCTCCGGTTTGACGCCTGCCTGATCCATTTTATTTCTATAAAATTCGCAATTTTTATACGCGCGGGCGACCGTTTCGCGCAGTTTTTTTAACTGAAGCTCTTTTCGCTCCGAAATCGGCATACACTCGGCAGTGGGGTTGAAAATCATAGTGTCTCCTTTCTTCCATCATAGCCGATAAACTGCGGGCGGTCAAGGCTTTTCTTTATTATTGAAATCCTTCAACCGGTGCGGCCGACTCTGTTGAAACGGCGCGGCCGAAAACGGACACCGCGGAGGCGGCTTCGTTCGGCGGTCCGAGAAAAATCAACCCGGTACATTTTTGCCCGTCCGTGAAAATCCGCAGGTAAGAGCCGTTGCTTTTTTTCAAAAAAGTTCGAGCCGAGCCGTTTTCGCCTTGCGCTTCCGGGCGGCCGAGCGACAAAACGATTTTCCCGAAGAGCGTCATCATCAATTTTCCGGCTTTCGGAGTAAAGGATTCCGAGTTGCCGGTTGCGTTGGCGGCGGCTGTCCGGCCTTGATCGCCTGCAAGAGACCACATGCCGCACAATGCACCGTTTTCTCGTTCGCAGCAGTCGCCCGCTGCGTAAACGTCGGGTGCTGACGTTTGCATTCGGTCGTTAACAAGAATCCCCCAGTTGGTCTTGATTCCCGCTTCGGCTGCCAACCGGATCCGCGGTTTAATACCGGCGGAAACAATAATGACATCGGCCGGCCGCGGCAGTTCGCCGTAAGGGGCGATGCGGTGCGGAGCGGTCACCGTAAACTGCGCGCCGACGGAAAACGAGATTCCGTTGCTTTTTAAAAATTCAGTAATGAAAAGCGCCGCTTCGCCGTCGGTCTGTCTCCCTAAAATACGGGTAAAAGTTTCATAAACGGTGACGCGCAGACCGAGTCTGGTTAAAGATTCCGCTATCTCCAGACCGAGCGGACCGCCTCCGATGACAGCCGCCGTTTTTCGACTCTTCGCCGCAACGTGCAGCCGCTGCACATCTGAAAAGGTCCGTATGGAAAACAGCCGCGCGTTTCCCGGGTTTTGAATGGCCGGCAGCAAAGCATCGGCACCGCAGCAAAAAATCAGTTTATCGTAAGGGTAAATTTTCCCGGCGGTGAAAATCCGTTTTTCGAGAGTGTCGATCGATTTAACGGTTGTTTCGGGATGAAAATGCAGTCCCGGGGTCGAAAAAAACGATTTCGGTTTAATGGGGCGCGGCGGAGAAAGATCGTCAATGATTTTTGTCAGCTGCGGGCGGTAGTAAGGCAGGTCAGGTTCGGCGTTGAACAAATCCACCCTGGCTTCGACGTCCCGTTCCAAAACGGCCGCAGCCGCCTCCGTTCCGGCAGCCCCGGCGCCGACAATAATGTAGCGGTTCATGGCAAATCTCCTTTTATCTATTATGCGATATATAAGATAACTTTTCCATAATTTTCAGAAAAAAAATTGCACTTTTCCGTTATTCCGTGATATAATAAAAAAAGATTCATCGTTTAAAGAAAGGAGATGTAAATTATGAATTCAGCGAAGAAATTGATTTTAATTTCGGCTGCATGTACGGCTTTTATTTCCTGTCCGCCGCCTCCTCCAGTAGAGCTTAAAGCGGAGTATCGGCTGAAGCCGTCTGCCGAATACAACAACGACAGCACAACGGAGTTAAACACGCCTCCGAAGACGGTAACAATCGGAAAAGAGGATTACAAGGCAGTATACAAATTTGACTTTACGGATGCGGAAGCTGATAAATTTTATGCTGATTTTGAGCGGCCGACACAAACGCGCCGTTCGTCGTATTGGATTACCGACATGGTTTACGTGAAAGACAACGTTTTGAATGTAACAACGCAGGCCAAAACAGGTTCACAGATTAAAGAGCTCATTAAAGGCACAGATCTTCCTCAGCCGGATGCGGATCGCGGCGGCGATGCAAAAAAGATTGGAGACAGCGACTATTGGGGCGTGACCGGCGCTGCGCTGAAAAAAGAGGGGGATCTCTACGGTCTTTACGTTGCCCGCATTGCAATGGATCGGCAGGCGGCCGGTCATTGGATGGCGTACTGGTTCTACGGTCAGGATAAGTCGAAAGAAGGCAGAGATATTGGACGCGATTACGAGTTTGACATGCTGGAGTATCATCAGATAAACACTTCGTCCGGGAAAGTCGCTGCAACGACCCACTGGCCGATCGAATTACCCGGAAAAAGTTCTCGGGTTTCGGCGACAAAAGACATTGAGCTGAGTTATTCGCCTGCGGAATATCACACTTACGCGCTTCTGTGGACCCCGAACGAGGTGGTTTACTACATCGATTGGGAACCGGTTTCTCTCTTTTTTGCGGATGAAACCTATTACGATACGGCTCTCTCTTCAGCAAAAATCAACAATTTGAAAAAAACACACAAAATGATTTGCGACGTGCCGCTGCAAATTCACTTCTCAAATGAAGTCGGCGGTACCGGTTGGATGGTCGGTTGGGCCGGCGCATTGAATGTTGATCAACTGAAAAGCCGAATGGATAACATGAAGGTCGACTGGTACGTTCATTACACCACCGATGAATTGAAGGCTGCTGCCTCTGCCGGCGGCGTGAATTACGGCGCCTACCTGGAATAAAGGCTTGTTTTGACCCGCTTCTTCAAGAAGCGGGTTTTTTATTGCCTGGTTTGTTGCATAAGAAGGCAAAAAACTTTATATTAATCACAAGGAGAAACATATGGATTTATTTTATCGCTGTGCCCATTGCGGCAATCTTGTTTATGTTGTCAACAACGGTTCGGTTACGCCTTCCTGCTGCGGAGAACCGATGAAACTTTTGAAGGCGGGAGAAAGCGACGGCGCCGCCGAAAAACACGTTCCTGTTGTATCGGTTGAAGGCAATCGCGTTTCAGTCAAAGTCGGAAGCGTTGCTCACCCGATGAGCGAAGAGCATCTCATTCAATGGATTGCGCTTTCTGCCGGAGGAAAAATGATGTTTCAGGCGTTGTCGGCTGCCGATCAGCCCGAAGCGGTTTTTGTCCTTGAGGAAAAAGGCGCGTTTACCGTTTATGAATACTGCAATCTTCACGGTTTGTGGAAAGCAAACGGAGAAAAATGATGATTTTTAATCGGGAAGCGATCTTGCCCGGATTCGGGATTCCCATTTTACGCTTCTCCGCAAAAGCGGCGGTCGATTTTTAAAATGAGTCGCTGTGATTTTTCTCTCTTTTTAAAGCGGCTGGAAAACGGAGAGTCCCTCGGAAAGGAAGAGGCGCTTTCGGTAATCGGTGCGCCTCTTGACGAGGTGAAGGATTTTTCTGACCGTATTCGGCTGCGCTTCGCCCCGAATGACGAGTTGTGTGCGATTGTCAACGGTAAATCGGGACGCTGTTCCGAGGATTGCCGTTACTGTGCGCAGTCGGCGTTTCATCGAACGGAAACCGCCGTTTATCCGCTGAAAGACGACTCTTTTTTGGATGACGCTTATCGAAAGGCTGAAGAAAACGGATTGGATCACTTCTCCGTTGTTACATCGGGACGTTCTCTTTCCGGTGAAGAGGTAAAGCGTCTTTCCGCTCTTTATGCCCGTTGGAGCTCTTTCGGAAAGGTGAAAGTGTGCTGTTCTCACGGTCTTTTGAGTGCTGCCGATTTTCAGCTTTTGGCAGACGCCGGAGTTTCGCGTTACCACTGCAATCTGGAAACGTCCCGGAGATTTTTTCCTTCGGTTTGCACAACACACTCTTTTGACGATAAAATCAACACTGTGCGGGCGGCGCAGGCGGCCGGGCTGGAGGTGTGCAGCGGCGGTATTTTCGGTATGGGGGAGAGTTGGGAAGACCGTATCGATATGGCATTGGAGCTGCGGTCACTCGGAATTCGGTCGGTTCCGTTGAATTTCCTGTCGCCGATTCGGGGAACGGCGTTTGAAACGCTGCCGCCGCCGGACGACGAAACCGCCTGCCGCGTTTTTGGCATTTTTCGAATGCTGCTGCCCTCCGCGTTTCTGCGGTTGGCAGGAGGACGGGCGTCGCTGAACAGGGCGGGGGTGTCTCTCTTTGAAGCGGGCGCCAATGCCGCCATTACCGGCGATCTGCTGACGACAGGCGGCGGACAGGCGGATGCCGACCGCGCGGCGCTTGCCCGCCGACAAACCGGGAAAGGAGGCTCCTGTGACGAAAACGCTCAATGAACTTTTGCCGGCGGTCGACGTTATAGAATTTGACGGCGATCCGCAAACGATGATTTCCGGACTGTGTTATGATTCAAGACAGGTAAAGCCGGGAGACCTCTTTTTTGCCACCGACGGGACGCACAGTGACGGGCACCGTTTCATTGCCGCCGCCGTCAACGGAGGGGCGCGCGCCGTCGTTTATTCCGATCCTTCCGCCGAAAAAGTACCGGGAGCCGCTTACGTGCGCGTTGAATCGCCAAGGAAAGCGATGGCTCCGTTGTCGGCTGCCTTTTACAATCGGCCGGCGCAAAAGATGAAAATTGTCGGCGTTACCGGAACCGACGGCAAATCAACGACAGTCTCTTTTATTCACCGGCTGTTGCGGCTGGCAGGATATAAAGCCGCGTTTATCTCCACCGTTGAATATCAGGCGGGAGATGAAGTTAAAGCAAACCCTTACCGCCAGTCGACGCCCGAAGCGCCGGAACTGCAGCGCTTACTGGCAGAAGCGGCCGCCGCCGGCAGCGAAATCGCCGTTTTGGAAACGACCAGCCACTCGCTTTCGCCGCTCAACAACCGGCTTGGAACGGTCTTTTTCGATGCGGCGGTCTTTACCAATTTGACTCACGAACACCTTGAATTTCACGGCACAATGGAACGTTACCGCGACGACAAAGGCAACCTCTTTCGCAAACTGAAGCCGGAAGGGAAGGCGGTCATCAACGCGGATGACCCCGCCGCGCCGTTTTTCGCTTCGCTTTGTCGAAAATCTCAAGCTGTATTTTGCAGCATGAAAGAGAGCCGCGCCGACCTTTACGCATTCGGCGTCAAAACCGACGCAGCGGGAATGAGTTTTTGCGTTCAACCGAAAGGCCGAGGCGTTGTGGAAACCCGTCTTGAAATGCCCGGGCTTTTCAATATTTCCAATGCGGTGGAAGCGGTTGCCGCCGCGGCTGCCGTCACCGGAAAATCGGAGGAATTTTTCTTCTCCCTGCTGCCGCAGCTGCGCTCCGTTAACGGCCGCATGAACGTTATCGATGAAGGACAGCCGTTTCGGCTGATTGTCGACTACGCCCACACTCCGGGAGCGTTTGAAACCGTCTTTCCCGCGCTGCGAGCCGCAACGAAAGGACGGCTGATTGCCGTTTTTGGAAGCGCCGGTGAGCGGGATACCGGAAAACGACCGGTTCAGGGAGAAATTGCCGACCGGTACGCCGACATTTTGATTTTGACCGACGAAGATCCGCGGGGAGAAGAGCGGAATCGCATATTAAAAGAGATTGCCGCCGGCATCCGCAGCAAAACGGAAGGGGAAAACCTCTTTCTGCTGCCAGACCGCCGCGAAGCCGTGCGCAAAGCGGTGAGTCTCGCCGCCGCAGACGATACCGTCGTTCTGCTCGGCAAAGGTCACGAATCGTGCATCATCACGGCGGACGGAAAAATTCCGTGGAACGAAGCTGAAGAGGCGCGCAAAGCGCTGAAAGAGCTCCGCCGCTCACCTCATCAATAGAAGGCAAGGAAATATGCTGCGAAAAATCATTCGTATTGACAAAGAAAAGTGCAGCGGCTGCGGACTCTGCGCTGCCGCCTGTCATGAAGGTGCCATCGAAATGGTCAACGGAAAAGCCGAATTGGTTCGCGAAAATTTCTGCGACGGACTCGGCGACTGCTTGCCGGCGTGTCCGACAGGAGCGATTGCCTTTGAAACCAGAGAGGCTCCCGCCTATGACGAAGCTGCTGTCAACGCCTCCCGCCGCGCAGACGCTTCAACCGAAAACTGCCGCCGTACTCACGGCGGCTGCCCCGGCTCGCAGACAGCCGTTTTTTCCCCCGTATTCGCAACATCTTCCGAAACATCGGCTTCCTCCGCACGTCCTGTATCGGAACTGCGGCAGTGGCCGGTTCAAATCAAATTGGTTCCGGTACAGGCGCCGTTTTTCGAAGGAGCTCAGCTCCTCATCGCTGCCGACTGCGCCGCTTACGCCTACGCCGCAATGCATGAAGATTTTATCAAAGGCAAAGTGACCCTCATCGGCTGCCCTAAACTCGACTCCATCGATTACTCCGAAAAACTGACGCAAATCATCGCACTTAACGGCATCAAAAGCGTTACTGTCGTCCGCATGGAAGTTCCCTGCTGCGGCGGTCTCCAAGTCATGACCGAAACCGCACTCAAAAGCAGCGGCCGCTTTATCCCGTGGCAGGTCGTTACCATCACCCGCGACGGACGTATCGCCGAATAACTTCTTTCTGTTTTCATTTGGGCGTCCCGACCGCCTGCGGCGGCCGTCGGCGCCCTCCGGACCCGGTCTGCCCGACGGGCAGACGGCCTTACGGCCTCCTCCGGGCGCCTGACGCGCTTACGGCTCGGGCCGTTTTTATTTGCGAATCAAATTTTCCTTCTGAGGCGCTCTCCTTTCAACGAATTTTATCCAAGGGCGCTTTTTTTGTCATTGAAGATGCGTTGCTTTTTATTGCAACTGCCGATTTGCCGATAAACTCCGACGGTTTTTAAAGCGATAAACCGCAAAACACCTCAGTGCCGAAGCTGCGCCTCTGCCGGCAAACTGTTTTCGCCCGCAATTCGGTTAATTTTGAACACTTCAAAAATAAGAGACAGTAAATATAATTTTAAATTTAATTTTCTTTAAATGGGGGGGGGGGGTAAAATATAACCGATGAGAAGGAGACCCATATGGTAAAAAAAGCAATTTTATTTTTTACAGTGCTTTTCATGATTTTCGGCTGCGAGCCGACAGTTTATGAAGGAGCCGAAAAGGTTGAAAATCCGACAAAGTCGCGTTCGGGATATTTTAATACCGATGTGACGTTGGGAAACGACGTTGTGTCGGTGTTTAATCAATACGGAGAATCCGTCTCCGGATTTGTATTGAGCGAGGAAGGAGAATATACAATCACCTACACCGACGGAAAGACAGAGGAAATCGTCATCGACAAAACCCCGCCGGTAATCAACGGTTTTACCAACACGGAACAAAATCTCAATTTGGCAAAGGCAACGGAAATTGTCGATAACCTCGGAGCGAATGCCGTTTCCGATAACCTGAGCGGTTGGGATTACGAAATGACGGCAACGTGGAAAGACGGACGGGATCCGTTTAAAGAAGGTCCGGGCGATTATGTGCGCGTCTACGTGGTGTACGACCGCGCGGGCAACGCCTCCGAACCGTTTGAGTGGGAAATTACCGCCTACCGTTTTGAAGGAGGCGACGGGGAAGAGGTTGCCGTGACACTGAAAGAAAACGGTACGGTGTTGGACGGCAGTGATGTCGTATGGAAAAAGGAACTGACCTCCGTTACCCTGAAGGCGGAGGCGGCGGGCGGAGACGGTACGTATACGTATTCCTGGTCGGTGAATGACAAACTCATGGAAGGAGAAACGGAAAATACCCTGACGTTGAGTAATCCTGAGGAAATGCTGTATTCGGTTACCGTTAAAGTCAGGGACGGCGGCGGTATGCCGGCGGTAAAGACCGCGGCGGTCGGATTTGACAAAACTCCGCCCGTGATTCAGCGCGGTCCGAAGGTGCTGACCAATTATACCTCCGAAGAACGGCTGAATTTTACCGAATCCCTTGCCGATTTACGCATTTCCGAATCCGGTTCGGGAGTAGCGTCCGTTGAGGGCAGTTATACGGATAGCCCGGGCGAAATCGAACTCAATAAGCCGTATGAAAGAACGGTTACAGTCACCGATAAGGCCGGCAACACAAGCGGACCGTTTGTGTATCAAATCATATTTGAAGGAACCGCAAAGGAAGAGGACGAAGCGGAGCTGACGGGAGAAAAGGGCGCGGCGGTTTCAACAGAGAATATGAAAATTCCGAGTGAAGCGCAGGTGGAGTGGATGCAGATGGAACAGTATGCGTTCATCCATTGGGGACCGAATACATTCGCCAATGTCGAATGGGGCGACGGGTATCCGTCGGGAGCGGATTCGTTCCGGCCGACGCGCGGAGCCGATGAAATCACTCAGGGCTGGATCGACGACGTTGTGACTGCCGGTATGACCGGTATAATTTTAACCGCCAAACACCACGACGGGTTCTGCCTGTGGGATACGGTGACCACCGAATACTCGGTCTGTAAAAAAGGCGAAGGCTACGAATATTATCAGGACGATGTACTGAAAGCGCTGATTGAGAATATGCGCGATTACAACCGGGCAAATACGGAAAAACCGCTGAGGCTGGGCGTTTACGTCTCTCCGTGGGACAGAAATCACTGGACTTACGGAGGAACGGACAGCAGCGGAAAATATCCGTATTTGGAATACGTGTTCCGCACGCAGGTGACGGAAGTGGTCGAATATGTGGAAAAATACGGTAAAGGCGATGTGATTCTCTTTGAGTTGTGGCTTGACGGCGCCAATGAGTTAGGGGGGTGGTACGGCGGAAAATTGTATGCCGAACATGTATCGCAGGACGGAGCTTCGGTTTCCGTTCCTATTCTGGATAACGGGCGCGCCGATGTCAGCCGGTTTACCCAGAATTACAATTACGCCTCCAAATTGAATTACAATCTCTCCCACCGCAATGTCAGCGCGCGTCCGTCGGACTGGCGCAGCCGCATTTACTCCGTGGCTCAGGAGGTGGTCGACAGTTACGAGCCGTGTGAAATTATGGTTTTCGGAACTCATATCCGCTGGGTCGGCAACGAACAGGGCTGGGCGGATCGTACCAACTGGATTATGCCTGATGATGTGACGACTCCGTGGAGCGACAAGGCTCAGACTCACGGACACGAAAACGGAAGTAAGGTTATGCCGGCCGAAGCGGACATGAAGACGCAGAACGGCTGGTTTTACACGGCGGGAGAGGACAAGGGGGCGGCCAAAATGATTGAGTTCTGGTACCGCACGGTCGGACGCAACGCGACGCTGCTGCTGAACTTCTCTCCGGATCAGTCGGGACAGATTCCGTCCTATAACCTGACTTCGGCGCAGACGATGTGGAAGACGGTTTCCTCCGATTTGGACGACAATCTGACCGCGCGCGCCTACAAAGTCTCGGCTAGCGATGTGCGCGACAATTGCGTTGAATATTCGCCGTACAACGTCATCGACGGCAGCTACGACACCTACTGGACGGTCGGCGACGGACGCGGCAGTAACAGTGAAGGTGATGAATGGATTCAGATTTCCTTCTCAGACGCCGTCTCCTTCAACCGCGTCGTGCTGCAGGAGAACATCCGCTTCGGACAGCGGGTCAAAGTGTTTAAGGTCGAGTACAGAAACGGCGGAAGCGATGAATGGAAAATGCTCACTTATCCGGATATGCCGACGTCCATCAGCGGCGACAACAATAATCCCGACGTGACGACCACCATCGGTTACAAACGGATTTTAAGAAGCAACACCGTCAGCGCGACGGACGTGCGGGTGACTTTCACGGATTACCGCAACAGTCAGAGGGTGCCGGTTGTGCTTTCCGAGTTCGGACTGTATCTGGCGGATTAAAAAAAGGAGAAAAGAGATGAAAAAAACGGTTTTGATGATGATGACGGCGGCGGCGCTGCTCTTCGGCTGCAACGAAAGCCGGTCTTTACTGACAAAGATTACGATTACCTCCGACGTGAAGGAGGTGTATGTGGGGTCGACGGCGCAGCTGACGGCGAGCGTGGAGCCTGCGGACGTGCCTGAGGCGGTGGTATGGAGCAGCAGCGATGAGAAGACGGCGTCAGTCGACCAGAAAGGAGTGGTGACGGGAATCAAGGAGGGAACGGTCACGATTAAGCTGGCGTCAAAGGCGGATGAGAATATGTGCGCCGAGACGCAGATTGCGGTGGTGAAAAACCCGAATCCCGTGACGGTCGCCTCTGTGGTGATCACGGACGGGGAAATGGTCGCCGGGGAAGAGGTGACGGTGAAGGCCGCGGTGGACGAAAACGGGGCGTATACGGCTCAGAAGGCGTTCGGTGCGACGGTGAGTTTTTCCGACGGTTCGCAGGGACGCTATGATGAGACGGTGAGCTGGGTTTTGGGAGAGTCGGAGCCGGAAGGAGCGTTTACGCTGTCGCAGGACGGAGTGCTGAGCTTCAGCCTTGCCGCGGAAGAGGCGTCCGGAGAGGCCGCGCTGGGAAGCGCGGTGGTCGAGGCGCTCTCCAATTACGACGGAACGACGGAGGCGGCGGTGAGGGTCAGCGTTGTGGACGCGGAGGCGCCGGATTCGCTGGAAATTGCGGACGCCTCCGGATACGGTTTTGAAGGCGGAGAGCTGGCGCTGTTTGAGGGAGGCAGCGGCGTTACGGCGCAGGTGTTTGTCAATCCGGTGGGCGAGCCGCAGGAGGCTGTGTGGAGCTCGGAGCCGGCGGGAGCCGTAAAGATTCTTCTGCCCGAAGAACCGGAGACGGAAGCGGGGGAGACCCCCGCGGGGAAAGTTCTGCTGAAAAAGGGAACGGTTGAGGAAGGCGTTTCCGAAGCCGTTGTCACCGTCACCCGCGGAGGCGTGAGCGCCCGCCTGCCGGTGAGTTTTCCCGAAGCGGAGATTATCCCCGGCGGTTATGAAGGCAATAACTGGATTGAAGGCGAAACTCTGACGCTGACTGCCGCCGGATCGTTGTTTGAGGTTACGGGAGTCGACGGATCTGCCGGTACGGTCTCCGACAGTGTTTGGACCGTACCCGCGCCGGCCGGCAGCGCTGATAGCGAACAGAAAACCGTAACCTGGCAATGCCGCTCTCTTCTGGGCGGGGAAACGTTTACAGTTTCGCTTGAAGGAAAAGTCTGGAATGATACGCACGTGCGCTACGACGACGGTATTTTTAAAACGGTCAAGGTCTTTGATTTTACGGTGGAGAATGAGGCAAAAAATGCGGGCGTTAAGGTTAAACGGGGCGTCAGCGGAACTTGGAATGAGAAATCAAATTGGGATACGGTGACCTACTCCGACGGTGAAGGATATACCTTTACGACAAATAATGGAGACGGCGTGCGGTTTGTCTTTCCCGAGACCGACGGCGATCTTGATTTCGAATTGATAATGGTTGAAACGAAGTGGGACAACAGCAATGCCAATATTCACCTGTCATGGTGGTACAGCAATGCCGATATTTACGGATATTCCTTTTATAAAGGCGGGAAAAGCTTTTTTATGTTGGACAGTTACAATTACAGCGCGTCGAATGGGTTTGACGCATCCGTTACGGCAAATACCTTCAACCGTTTCTATGCTTTTGACGACGGAGCAAACCACTCGGGACGGGTCAACGACGGCGATGTAAAATCTTTTTCTTTTTCCGACAGCCATACGCTTGATTCGTTTACAAGCATTCAGCTGGAATTCAATGAAGGCGCATCCTGTACCTACACCATCAAAACCGTCGCCTTTTACAAGGAGGCACAATAATATTTTTCTCCCGCGGCGCCCGTAAGGGCGCCTTTTTTTCGCCAAACGGGAATCTTTTCGCTTTCCCCTTGCAAATCGCTTCGTATCAAATTATAATGGAAAAAATCGTTGTAGCAACTCTAAGGAGAACTTATGGCTGTTTCGGAGAGGACAGCGGCGGCTGTCGAAAACGGATCGTTTATCAGAAAAATGTTTGAACGCGGCAACGAGCTGAGGAAAAAATACGGCGACGATGCGGTATTTGATTTCAGTTTGGGAAATCCCGACGCGCCGCCGCCCGCGGTTTTCGAAGAAAAAATTATTGAATGTGTGCGGGAATCCGGCGCCAATAAATACGGTTACATGTCCAACGCGGGTTATCCTCAAACGCGTGCGGTGATTGCCGGCCGCGTTTCGAAAGAGCAGCAGACGCGGCTGACGGCTGACGATACAGTGATGACGTGCGGTGCCGGCGGAGCTTTGAATGTTGTTTTAAAAACGGTGCTGAATCCGGGTGACGAGGTGCTTGCTGTCGCTCCGTGTTTTATGGAGTACCGGTTCTACACCGAAAACCACGGCGGTGTTTTTAAAACCGTTCCGGCGGCTGCCGATTTTGGGCTTGACGTTGATGCGTTGGAGGCGGCCGTTTCTCCGAAGACGGCTGCGCTCATCATTAATTCTCCCAACAATCCTACGGGACGAATTTATTCCGATGAATCGCTCAAACGTTTGGGAGAAATGCTGCTTCGCAAACGCAAAGACACGGGACGGACAGTGTATCTCATCAGCGATGAACCTTACCGCCGCATTGTTTACGGAGGTCGAACGGTTCCTTCTCTTTTCGATAAATATCCCCACTCGGTTGTCGTCAATTCGTTTTCGAAAGAATTGTCGATTCCCGGCGAGCGGCTGGGCTACATTGCGCTCAACCCGGCGGCTGAAGATGCCGAACGGATGCGCGCCGGCTTCGTTTTGTGCAACCGAATTCTCGGATTTGTCAATGCGCCGTCGCTGATGCAGAAAGTGATCGCCCGCCTTCCCGAAGACTGCGAAGTCGATATTTCGGTATACGATCGGCGCCGTCAAACGCTGTGCAAAGCGTTGTCGGAGATCGGTTACGAATACGCCGAACCGGAAGGCGCTTTTTACTTGTTTGTGAAAGCGCCCTCCGGCGACGATGCGGCGGACTGCGAGCGGTTAGCCCGTTACAACGTTTTAACGGTTCCGGGACGCGGATTTGCATACCCCGGCTGGTTTCGGGTATCATACTGCGTTGCCGACAAAGTGATTGCCGGTTCGATTCCCGCTTTCAAACAAGCGTTTGCCGACTGCCAAGGAGGCAAATCGTGACCGGCGGCGAATTCAGCGTTTTGCTCGGGGTAATTTTTCTTTTCGCATCGGCGTTTTTGTGCATCGTTTACGGGATTCTCAACTCAATTCGCCGGCGGCCTCTCTCAGAAAAAGAACGCACCGAAGAGGAAAAGTGGCTGGATGAAGAAGAAAAAATCGACGACGAATGGACGGGAGGCGTCTGATGGACTCCGTTAATGTGACCCTTGATGTCAATCTGTTTGTTATGGTCGCCGTCATTATTGTTTATTTGGGGGCGGTTGCCTTTCTCAGCTGGCTGGGAAGAATCAAAAGCCGGGGCGACGACTTTGCTTCCGGCGGACGCAACATTCCGTCGGCGGTGATGGCGCTCAGTTACGGAGCGGCTTTTATCTCCACTTCGGCTATTGTCGGATTCGGCGGTATGGCGGCGGAGATCGGAATGAGTCTGATTTGGCTGGCGGGCGCCAACATCTTTTTCGGCATTTTTCTGGCGTTTGCCGTCTTCGGAAAGAGGACCCGTGCGGTCGGTTTGACTTTAGACGCTCACACTTTTCCCGAATTTCTTTCCAAACGATTCGCTTCGCCGTTTATCCGTTACTTTACTGCGGCGGTCATGATTGTTTCGATGCCTTTGTATGCGGCGGCCGTTTTAATCGGAGCAGCGCGCATTTTGGAAAGCCTACTCGGAGTGCCTTACGAATATGCGTTGGCGGCTTTTTCGCTATTGGTTGCGGTTTATGTCCTTATCGGCGGATTGCGCGGCGTTATGTATACGGACGCCCTCCAAGGAACGCTGATGATTGCCGGAATGCTTTTTCTTTTGGTTGCGATGTTTATCAAGCTCGGCGGGCCGATTGATGCGTTCTCGAAGCTGCATGCGATGAAAGAGCTTGTTCCTCCCGAATCGGCGGCAGCCGGTCATCAGGGATGGCTCTCCGATCCGAAAGTTTTTTCCCCGGTGTGGTGGACGCTCTACTCTTCGTTGGTCTTCGGCGTCGGTGTCGGCGTGTTGGCTCAGCCGCATTTGGCGGTGCGTTGTCTTACCGTCAAAACCTCCGCTGAACTGAATCGCGCGGCAGCTGTCGGCGGTGTTTTTATTTTGATTACGGTTGCGACGCCCTACGTACTGGGAGCGCTTTCCAATGTTTTCTTTTACGAAAAAGACGGCGTTTTAGCGTCGGTCGCTGCGGGACACAACGTCGACAGCGTTATTCCGCTGCTGATCAAACAGGCGATGCCCGGTTGGTTTTCGTATTTTTTTATGTTGGTTATTTTGTCGGCAGCTGTCAGTACGCTCAGCAGTCAGTTTCATGCCATCGGCGTCGCTTTCGGCCGCGATGTGTTGGAGGCGGCAGCGCGCGGACGCCTTTCGCGGCGCTCCTCCGTGCTGATTTCCCGCATCGGCATTGTGGCGGCTGTTTTGCTGACGGTTTTTCTTTCCATGAAAATGGGAGCGGGAATTATTGCCCGCGCTACGTCGATTTTTTTCGGAATCATGGCTTCCGGTTGGCTGGCGCCGTTTTTGCTGTCGCTTTATTGGCAGCGGCTGACGAAGGCCGGTGCGATTGCCGGAATGGTTTGCGGGCTGACGGCTGCGTTAATCGGTTTTCTGTTTTTTCATGAGAGTGAGTCGGCTGTTTTCGGCTTGGCGCAGCTGTTGACCGGAAATCCCGCCGTTGTCATGAATATTTTCCGTTTTGTTGATCCGTTGGTTTATGCTCTTCCGATTTCGCTGTTTTTTACCGTTGTTGTCTCTTTTTTTACAAAGGTGACCAACGCAGATACGGTAAAAAAGTGTTTTCAAAATATTAAAAATATGATACAATAAAGTAAAATGAGGATATTATGCAGGCTCGAGTATTAATTATTGAAGATGAAGTTGAAATTTCCAATTTGATTTCCGTTTATTTGGAAAAAGAGGGAATCGATTCCGTTTGCGTTGTCAGCGGAGAGGAAGGATATGAGCTGCTTTGTAAAGAAGAGTTCGATTTGGTTATCCTCGATTTGAATTTGCCCGGCATGGATGGATTTGAAACCTTGCAGCAAATTCGCTCTGTAGCGCCGTTGAAGCCCGTCGTTATCGTTTCCGCTCGTAATGAAGATGCCGATATGCTGCTGGGATTCGGAATGGGCGCCGATGATTTTGTCTGTAAGCCGTTTTCTCCCCGTGTTTTGACTGCGCGAGTCAGAAATCACATTCAAAGAAGAAAAAAAGAGTCGGAAATGGATATGAATCGTTACTCTTTTGGCGATTATGTGATTGATACCGAGGCGTTTTGTTTGAAGAAAGACGGGGTTCGGATTAAAATGCGTCCGAAAGAGTTGGAGCTTCTTATTTATTTGCTGCGTCATCGCGGACAGATTGTGTCGCCTGAAGAAATTTATTCCGCAGTTTGGGGATATGAAGACGGCGATATTTCAACTATTCCCGTTCACATCAGACGAATTCGAGATCGATTAGAAAAAAATCCTTCTTTCCCCGAATTTATTAAAACAGTTTACGGTAAGGGCTATTACTTTCAGTGAGAATCCGAAGCAAACTGCTTTTGTTGATTTACGGAATTGTTATCCTCTCATTAATTTGTGTTATCGTTTTTGCGATTCTGTTTTCCGGACTTTCTCACGGGAAATATGTATACGATGAAGAAACAGGTATCGGAGCGCCGTGGAATATGCACGGTATGCTGAGAACTGTTTTTGAAGAAGACCGTTCAACAAATCGGCAGCTGGATTCGGACGTTTTTTTAATTGCCGATGACAGCGGAGTCATTTATTATTTAAATCCCAGTGTTTCATTTCATTCTGATCATCTTAGCGGTTCCGATATTTTGCAGCTGATTACTTCTTATTATACCGACCGCGGTTTGGTATTTACTCGTTATCAATATAAAGATTCTTCCGGAACACTTGTTTATTTTTCGCGCTGGCTGAGCAATGTTTCCAACCGAATGACGCAAGTCATTTCATCTGTGATTTTAATATCGATTTTTTTTCTTGTGGTTCCGGCATTGTTGGGAATGAGAATTGTAACAAAATTGAGACGCAACTTGATTACCTTGGAAAACGGAATTGTTTCGATTTCGGATGGGGTAACGGATATTTCGTTTTCCGAAAAAGAACGTTCCGGAGATTTAAAAGAAATTTTTATTGCAGTCGAGATGATGGCCCATAAATTAAAAGAGGAAGAAGATCGCCGCTCTCGCTTTTTTTTGGCAGTCTCTCACGATTTGAAAACACCGCTGACTTCGATCAAAGGTTACTTGGAAGCGATTCAGGATGGAATTCCGCGCAGTGAGGAGGAATTCCGAGAATATATTGATATCATGAAAGAGAAGGCTGATTTGTTGGAGAGTCGGATTCTCGGATTGATTGAGTATGCGGTTTTTGATTCCGGTAATTTGATTCAAAAATTTTTGGTCATTGAGGCGTTTCCGTTTTTACAGACGACTGCCAAAATGTTTAAGAAAGAAGCGGTCGCCCGCCATATTGAGCTGCATACCGTTGTCGATTTTGATCCCAAGTTAAAAATCAAAGGCAACACTAAGCTGTTGCTGCGATGTTTTGAGAATCTTTTTGACAATGCCGTTAAATACAGTCAAAATGAGCATCCGGTTGTGGAAATTTTTTGTCACTGTGATGCTCATAACTTTGTGTTCAGTATTCGCGATAATGGTGCGGGAATTCCGGAAGCAGAGCAGAAAAATATTTTTGAACCCTTTTATCGCAGCGATAAGAACCGCAACCGCCCCGGTTTCGGATTGGGACTTTCTTCGGCTAAGTCAATCGTTGAGCTGCACGGCGGAGAGATTTCCTGCTTTAATCACCCTAACGGCGGAGCGGTCGTCATGCTGACAATTCCGATTTACAATGCAGAATCAGAACAAAATAAGGATGAAGCTCAGGAGGCGTGATGTTGCCGGAATCCTATGAAGCGGTTTTAAACCGCTATCGAGCAGAGAAAAAGCGCATTAAGGCGTTGTTCCGTTTTTTGGAGAAGAAATCAAAAAAAGAACTTGATTCGCTGTTTTATCCGCTGTATCAGGAGATTTTTTTTCGTTATGATTGCACCGAATGCGCTCACTGCTGTTCGGTTTTGGGTCCCCGCTTTGCCGATAAAGATGTCGAACGGCTGGCGGCTTACTTCCGCATGAAAAAAAAACAGTTTGCGTCTGCTTATTTGGAAACTGACGAAGACGGCGACTTAGTGCTGAACGAATTGCCGTGTCCGTTTTTATGTGACGACAACCGTTGTCTGGTTTATAATGATCGTCCGAAAGCGTGCCGCGATTTTCCTCATTTATTGGATGGTATGACGAAAGAAGTTTTACGGAAAACGGAACTCAACGGCAGCGTGTGCCCTCCGACAGCTGAAATCTTGCTTTTACTGGCAGATCGTTTTCAAATCAAAGCGTAATTTTTCGCCGGCGAATTTCATACATCAGAATACCGGCAGCGACACTGACATTGAGCGAATCGATATTACCCGATGTGGGAACAGTGACAGTTCCGTCGCACTTTTCCGCCGTCAGCCGACTGATTCCCTTGCCTTCGCTTCCCATGACAACGGCGACTCTTCCGGATAAATCGGCATGCGGCAGCGGCGTACCGTGCAGGTCTGCTCCGTAAACCCAAAACCCGTTTTCTTTCAATTCGTCGATAGCGGTGTTCAGGTTGGCAACCGTCAGCGTGTTGACGTGGTTAACAGCGCCTGCCGAGGTAACGGCAACCGTGTTGTTTTCGCGGGAACTGCGTTTGGAACGCGTTACCACCAAGTCGATATCGAATTGATCGGCGCTTCGCAGGACAGCTCCGAAGTTGTGCGGATCCGTTATCGAATCAAGAATAAAAACGACAGCTTCATCCCGTTTTTGGATCGATTTTAAAAAGTCGGAGAGCGAAGTAAAACTCTCTTTTTTATTTTCGCATCGGTAAAGCAGTCCCTTGCAGTCGGTGATACCGGAGAGTCGTTTCAATTCACTTTCATCGACAGTTTTGACTTTGACTCCCTGCTCAAGCGCTGCCGTTTTGATTTTTTCCGCCCGTTCGCCTAAACGCGCAGCTGCCAGCAGTGTGCCTTGAGGATATTTTTTGACGGACTCTTCGATAGCGTGGTAGCCGTAAACGTATCTCATCAGATATTTCCGATTTTTGAAAGCTCAATCGGAGTCGGTTCGTTATTCTCTCCGTACTCTTTAGCGAATTCCTGTAAAAGGGTTTTGGCTTTTGAAGAGAGTTTTTCCGGGGTCTGAACCGCCAATTTGATATAAAAGTCACCTCTCGCCGCGGTTTTGCTGCCGAACGGAACGCCGTAACCTTTCAGTTTCAGCAGTTTGCCGTTGGCGGTTCCGGCGGGAATTTTGATTTTGACTTTTTTATCATCGATGGTAGAGACGGTAATTTCCGAACCGAGCGCCGCTTGCGTAAACGAAATCGGAATCATAATGTACAAATCGTGTTCTTCTCTTTCAAAGTAGGGATGGGGCTTAACCGTTACACTGACGTATAAGTCTCCCGCGCGGCTGTTGTTTTGCCCTGCATTGCCTTGTCCCGGAATGCGCAGCCGTTGTCCCGATTCGATTCCGGCCGGTATCGTGATTTTGATTTTTTGATTGGCCTTTAAAACACCTTTACCGCTGCACTTGACGCACGGTTTTTCGATAACAACGCCTTGCCCGTGGCAGCGGGGGCAGGTTGTCGCCATTTGGAAGAATCCGGTTTGACGAGTAACTTGTCCGCGGCCGTTGCAGTCGGGGCAGGTCTTTGTAGAGGTTCCTTTTTGAGCGCCGCTGCCGCCGCACTCGTCGCACGGAATATTTCTCGTATACGATAAATCGACAGAGGTTCCAAAGACAGCTTCTTTAAACGAAACTGTCACATTGCAGCGCAAATCGCTGCCTGAAAAGGAGGCGGCGCCGCCTCGTCGACCGAAGCCGCCGCCGAAAAACGAGCTGAAAAGATCGGAAAAGTCTCCGCCGCTCCCGAACGATCCGAAAATATCGGAAAAATCGTGGTAGACGTGGCTGTAATCGTGTCCCATTCCGCTGACACCGGCGTGACCGAATTGATCGTAGGCGCTGCGCTTTTTATCGTCACTTAAAACGTCATACGCTTCGGTCGCTTCCTTGAACTTCTCCTCAGCGGAAGCATCACCCTGATTTTTGTCAGGGTGATACTTGATGGCCAGTTTGCGGTAAGCCTTCTTGATTTCGTCTTTGGTCGCCGTTTTCGAGACACCCAAAACTTCGTAGTAATCACGCTTTTCAGCCAATTTCGCTTTCCTCCGTTTAGTTAATCACTTCAAAATCGGCGTCATCCGCTTTCGGTTTGCCTTCGTTGCCGGAGTTTCCGTTCTCGGTTGGGCCGGAAGCGGTTTCAGCTCCCGCCTGCTGCTGACCTTGAGAAGATTTGTAGACTTCTTCAGCCAGCTTGTGAGAGGCTTGCGCCAACGCTTCGGTTTTGGCTTTGATTTCATCAACCGTTCCGGATTCCATTGCCGTTTTCAGATCGGCAATAGCCGTTTCGATTTGCGCTTTTTCTTCGGCGGAAATCTTATCGCCGTAATCCTTAACCGCTTTTTCTGTTGCATAAATCATGCTGTCGGCTTGATTTTTTGCTTCGGCGGTCTCTTTCAGTTTTTTGTCGGCCTCGGCATTCGCTTCGGCGTCTTTGACCATCTTCTCAATTTCGCTTTCGCTCAATCCGGAAGAGGATTCGATGCGGATTTTCTGCTCTTTTCCGGTGCCCAGATCCTTTGCGGAGACGTGGACGATTCCGTTGGCGTCAATGTCAAAGGTGACTTCGATTTGCGGAACACCGCGCGGCGCGGGAGGAATGTCGGTCAAATCAAAACGTCCAAGCGTTCTGTTTGCGGAAGCCTGTTCGCGCTCTCCCTGGAGAACGTGAATAGAAACTGCCGTCTGGTTATCCGCAGCGGTACTGAAAATCTGACTCTTTTTGGTCGGAATCGTCGTGTTTCGCTCGATCAGACGCGTGCAGATACCGCCCAGCGTTTCGATTCCCAACGAAAGCGGGGTTACGTCCAGAAGAAGAACATCGTTCACGTCGCCCGCCAGAATTCCGCCTTGAATCGCCGCTCCCATCGCGACCACTTCGTCGGGGTTGACGCCTTTGTGCGGTTCTTTTCCGAAGAGTTTTTTGACCAACTCCTGAACCGCCGGAATCCGGGTCGATCCTCCGACCAGAATCACTTCGTCTATATCCGATGCCTGCAGTCCGGCGTCTTTCAGCGCGTTCAGACACGGCTGTTTTGTCTTTTCAACCAAATCGGCAACCATCTGTTCGAATTTAGCGCGTGAAAGGCTGTTTGTCAGGTGAATCGGTCCGGAAGCTCCTGCCGAGATGAACGGCAAATTAATGTCGGCATTCTGTTTGCTGGAAAGCTCGATTTTTGCCTTCTCCGCCGCTTCTCTCAGTCGTTGAAGAGCCATTCGATCCTGACTGAGATCGATTCCGGTCTGCGCCTTGAAATCGGCAATCAGCCAATCCATGATGCATTTGTCGAAGTTATCTCCGCCGAGATGAGTGTCGCCGTTTGTCGATTTGACTTCAAAAACGCCGTCTCCCAATTCAAGAATGGAAATATCGAATGTACCGCCTCCCAAATCGTAAACAGCGATCGTTTCGTCTTTATTGGCTTTTCCCAAACCGTAAGCGAGTGCAGCCGCCGTTGGTTCGTTGACAATCCGCTTTACTTCCAGACCGGCGATTTTACCGGCATCTTTTGTCGCCTGCCGCTGGGCATCATTGAAATAGGCAGGAACAGTGATGACCGCTTCGGTGACCGTTTCTCCCAAATAATCTTCGGCGGTTTGCTTCATTTTTTGCAGAATGGCTGCGGAAATTTCAGGCGCCGAGTAATCTTTTGAATTGATTTTGACTCGAACGTCGCCCGAAGGACCGGCTTCCACATGATACGGAACCAATTTGATCTCTTCGTTGACTTCGCTGAAACGGCGTCCCATGAAGCGTTTGATCGAAAAGATCGTGTTTTCCGGATTGGTGACCATTTGGTTTTTGGCTGTTTGTCCGACCAGCCGTTCATCTTTGTTTGTAAACGCGACGATCGACGGTGTTGTCCGCTGACCTTCCGCGTTTTGAATGACGATCGGTTCGTTGCCGTCGACGACGGCGACACAAGAGTTTGTTGTTCCTAAGTCAATTCCGATAATTTTTCCCATAATATGTCTCCTTTTTATTCGGTTTTTTCCGTTTTATCGGAAGGCGCCGAAACGACCACTTTCGCGGTTCTCAAAACGGCGTCTCCCCAAGTGTATCCTTTTTGGTACTCCGTCAGCACGATTTGTTCATCGGTTTCGGATGGTTCTCCGAGTGCGACAGCTTCGTGCCTTTCAGGATCGAAGATTTCTCCCACGCTGTCAAATGCTTTCACATCGTATTTGTTTGCCAGCAGGGAAATCAGCTGATTTTCAATCAGTCTGACTCCGTCGATGACGGCTGAAACCGTTTCTCCGTCTCCGACAGACGACAGCGCGCGTCCAAAGTTATCCAATACCTCCAGAAGATCCGTCAGTAAGCCTTTGTTGGCCGCTTTAACCGATTTCTCCTTTTCTGTTTGCAGCCGTTTTTTTGTGTTTTCCAAATCAGCAGCTTTGCGAAGCAGTGTATCTTTCGCTTCGGCCGCTTCAGCTTGAGCGGTTTCGAGCTGCCGCTGCAGTTCGGTGATTTCGTTTTGCAGGTCGCCGAGAGGGTTGAGGGGTTCATCTTCCGTTTGACCGTCTGATGGCTGATTGTCCGTCAACTGCGTTTTCGATTCCGAATTGGAAGATTGGTGATGTTTTGGCTTACTCATGAATTCTCCTTTCTTATCTTACTTTCAAAATAGTGAAAAAATCGCGAGTCGGCAAGGTTTTTTCGAAAAAAATCTTTATCTAGTTGACCAGAAACGAAAATCCGCAAACTTTTCCGGAGTTTTCGAAAAAAGAGTAGAGGGATAAATCTCCCGCATCGGCAAGAGAGGAGAGGGCAAGGATAACCGGTTTTTCGATTTTGTACTCCGATGCCTGCGCATTGACGCATTTGGAGATCATATTTCCGCACAACACATTGGAAAGTTCTTTGACGGAATCGGAGCGCAATTCATCGGTAATTTCGGTTTCCGGTTCGTCGCTGAAAAGAAATTCCAAGTATTCGTTGACGGTTGATTCATGGATAATCAAGTCGAAAATTCCATTGATAGCGCCGTCAAAACGGCAGCGGCCGATAAAGTAACCGATGTCGTCATACTCTTGAACCGGTTTTTCAAGCGGATTCAGGAATTGAAAAGCCGTTTCTTCGAATGTCGAGATAAAAGCTTCCTGTACGCCTTCCATAATTACTCTCCTATGTGTTGGATTAAAGTCGCCAACTGTTCCGGTTCGAACGGTTTCATCAAAATTCCGTCAATACCGACTTCCATCATCTGAATTTGCATATTTTCGGCGCCTTTTGATGTAATGACGATAATCGGCAGGTTGCAGGTGTCCGATTCGGATTTTAAAGTGGCTATCAGCTCTTCTCCGCTCATTGTCGGCATGTTCAAATCGGTTAAAATCAGGGAAATGGGTTGCGATTTGACAATTTCAAGCGCCTCTTTACCGTTGGAGGCTTCTTTAATGACGATATCGGTTAATCCGATCATCTTTAAAATTTTTTTCAGCATCAGACGCTGCGTCGCCGAATCATCTACAATTAAAACAGTTTTGCTCATCTCTTTCTCCCTATAATGTAACGATATCGTTTCCCATTTTGACCGTAACGGCTCCGTTTTTGATGTCCAAAAAAAGCGTTTTCGGACGGTTGCCGCCGACCAGTTTATTGTTGAGAACCAATCCGTTCGTCCATAAAATTTTTTTCAGCATAATGAAATTTCGGTTGCCGATGTTGAAGTGTTCCGTCAGTGCGGAAGCAGGTTCGCCGCAGCCGGCAGCCTTGATTTGCCAGTTTTTTTTGTTGGAACCCAATTCGATCAATTTTTGCAGCATAAGCGTTAAACCCGAATCGACGTACATCGCCGGATTAAAATCCGCTTTTCCTTTGCCGATAGTCGAATCGGGCAAAAGACAGTGAATCATGCCTCCCAATCTCAGCGTCGGATCGTAAACGGTAACGCCGAGGCACGAACCGAGCGAGTAGGTGACAATGTGATCGCCCGGATTATTCGAGATTTTAAAATCGGAAATGTTTACCACCAAAGTCGGTTTTTCCATAATTACAACCTTCGTATGATTTCTTCGGTTATTTTGTCGAGCGGCAGACTGACAGTGACTCCGCCCGCGCTGACGGCCGCCGCCGGCATTCCGTAAATCAGAGAGGTTTCTTTATCCTGTGCGATTGTATAAGCTCCTGAAACCCGTAACTGCGCCATTGCTTTGGCTCCGTCATCCCCCATGCCGGTCAGAATAACGGCGATGGCGCGTTCTTTCAAAACATCGGCCGCCGACAAAAAAAGGTAGTCGACCGACGGAATGACTCCGTGCAGGCGGGGGCCGTCAAAGGTTTCAACGGCAATGTCCCGTCCTTTTTTGACAAGCTTTAAATGAAGCCCGCCGGGCGCAATCAAAACTTCGCCCTGTCTGACAACATCGCCGTTTTTTGCTTCCCTGACGGAGATACTGCATTCATCGTTCAGCCGTTCGGCAAAACGGGCGGTGAAGCCCGGCGGCATATGCTGAACAATAACGGTTCCTGGCATATTGGACGGAAACTGTTTCAGAAGAAAGGTCAAAGCCGTCGTTCCGCCGGTAGAGGCTCCCATAACGATCACTTTATCGGTTGTCCGGGAGCTGATCAAACGGAATTCGCTCTTCGGAACACGGCGGATGTCAAAATTCAGTTTTTTCAGGCGGGAAACATCGGCTTTGGAGGCCAGGCGGATTTCGTGAAGAAGCGCTTTGAAAAAATCGCGGATGTCGGTTTGGGCTCCGGCCAGTTGCGGTTTTTGGACAAAAGCGACGGCTCCGCTTTCCAACGCGTCAAAGGCAAGCGTTGAATTTTTCCGCGCCAGTGAAGAGACGACAATGGTCGGAATCGGGTATTGGGGCAGCAGTTTGCGGATGAACTCCAACCCGTCCATTTTCGGCATTTCCACATCGACGGTCATCACGTCCGGCTGGAATTTCAGAATCAATTCGCGCGCCTGGTACGGATCTCCGGCCGATCCGACCACTTCCATATCTTCTTCTTTGTTAATTGTCCGTCTGAGAATCGAACAGATGGACGGAGAATCGTCTACAATCAGTACTTTTATCATATTTTTTCAATCTTCCTGTAAATAGAACCGGCGACTTGTTTAAAAGGGTGCTTCAGGTTGTTGATCGATTCGGAACACCCGATAACCAGATAGCCGCCCGGTTTGATGTATCGGTAAAACCGGTTGATAATCCGCTCTTTGGAGTCGTTGTCAAAGTAAATCATCACGTTGCGGCAGTAAATAATGTCGAACCGGTTCTTGAACGGATAGGCGTCGTTATTCAAATTGAGCCGGCGGAACAGAATCATATCGCGGATGGATTTTTTTACCCGGTATTCGTCGCTGCCGACGTGCTCGAAGTAGTTGACCAAAAAAAGTTTATTGACGTTTTCTGTAATTTCGGATTTGGAATAAACGCCGTTGACGGCTTTCATTAATGCGCGTTCCGAGATGTCCGTCGCCAGAATAAACGGATTGACGGCCTTCAGATGAGGGCCGAAGTACTCCAATAAAGTAATGGCGAGGGAGTACGGTTCCTGTCCTTCCGAACAGCCGGCGCTCCAAATGCGGATGTCGGGGTTCGTTTGCCGCGGCATGTATCCTAACGATTGAAATCCCCCGTTTTGAGAGAAGTAGGTCAGTAATTGATTTTCTCGGAAAAAATAGGAGTGATTGGTCGTTAAACGGTTCATCATCTCCTGCAGTTTTTTCCCCGACTGGTCACTTTTGACATCGTCCAAGTAGTTTCGGATAGAGTGATAATTCCCTTCTTTCCATACTTTACTCAGTCGGCCTTCAACGAGGGATTTTTTTTGATCGGCAAAGCGGATGCCGAATTCCCGATAGACGAAATCGGCTATCATGTGGAATTCGGCATCCGAAATACGGATGGTATCCGTATTAGAAATTTCCATAATCGCTGTCGTCCAATTTGATAACTGAAGCGGCCGACGGAGCAGCGCTTAAATCATCGATTCCGTCTTTTTGTGCGGTGACAGACGCATGAGCATTTTGCAGAAATGTCGAAGCGTAATTTTGAGCAGCCGCTCCGCCGGTTCGTTCAAACTTGATCTCCTCCAGCTGGCTGTGGAGCTGAACGGCCTGAGCCGCCAACTCTTCGGCCGCCGCGGCGCCTTCTTCCGCATTGGCGCTGTTGGACTGCGTAACCTGTTCAATCTGACCGATAGCCTTGGAAATCTGTTCGATACCCTGGCTTTGTTCTTTGGAAGCGACCGCAATTTCTTGCAGGTACTGCGATGTGACGTCGGCTTCTTTCAAAATATCTGTCAGCTGCTTCGACGTATCGTTTGCAAATTGAACAGAATCCTGGATTTTTCCGATGATGGTATCGACGATAGTTTGGGTCTCCAAAACGCTTTGCGCCGACTTTTTCGCCAGATTGCGGACTTCTTCGGCAACAACTCCGAAACCGCGGCCGTATTTTCCGGCACGGGCGGCTTCCACGTTAGCGTTCAATGCCAACAGGTTGGTTTGGAATGCAATTTCATCGATAGCTTTGACCACTGCCTTTGTTTGATCCGAAGCCTGCGAAATTTCGTTCATTAATCCGAGCAGTACGTTCATTTTCTCGTTTCCGGCACGGGCGTAATCAGCCGCTAACCGGGCGTACTTGTTAGCTTCATCGGACTTGTCGGCATTGTTTTTCGATTGAACATTGATTTCATGCAGTGATGCGGAAATTTCTTCGACTGCGGACGCCTGTTCGGTCGCGCCTTGCGACTGCGATTGAGAAGCGTCGGCAATTTGCTGCGAACCGTTTTTCACCTGATTGACGGCGATGTCGGTCTGAACGAAGAAATCCGTCAGCGCAACCTGCAGACCTTTGAGAATCTTTCCGAGTTCGTCTTTGTCGGATGCCAAATCGATGTTCATCGTTAAATCCTTGTTGGCGATGACGCGGACGACTTTCTCTTTGTAACGGATCGACTCAATCATTTTATCGAGTTCTTCGCCGAAGATGACCAGCTCGTTGTCTTTGGAAGAGAAGGGGAGTTTCGGCGGGTTGACGCTGTAGTTACCGCCTGCAATTTCGATCGCCGTATCCTTTAACTGCACAATGTATTTTGCCAGCCGGTTGTTCAGGATATAAATAATCACCAGAACGACAATCAGAACCGCGATACCGATTCCCAGTCCGGAGAGCAGCGGAATCAGAGTCGCTTTCACCAAAACAGCCGACGGCATTGCGAAACCGACAAAACCTTCTTTAACGGTCGTGCCCAGCTGCAGCGGGAAAATCGAACAGACCCAGCTGCCGTCGTCAAAACTCAGCGTTCCGTCAAACTGACGCGTATTTTTAAACGTGTTTTCAATTGTTCGGACGTTTTCGGCACCAAAGTAATCGGCAGCACTGCTTTGTACAAATTTGTCCTGAGTATGAGTAATGATCGTTCCGGTCGGATCAACGGCAAACCACTGTTCGCCGTTGTTGGCGTGCATATCCTCGGGGGAAATGTAGGCAATTTTGGACATTTCATAGGTGAATGAAGCGGCGCCGACAAAAGTTTCGCCTGCCATCAACGGAAACGATATTTCAAAGACGTAAATATCGCCGTAGCTTTTTAGATTTGCCAGCCGCGGTGTGGTGATGACCATCTGTTGTCTCTCTTTTACCGTCGTGTACCATTCGCCGTTGCGGTATTCTTCTGCCGGCAGAAAATCTCTGTAAATATTGCCGACACGGTCGCGCAGAACGCGGACGGCGACGTTATTCAGGTCGTTGCGTAAATTTTCGACAATCGGGTGGTAGAGAAAATAGCCGTCAAACAGAATAATATCGATGCACAGTGCGCTTTCCCGTTTTTGAAGGAACATCGTTTCGACCATTTCCGCAAACAGCGGAATGTCAAACTGATTGTTGTTCAGTTTGAAGGAACTCATCACGCCGTCGATCAGCGTCTGGTCAACCGCGATCTCCACGGCGACTTTTTCATTCAGTTCCCTCAATACGGTTTCACCGGAAACCGTGTTCATGTTTTGCACCTGCTGTCGGACCTGAAACATTCCAACCAGGGCTGTAATCAAAACGGCAATGAAGATGCCGAATGCCGTTGTGATGGCAATCGGTAAAATCATTGATACTTTAAAAGTCTTTTTCATTTTTCTCGCCTCCTGCTTAAATGCGATTTGCTATTGCTTGAACATCCTGTTCGGAGAACAGTTTGTTGATATCCAGTAAAATTTTGACCTCGTCTCCGACTTTAGCCAACCCTAAAATATAACGCTCGTTGATGCTCAGATTTTTTACCTGCGGCGCCGGCGCTACGTCATCTTTGGGAATCGAGCGGACTTCCGAAACCGTGTCGACGATCAGTCCCATGGAGTTGTTTTCATGGGCAATGATGACGATACAGGTTTTTTTGTCGGCTTCCTTTTCCGGCAGATGAAAGCGGCTTCGCAAATCGATGGTGGGAATGATTTGCCCGCGGATGTTGATGATGCCTTTTACATAATTCGGCATATCGGGAATGTGGGTAATCGGCTGCATTTCGACAATTTGAATGATGTTCGAAATCGGAATCCCGTAAGATTCTTCACCTAAATCAAAGAGCAGAAATTTATCGGCATCTCCTTCGGCTTCATCGTCTTCAAGAAAATCTTCGAAATCGTTTGACATGAATCTCCTCCTAAACCAAATCCAGAGTTTCGCCGAGCAGACGATTCATGTCGACAATCAAACAGGTCTCCCCGCCTGCCAAAATGCTGCACCCCGACAAACTGGAGAGGTGGGCGAACATTTGAGGCAGAGGTTTGATGACTAAATTTTTGTTGCCGATGATTTCGTCGACCACAACGGCGACTTTTTTATCGTTTGAAGAGACGGCAATGATTGCAATGCCGTCTTCGTAACGTTGATAGTGATGATCTGTGCCGTAGCAGCGGCTCATTTCCAAAATCGGAATCAGCTCTCCGCGAAGATTTAAAACTTCGCCTTGACTTTGCGTAACGGTCACCTGTTCTTCTCTGAATTTGTAAAATTCGACGACGTCGGTGATCTGCGTCGCGAATGTCAGCTCGCCGAGCTTAAAAGTGATGGCGTCGATAATGGCGAGCGTCAACGGAATTCGGATAAGAAATTCACTGCCTTTTCCCTCTTCGGAACGGATGATGACCGATCCGCGCAATGCGTCGATGCTGCGCTTGACAACGTCCATACCAACGCCGCGCCCGGAAATATCGGAAACCGTTTCGGATGTTGAAAAACCGGGCAGCATAATCAAATCAAAAATTTTGCGTTCGGGTAAATTCGCGGCCTCTTCGGCTGTAATGATTCCTTTTCGAATCGCTTTTTCTTTGATTTTGGCTTTATCCAGACCGCGGCCGTCGTCGCGGACGCTGATAACAATGCTGTTGCCTTCATATTTGGCCCCGAGAGTGACGTTTCCCGTTATCGGCTTGCCGGAGGCTGTTCGCTCGGCAGGAGTTTCGATGCCGTGATCCAATGCATTTCGAATAATATGCATCAGCGGATCGGAAATCTCATCGATGACGTTGCGATCCATCTCCGTGTCCTGGCCGAAAATCGTAAAATTGATCTCTTTTTGGAGTTTGCGCGACAAATCTCTTACCAGACGCTTCATTTTGTTAAAAAGTCCGTTAAGGGTAATCATACGCAGCTGCATGGAGAGTTCCTGGATTTCACGCGTAACGTTTTCCAGATTGTTTTTTGCCTTTTGGATTTCCTGACTTTCGTCCTCTTCGTCGAATTGCCCCATCAGAATATCTTGTGCGGTAATCAGCTCTCCGATCATATTGAAGAGGCGGTCCATTTTTTTGATGTCGACGCGGACGGTCGTTGCTTCCGGATCGGTAACGGCGGCGGAGGCGCTCACCGTCTTTTGAGGCGCGTCGCCTTCCTTCGCTTTCGGCAGTTCGGGCTGTACGGCAGCGGTTGAGCGAACCGCTTCCGACTGCTGCCGCTCCGTTTGAGGTTCGGCGGTCGGCATCTGAAACGGCTGCGGTTGAACCGGGTTAATCGGCGCCGCTTTGTCGGCTTCTTCGTTCTTCTCTTCCTCGAGAGGCGGAAGTTCTTCGCCGGCAGCTTGTTTTAAAAGCGCCATACGCGCCTTAAACGCATCGGCCAGCGTTTTGAGACTCGAAAAGAGGTCCGAGTAAGAGAGGGTATAGCCGTCGGATACCCGGTTGATTTTATTGGTAATCAGTTCGCATAAATCGATGATTTCGTGAACGCCGGTTTTCAGTGATGCGTCGTGCAGCGCCTTGATTTCCGTTACGATTTCCCGCATGGCGGTTTCGTTTCGAATGTCTTGCTGCAATATCGTCAGTGAGCGTTTGAGGTTTTCGAAAACTTTTTTGGCGGCGTACGCGTATTCGCCCAATTCGCGGGCGGTGAGCATCGGAGAAGAAAACGCCGGTTCGGCAGCGGGCTGCTGCTGCGGAATTTCTTCGTTCTTTGCCGGCTCTGACGGCGTGCTGTTTTCCGCACCGCATTCGTGCGCCGCCATGTACCGTTCAATGTCGTTTAAAATGGAAGAGAGGTCGTAAACCGGAAATTCCACCGCGAAAGAATCCTCCGATGCGGCGTAGCGGGCGGCGACCGGCGCCAGAACGTTCATCATCGAACGCAGAATATCGGATCCTGAAAGCAGTATGTCAATCAGCTCCGAAGAGAAGTCGATGGCATTCGACCGCAGGGCGTCAAGCAAATTTTCCAGACGGTGGGAAAGCTGCGTAATCTGCGAAAATCCCATGAAGCCGCTGATTCCTTTAATGGTGTGCATGGCTCGAAAAATCGCGTTGACGGTATCCCGGTCGTGAGTGGCTTCCAAATTGACTATCAGATTTTCAACGTTGTCCAGATGTTCCGTTGATTCCGCCACAAACGAATTCAGCGTCTCGCCGTCGTCAACGGTGATTGTCAGCATCTCTCCGGGCTTTGGTCCGGTCGGCGTTTCTTGTTTCTGTACCGCGCTTTCGGCTTCCGGAGCCGGCGCTTCGTCCTGCGGCGGCTGCATTTGTGAAAGAAGGGAGTCGATGTCCTGTTGCTGAGTGTCATTGTCGGCAGCATCGTTCATCTGCGAGAGTAAACGGGTGAAGTCGTCTGCCGGTTTAGGTTCGGCACCGCCCATTTGCGCAAGCAGATCGTCGGCCGTAACAGTCGGCGTTTGAGACTCTTCTGCGGCGGGAGTACCGTGCGCATATGCCGCCGGCGCTGCTTCGGCTGCGGTTCCTTCAAGCAAAGCCGTTTTAATACGGAGCAGTTCGGCTTCCTGTTCGTCGGACGAGCCTTGCAAAATGATGGATTCCAGAAGTGATTTTAACAGGCGGATTTGCGCCAATTCCTCTTCCGGAATTTCGTTTTCGGTAATGAATTGATCGCACAGTTCGACTGCCTGCATTGCTTCAAAGAGGTCGCCGAACGTGTATGCGTTCAAAACATCACTCAATTCCTTGAAATACTCTTTCACTTTCAAATCCCCAACAGCATTTTTGTCAGTTTGCGGAGTTGATCGGGGTTAAACGGTTTTTGAATCCAGCCGTTGACGCCGAGGCTCTGCCCCATTTGCTTTTTTTCCGTATCGGTGACCGTTGTCAGAAAGACAATCGGCGTGTTTGCGTACTGTGCATCTTTTTTCAGCCGACTGACACACTCCAGTCCGTCCATAACGGGCATATTGACGTCGACAAAAAAGAGATCGATTTTGTCGGCGGCGGCAACGTTTAAACCGCTTTGTCCGTTGTCGGCCTCCAAAATGGTGTATCCATCCGGCTGAAGTGTTTTTTTAATCAGCATGCGCATAGTCGCCGAATCGTCGATAGTCAAAATGTTCATTTTCTCATATCCTCCGAAATATGATCTAAAACCGCAAATTCCTCATCAATTGAAAAAATTTGACGGCATTTATCCGTGACTTCTTTTTGTATCTGAGGAGAGATATTCATTTCGTAAATATCTGCCGAAGCGTCGTCAAGCAGAACTTGAATATGCTCTCGAATTTGGGCTGTATAATCTTCAAACTGAAGATTTTCTAAACATTCGCACAGCGTATTGTCAATCGCCTGCACTGTCTCTGCAGTGTTTTTGTTATCTTTTATGAGATTTGCAAAAATTTTATCTTGAATCTCTTCTTCGATGAGTTCAAGATCTCCCAGTGCTTTCGCAACTTGCAGAACGGATTGACGGCTTTTTTGAGAAATGATGGAGCGTAATTTTCGAACGACGGTCAATGAGAAAACAATTTTTTGCAGAATGAATTTTCGCTGCTTCTCTTTTTTCTTGTGATTAAGAATATAAAAGGCTAATAAGAGAGTTTCCGCAACAATAATCAATGCCGCTATGACTAGAATGATTGAATTCCCGATCGTCAAGATTATAAACCGCCTTTTGTTGTGAGTTGTGCTACTTTTTTGATACGGGAAATGAAATCCTTATACTTCTATTATAATCACTCTTTTACGAAAAAGTAAAGTGTTTTTTTTTTTAGAAATCAAAATTTACCGGTCCAGCAATGAGTGCAAACACATTCGGCGGGTAATCCGATCGAATCGATTAGATCTTCAACGGAGAGAAAGTTTAGCGACGTTAAATTCAGTTCTTTGCGGATGCTTTCAACCAACTCTTTGTGCCGCTGCGAAGAAGTATCGACGTAATCGTTTAAAATATCTTCGGTAACGTTTCCGTTTTCTCTTTCGTGAATAATGCGCCGCGTAATCAGATCCATTTCGGAGCGGTTGCGGGAAAAGTTGAGAAACGGGCATCCGTAAAACAACGGCGGACATGCCGGCCGAATGTGAACTTCGGCGGCGCCGTTTTTATAGAGAAAATCGACGGTTTCCCGCAGTTGAGTACCGCGAACGATTGAATCGTCGCAAAAGAGCAGTTTTTTCCCTTTTATGAGAGAGTGAACGGGAATCAGCTTCATTTTTGCGATTAAATTGCGTGTCCGCTGATCTTGCGGCATAAAGCTGCGCGGCCACGTCGGCGTGTATTTTATAAACGGCCGCGCAAACGGAATGCCCGATTCGTTGCTGTATCCGATGGCGCAAGCCGTTCCTGAATCGGGAATTCCGGCGATGTAGTCGGGGGCGCAGCGGTTTGCCTCCTTGTCGCGGCGAGCCAACCGTCCTCCGCCGGCGTAGCGGACGGCTTCGACCGAAATTCCTTCGTAATCGGAGCACGGGTAACCGTAATAAACCCATAAAAATGCGCATATTTTCAGTGAATCCGATGCCGGAACAACAGTTTTAAAGCCGTCCGGCGTCATATGAACGATTTCTCCCGGGCCGATGATGTGTGCGGTGTCATAACCGAGGTTGAAGTAGGCAAACGATTCGAATGAAACGCAGCAGCCGTCCTTTTTTTTGCCGATAATCAACGGCGTGCGTCCGTAACGATCGCGTGCAGCGATGATTTTGTCTTCTGTCAGAATCAAAATTGAAAGCGATCCGCGGATTTTTTCCCATACGTAGCGAATTCCGTCTTCGAAGGTGTCGCAGCGGTCAATCAAAATGGCGGTCAGCTCTGTAGAGTTGATTTCTCCGCTTGAAAGTTCGACAAAGTGAGTCGTCCGCTTTTGAAAAACCAAATCGATTAATTCTTCAATATTGTCGAGTTTTCCGACCGTGGCGATAGCGTATTCTCCCAAATGAGAGTGAACGTAAAGCGGTTGAGAGTCGGAGTCGCTGATGCAGCCGATTCCAAACCGTCCGGCGAGTTTTGTAACGTCGGTTTCAAATTTGGTGCGGAACGGCGAATTTTCAATGTTGTGGATGATTCGTTTGATGCCGGTTTTCTGACAGACGGCCAGACCGCCTTTTTTGGTACCCAGATGAGAGTGATAATCGGTTCCGAAGAACAAATCCATGACGCAATCGGTCTGCGATGCGACGCCGAACAGTCCGCCCATAAGAAATCCTCGCGACAATCAAAAAAAAGCTGCCCGAACATCAGGCAGCTTTGTGCCCCCGACAGGAATCGAACCAGTGACACAGGGATTTTCAGTCCCTTGCTCTACCGACTGAGCTACAGAGGCTTACTGTCTTTTTATAGCCGATTTAAAAAAAAATGTCAATTCGCATAACAAAAAAAACATGTTTTTATGAGGAAAAGATTTAAAAAACAAATTACATGCTTTTGAAGCATAACAGAGAATGCGGACAAAATATTTTACTTTTTCGAAGAAAATCTTTAAAATAGCCGTGTTTCGGTCAAAAAGCCGGAAATTTCAATCTGTTTCGGAGGAATTTTATGAGTGTGAAAAAAATGATTTCGATTGTGCCGCTGCTCACCGTCGGGTTCTTCGGTTTTGCTCAGGAAGCCTCGGCGGTTGGTAAACCATCTGTTTTAGTCGCTTACTTTTCGTGGTCATCGGCGCAGAAGACCAAGGGAATGGCAGAGAAAATTGCTGAAATGACAGGCGGAGAATTGTTTCGCATCGCTCCGGCTGTTCCGTACACGACGAGCTACAACGAAGTTTTGGAAGTCGCTCAAAAAGAGCTGTCTGACAGTGCGCGTCCTGAGCTTGCGGAGAAGTTGACTCAGGAAGAGCTCGATCAATTTGACATTATTTTGGTCGGTTATCCCGTTTGGTGGTACGATGCGCCGATGATTATTTATTCCTTTTTGGAGTCGCTCGATTTTTCGGGAAAGACCGTCATTCCGTTTGCGACTTCCGGCGGCAGCGGTATCAGCGATCGGAAGCTGAAAGCGGCGATTGATGCCGAATTTAAAGAAGGATTGTGTATTTCCGGTTATTCCGGAAGCAGCCGCAATGAAGAGCGGATCCGTTCGTGGCTGACGGAATCGGGACTGCTTTGACAGCACTGTTTTTACAGATCATGAAACCGATTTTTTATGTAAGAATCGCCGTCGATATTTCCATGGCGGCGATTCTGCTTTTTCTTCTCGGATGGCACCTTTTCGGGAATTTTCCCCATGAAATTCTCGGAACGGGGCTTTTTGTTTTGTTTTCAATCCACAACATTCTTAATTTCCGTTGGTATCGATCGCTTTTCCGGGGGCGTTATACGGTTTTCCGAGCGGTTCAGACGGCGGTCATTTTATTGCTTTGGCTTTGCATTGTTTTGACCGCCGCTTCGTCGCTGATGATCTCCCGCGATGTGTGGGCGTTTCTCGATGTTCCCGGAGCGGCTGTCGGCAGAAAAATTCATTTGGTGGCGACCGCGTGGCTCTTCGTTCTGAGCGGCGTTCATCTCGGTTTTCACGGCGAGGCTGTCGTCGGAAAAATCAGACGGTTTTTTAAACGGCGGACGAAAACGGCCTTTGCCGCTGGAATTTTTTTAACGGTTTTGACCGCTGCGGCAGCGGTTTACGGCGCCGTCGTTTTTGTCCGCAGGCGGCTGTATTCCGATCTTTTCCTGTTGTCTGAGTTTAAATTTTTTGATTTTGAAGAGAGTCCGGCGGTTTTTCTTGCGGAGGCTGTTTGTATGACGGTTCTGTTTGCGGTTGCCGGATTTTGTCTTAGGCGGCTGGTAACCGTAAAAAAACGACCGTCGGGATTCCGACGGCCGTTTTAAAAGTCAGTCTTTGTCGGCGTACTCGCCGTCTGTTACCGGATTGAGCCAGGTGACCGCCGAACCGCCGGCGATGTTGGAGATGGCAATGTGGACAAAACGGGAGTGATCGGAAGCTCCGTGCCAATGTTCGACGTCTTTGGGAATGCAGACAACATCGCCTGCTTTCAGGCGGCGCGCCGCTTTTCCCCGTTCCTGATAAAACCCTTCGCCGGAGGTAACCAATAAAACCTGTCCGATCGGGTGTGTGTGCCAGAAAGTGCGCGCTTTCGGTTCGAATGTGACTTGATCGACGGAGTAGAGATTTTCCATTTCGTCGGGATTGACAAGACTCTGAACGTGAACAGTTCCCGTAAACCAGTCGGATGAACCGGGAGCGCCGAGCGGAAAAGCGGAAGTTTCAGCGGCTTCGGTAGCTTTACGGCATTCACCTGCCAGCCGGAGCGCTGCGTTTAAAGTCGTTTCGGGAACGCCGACGTTCAGCGCCATCGAACGGTGGGCATTTTGCATCGGTTCAATGTGATCAAGGACCGCCAATGCCGAACAGGTTGCCAGCTCCCTGTCGCGGTAAGATAAAATGCCGCGGCCGAAAATATCGGCAAAAAGGTGCTCTTTCAGAAAAACATCGATGCCGGGGGCAAATGCGTTGGCTCCGCTCGGAGCGGTTTCGACGCGGCCGGTCAGCTGCTGCAGCGTTGCTTTTCCGGCTTGGTATTTGCCTTCCGCGCTGACGGTTGCCGGAGCTTCGCCTTCGGTATCAACCGTTCCGTTTGTGCGGCGGGTTTCAACCACGCTCATAAATGTGTTGATTCCCTGCAGGCTTCGGGGAAATCCGCAGTAGGCGTACAATTGAATCAGAATTTCTTTGATTTCATTGACGCTCATGCCGTTATCCAGCGCCGCATTCAGTTCTGTTTCCAAAGCGGGAAGGTTGCCGAGGGCGGTGTATGCCGAAATTTTAACAATAGCCGATTCCCGCTGCGAAAGAGCCTGAATCAGTTCGTCTGAATCCTTTTCCTGAGGACAGCCGGCAAGGAAACCTGTCAGCAGAAACAGCGTTAAATTAAATGGTTTCATAAAAATCTCCTTATTCCTTTCAGAATAAAAAGATTGTATCAAATCGGCGTTTTTATGTAAAATACTTTATTTCTGTTTGAAACTATGCCTGAAAAGTATTTTTAATCTCTTCGAGAAAGCGAATCAGGCAGCGGTTTCGCGGTTCCTGCTTCTTCCAGATCAAAAAAGATTCCTGTCGGATTTCCGGCTCAAACGGACGGAAGCAGAATACGGTTTTGTCGAAATTTTTAACACACCCTTCGATTGTGAAGATGTAAACATCATCGCGTTCGGCAAAAAACGCCGCATTGTTGATAAGGTTGAACACAGCGATGATGTTCAGTTTGTCAAAATCTTCTCCCAGACGCTGCCGGTAAAAGTCTTGGATTTCTTTACGTACGTTGGCAATGACCGGCCGCCCAATCAAGTCGCTTACAGTGACAGTCTGTTTTTTTGCCAGAGGAGAACGGGCATTCATCAAGATGCCGCTCCGTTCGTTGATTCCCAAACGCAGAAAACGGTATCTGTCGATGTCTCCCGGAGTGATTAACAGTCCCAAATCCAAAAGCCCGCGGTCTACCTTGTCTTTAACAAACGACGCAACGCCGGACTGAATCTCGAAGCGTACCGCCGGATACTTTTTTTGGAAATTCAGAATCAGAGGAGGGAGAATTTCGGCCGCTTTTGATTCTGCCGCACCGATGGAAACAACACCGCTGAGGTTTTTGTCGCGGTTTTTGATTTCGGCAACCGTCTTTTCCTGTAATTCAAGAATCTCTTCGGCGCGCTGCCTTAAAATCATGCCGGCTTCGGTCAATTCAATGTGTTTTTTCCCCCGGATAAAAAGCCGGGTGCCCAGTTCATACTCCAAATCGGAGAGTTGGCGCGAAAGTGTCGGCTGCGTCAAAAACAGCGTTTCTGCCGCTTTGGAAACAGTTCCTTCTCGGGCAACAGCCAAAAAATAACGAAGCAGTCGGAATTCCATAAATTCAGTGTAGCATAAAAACCGATTCCTGTCCGCAAAGTTTTATTTTCTTCTTGAGGATTTGAAAAATTGTTTTATAATAATGAATATCAGCATAAGCAGCGGAACGGAACCATGACGGAAGAGAGTTGGAAAAGATTTAAAACTCTGTTGAAAAACGCCTTGCACGCGGTCGCCTTCACCGGCGCCGGCGTCAGCACGCTTTCGGGAATCAGGGATTTCCGCGGAAAAAACGGGCTTTACAAGCAGCCGGAGACTGAAAAAATGTTCGACACAGAGCTCTTCCGCCGTGATCCGTCGATTTATTACCGCCTGGCGAAAGATTTTATTTACGGATTGGACGAAAAACAACCGTGTGTCGTCCATCGCGTGCTTGCGGATTGGGAGAGGAAAGGAATTCTCTCTGCGGTGATCACTCAAAACATCGATCTGCTGCACCAAAAGGCAGGCAGCCGCCGCGTCATCGAAGTTCACGGTTCTCCTCGGTTCCACTTCTGTCTGCGCTGCGGTGAGCGCGTGCCGTTTAAAGCGGCTGCCGAAACGGCTCGGCGGGGTGAAGTTCCCCTTTGCCCGAAGTGCGGCGGCGTCCTCAAGCCGGAAATCACCTTTTTCGGCGACAGTCTGCCGGAAGAGGCGCTGCGGGAAGCTTGGGAAGAGGCGTCCGCTGCGGATGTGATGCTGGTTTTAGGCAGCAGTTTGACGGTTTTTCCGGCGGCAGCGCTTCCCGATTTAACGCTGAAAAACGGCGGAAAGCTGATTGTCGTCAATGACCAGCCGACGCGCGCCGATGCTGCGGCCGCGCTGCGGTTTTCCGATTTGGGAGAGGTCTTTGACCGATTTGAACGGGAAAAGCCGTTTGACTAAAGGAGAAAAGAAAATGAAATGCTGCGGGAAAATGCCGCGGCGGCGGTTGTCGGCGACCGTCGTTTGCGCGGTTCTTTTGTTTTTGTCAGCCCGTCCGGCGGATGCGGGCGAAGAAGGAGTTGCGGTTGCGTTTGAAGATTTGAACTTTGCGGTGGTATTGCCGGAGATGATGCGCGGCCATACGGACATCACCCGCGATGAACAGAATTTCGGCAGTGAAAAGGTGACGACGATTTTGATCGCTTACACAGCGGGAACGCTCTCGGCAAACGTCATCGTTTTCGAAGAGATGTCAAAATCGTTTTTTGAAAACCGCCGCAAAGGGGAACCGCCGTCGCCCTCCCGCGTTTGGGAGTCGCATTCCGGCCGCGTCGTCGTCCTAAACGGACTTCAATCCAATCCTTTCCCGGAAGGAACGCCGGAGTTTGAGCTGTTTCTCGATGATTTTCCGACACAAATGACGGTGGTTTTCGATTCGTTTCGTTTTTTACACAACGCGCACCCTTGATCCTTTTCGTTTTTGGGCGTCCCGACCGCCTGCGGCGGCCGTCGGCGCCCTTCGAGCCCGGTCTGCCCGCCTGCCGTCGGGCAGACGGCCTTGCGGCCCTCTGCGGGCGCCTGACGCCTTCGGCCGCGCTGCGCCTCGTTTGAGAATCGGAGTAAGCTTTTTACAGATCGCAAATGTTATTCTTGCCGGCTTATAAAATCATAATGTAATAACGCAAGTCGGTTTTTGATATTTTTTATTTACGATGGTGTTTATTTTGAAGATAACAGGCGCAAATGCGGAGCCAATGAACAGTTGATTTTAATCGAAAAATGTTTTGACTTTAAAAAAAAATCAGATATAATTAAGCGAAATGAAATGACAGGAGGATTTATGAAAAAGAATTTGATTCTTTTAATTTTGCTAACGACGGCATTGTCCGCATGGGCGGCCGGTGCCAAAGAGACGCCGCAGCGGGTTTTTTTCGATGTGGTTGAGACTATCCAAAAGAATGATAATGAGAAACTGAATTTTTACTTTGGTAGTAATCCAATAACAAACCTTTATATGGATCCGGCTATTGATTGGGCGCAGTACATCGATTTTTTGCGCGTCGAACCGACCGGCAACACAATGACACAGAGCGAAAACGGTCAGCCGATGTTTATTGTCAAGGCTGATGTGACAAATCGTTCATTTAGTGAGTATTTTGAGAAAGCGATAGAGGTCTTAGAAACACAAAAACCGTTGGTCGATGATGCGGTTGACATCTTAAACAGTCTTTTGGTCGATTACGTTGACAACGAAGATCCTTCGCTGGAAACTCTGACGGGGATCCAATTTCCGCTCATCTTTACCGACGGCAGCTGGAAACCGTATATAGATAACGAATCAGAATCTTTTACGAATTGGCTATCTCTTTTCCTGCCGTTTGCGGTTTCTTACGAAGATTTGGAAAATGCCGTTCTTTTTTTGGTTCTGAAGACGGAAGCATTGCAGAATAGCGGTGAGACGGAAGAATTTCCGGCGGAGGAAGAAGCGTCCGGGATCGCCGGAGACGGCGGCGCGGCGGAGGCGGGAGAAGAAACCGAATCCGCCGCGGAGGAAACCGGCGGAGAGACGGCTGCGGAAGAGCCGGCGGACGTTTCCTTCTCCGAAACCGGTTTTGAAAGTTTGAATTGGTATGAATATGAAGAAATTGAGTTCCCGTCGGCCGACCGCTTTCCGTTTTTCGACGTCCGCATGGGGTTTTATTTGGTGCACGATGCGGATGAAACGGCGTTTAACGAAGCGATGAGCGCCGCCGGGAAAAATTTTCATGCCGCCGCCGTCCGTTACCTGAGTCAATTCACGCTTGAAGATATTCACGAATGGGCGATGGGAAACGGCGCCGACTGTTCCGCCGCTGTCGGTTTTATGGAGATGATCAACAACGAGGTGCTCGCCGGATTCTTCACCGATGCGCCGGTAAAGGCCGTTCCCGTTTCCTGGCGGAATGTGATAGAAATTATTGAGAGTATTCCGGTCTTGGATTCCGTTGCGGGCGATCCGTGAGCCGAGGCTTTGATTCGGGTTTTTCTGAACCGATTGTCGAAAAGTCGGTTTCCCGCGCCAACCGAACCGCCAGCCGGGTCGCCGTTCCGCTGACCGGAGCCGGCAAAACGGTGCGCCTGGCGGTTGCGGCGGCTCGCAAGGAGAAGCTGCTGCCTGAAGAGGCGGTAAAAGCGGCGGCCTTTGTTTTGCTGCGGTACAGCGGTCTTTTGAGTGCGGCTGCGGAAAACTCCGTGCCTCAAAACCGAATCGGCCGCCTTTACCGCGATTGGATTTCTCCGCTCTCCGAAGCGCAGCTGCGTTTTGCCGCCGCGCTTTCCGAAATCGCCATTTCTCAGGAAGGTGATTTCCTCGGTTTGCTTTACCGTTCACTGCTCACTGTCGGCGACTGCGCCAAAAACGGTTTGTATTACACTCCGCCTCAAGCAGCGGCTGCCGTTTCGCTTCATCCGGGAGAAACCGTCTGCGATCCGTGCTGCGGAAGCGGTTCACTCTTGATTGCCGTTTTGCCGCCCGGTACGGAGAGCGGCGCAGTTTTTGCATTCGATATTGATGAAACGGCGCTGCGTCTGTGCGAAGTCAATTTGGCGCTTTTTTTTAAAGATGGTGATTTCCGTTCCCGGCTGGAAATTCGGGACGCGATTGCGGAGGACGGAGATTCGCCGCTTCGTTTTGATGTCATTGTCGCCAATCCGCCGTGGGGGGCGCGTGTGCATCGACATTCTGAAGACAGTTTCGCTTTGATTTTGCGCCGTTCGCTTGATCGATTAAAAGAGGGAGGGCGGTGGTTTTTTATCCTTCCCGAGTCGTTTTTGACTGTCAGGCGTCACAGCCGTATCCGCCGCGAAGCAGTAAATCGCTGCAAAAAAATTTCCGTTCGACCGCTTGGAAACGCTTTCCCCGGAGTCTTATCGGAGGCGTTTTGGGTGGAAGGATGGGTAAAAACCAAAGCGGATGGTCAATCGGCGGCGGTTTGCGTTATTCCGGACGGCGGCGTTCCGTTTGCCGTTGCGCCGCCGCAGCCGCCCGATTTTGCGTGGGAGGTGCATGCTGCGCCGCAGGATCGGGAGATGATTCGTCGGCTTTATACGCCCGGTTGGCGTTCGGTCGGTGAAATCTGCGGTTTTGCGCTCGGAATTGTGACCGGCGGCGATGGGCGTTTAACGGCGGAGGCTCCGTTTGACGGCGGCGAACCGGTTTTCCGGGGGCGGGATGTGCGTCCGTTTCTTTTCGGAAAACCTTCCCGGTGGATGCGCTTCGATCCGAAAAAAATTCGGCAGTGTGTCAAAGAAGAGGTGTACCGCTTGCCGAAAATCGTCTACCGTTTTATCGGCGAACGTTTCTGCTGCCTTTACGACGAATCGGGGGCGTTGATTCTCAACAGCGCGAACGCTTTGATTCCGAAAGACGAAAGTTATCCTGTCTCCGCGATGGTCTGTCTTTTCAATTCGGTATTTTTGAATTTTATCTTACGGAAACGTTTTCATTCGAGGAAAATCCTGCGTTCGCACATTGAAACGCTGCCGCTGCCGATGTTGTCGCCGGAGCTGAAAAACGAGTTTGAGAATCTTCACCGTCAAATTGTCGGCGAAGGCGGTTTAACGGACGAAACGGAGCGGCGGCTCCAAACGCTTGCGGCCGCCGCTTTTGGATTACCGTCGGAAGCGGTTGAAAGCTACCGCATTCGTTAGGGCTGCGAAAAGAGCCGTGTCGACAGATAGCGTTCTCCCGTGTCGGGCAAAATGACGGCGACGGTTTTTCCGCGATTCTCTTTGCGTGCGGCAACGACGGCGGCCGCTTTCAGGGCGGCTCCCGATGAAATACCAACCAGAAGACCGTCTTTTTGCGCCGCTTCCCGTCCGAAGATCAGAGCGTCTTCATCGGAGACGGTGATAATTTCATCGTAAACCGAAGTATCCAATACGGAGGGAATAAATCCTGCGCCGATGCCTTGGATAGCGTGCGCGCCCGCCGTTCCGCCGGAGAGAACAGGCGACGAAGCCGGTTCGACGGCAACAACCTTCAGATTCGGATTCTTTTCCTTTAAAAAACCGCCGGCGCCGGTGATTGTTCCGCCCGTACCGACGCCTGCAATAAAAATATCGACTTTACCGTCGGCCGCCTCCCAAATTTCGGGACCTGTGGTCAGACGGTGCGCCTTTGCGTTCGACGGATTGACAAACTGTCCGAGAAGGAATCCGTTCGGCGTCTCTTGTACCAATTTTTCTGCCGTTTCAACCGCGCCTTTCATTCCTTTTTTTCCATCGGAGAGAATCAACTGCGCGCCGTAAGCCTTCATTAAATTCCGCCGTTCAACGCTCATCGTTTCCGGCATAACAATAACGGCCCGAAAACCGCGAACAGCCGCTTCCATAGCCAAAGCGACACCGGTGTTGCCGCTGGTCGGTTCAATGACGACCGACTCCGGTGTCAGGCGCCCTTCCGCCTGCGCGTCGTCCAGCATCATTTTGACCGCGCGATCTTTAATGCTTCCGCCCGGATTGAAACGCTCGACTTTTGCCAAAACAACCGCTTCTGCGCGGTGCCGTTTTTCAAATGCGGCAAGCCGCAGCAGCGGCGTACTGCCGATTAAAGATTCGGTTTGTTCGTAAAACATGATAATCTCCTCGATATATACTATACTACCTAATTGCTGTAAAAAAGAAAATATTTTGTTTGTAAATTTCGGTTTTATGAGTTAGAATAAAATGAGGTCTCGATAATGAGGTCTCGATAATGAGGTCTCGATAATGAAAATCGTATTATTAATTTTGAGTCTTTTTTATATCGGATGTCCCGAGCCTCCCGTTGCGCCGGAAATTTTACCCGAGTCAATTAAAATTCTCAACCCGCCGACGGAGCTGTACATCGGAAAGAAAGTTTCTCTAACTGCGGAAATCATGCCGAAAGAGGCTGCGGAGGCGACAGTTAATTGGAGTGCGGAACCGAAAGACGTTGTTTCCGTTGAAAACGGCGTTTTGACTGCGCTGGCGGAAGGAAAGGCTGTCGTAACGGCGTCAACCGAGAACCAAAAAACCGATTCTTTTGAAGTGACGGTCTCTTCGATTCGGGCGGCGTCTGTTGCCGTGATCCCGGAGCCGGTCTCTTTGACGGAAAAAGAGGGCGTTTTCATCATTGACGAACAGACAACGATCGATGACCGGTCGGGAGAGTCAAACGTCTCAGCGATTTTTAAAGAAACAATCAGAACCTCGACCGGAATCGAGTTGAAAAACGGTGCTGCCGATTTTAATGTCATTCATCTGATTGTCGCCCCGGAAATCGACAACGACGAAGCGTACCGGCTGACAGTGACTCCGGAGACAGTTGAAATTCGCGCAAACGGTTACGGCGGGTTTCTGTACGGTTTTTATACTTTACTGCAGTTGATGCCGCCGGAAGTGTTTTCGAAAACAATCGTAAACGGTTTGACGCTGTCGGCTGCTTGCTGTGAAATCGAAGACGAACCGCGTTTCGAGTACCGTGGTTTTTCTTTGGACGTCAGTCGTCACTTCTCTTCGACAGATAAAGTAAAAGCGGTTCTCGATGAAATGGCAAAGGTTAAAATGAACCGTTTCCAGTGGCACCTGACCGATGACGGCGGCGTTCGTTTTCCTTTTGAAGGACAACTGATAGCGTCGAGCGGTACGATTTACGACTTTGATGAATTTATGAAAAAAGCGGCGTGGCGTACCGGCAATCCTGAAGGATTGGCGAATCCTTACGCGGTTTCTTACTACAACAACTCCGATAAATGGACTTTTTTCGATCCCAACGACGCTGAGGATCCGAATTATGAGTATCGGGAGTACAAACACGGCGGTTTTTACACCAAAGCCGAATTGAAAGAAATCATTCATTACGCTGAAATGAGAAACATCACTATTATCCCCGAAATCGATATGCCGGGACACGCCAAACCGATGTGGTATCTGTTTGAAGGACTGCGCTGTGATACGAAAATGGCTGAAACGGAGAGCGAGCAGAGTGATCGGGCAGGCAAAGCACTGACGGACGCTTCGCATACCGATTTGTGCATTTCTAATCCCGACACAATCGAGGTCATCAAATATATGGTAAAACAGGTGGCGGAAGTTTTCCCGGGCAAAACGATTCATATCGGCGCTGACGAGGTGAAAATTAACCCGTCTGTCGGTTGGCAGGCGATCGGGCACTGGTGGTTCTGCTCCCTGTGCGACGCCGCCGTTCGGGCGCAAGGCGGCACAGTGTCACGATCGACCGGATATGGGCAGTTTCAGAAACTGCAGGCGCGGTTTTTGGAGAAAGTTGATTCTTACATTCAAAACATCGGAAAAGAATCCGCTATTTGGAGCGAAGGCATTTACGGCGAGTTCAATCCGGTGACCAATCCGATTTTTTATTACTGGGATCACGCCAATACCTTACAGCCGGCAAAAAATAAAAGATTGCCAATCGTCAATGCCGATTTTACTTACTACTATTTAACAACGGCGCAAACGCAGTCGGATGTGGATGAAGGCAATAAAGTCAATTATCGGAGAACGGATACGCGCACTTTGGAGGCTGTTTACAATTTTGATCTGACAAAGGACGGCGACGCCGGACAGGCGGCAATCGGTGACACGCAGATCGGTGCGCAGGCGTGCTTTTGGGCTGAATCCGCAGTCGGCTTCGAACGCGGCGGAATCGAGTACTCAATTGATGGAGGAAATATGATTTATCATGTTTTTCCGAGGTTAATTGCCGTTGCCGAACGGACGTGGTCGCCCGAAGAGAAGAAAGATTATAATCGATTCAGAGAAAAAATGCAGCCGCAGTTTGAACGGTTTGATGCGGCTGCATTTGTTTGGTATTGTCCGGCTGAACGCGATAATCAGCAATAATTATTTATAAAAGGAGTTAAAAATGAGGTTCGTTTTTGGAATTGTATTTGGAATGGCATTATTAATTGGTTGTCCGCCGCCGGATCCCGCAAATCCGAGTCAAGGGAGTATTGCTCCCGAATCGGTTGAAATTAAAAATCCTCCGGCAGAAACATTGTTCGCGGGTGCGGAAATCCGTCTTGAAACGGAAGTGCTTCCTGCAAATGCGACCGACAAGAGTTTGACGTGGACGGTTTCTCCCGAAGGAACGGTTGAGGTGACAAACGGCGTTCTGACGGCTCTGAAGGAGGGTGAGGCGACGGTGACGGTTTCGACTTCCAACGGAAAAACCGATTCGTTTACGGTGACAGTCAACGGTACGGCGGCGCCGGCTTCCGTAACAGTCGACGGGACGGAATATCTTCAAATTTTTGCGGAAAATTTTGTCTCTTCAGATATAACCGGATTATCGGGCAGTAAGCATCGCGTCGAAGACGGTGTGCTGAAAATCGATGCCGATTTGGGACCGGGGAGCGAAGGCGCTAATCAAACCTTTTCTGTTCTGCCAAACAATTTGTACAACCTGATGCGCGTCCGTTTTAAAATCAATGATCACAATCCCAATTTCCGAGTAAAAACCACGGGTATCGATCTCATTTATTTATACGAACATGACATTGACGCAGATGCAAATTATCTCGATTTTAAAGCGGAGTTGTACTCTGACGGACAAACAAGTGACGGTGTAACCGAGTTTTACGATGAATCGGTCTATTCACGCGAAAAAGCGTCGCAGTTTGTCGATGTTGATATTTTAAGAAAAGAGAATCAAATTCTTATTTACATGAATGGCGCACTGCAGATGACGTTTGATGCCGGTACAATTTTGACTGATGAAAGTTTCTTGCAAGGGTCGGCGGATTTTGTATTCGGCGTCTGGTGGGGGGATGCAGGCATTCGCACAGACGGAACGAACGGCGCTGAAATCGAATACATTGCTTTGTATGCCGATGAAATTATTGAAAAAAGGGACATTGCGTTGATTCCTGAGCCTGTGAAATTTACCGAAGGGACCGGATTTTTTATTATCAATGAGCAAACCAAAATCGATGATCAGTCGGGAACAGCGTCCAATGCAATCAGTTTATTTAAGGAACGGATCCGCAAATCAAGCGGAATCGATTTGATTAGCGGAGAGGCTGATTCCAATGTTATTCGCCTGATTGCTGACGATAGTATTCAAAACACCGAAGGCTATCGGTTGTCGGTTACTGCTGAAGCCGTCGCGATTCACGCAAACGGTTACGGAGGCTTTTTGTACGGATTGAACACATTGCTGCAGCTGATGCCCCCGGAAGTGTTGTCGCAAACCCCGGTTGACGGTTTGAGATTGTCGGCTGCCTGCTGCGAAATTGAAGACGAACCGCGTTTCGAATGGCGCGGGTTTATGCTTGATGTTGCTCGGCAGTTTTTCGATGCGGAGATGGTCAAACAGGTGCTGGATGAGCTCTCTTTGGTGAAAATCAACCGTTTCCATTGGCATCTGACCGACGACGGCGGTATTCGTTTTCCGTTTAAAGGACAGTTTACGACAAGCGCCGGGAATACCTATGATTTCGATCAATTTATGAAAAAGGCGGCGTGGCGTACCGGACCGAACGAAAATTCGACCAATTGGCCCAACAGGGATTATGAGACAATAAAAGAAGATGGCTGGCATTACTTTGATCCGAATGATCCGGATGATCCGTATTATCAATACAGAAACAACAAACACGGCGGCAGCTACACGGAAGCGGAAATTCGCGACGTCATCAATTACGCTAAAATGCGCAACATTGAGGTGATTCCCGAATTTGATATGCCGGGACACTGCGGACCGCTCTATGATTTGATGATCGGAACGGCGGCCGACGGCAGTGAAGTGAATCTGCGCTGCGACAAGTTTTATGAGGACGAGGGTGACTCTCGTTCCGGAGTCGATGGTAAATACCTAAAACCGGGATCTGATACCGACCTTTGTGTTTCCAATCCTGATACGGTTGAAGTTTTAGGAGAGATGATTCGGCAGATGAAAGCGGTTTTTAATACAGGATACATGCACATCGGCGCCGATGAGGTCAAAATCAATCCGGGATCTTGGTATTTAATCGGACACTGGTGGTACTGTCAGCGGTGTGAAAACAAAGTGAAAGAATTACTCGGAGAAAGCACAACCGTATCGTATGACAGCTTTCAGAAACTGCAGGCGTGGTTTTTGGAACAGATTGAGCCGTATGCCCGCAGCGGCGGTACGCGGATGGGAATGTGGAATGAAGCGACCAAAGGCGGTTTTCAGCCGCAACCGGACGGTTTTATGCATGCATGGGACGCCGTCGGCAATCAAACTTCTGTAAGTATCATCAACTGTTACACCGATCACTACTATTTGGATTATTATCAGTCGAAAGAAGATCAAGACTTATTCAGTGGGTCAGCTACGGTCGGTCATAAGCAGGTCAGAACTTTGGAGACAGTTTACAATTACGACGTCACAAAAGCCGGACCAGCATCGATCGATCAAAGCCGGCAGATCGGAGTTCAAGCCAACTATTTTACGGAAAAGACGTTCGGTTTTAAAAAGAAAGGCAAAGTGTGGACCCCGAATCAGCATCTTGTTTATATGTGTTTTCCGCGGGTGATTGCCGTCGCCGAACGGGCGTGGTCGCCGGAGAGCAAGAAAGACGCCGGCCGTTTCATTGACAAAATGCAGACACAGTTCCTGCGTTTTGATGCTTCGGGGTTGGATGGTTTTTGCGAGGATGAGAGGCTGGTAAAATGATATATCAGTTCAAAGAGGAAGATTTGTCTTCCTCTTTGAATGACTGTTCAAAAAAACCGCTTTGTGGTATAATCAAACCATGATTTCGACGGCGGAAAATTGGAAACGAATCAACGAAGCGGTTGCTCTCGAAGCGGAACGCTGCGGCCGAAAACCGGAAGAGGTGAAGGTGATGGCGGTGACGAAGCTTCATGCGGCGGAAGAGATTCGGCCTTTAATTGAAAGCGGATGCTGTCTCTTTGGAGAAAATCGCCTGGCTGAGAGTCTTGAAAAATGGCCCCAACTGAATCGCGAAGGCGTTTCACTTCATTTGATCGGTCATTTACAGTCGAACAAAGCGAAAGCGGCGGTCGAATTTTTCGATGCCGTCGATTCGCTTGATTCGCTCTCCACATTGCTGAAGGTCGAAAAACACGCTGCGGCCGCCGGAAAACGGCTGTCGGTTTTACTGGAAGTCAACTGCTCCGGCGAAGAGGCGAAACACGGTTTCCGCGACGAAACGGAATTTTTTCGAGCGTTGGAGGCGGCTGCCGGGTTTGAGTTTGTCTCCGTCCGCGGACTGATGACGATGGCTGCCCTTGGAGCCGATGAAAAAACAGCGCGTGCGGCATTTGCGCGTTTAAGGCAGCTGCGGGACAAGGCGGAGACAGAAAGCGGTTTGCGTCTTCCTGAGTTGTCTATGGGAATGAGCGGCGATTTCAAGCAGGCGATTGTCGAAGGTTCGACGACGGTTCGCATCGGAACGGCGCTTTTTGAAGGGGTTCCCGTTTGAAAAAACAGGTTTTTCTGCTGTTCGCGGCGCTGCTGTTGTCTATCTCTCCGTTGCAGGCACAAAGTTCAACCTCGACTGCATCATCCGCTTCGGAAACCGACCCTGTGCCCTACGACTTGGAAGCGATTCCCGAAGGCGTTCTCGATTTAAGACGGTTTGAAATCATTATGTTTGGCGCCATGCCGATTGTTTATCTTTTCTCCGAAATCATTACAAGCACGGCGTTGTATGCAAAATATCAAAGCAGTGAATACATTCCGTTGGTGGGAACGGCAGAAATTACCAACAACGAAAAAATGTACACCGTCGGTGTGACTTTTTCGCTGGCGTTTATCGTTGCTACCGTCGATATGATTCTTTATAAAAAAAAGCAGAGGGAAGAGCGCTCCGGAGAAGCGCGGCGTTTGCGGGTAAGGCAGGCGGAAGAGCTCTACGGCGGTATCGATTCTAATTTCACTCCGCAGCCGGCCGATACGCTGACTGTCGGCGAAAACGAATCGCAGCCTGACACAGCGCCGGATGATAACACTTCCCCGCAAACCGATGCGGAACAGAGCGAATTGGAAGAATCTTCGGCGGAATCCGGGTCCACATGAACGGCGAAAATGTGCATACCGTTACAGTTGATTACATTGAGGGCGTTTCCGTGCGTGCGGATTCTTACATTTGCTCCTCCCTGCACTTGTGTGTCCGTTCAAAATTCAAAGAACGGGTTTTCGGTCTGACTGTCAACGGAAAAGCGGCTAAAGCCTCTGCCGCCGTTAAAAACGGTGACGTTTTACAGTTTGAGCTGCGTCCGTCGGCGGATTCCGTTCTGCCGATGAAGCCGGCTGCCGAGGAGATGCCGCTCTCTGTTCTGTATGAAGACGAATTCACCCTGATCCTCGACAAACCGACGGGACTGACGGTTCATCCGGCGCCGGGACATTTTTCGGGAACGCTGGTGAACGGACTTCTTTCCTATCTGAAGGAAGAAGAGAGTGATGATTTCGAAGATGAAAACCGTCCCGGAATTGTTCACCGGCTGGATAAAGATACCTCCGGAGTCATTCTGACAGCCAAAACGAGAGCGGCCGCCGATTACTACGCCTCCCTTTTTCGCGAACGGAAAGTTCAAAAAGAGTATCGGGCCTTTTTACGCGGTATTTTACCTTCCGGAGAGGGAAAAATCGAACGGCGGTTGGTGCGTCACCGGCGGGACCGCAAGCGGTTTACCGTCACCGATTCACCCGATGCCGGCCGCGCGGCGCTGACCTTTTACAAAGAGTTAAAACGCTGGAAAGACCGTTACAGTCTTGTCTCTTTTTTTCCGCAAACGGGACGAACTCATCAGCTGCGGGTTCATGCGCAGTCGGTCGGCGCTCCGATTCTCGGCGACCCGATTTACGGAAGACCCGATGCGTTGTTTCCTGAAATTCGATTGATGCTGCATGCCTGTCGGCTGACGGTGACGCTTTTCGAAGAAGAGTCTCCGCGGACGTTTGAAGCTGCTTTGCCGCCGATTTTTGAGGAAACTGCCGCTCGCCTGGATGAAATCTTTTCAATGCGCCGTTAATTCTGCGCTGTTCCGGGAAGAAAGCTGTCGAAGAGCAGAGCGCAGCCGACGCCGCCGTTCAGACAAACCGGAACATCGCGGCGGAACGCCGCCGAAAACGGTACAAAAAACCGCACTGTAACCATCTTTGTCTTCATCGGGCGCACATCAAGGAAAACCGCCGCATCGAATGTCGGATAGAAAAAACGGTTGTCGATCAACTCATATTTTGCGAGCAAAAGCGCCGTGCCGAGTTGAAAACCGGGCATGAGGAGTGATGTTTCGGTTTCGCGGATGCGGTGGCGGTAAAAGACGGAAAACTGAGGACCGACGGACGCGTATCCTTTCAGGCTGCGGTCGCCGTTAAAGGCGGACGCTCCGAAAAATTCGCTGCGCAGACCAAAGTGCAGTCCGACGGAATCGATAAACAGAGCGCCGGCAGTAGCATCAATACGGCCGCCAGGTTGAAAGGCGGAAAATCCGGTATCGCTGCGCGCGCCCTGAAAAGAAACGGAAACGGCGGCGGCAAACTGCAAATCAACCGGATTGCGTTCATCAGCGGCCGGCTGAGCAAAGGCGGCGCGCGCGAAAAAGAGCGGCAGGAGAAGGGCAATCGGTTTGAGCTTCATTCTCAATCGTCAAAAATGGGACCAAAGAGAGTACGGACATTTTCAGCCGCTCTTTTTTGTATTTCGGGAAGAGGAATTCCTCTCAATTCCGAGAAGAACCGATAAACGTGTTCGACGTTGGCAGGTGTGTTGACGGTTCCTCGAACCGGAACGGGAGCCAAATACGGAGAATCGGTTTCGAACACCATGCGGTCGAGAGGAACCATGCGGGCAGCCTCTTGAATTGCGCGGGAGTTTTTATAGGTCAAATTACCGCAAAACGAGAGGAAAAATCCGTAGTCAAGCAGCGTCTTTGCTGTTTCCGGCCCCGAAGAGAAACAGTGAATGACGCCGTGCACGGGTGCATAGTCGGCAAAAAGGCGGATGATCGCTTCATCGGCACTGCGGCTGTGAATCACGACGGGAAGTCCGAGTTCGGCTGCCAATTCGATCTGTTTTCGAGCCAATGCTGTCTGTTTTTCGGGAGATCCGTAGCCCTCACAGTAGAAATCCAGTCCAAACTCGCCGATGCCGCAAATTTCACTGCGATGCCGGAGAACCGTTTCACGAAACTGCTTGAAAGCGCGGTCGATGTCGGACTGCGGTTCGGCCGACAGTGCGGGATAAAGTCCGGCGGTGAACGCAATACGGCCATTGCGTCCGTTTTTCATTGCCAACCGCGGTTCCAAATCGTCGGGAAGCGTACCGATATCAATGACGGCGATCTCCGTTCCGTCTAAAAACGGTTCTACGGAAACACCGCGTTCGGCAATGTGGGGGAGATGAGCGTGCGTATCAATCCATTCCATATTTCGATTTTACCACAGTCGTCGAAAAAAGGCATTACAAAACGGGAAAATCGGCGAACTTTTTCCGCTTTTAGAAAACAGCCTTCGAAAAACCTGCCGGAAACGGTTCCCGGCGGGTGAAATCGGGAGTCCAGTCGACGGCACACTCTTCGTTCTCCTGAAAAAAACAGTCGTCCCATCCTTTTTGAATCAAATTTTCTTTTAAAATTGTCTCTTCAGAAGGGGAAAGACGGCGGTTGAGCGGCGGCGGAAGTTCGGAGAAGGGGAGATAATCGGTTAAAAGGGAAAAAACGGCGCCGAGAGGACGAAAATCTCTTTCATAGCGGTCGATGACAGTTTGCGAATCGGCGGCTGCGCCCGGCAGCGCTAAGTGGCGGACGATGACTCCTTGCTTCATCAACGGATGAAAAAGCTTCAGGCGGTCGTTGTAAAAGTCGGCGAAGAGCGGCGGTTTGGCAAGACACATGGCTCGAATGGCTGCAGCCGCTGTTTTCGGATAATCGGCGGCGTTAAACAGTCGTTGGGCACTTTTCCGATCAGCGGTTTTAAAGTCGGCGAGGTAAATGTCAACAACCGCGTTTAATGCGGCAATTGTTTCGAGCGTTTCGTATCCGGAGCTGTTCCATACAACGGGAATTGTCAAACCGTCGTTTTTAGCTCTTTTTAGAGCGGCGATGATGAGCGGTGCGTGCGGCGTGCCCGTCACAAGGTTGACATTTTCGGCGCCGGCTTCCTGCAAACGCAGAAAAAGAGCTGCCAATTCGGTTTCGGAAAATACGCGTCCCTGAGAATGCGGACGGCTGATTCCTCGATTCTGACAAAAGATACAGCCGAGACTGCAGCCGCAGAAAAAAACGGTTCCCGATCCTTCGGCAGCGGAAATCGGCGGTTCTTCTCCGAAGTGCAGACCGCTCCATGCCACGCGCGCGGTTTCGGTTTCGCCGCAAAAGCCGGCGGCCGTTTGGCGGTCAACGCCGCAGGCGCGGGGGCAAAGGCGGCAGTCTGCGTAGGAGAGATCGGCGTCAGACACCTTTTTTTCGAATGCGGTCGGCAAGCAGAATCGAGTTGCGGATGTCGTTCGGAGACTTCAGCGCATCCCAATTCTTCATAAAATCGGTATTTTTAACGATTTGCGCAATAGCCATCAGCGTCTGCAGGTGGAAGTTGCGTTCGTCGGTCGAGCCGGCCAACGCGAAAATTGCTTTTACCGCCGGTTTGTCCTTGTCGAAAACGATGCCCCGTTCCGATCGAATCACGATGATTTCGTATTGATTTTCTCCTTTGAACAGAAAGTGGGGAACCGCCAACCCTTCTCCGATAACGGTCGAAGACTCTTTTTCCCTCTCTTCAAGCAGGGAAATAATTTCCTCTTCTTCCAGCGGCAGCCGTTTTGCCGCTTCGTGTGCAATCGCCTTGAAAATATCGTTGCGGGTTAAAATGCCGTCTTTTTCCGTAAAATTGAGAATGGCGGCTGTTTTAATAATGCGGTCGAATCGGTCTTCGATGATTTGATCTCGCTCCATTAAAATATTTTTCAATTCGTTTTCGAGATTTTCCGATTTCAATTCTTTGTTTGTCAGCCGTTCAACAACGTGGATAAGGGCAAAGGTTCGGTTTTTTCGCGATTTCGAGTAGGCAAAATACCAAATCAGCGACAGTGCGAAAAACGCAGCGGTCACCAGAAACGGAATCCATCCCAATTGAATCAGCATCAGCGAATTGATGATGATTCCGGCGATCGGAATCCACGGATAGAGAGGCGCTTTAAAAATCGGTTTGTAGTTGGTCAGTCGACTGGCGCGCATCAATATCAGCGACAAATTGTCGAAAACTGCCAAAAGAAGCATCATTGCTGAAGCGACTGTAACCAAGCCTTCCAAATCGAGGATCAAGATCGTGAAAATCATGAAGCCCGATGTTAAAATGATGGAAATGTACGGAGTTTTGTATTTGTAGGAAACTTTTCCGAAAATTTCGGGAATCAGATTGTCTTCAGCCATTGCCATCGGATTGCGGGAAGCGCTCATGATGCCGGCGTTGGCGGTGGTGATGAAGGCGCTCATGGCAGCCAATGCCATCAAAATGAAGCCCGGTTTTCCCCAAAATACTTCGGCAGCGGTTGAAAGCGGCGTCTGCGTGGACGCCATCTCGTCGGGCGGAAGAATTCCGACCGTGATAAAGGCGATGGCGGCGTAAAGCAGCGAGACGACGACAAAGGCGGTAAACATTGCCGACGGAATCGTCTTTCCCGGGTTTTTGACTTCGGCCGCAATCGAAGCAATGTTGGTCAGTCCGCCGAATGAAACGAAGATTAAACCGGCTGTCCAAATCATCAGATAGATCGTCGGAAGCGGTTTCGGATCCGGATTTTCAACGGATGCGAAAAAATCAACGAAGTGTTCCGGATTAACGGAAAAAAATCCCGCAAGGACGTAGAGAATCATGGCGGCGAGCAGAAAAACCACCAGAATGATTTGCAGGCGGCCGCTTTCTTTGACACTCAGAATGTTGGTAACCATGAAAAACAGTGTACAAAGCGTAGCGAGGATTTTAACCGCAATTTCGGTATTCATCCCTGCCGATTCGGGTATCAGAAGCTCCAAAAAGATACCGATACCCAAAAGAGCGAACGCGCTTTTCATAGCCAACGACAGCCAATTGGTAAATCCGGCGAACGTTCCGAACAGAGGACCGAGCGTCGTGTTGGTAAAATAATACGAACCGCCCGACTTCGGCATGGCTGTTGCCAGTTCCGCTTTTGAAAGCATAGCGGGAATAATGAAGACGGCTGCCAGCAGATACGAAAAGACAATGGCGGGTCCCGAGTAACGGAACGCCAATGACGGCAGAATAAAAATTCCCGAGCTGATCATGGCTCCGGAGGCGATGCAGAAAACCTCGGCAAAACCGAGCGTCCGTTTCAATTCCATTCAATTCTCCTGTTGTTTTCGGCAAAAAATTGAAAAAAAGCGAATATCGCCTTCAAATCAGATGCCGGAAAGCGTATTTTTTTTCGGAAAGTACCGGAAATCGGATGTTTCTTTCGGGTGCAGCTTTTCAACCGCAAAATGACCGCCGCCGCATTCGCGAAACGGCACCGACTGCAGGATAAAATTTTCGGCGTGACGGCGTTGTTTTTGATCCAAATGCGAATGTGATTCAAGCAGATTTTATTCATTCGGCTCCCTTTGCGGTTGCATTTTTTGAGTTGACTCGATATAATCAAGGTCGGTGAATTTTCAACCATTATAATTATATCCGAGACGGAGTTCTTTGTAAATGCCAACAATAAAAAATTTGAGCAATAAATTTGAATCCTTTTTTGGAAGAAAACCGACGGGAGAAGCATTCGCTCCCGGGCGAATTAATTTAATCGGCGACCATTTGGATTACAATAATTGTCCCGTTTTACCGTTTGCGGTCGATTTGCGGATTTCCGCCGTCTTTGCGCCTCGCGAAGATAATCGCATTTGTATTCTGGATTCTCTTGCCCGTCGCGGACAGCGGAGTTTTGACGCCGAAGCATACATTGCGCCTTATGAAACCAGCGATTGGGGAAATTATCCGAAAGCCGCCGTTCAGGGGATTGTTGCGGATCAAATCGGCGGAGGGCGGCGATTTAAGGGGTTTGACGCCGTCATTGAGTCGAATTTGCCTTCTGCAGGGGGATTGAGCTCTTCGTCTGCGTTTGTGGTTTTAACAGGAATGATTTTTTGTGTTGTCAACGGATTTGAGTATACGCCTCTTGAATTTTCATCTTTGATGGCGGCCGCCGAGCGCTACGTCGGTACTCAAGGCGGCGGAATGGATCAGACTGCCTGTATTAACGGCAAAAACGGAAAAGTGTTAAAAATCGATTTCAATCCGCTGCACTGCCGTTCGTTTTCTGTTCCTGACGGTGTTTCCTTTGTCATCGCCGACTCTTTGATCAAAGCGCAAAAAACAGAAGCCGCTATGGCTCTTTATAACAGCAAACCGATAGAAAGCAGAATGGCGACAGCGATTTTAAACCGGCGTCTGCCGGCAGTGTTGAAAACCGCTTGTCCGCCGTTTTCACTCGGCGATTTGACGGCGGAAAAACTCGGCGCAACAGAAAACGAAATCGACCGCGTCGTTTTTTCGGTTTTAAAAGAGGGCGGATATACCTATGAAGAAGCCGCGGCTGCGGCCGGCATGAGCGTCGATGAGTTAACACGCAGCTGCTGCTTGATGTCGGATAAAACGCCGCTTCCCGAACCGCCAAACGGATTCGAATTATTTAAACGAGTTCGTCACGTTTTGACTGAACGGCGCCGCGTTGAACAGTGTGCGCAGGCGTTGGAAACCGGGGATGTGGAAACCGTCGGACGGTTGATGTTCGAATCGCACGCAAGCGGCCGCGATGACGGCGGATTCAGTTGTCCCGAATCGGATAGCTTAACCGAAATTGCCCGCGCCGCCGGTGCGTTAGGATCGAGGCAAACGGGCGGCGGATTCGGCGGCTTCAACGTCAGTTTGGTCCGCAGCGGTGAAACGGAGGCGTTTAAAGAAAAACTCATGAAGGACTACTACGAAACTTATCTGAGCCGTATGCATCCCGAAATTTCTGCTGAAGCGAAATCATCGGCAGTGTTTACCGTTATTCCATCAGACGGTGCCTGTGTTCGGCAGATGTCGATTTAAAACGGAGAAGACATGAATCAAAATCCAAACGACCATGAACCGCAGCCGCTGCTCCTTCGTATTTTTAAAGGGATCGACCTCTTTCGATTGATTGTCACCAACATCTTATTTTTATTTTTGCTGTTTTTGATTTACGGCGTTTACACCGCTTTTCGCTCAGACCCTGTGCCGCTTTCATCGGGAGACGTTCTGACTGTGCCGTTTTCGGGATTTCTTGTCGAACAATCGGCAGTCGGTGATCCGTTGGATATGTGGGGGTTCAGTCCGCAAGAGTCGACCGTTGTTTCCAATGTGGTTCGCGCCCTGCGTTTGGCTGCCGACGACGACGGCATCGCTGAAGCGTATCTTGATTTTTCGAATCTTTACGGCGGTTCTTTAGCGCAGGCTGAAGAAATCGCGGAAGCTGTCGCTGCGTTTTGCGCGTCGGGAAAGCCGATTACCGTCTTTTCGACTCTGTATTCGCAGGTCGATTTGCTGCCTGCATCTTACGCCGATGAGATTTACCTCGATCCGATGGGAACGGTGAGTCTGAACGGCTTTTCACATTATGAATTTTTTTACGGAGATTTTGCCGAAAAGTTTGGGGTCGATTTTAACGTCATTAAAGCCGGCGAATGGAAAGGGGCTGCCGAAGCGTATTCCGGAAATGCTATGTCTGCCGAATTGAAAGCGCAGCTGAACGGTTATCTGTCAGATCTGCGCAGTCGTTACGCCGAAATTCTTGAAAAAAACCGCGGTTTGGAAAACGGTGCATTTGGAGCATACATTCGGAATTATTCGCAGCTGTTGGCAGAGTCTGGCGGCAACGGAGCGCAGACTGCTGAACGGTTCGGTTGGGTGGACGGTCTCAAAACCGATCGGGAGCTTTGGCTTGAAAAAGGATGGATAGAAAAAGAAACTGAATCGGAATCTGATCGGTGGTTTTATTACACCGATTACTTGCTGACCAAAAAACGAAAACCGGCTGAAAAGAAAATCGCTGTTTTGCCGATCACCGGACCGATTCACATCGGCGGAACGGCAGATGGTGACGCTTCCATTCTTGTGCCGTTGATTGACAAAGCTGCCGAGCGCAGTGATGTGATTGCTTTGATTTTGCGAATTGATTCGGGCGGCGGAGATGTTTGGGCGTCTGAAGAAATTCGCCGGGCAGTGAGCCGATTTAAAAATACCGGCCGCCCCGTTGTTGTTTCCATGGCGGGAACGGCAGCTTCGGGAGCGTACTGGATTTCCACCGCAGCGGATATCATTATTGCCGATGCGTTTAGCGTTACCGGATCCATCGGTGTTTTCGGTCTTTCGCCGACGGTCAACCGTTTTCTTTCCCGTTATCCCGGAATTTCCGTCGACGGCGTTCAAACCGATCCGGCCGCCGCCGTTTATTCCCCGTTTTTGCCTCAATCCGAGGAGACGGCGTCTGTTCGCAGTTTGGAAATGCAGGCTGTTTACGACCGCTTTTTGGAGCTGACGGCTCAATCGCGCGGATGGACGGTTGAAGAAGCGGCGGCGGTTGCCGGCGGAAAAGTGTATACCGGTTTCCAAGCGGCGCAAATCGGTTTAGTTGACGAAATCGGCGGGTTTTCGCAAGCTGTTGCCGCCGTGCTCAAAAAAGCTGATTGGGAAGGTCATGCCGTTGAAATTGAGTACTTGACGCATGCGTTGAGTTTTACGGAGGCGCTTTTGGGGCGCGGCGGAATTCCGCTTTCCCGGCTTTCGGCTGCCCGAAAAGAGTTTTTTACCGCACTGCTGCTTCCGTCCGCCGGTCAGCCGGCGGCGCTTTTCCATCCCGTCGATACAACGGAAATTACGGAAAAAAAAGGAGCCTCATTTTGAAATTTGAAGAACGGATTCTCTACGAAGACAATCACCTCATTGCTGTATATAAACCGAACGGAGAGCCGGTGCAAAACGACGAATCCGGAGATGAATCTCTTTCAGATAAAGTCAAAGCGTTTATCAAAAAACGAGATCGCAAACCGGGAAATGTCTTTCTCGGCCTGATTCACCGCCTCGATCGTCCGACAAGCGGCATTGTTCTCTTTGCTAAAACGTCGAAAGCACTTTCGAGAATGAATGAACAGTTTCGTGACCGCCGCACAGGCAAACGCTACTTTGCCGTTGTTGAAGCGATGCCGCCGGATGAAGAGGGAGTCTTGGTCGGTTATCTCAAAAAAAACGGAGAGAAAAACAAGAGTTTCGTTTTTGATTCTCCTGTCAAAGATTCCAAACGGGCGGAGCTGAGGTATCAGCTCATTGGCTGCTCAGACCGTTACTTTTGCCTTAAAATTGATTTAATGACCGGACGCCACCATCAAATTCGAGCGCAGCTTTCCCATGCCGGAATGCCGATTCGCGGAGACGTCAAATACGGTTCTAAACGGGCTTTGCGCGACAACAGCATCATGCTTCACGCCGGCGAACTGACCTTCGAGCATCCGATTACCAAAGACAAAATCGAGTTAAAAGCGCGTGCAGGCGGCGATCCGCTTTGGCGTTACTTTGATGTTTGACTGCCGCCGAGAACCTCTTTGGTAAACGACTCTTTGAGCGAAACACTGCGGTTAAAAACCGGCGTTTCTTTGCTGTGATCTTTACGGTCAGCGACAAAGTATCCTAACCGTAAAAACTGAAACGGCTCTTCCGGTGCTGCTTCTGCCAAAGACGGCTCGATCCATGCGTCGGTAATGACTTCCAACGAGTGCGGATTCAAATCGTCCAGGAAATTTCCCGTCCGTCGTCCCGGTTCTTCCGCCGTGAACAACCGGTCGTAAAGCCGAACCTCCGCCTTCAACGCATGCGCCGCACTGACCCAGTGAGCGGTTCCCTTCACCACGCGGCCGTCTTCCGTCCAGCCGCCGCGCGACTGCGGATCATAAGTGCAGAAAACCTCGGTTACGTTTCCTTCATTATCGGTTTCAAATCGTTCGCAGCGGATATAATAGGCGTGTTTCAACCGAATCTCCTTTCCGGGGGCCAGACGGAAGTATTTTTTATTCGGCGCCTCAGTTCGAAAATCATCCTGTTCGATGTACAGATGTCGGGAAAACGGCAGCAGCCGCGTTCCTGCGTTTGCATCTTCCGGATTGTTCTCCGCCTCCATCCACTCCGTTTTGTCTTCCGGGTAGTTGGTAATCGTCAGCTTTAACGGGCGCAAAACCGCCATCCGCCGCTGAGCCCGTCGGTTCAAATCGGTGCGCAGACAAAATTCCAAAAACGAAAAATGGACGGTTGAATCGACCTTCGAAACGCCGATTTTATCGCAAAATTCTTTAATCGATTCGGGGGTAAAACCGCGGCGGCGCAAACCGCAGACGGTCGGCATCCGCGGATCATCCCAGCCGTCGACAAACCGTTCCGTGACCAACTGCAGCAGCTTGCGCTTACTCATCACCGTGCAGTCGATATTCAGCCGTGCAAATTCGATTTGCTGCGGATGATGGACTCCCGGTAATTGGTCGATAAACCAATCGTAAAGCGGTCGGTGATCCTCGAATTCCAACGTACAGACCGAATAAGTGATTCCCTCTATTGCGTCTTCCAATCCGTGGGCCCAATCATACATCGGATAAATGCACCATTTACGTCCCGTTTTCGGATGTTCGGTATGAAGAATGCGGTACATAATCGGATCGCGCATATTGAGATTCGGCGCTGCCATATCGATTTTGGCTCGCAGTACCTTAGAACCGTCGGGGAATTCTCCTTCTTTCATGCGGCGGAAAAGATCGAGGTTTTCTTCGATTGTGCGGTTTCGGAAAGGACTCTCCGTTCCCGGTTCTGTCAGCGTTCCTCGGGCGCAGCGAATTTCTTCAACCGACGAATCGTCGACGTACGCTTTTCCTGCTTGAATTAAATCGACCGCCCACTGGTAAAGCTGATCGAAATACGACGAGGCAAAGTAAAGGTGTTCTCCCCAATCAAAACCGAGCCAGCGTATATCTTCCATAATAGAATTGATATACTCCATATCTTCTTTGACGGGATTGGTATCGTCGAAGCGGAGGTGGCAGCGTCCGCCGTACTGCCGTGCCAAACCGAAATTCAGATTAATGGATTTGGCATGACCGATGTGGAGATAGCCGTTTGGTTCGGGCGGAAAACGCGTTACGACGCGGCCGTCGTTTTTCCCCGATTCAATGTCGCTGTCAATAATGCGTTCGATAAAGTTGCGGGAAACGGATTCTCCCATAAAATACCCCCGAAAACCGTGATGAAATACATTATCACAAAATCGGGAAAAGGGAAAGGGGATTGAATCTCTCCCGGAATTCCGTTTGAGTTTACAATGCAATGAAGTTTTTTTGTTTCGTAATGATTCGGGAATCCTTCCGCATCTCTGCCGTCGAGCGAAAACGTTTTCTTTCCGAAATTCAGCTCTCTGTCAGACGGCCCTCTTTTTGCAGAAACGGAAAATCGTTTTGACGCAGAGCTTCGTAGAGAACGACGGCGGCGCAGTTGGAGAGGTTCAGGCTGCGAATTTGCGGCATCATCGGGATACGGAAACAGTCGCCGTAATGTGCTTTCAGAATGGATTCCGGAATACCGGCGCTCTCTTTTCCGAAAATCAGGTGAAACGGCTGCGGGTAGGAGGTTTCGCTGTATGATTTCGCCGCCTTGGTCGACAGAAAAAAACGAGAAACGTCTCTGCGATCTCGGATGTAACTGTCAAACGAATCATAAATTGAAAGCGTCAGTTTGTCCCAGTAATCAAGTCCCGCTCGTCTGACCGATTTTTCGTCAATCGAGAAACCGAGCGGACGAATGAGAATCAATTCGGTTCCCGTCGCAGTGCAGGTGCGGGCAATATTTCCCGTATTTTGAGGAATTTCCGGTTCAAGAAGAACCACGGCATTATTCATCATAATTTAATCTTATCTGAAAAAAAAGAGCTTGACAACCCGCACGAGATGCGCTTACAATAAAAAAGATTTGGAGGTTTCATGAATAAAAAATTTTTGTTTTTTGTCTTGATTGTGTCTTTGGCAGCTGCCGGCGCGTTTGCTCAGGATTATTCGAACGATCCGGCAATCGGTTACTGGAAGAGTGTTGATGACAAATCCGGCGAAGTGACCGGTGTTTGGAATGTCTATGTGGCTGACGACAACAAGCTGTACGGAGAGTTGGTTTGGATTCCCGATGATGATCCTCGTTCTTTGGCAACTGCCTGTACGAAAGTCAACAAGTACGATGACATTCCGTTTGAAGGCAATCCTGCTGAGAGAACCGTTCTGAACACGCCGTGGCTGTACAAACTGGAGTATGAAAGCGAAGGCGTTTGGAAAAGGGGACATATCATCGACCCGAGCGACGGCAACCATTATTACGGGGGAATTACTTACGAAAATGGTAAATTGTCGATGAGAGGTTCATTGGACAAACGCGGTTGGCTCGGACGCTCTCAGATTTGGGAACCGATTGAAAAAGCTGAAGTGGACAAGCTGATTGCCGAAGCGAATGCGAAATTCGGTATCAATTAAGTTTTTTTTCAGAAAGCGAAGAGGCCTTGGTCAGACTGAGGCCTCTTTTTTTTAAATCGAGAACGGCTTGGTCGGTCTTTTGTTGTTTTTCATCACGGTCGGTTTCTTGAAACAACTCTTGCTGAACAGCGCCGAAAGGTTCGATTTGAAGACCGACGCCGATGAGCCGCAGTTTGCGGCCGGGTTCAAAGCGGCGGTTAAAAAGAGTTTCGGCGCATTGCAGCAAAGCGGTTGAGTGGGGAATGCAAGTGGCGAAGGTTTCGCGGACGGAAACGGTCGTAAAATCGTCATAACGGATTTTCAGAAAAACGGTTCGGCTTTTGACATTTTGTGCCAGTGCACGAAAAAAGACTTTTTCGCATAATCGCGACAGGCAAGTGTGAATTTTTTCGGGATCATCGGTATCGGTTAAAAATGTCTCTTCGTTGCTGACAGAACAGCTTTTGTGTTCCTCTTTGAAAACTCCCGGATCGGCTCCGCGGGCGGCGGAGTGTAAAAACCGTCCCATTGCCTTTCCGAAGTGCTGCTCCAAAAAAAGCAGCGGTTTCGTTTTTAGGTCGGCAACAGTACGGATTCGAAGCGATTCGAGTTTGGAGAAGGTCGATTTGCCGACTCCCCACAAATCTTTTAACGGTATTGTTTCCATAAACGCCTCTTCTCCGCCTGACGGAACGAGAAAACAGCCGTCCGGTTTGTCAACTTCCGAAGCGATTTTGGCAACGTATTTGTTGACAGCAATACCGACGGAGACAGTGAGTCCGGTCTTGCGGAAAACTTCGCTTTTGATTGTCTTGGCGGTTTCTACCGGATTCGGGTATATCTTTTCAGTGTTGCTCATGTCGAGAGAGGCTTCGTCAATCGACAGTTGCCGAACGGTCGGAGAATAGTTCCGAAAGCACTCCATGACTGTATGCGAAAGAGAGCGGTAGAGGTCGAAGTTGACCGGTAAAAAAACGGCAGACGGACACAGCGCGTAGGCTTTAGAAATCGGCATAGCGGAACGGATTCCGTAGCGGCGCGCCTCATAGGAGCAGGCGGCAACAACCCCCCGTTCGGTCGGTTTTGCGCCGATGACAACAGGCAAACCGCGGTATTCGGGATGAGCGGCCTGTTCTGCGGAGGCAAAAAAAGCATCGATGTCAATATGGAAATAAAGGGTTCCCATTGATTATTTTTACGCTATAATATATGATAAATTCAATAGGTTTTCTTGCCATGTTAAACAGCAAAAAGAAGAAAAATTTTGAGACGCCCGTTAGCCTTGCTCTTACTCCGAAGGGAATGGATATTTTTTTAAAAGCCAACCGCGGATATGATATTTTTACAACTATCGATCGTAAGCGTAATTACGGTCTTCAGATGTCGCGTTTCGAATTTCAAACACTGCGTTCGCTTTTGGAAGGAGAATCGATTTGCAAAGCGGAGATGCCGTTTTTCCGCTTTGAACAGACGCGGGAAGAGATTCCCGATGTGACGAGACTTTTTTTGAATTTTATTTTTCATCGGCGGTTTGCAGAAGAGGTTTTGCGGCTGATGATTGATTCTCGTGTTTTCGGGTTTTGGTTGGAGCGTCACGGAGAGGGTAAATTTACTTACGAAATCTTTGAATCACCTCTGAGCGATGAATTTTTGCAAAAGTATCAGACGGGAAAGATGAACGATGAAGAGATGCAGGCGAAAATTCTCGATTTGATCCGTTCTCGTGTCATGAATGAGACGAAATGGTCAGCTTCGGAACAAAATATCGCCATGCTCTCTGCGAAAAAATTCCTTTCGACTGTCAATAACTCCGTGTGGTTCGGAATGTCTCTGTTGGCGCAGGTCGGTAAGGCGACAGACTACTTTGAAACGATAGCTGATCTTTTATGGCGGAGACTGAGAGCGGTTCGAGAGTGCGGCGCTTTTGCTGACGTTGTCGGAAGAATTGCCGGAGAACAGCTGTATTTGAGAGTGAGAGATTTGCTTCGTTCAGCAAAGGAGCCGATTAAGGTAACTTCTGTCAATGCTGAGGAAATCGAAAGTGAATTCCGGTTGTTGGAAACCGAGCGGGAAGCCGTTCGTGAACTGATTCTTTGGTCGATTAACGAGACGAAGGTCGGCGGCGATTCCGTGAAACGGTTGGATGTTTACATTGTTCTCAGCGGCAACAGCAATGCAGTCATTTCCGACGTTCAGCGGTTTTCTCAGAAAGAGGGACTGGCGACGGTTTATGATGAATTTTTAAGCCGTCATATCGAAAAGGAAAAAGAGGCGCCGGTTGCGTGCCGGGGAGCGGTCTTCCTTGAAAAAAATCTGAAGAAATACGGCGTCGGATTTTCCTACGCGTTTACGCAGACGGACAAACGTCAGGGAATCATTCAGCTGCGGATTCAAATTTAGGGCGCTCTTCGAATTCTTTCAGACCGAGCCGGATGATTTTCGTCAGCGCATCGGTTACGGATAAACCGTTTTCTTCGCACATCAACGGAAAGAGACTTCCGCCGGTAAAGCCGGGAAGCGTATTGATTTCATTTAAAAACACATTTCCGGTTTCTTTTTCAAGAAAAAAATCGATGCGGGCAAAGCCGCGCACTTCACACCGTTCGGCAGCTTCAGCAGCCAGAGCGCGGATTTTTTCAATTGTTTGCGGAGGTAAATCGGCGCGCGTGCGGATCGCTGTTGAACCGGCATTAAGGTACTTCGATTCGTAGTCGTAGAATTCGCTTGAAGTCACAACTTCTCCCGGAGGAAAGACGGTAAACGGAGCGCTGCCTATAACGGCGCATTCGATTTCGCGGGCATTCACGCACCGTTCCAGCAGTATTTTGGAATCAAACGCAAAACCGTTTTCGACGGCAGCTGTCAATTCGGATTCGGTTTTGACCTTGGCAACGCCGCAGCTGGAACCGGCGTTGGCGGGTTTTATCACAAGCGGAAAGCCGATGCGGGCGGCCGCTGCGGACGCCTCTTCGGCGCAGCGTATGGTTTCTGATGGCACAACGGGAATGCCGGCGGCGGCGCACAGACGTTTCGTCAAATCTTTATCCATACAGACGGCGCTGCCGACAGTTCGGCAGCCTGCGTAGGGGACGCCCAGCATTTCCAGAAAACCTTGAAGGCGGCCGTCTTCTCCGAACGCACCGTGGGCTATGGGAAAAACGAAGTCGATTTTTTCGTTGTCAACGACAATCTCTTTTCCCGGTGTGAAGCTTAACGGTTCGCCGATGAGTTTTTCTTTGGCGAGGGAAAACGGCTGACCGTCTTCCGACGGCGCCGTGCGGTAAAAGCGGCCGTCTCGGGTGATGCCGACGGGAATCGGTTGAAACAGTCGTCGATCCAGGCGGCTGCAAACGGTGGAGGCGGAGCGCAGCGACACTTCGTGTTCGGGAGAATTTCCACCGAAAAGAATCATAACATTAATCATCTCGGTTTCCTTTTGAATCGGGTAAAGATTCGGTACGGTTCGGTTTTTTGCGGAATGCCAAAACAAAACAGACGGTAATTCCGCCAAAGACGATTGCTAGAGCAGAAATCATCATAAAAAGTGCTGAAGAACTCACGATTTGCCTCCTTTGTCGTTAGAAAATTCTTCCCAAATGTGGAGTATGGTTTCTTTTGCCCGTTCGGTTGAGAATTTCCGAGCAATCGCTGCAAACAGCACCAGAAGCGCCATCATCATCCAACCAAAGACGAAGAGGGCGGCTGATGAATAACCTCCGTAGTTCGGAAGCGAAGAGGAGAAAAGACCGGCGATGTTGGTTGACAACATGACAATCAAAACGAGCGGTGTCAGAGCCGAGATGCAGAATTTCCAGACAGAACCGATTTTAAAGTCGGAGGTTCGGTTTGCGTGGTCGCTCAAAAAATCCGGTTTCAGAATCCAGCAAACGAGAATCAGTTCGCAGAGACCGCCCGCCAACATTCCGAAATTTCCGGAGAAATAGTCGGCTATATCGAGAGTCAAAAGACCGGAGCGGAATGTGTAGAGAATACTGAGGAGAAAACCGGCTGCACAGATGACAGAAACGCTCTTGCGGCGGCTGATTTTCAGCCGTTCCGTCATGGCTGCCGTCAGTGGTTCCAAAAGGGAAATAATGGAAGTCATTCCCGCAATGGATAATGAGAGAAAGAAGAGCGGTCCGAAGATGCGGGCGCCCGACATTCCGTTGAGTGCTTCCGGAACAGTGACAAATGTCAGAGCCGGTCCTCCCTGTACCACATCCTGAACAGTCACTCCCTGTGCGGCTGCCATCGCTCCGAGCGTTGCGAAAATCATGATTCCGCTGATGAGACTGAATGCAGTGTCGAGCAGCCCCGTCAGGAAGGCGTTGTTGGTCACATCGCTCTCTTTGGGCAGATAAGAGGCGTAGGTGATCATGGCGCCGACGCCCAAACTCATAGAGAAGAAGACTTGTCCGTAAGCGCTGATCCAAATGTTGATGTCTGTCAGCTTCTGAAAATCGGGTTCAAAAAGAGCATTTAATCCGGCAGCCGCTCCGGGAAGAGTCACTTGGTGAAACATCAGAATGACCATCATGACAGCAAGCAGCGGCATAAAGATTTTTCCGGCAATTTCCACACCGCTTTTGATTCCTCGGAAAACGATGAGCCAAGAGACAAACCAAACGCAGGCGGTCAGTGCCAGCACAATTACATTGACTGATCCGAATTCAAACGGTGAAGCGGAGACGTTCAAAAAATCGTTGAAAAAGAAGGTTTCGCTGTTGTTACCCCAACCGCCGGTGAATGAAAGGCCAATGTAATAGAAGACCCACGACAGAATAACGGCATAAAAGGCTGCGATGAAGATCGCGAGAAGCGCCTGAAACCAGCCGATCCATTCCCAGTTGCGGTAACCGTTCCGTTTGGAGAGTCGCCGAAAAATTGTCGGTAATGAAGCGCGCATCCGATGTCCGAGCGAGAATTCAAATAAAACCAAGGGTATACCGGCCGTCAGCGCTGCGATAAAATAGGGAATTAAAAATGCTCCGCCGCCGTTTTCGTAAGCCTGATAAGGAAATCGCCAAATATTTCCCAAACCGACAGCCGAGCCGACTGCAGAGAGAAGAAAGCCGATGCGGGAACCCCACTGTTCTCTTTTTGCCATAAACTCTTCCTTTTAAGTCGGATTCATCATAGCACGATTCGGGAAAGGTTTCAATCTTGAAAAACAAAAAATAAGGGAGAATTCGGCTTGACAATGGAAGCAGAAATTGATATAAATAAAAAAATTGGCCGATAGTGTAACGGTCAGCACCACAGATTCTGGTTCTGTTTGTGAGGGTTCGAATCCTTCTCGGCCAGTACGGTTCCTTCGTCTAGTGGTCAGGACGTGAGATTCTCATTCTTAAAACAGGGGTTCGACTCCCCTAGGAACTGTTTGACGCTCCCATACGGGAGCGTTTTTGTTTCGGCTTGACTGTCGGCGCTTACCTGCTGCCGAAGGGCGGCGTTTGTGCGCCGTGTCGGCGGGCCGATAGCTGCAGTGAATCGATTCCGTCATCCGGTGCGTTCATGAAGCGCTGCAGCTCGGCAACAGAAAACGCTTTCGTGCGGATTTGCGCCCGTCTGACTTCGATTTCGTCTGCAAGTTCTTTCGGCAGTCGTTTCTTTTCTTCCAAAACGGAGAGACCCTGCTCCGCTGCCAGCAGATTCAATGCATTTTGCTTGCGGATGTGGGTGTCAAACCGAGCAATCAGGCCGACGATTTGTTCGCGGTCTGACGGATCGTATTGTCCGGCGGCAGCGTATTTTTCGATCTCCTTAAAGGCGGCCGCAAGCGGTTCGAGGCTCTCGGGAGAGACAATCAGAAACGTGAAACCGCTGTGAAAGTAAAGTTGTGTTTTCAATTCGGCGAGGATGGAAGAGGGCACTACGATGACGGCGATACGAAAGATGCACTTCTCCGAACCGCTCGCAAGAATTTTTTCCGCCGTTGATTCAACTTGATTGCGAATGTAATTCCCCGGATTTTTGTCGCCGGTCTTTTTGGCGTCAAAGAGAATGTATTGATCGAGAAAACCGACAAGCGCATCCGGTTTAAACTTCACAAATTCGTCGGGAAGGTTAGTGTTGCTGTAAAACGGAAAGGCGAATGCGGGATTTTTACAAATTTCGCGGAGTTTGGCCTGAACATCGCGTTCATGATCGTTCCAAAGACGGGTGCGGTTCTCCTCTTCCCGGCGGCGGCGTTCGCGTTCCTCCTCAAGCACCCGCTCCTGTTCATCGCGGAGCGCCTTCACCGCGTTATTGAGTTCGTTGATACGGTTGTCGGTCTGTGCATCGCGGGCTTTTTCGTCTGCCTGAAAGAGTGAAATCTGCCTGTGAAGTTCCTCCGCCTGATGTGAAAGAATTTCGCTGCGGCTGCGTTCTTTAAAGATTTGATTGCGCAGTTCATCGACGGAAGCCTCCTTTTTCGCCAGCTCCCGACTTAAACGGAGATTCTCTTCTTGTCGGCGAACGGTCTCTTCCTTCAGCATCTCCACTGTCTCAAGCAGCAGCGACGGCGACTTCTCTCCGCGGCGGGAAAAAATCCACAGAACGCCGAAAACGGCGGTCGAGGCGCAAAAAAACACGGCTGCCGCAAACAAAATCCACTCCATAAAAGCTCCTTCGGATAAGGTACTATAATCGGAAAAAGGACGAAGGTCAACTGCGATTTGACACGCCGACGGTTTTACGATATAATCGCACCATGAAACGGATCCTTCTTCTTGTCTGTCTGGTACTTTTGGCAGCCGCCTGCGACGATCAAACCTCCGGAACAACGGCGGTTTCCGGCGGCAAACTGTATCTTTTATTTGAAGAAGCGGAGCCGCTGACAGCCGAAGCCGTCCGCACGCACGGCAAGTGCGTCGCCGAGAACATTCGCATTGAATCGGAACGTCCGTCGGCTTACCACCTCTGTCTGGCGGCAGTGCAGCAGAATGAACGATTGCAGCTGAAATTCGAAGGAGTCGGATCGGGTGTTACGCTCAGCGCCGCCTGTCTGGCTCAGACCGCCGAACCGAACCACAATTGGAACGCTGCTTCCGTGGACGATTACACCGACTGCTCCAACGGCAACCTTTGCCGATCCGGGTGGACAGATGCGTTTTGGGGATTTTACACCATGAAAGAAGGTGAAGATCCGCACTTTTCCGATACGGGACTGGCTTCCTGTCCGTTGGAAGAGAATCTCTCGGTTGTGTTGATCTTCTCCCGCGTGGAACAAAATTAAACGCTTCGCTTCTCTCCCTTGTTATTTTATTTGCTTGCGCACACCGTGAAGAGCGCCGGATTATCCGCCGTCATTTACTGTCTTGAGGTGACGTAAGATGAGCATACTCTCGAAACTCTGAAAAGACCGTGACGGAGCGGCGTAAATTGTGTATAATGAAGGCAAAGGAGTCGGGCTTTTTGAATAAGTTTGCGATTTTGCTGTTATTGCTGACGGCGGTCGGCGGGTATGCAGCCGACACAGTGATGGACGGCAATGAAGATACCGCTGCTTCCGAAAGCGGAGAAGAGGAGATTGAGGTGATAACCGTCACTGCCGCCGTTGAAAGCCTGAAAGTCGGCGTTTCAGCTTCGGCGGCTGTGGTTGACGCCGAAATGATCGCCGCTGCGGGAGCTGAAACGGCCGCTGACGCACTCAAACTTCTTCCCGGAGTTCACATCAACAGCAACGGCACTGCCTCTTCTATTGGCTCGGTATCGCTGCGCGGTTCCCGTTCCAACCAGGTGCTGATTTTGATCGACGGCGTGCCGATGGCCGATCCCGGCGGCAGCGGAGGTTACGATCCCTTTAAAATTCCCGCCGATGCCATTGAACGCATAGAAGTCGTTAAAGGCGCGGCGGCTGCTCTCTACGGAGACGGAGCCTTCGCCGGAGCGGTCAACATTATCACCAAAAGCGGCGGCAAAGGCGGCGGCGCGCGCTATTTTTTCAATTCGCAGGAAGGGCATCGGCTTACGGGCGACTTCTCCCTCACCTCAAAACGCGATCCGACACTTTCGGGCGGTCTCTCCGCTTCGGTTTTATACAATCCCTACGATCTGAAAATCGTCGGCGGAGCCACCGTCATTGACGCGGTGCTTGGATTTCTTCAGGCAGATTTGGCAAAAGAGACGGAAAGCTTCAGCGTGCGTTTGCGTTCATTTGTTAACGAAAGCGCTGATTGGGAAGACGATGACAGCCGCCTCTCCGTTCTCAGTCAAAGCAACAGCCTTTCGTGGAGTTTGAAGAATCTTAGCGGAGGTCAGGCTCGTTACGACGGACAATTTGCCCTCAACTTTTATCACATGTTGTGGCAGCCGGGAGGAGAATCCTTTGATGACGAAAGCTTTTCAGCGGTGATGTTGCTGAAGAACGGCGGCCGCCGTGCCTTTAACGGCGAACAGTGGCAGATGAAACTCTCTTTCAACGGCGACATTAAAACCGAGCTGATGCAAAGCTACGCTGTCGGTTTTCGTCACCGTACTACACTCTCGCCGACCGCCGCCTTAGCGCTCGACTTTGCGGACGCTTCCGGCCGTCCCATCGGCGTCTTTGACATGGGCGCCCGCCTTGATGTTGCTGCGGGCGACCGCACGCTTGTTTTCCCATCGGCGTGGGGAGGTCTTACTTTCTACTTTGATAAAGAGCAGCGGTACGGAGTCAAAACTTCCGTCGGCAACAGCTTCCGCGCACCGACGATGAGCGAACTTTACTACTCTTACGGCAACATCACTGCCGCTCCCGACCTGAAAGCGGAAAAAGCAGTCTCCGTCGATGCGGCATTTTTTTTCGACATTCTTGACTCAATGGAGCTGACCGCCGGCACTTTTTGGCGGCGCGAGATCGACGCTGTTTGGTTTGATAACTCCACCTTTCGCAACCTGCCGGCAGCCGACTTTACCGGCGCCGAGCTCTCATTTCTCGGAGCCTGGCTCTTCGGACGCTATTCGGCCCTCGACCTGACGCTCAACTACGAACTCAATTACGGCCGTTACAGCGACGGCACTCCGTTTGATCTCAATCACCGTCACATTTTCCGTTCCGCTGTCTCCTATCGCTGCGGAGAATGGTTCGGATTTTATCTAAACGCCGACGTTTACTCCGGTTTTGCCGATATTCGTCCTTTCGTTGACCTGCGCGGCGGCGTTAAAGGTTCATACAAAGGATTCTTCATCGAACTCGGTGTCAAAAACCTCGCCGACATGGAGCTGCGCTACCACAACTACACCTCCGTTGTTCCCCGTTCGTGGAGCTGCGCCGTCGGCTGGCGGGCTGAACGTTTTTGAGTTTGGGCGCGCGCCCCTACGGGGCGCCGCGTCGACGGCGGGCACGGTCTGCCTTACGGCAGACTGCCTGCGGCACCCGCCGTGCCGCTCGCGCCTTCGCAATCCGTTGAGATCTTCGGTGAATCAAATTTCCGAAAAGAGAGAGTGCTCGTTCGTAGATTTTCGAAAAACGAGGCAGCGGCCTTTCATATGCGGCAGTCTCGGCCGGCAAATTCCCACAGATAAAACGAAGCAACGGTAGCGTACGGTGCAAATCGTTGGCGGAAGCCGTCAAAATCGCGGCGGGAGAGGTTTTTGCGGTCGCAGAGACGGCAAAGCGCTGTTCGGATACCGCGGTCGCCGGAAATGAGGACGTTTTTCCGTTCGAAGCAGAAAATCAGCATCATCTCAGCCATCCATTTGCCGATTCCGTCGAGCATTTGCAGCCGAGCGCAGATTTCGGCGTCCGAAAGCGGCTGAAGGCTCTCTTTGGTCAATCCGTCTTCTGCCGCTTGGGCGATGCCGCGGATGTAATTCAGTTTTCGCTGTGAAATTCCGCAGCAGATGAGTACTTCCGGATTTTCTGTTAAAAAGAGACGCGGTGATGGTTCGCCGAAACGGTTTATGACCCGACTCCAAACGGTGCGCATAGCTTTAGTTGAAATTTGCTGACTGATAACCGCTTGCGCTAAAGCTGTAAACAAATCGGGCGTGGTTTCCCGCTTAATCATACCGAAGCGGTCGATGAAAACACTTAATTCGGGAGCTTGCCGGCGAAGTGCCGACAGCTCCGTCTCTCCGTATTCGAAAAAAGGCATCTCTCAGCGAAGCGGTGCGCCGCATTCTCCGCACAGACGATCGGCGTACTCCGTATTGCCCTCCATCGCCGATTTGTAAAAACGGTAGCCGCCGCTCAAATGCGAACAGTTCCATCCGAGCGAAGAGAGAATTCGGCAAGCAATATAACTGCGCAGCGCGCTTTGACAGATGACGTAGAGGTTTTTTCCCTTCGGAATTTCGCTCAGGCGGTCGCGCAGCGAGTCGACGGGAATATTAATGCTTCCTTTGATGCATCCGGCGGCGTATTCTCCCGGAGTGCGCACATCCAGGAAAAATCCGTTTTCGTCTTTTTGCAGACGGGGAACATCGTACCAATGAAACTGACTGACAGCACCGTTTAACACATTCGTTATCACGTAACCGGCGATGTTGACGGGATCTTTGGCAGAAGAGTACGGCGGTGCGTAGGCGAATTCCCAATCGGTCAAATCGTCGGCGACGGCTTTGCAGCGAACAGCGGCAGCCAACACGTCGATTCGTTTGTCGACTCCCGCCGTTCCGGCAATTTGCGCTCCGAGGATTTGACCTTTTTTAAAGCGATCAGTCGCTTTCGGTGAAAAAAGTACCTTTACTGTCATATTTCCGGCGCCCGGGTAGTAGGTGGCGTGAGACGGAGAGAAGGTGACAGTCTTGTCAAATTCGATGCCGGCGCTGCGGGCGGCGGTTTCATTGAGTCCGGTCGCTGCAAAGGTCATTTCAAACAGTTTCAAAATTGACGAACCCTGCGCGCCTTTAAACGTGCTGCTGCCTCCGCAGATGTTGTCGGCGGCAATACGGCCCTGTTTGTTGGCAGGCCCCGCCAGCGGAACCAATGCCGGAGCTTCGGTTACAAAGTTTCGGATCTCCGTCGCGTCTCCGACCGCGTAAATGTCGGGAACCGAAGTTTCCATTTTTTCGTTGACTTGAATGGCGCCTTTGGTTCCGGTCTTCAATCCGGCTGACTCTGCCAACGCGTTATCGGGCGCCACACCGACGGCCATGATGACTAAATCGGCAAACAGCGGCTCTTTCCCGCTGATTTGTACTTCCACTGAACCGTCAGCAGCGGTCGAGAATCCCGAAACACCTGCACCGAGAATCAGGTTTATGCCGTTGCGCTTCAATGTATCGTGTACAAACGACGCCATGTCGTAATCAAACGGAACAAAAACCTGCGGCAGAAGTTCGACCAGCGAAACCGACAACCCTCTGCGTTTGAGGTTTTCCGCTGTTTCCAATCCGATGAAACCGCCTCCGATAACGACAGCCCGTTTCGGTCGGTTTTCTTTAATAAATTCATCGATGGCAAAGGTATTTTCGACGTTGCGCAGTGTAAAGATGCGCGGATCGTCTTTGCCCGGCAGCGGCGGAACAATCGGTTTAGATCCGGGAGAAAGCAGAAGCTTGTCGTAGCTCTCTTCAAAGGTTTCGTTTGTTTGCAGATTGACCACCGTGACGGTTTTTTGCTTCGCATCGACGGCAGTGACTTTGTGGTGAACTCGAGCCTGAATCCGATATCGATTGAAAAACTGCTGCGGCGTCTGCAGTGTCAGAGCTGTGCGTTCGGTGATTTCTCCGCCGATAAAATACGGCAGTCCGCAGTTGGCGTAAGAGATATAACCGCTTTGTTCAAAAATGATGATTTCCGCTTTTTCATCCAAGCGGCGAATGCGGGCTGCGGCCGTTGCGCCTCCGGCAACTCCGCCGACAATAACGACTTTCATTGAGTCCCTCCGATGATTGATTGAGTTTAGTTAATATTAATATATTTTGTTAGCGGGTCAAAGTCAAACTTTTTCTTTGTTTTAAACGGATAAAATTTCGGATGTACGGATTTCCCGGGGGTGACAAGCGGCGGTTTTTCGAGGAGAATGACTTTCACGGGGCGTTGTTCCTGCATGAAAATGAGCCGGTCGCCTCTCCGTTCAATGGAGACGGCGCCGATTGCTGTCTTTTCCAACGTGACGACGGTTTCGGATGGATGCATCGGTGTGCCGTCGGCATCGAAAAACGGAGGAAAGATGAACCGGTAATCGGCGAAGGTTGAAAATGCGTGTGAAAGCAGCGCTGTTCCGTCGACCGTTCGTTTTCGGCTGCGGCGGTTTCCGTCTTCGTCGCGGATTCCGGTTAAAACGGCGGCGAAGCGGGTGCCGTCACGCTCTGCCGTCAAAGCGACATTGTTGCCGGAAGCGTCAATGTATCCGGTTTTCAAGCCGACGGCGCCGGAAAACGCACCGATGATTTCGTTGTGGTTGATCTGTCGAACGAAGCCGTAAACGGCGGCTGTTCCGTTGAGGTTATGCGGCTGCGGATACGTAAAAGAGGGGAGTGAAGCCGTTTCCGCAATAACGGGATATTTTTGAATCAGTTCGATGCAGAAAAACGCGAATTCCCGCGGAGAGATTCGGTTTTGCGGCGAATAACCGGAGGCGTCGGCAAACTGACAGTTGCCGAATCCGAGACTTTCCATTGTTCGATTCATTTCGAGAACAAACGCTTCCACCGAACCTACCGTCAGCAGTGCGACGGCAACAGCGGCATCGTTCCCGGACGGAACCATCAATCCGCAAAGCAACTCTTTCAGTGAAACAATTTGTCCCGCTTGCAGAAACATCAACGACGAATGCGGCGGTGCGGCGCGAAAGTCGGCTGCCGGCGGCACAAGAAAACGGCGGTCTAAATCCCATTCTCGGTTTTCCCACAACCGCATCGCCGTGTAAGCGGTAACCAGCTTTGTCATAGAGGCCGGAGGACAAATTCGTTCACCGTTTTTTTCAAACAAAACTTGTTTTGAATCGATGCCGACGAGAACGGCAGATTCGGCATTCAAGAGGAGTGTTTCTTCCTGTGCGAAAATCGGAGAGAGGAAAATCAACAACAGCGGAAGAACGGTTGCTCGTTTCATGATCGGATTATGCGGTCGGAAGGATAACGTAAAATAAAACCGCGAAATACTGCAAAACGGTTCCGGCAAGGACCCAAAAGTGCCAGATTCCGTGGTTGCAGGGAATCTTTTCGGATTTATAGAAGATAACGCCGACAGAGTAAGCCACACCTCCCGCCGCCGTCAATATCAATCCGACGGGATCAATCGATTCAATAAAAGGTTTGATAGCGATGATGATGCACCAACCCATTGCCAAGTACAGAAGAAGCGACAGTAAGCCCAATTTGTGTTTAAAGCAGATTTTGATAACGGTTCCGGCAAGAGTCACTCCCCAGACAACTCCGAAAAGCGACCATCCCCACGGACCGCGTAACGTCACCAGTACGAACGGAGTGTAAGTTCCCGCAATCAGATAAAAAATCGAAATGTGGTCGATTAAATTCATGATATGGCGGACTTTTTCGTTTTTTGAGCCGTGGTAGAGAGCCGACGCCGAGTAGAGCAGTATCATCGATGCTCCAAAAACGGCAGACGAGACGATTTTCCATGGATCCCGCTGCAAAGCGGAGAAGACAATCAAAATGACCGTTCCGGCAACAGCAAAAAGAGCGCCGGCGGCATGGGTTGCAATATTAACTAACTCTTCTCCGCGTTGGTAGCGGTAAATTTTCAGTTTTTCCATAGTCGATTCAGTATATCGAATGAAGAAAAAAGAATCAATCGAAAGTTAATTCGGTTTACCTCGTAAAATTTCGGATTCAAAAAGAGTCAGAGCGGCGGCAATGGCTCCCGATTTTTGTTTTACGACGCACTCTTTCACTTATTTTGTCTCCAAAGCGGCGGCGTTTTCTCCTGCCTGAGCGGAGGCGAGACGGTTTTCCGTTTCTTCCCATTCGTCGGTCAGTTTTGCAATTTCGTCTTCGGTTTGTCTGACGGCTTCAGCGGCGGCTGCCGACTTTTGAGGATCGCTGTAGCACTCTTCACGGCTCCATTCGGCGTGCAGCTGCCTCAAACGCTCTTCAGCTGTTTCGATTGCCGACAGCAGCCTCTGCGACTCCTTTTGCAAGCGGTTGATCAGGTTGCGCGTCTCTTTTTGCCGTTTGTGATCGTTGTTGGCGGTCGTTTTTTCGATAGTGTGTTCGGGGGCTGCCGTACTTCGAGTTTCTGTTTGTGCGTCGGTTTGGGATTTTTTCCATAGAAAATAATCATAATCTCCGCCGTAAAAGCGGGCTCCGTTTTCCGTCAGATCGAGAACAGAATCGGCTAAATCTCGGATGAAAGCGCGGTCATGTGAAACAAAAATCACCGTTCCCGTATAGTTTTTTAATGCCTCCAAAAGCACATCCTTTGAATGAAGATCGAGATGGTTTGTCGGTTCGTCGAGAATGAGAAGGTTGGACGGCTGCATCATCAGCTTCAGAAGGGTCAGACGATTTTTTTCGCCGCCGCTTAAAACGGAAATCGGTTTTTCGATGTCTCTATCGGAGAAGAGAAAGGCCCCAAGGAGATTGTTGACTTTCGGACGCAGTTCGGCCGGTGCGGCAGCGTCGGCTTCTTCTTTAACCGTCATTGAAGCGTGCAGATCGTGTTCGTAATCCTGCGCAAAATAGCCGATGCGGACGCCGCTTCCGAGTTTGACAGTGCCGGAGGTCGGAGTGTCCCGTCCGGATAAAATCCGCAGAAGTGTGGATTTTCCCGCTCCGTTGACACCTGTTACGGCAGTTTTTTGCCCCGCCCGGAAGGTCAGAGACAATTCGCGCAGGACTTCATGTGTTCCGTAGCTTTTTTTGAGATCTGTCAGCGTTAACGCATCTTTGCCGCAGCGGGGCGCCGGCGGAAAACGGAAATGAATTTTTTTGAGGTTTTCCGGAATTTCGATCGGCGTCATCTTTTCCAGCATCCGTTCGCGGCTTTTGACGGAGGCAGCCTTTGTCGCTTTTGCCCGAAACCGTTCAATGTACTGTTTGCTGCGTTCGATTTCTTCCTGTTGGATTTTCGCCTGTCGGATCAGTAAATCGATTTCTTCTTTACGCTGCTTTTCATATGCCGAATAATTGCCCTTGTACCGTTTCAGCCGGCCGTTAAAAAGTTCGTAAGTTTCGCCGACAGTTTCATCTAAAAACCATCGGTCATGTGAAATGAGTAAAATGCCGCCGTCGTATTTTTCAAGAAAACGGGCAAGCCATTCGCGGCTTTCAATGTCGAGATAGTTTGTCGGTTCATCCAAGAGGAGAATTTGCGGCTGCATCAGCAGGATACGCGCCAATGCAATACGCATCTGCCAGCCGCCGGAAAAGGAGGAGGAAGATTTTTCGAGATCAGAAGTTTTGAATCCGAGCCCTTTCAGTACTCGGTCGATGCGATCGCGTCGGTGGTGGTAGCCGCAGGCAAGAAGAATCTCTTCGATTTCGTGAATGCGGTGAGCTTTTTCTTCCCAGCCGGCGTCGTGTCCGTTCATCTGTGCTGCCAAACGCGTTTTTTCATCTTCAAGCAGTCGGAAGCGGTCAAAGGCATCTTCGACCTCTTCCGGAGGCGTTTTGCTGCCGAAAGAGATACCGGTTTGCGGCAGATATGCGGCGAGCGTGCCTTCGGATTTCGAAACGGTTCCGGTATCCGGCTGAATTTCTCCGACAAGGATTTTCATAAGCGTCGATTTGCCGCAGCCGTTAACGCCGGCTAAAGCGGCGCGCGTTTTGCCGTCAATTTGAAGAGAGACGTTATTGAGCAAATCCCGGTCACCGTAGGCAAGACAGATGTGCGAAGCTTGCAGAAGAGCCACAGTTACCTCGATAGGTAAAGTTTCAGCGGAGCGTTCGGTTGTCGGATAACGGTGTTTTTTTCCACCAAATAATCGGGAATCATTGTCAATTCAAGGTTATTTTCGTCAGCGTTATACAGTGCGTAAACGGTCTTTCCCTGTGAAAACCGAAAAACAAGTCCGCCGGTGTAAGAGTCGCTCAAATCCGGACTTATGAACAAGTTGAACGAAACGGTTCCTTCGGTAAAATCGGGACTTGGAATGTAATCGGGTATCAGAATGCGGTTGCGGGTCCAAACGAATTTTTTGTCTTCGGTAATCGTCAGCCGTCCCGAACTGATGCTCGAAAACGAGTTTCCGTAAGCGATTAAATTTTCGAACAGTTCGTTTTGCCGATTTTGTTCGGCTTCGATAATTTTCGTCAGATCGGGAATTGGTGAGAAAAACTGTCCGTAATCGTTTTTCAGCGAAGTGTTGATGATAAGAATTTCGTTGGAATTCGGAAGGTTGACTTGAATCGGCGTGTCGGTGAACGAAACGGTTCTGCGGTCGCCTTCGATTCCCGAATACGAAAAAACGCCTGAATAAAGTTTTGAGCGGATGGTGAGCACTTTTTTTTGCGGATCGACTTTGAAAAAGTAGTTTTTGGCAAACAGTTCCAAATCATAAATTTCGTTGGCAATGTATTCTTTGTACTCCGACGGATAAAAAACTGTCGAAGTCAGGCGGTCGGCAGCCGCCTGGTACGGGTCCCGCTTTTCCGCTTCGGAAGCTCGGAATAATTCGAGGTTATGACCGTAGGACCAACCGGCGGTTCCCGTTTCCGTTAAAATGCGGTACCAATAATTTTGCGTCGATCCGATAGTGTCCATCTCGTCTGATCGTTCGATGATTTTGATTTCCTCACCTTCTTTCAGTGTGTACAAAACCGATCCGAACGCATCGGCTGTCGCTCTGACAGCGTGGCGGTCGCGTTTGGCCGTTGCAAATGTATCGATAAACGGCAGATAGGATTCGCGAAAATTCTCCGCATCTCGTTTGCGTTTTTCGAAATGAAGCTGCCACTTTTCGTATTCAATACGGTTCCCGTCGATTTGAACGATGTATTTGTTGCGAAGTTTTGACTCCTGCTTGATTTTTACAAGCAGTCCGTTGTTTTGAGGGATTTGAAAATCCCAAAGTACAACTCCGTACCCGATTCGTTCCGGTATGATCAGAAGGATGAAGCTGATGAGAACGCACGATACAAGCAATCCGATGACAATTTTTTTCATTTTATTTTTCTAACGGCGCGGTTAAAGTCAGATTTAAATTTTCACTGTCACAGAGAATGTGAATTTTCCCGGTTTTCAACAATTCGATATTAGCGGTACGGCTCAGCAGTTTTTTCGCATCGTCGTTGCGAATGACAAGATCGGTGTGAAGTTCTCCGAATACAGCCGCCGCTAAAATCCGCAGCGGCCGCGTTCCGATTTCATGTTCGGTCAGTTCCGTGTCAGCAGGGTAGTAGGTCACATAACCGCGTTCGGTCAAAACAGCCGGATCGATATTTTCCTGCGACAGCAGCGTCTCCCCCGAATCGCTCAGCAGCTTTGGAAAAAGCGCCGGCTGCAAAGCGGCTGCCTCCGATTTTCCGAATACCGGCAGCAGTCCCGTTGCCACAATCACAACGGCGCTGTAGTCATCTGCAGCAATATACCCCAAATGCGGACGGATGGGAATCGGCGTGTCATGCGTGACAAAAATTTTCGTAAAGTCGGAGTAGAGATGTACATTGTATTCACTGATTAATACATCAAGATTTTCGGAAAGGTAGAAATTTTCCTGAAATGCATTTTGACTCAACGATTCAATGACATTTAGATATGTCAAATCCGTTGAAATTAAGTCTTTTACCGTTTCTTTCGAATTAACGACAATCGGTTCGAGAGCCATTCGCAAAATGCGCGGAAATGCTTTTTCAATTTCCCGTTCAGCCTGCAATTTTGCCTCTTGAATAACAAAAATTTCAGGATTCAGAGCGTTTTCAACCCGAATTCGAAGGAGATCGCGTTCCCAACGAATATCGGTTTTAACTTCAAAAGTGTCGACTTGTGCCGGTATCATAACGGTACAAATGGTCAGCAGTAAAAAAACGATCGTCTTTTTTTTCATATTTTCTCCGCTTAAGGAACATTTATGACAGTTCCCGTTTTCAGTATATCACGGTTTCCCATTTTATTAAAGTATTTTAATTCATCGACGGATACACCGTACTTTCGAGCCAGACCCCAAAGCGTGTCGCCTGCTTGAACGGTGTAGGTGCGGTTGAAATCCTTCCCTGAAAATTCGTCGGGAACCGTCGGATTTGATTTCGCTTTCGGCGGGGCAACGTCCTTAAATGCAGGGATCATCAGTTTTTGTCCGATTTGAAGCGCTTGCGGTTTGACATTCGGATTGAATTGCAGAATGATGTCGATGGATACGCCGTAGTGAGCGCTGAGTGCGTAAAGAGTATCTCCCTGACGAATATTGTAAATATAGTAATTTAAAAATTCAGAATCATCGTTTTCCAGTGCGTCGATAATTTGTTCGGTGTACTGAGCCGGAAATTTCAGGTAATAGTTGTTTTTCGGCGGAGTAACGCGGTAGTTAAGTTCGGCGTTGGCTGCTTTTAACTCCGCAAATGGAACGCCGGCTTTGGATGCCAGCAAAGAAATGTCGATCGGTTTTTCGATTTTGATCATATTCCATTCGGGCGGAGGGTTCCACGAGACATTGAGTCCGAAATCTCGCTTGTTGGAACAGGCGTAGGCAACGGCAAAACACTTCGGAACATAATGAACGGTTTGCGATGGCAGAAGATGACGGCGAGCCATCGGCCAAAAATCATTGAGACCGTAGGTTTTCATGGTGCGCGTTACGCGTCCCAATCCGCAGTTGTAGGCGGCCATCGCCAGCGCCCAGTCGCCGGTTTTTTCGTAGTTGTAGCTGAGTTTGTGGAGCGCGGCGTCAGTTGACTTCATGAAATCAAACCGTTCATCCGCCCATTCGGAAATCGAAATGTCGTAACCGCCGATGCTGTTCCTCATAAACTGCCAGATTCCGTATGCGCCCGATCGTGAAACGGCGCGCGGTTTGAATTCCGACTCAATAAACGCGATGTAAAAAAGTTCCTGAGGAAGGTTCGCTTCGTTGATTTTTTCACGGATATATCCGATGTACGGTTGAGCAGCGTTCAATGTGCGGTTAATAGCTTCGCGAGAAAAGCGGTTTTTGTATTGAGCGAGCAGTTTTTCTGTTTCGGGTGCTATTTCCGGGTGGAGCGGCAGTTTGTTCTGAATAACCGGTTCGAGAAGATCGGGCAGAGCTTCGGATATTTCCGTTTTTTGTTGGCGGACGGCGTATCCGGTGAGCGTTTCGGTTGAAAACGCAAACCCTAAAAAAGAAACCGGAATAAGAACAAAAACCGAAAAAATCCGTTTCATGAAGCGTCTGCCGTCGATTCAAAGTGTTTGTCGCCAAAGTAAATTCCTGCCCACTCCCACTTTCCGTTCAGTTCGGGATCGGCCGGGTAATCGATTTTTGAAAAATAAAAGTACCACTTTCCGACTTGATACTGCCAGTTCCACGTTTCCAAATAGGCTTCCCGTTCGTTGGAAATCGGATCCAATTCGGCGTTGTAGCGGATAGTCTGTCTTTGGAGGATGGTTCCCATTCCGAACTGAAAACTGTTTTCTGCTTCCACTTCGTCCTGAGCCCATGAATTGGCAAAAAACAAGGCCTGCGATTGGCAACGCTGCAGCAGCCGTGAGTTTCGTGTTCGGATGGCGTATTTTATATCTGCTACAAGTTGATCCAAATTCTCATACGCCCAATCGACTCGGTTGAATTTACTTAAACCGACTTTTTTAGCGGCGGATGAATAAGCGTTTGTGTCGTCATGAATCACAACATGCGGCGATTCAAGGAATTTTTCGTAGGCTTCCAACGCAGCCTGCCACTCTTTTTTCTCTTCATAAGCTTTCGCCAGGCGGTAGTACAATTCGCTTCGGTCTTCGGGAACTTGGATGCGGGAAAGCGCCGTTTGGTATAAATCAATTCGGGCGTCGGCTCCGCCCGTCAGCGCCAAACACCGCTCCAACGCTCGATCGAAAAGGGACAATCCCTCCAACGTCAATTCAGGATATTCTTTTAAAATCCTCATATAGTGAATTTGCGCCGCCCCGTGGTTCTTTAAAGTTTCGCAGTTTTGAGCTCTCAGAAACAGATAATAAGCGTTAAACGGATCATTCGGGTAGAGAAATGAAACGTGCTGCAAAAAGAGATCGAGAGCGATTCGGTTCTCGTTTCGTAAAATCTGTGCGATTCGGTTAATTAGAATGAAGCGGCCTTCCGCGGTTTCCGTATCGTTTAATGTCTCTCGGAGAATTTTGAGGTTTCTATCGACCTCCGGCTGCCCTGTCGTGAAAAGCGAAAAAGATCCGGATGCATTCCGGCATCCAAGGAGCGAAAGGGCGACGAATATCAAAATCCGATGGCGAGCTTTCATACGCAACAGTCTATCACAGTTAAATATAAAAAAAAAGGGCTTGCCGTTTTATTTCAAAAAAATTATCATAATAATATGAAGTTGCTTGATCAGAATTCGTCCTCCCGTCGGAAAAAACCGACAGTACAGCAACCGCATCTTTATCACATTGTATGGATTCATTCGCTTGACGTCGACAGCCGCGATGCAGCGGAGTTGCTGAGGCTTTCGTTTCGCTTTCGAGAGGCGGATATCGATAAATTAATAAAAAAAAGTCGGGATGGGGAGCGTACCGTTATCGGGACTTACTCGTTTGATGTAGCTCGATCCAAAATGGCAGCGGTCCGCGATACGGCGGCGGCGCTTCGCCTTTCGTTCCCTTTTTTAATGGAGAGAGAATAGTGGATATTTCCGATGAACTGCAGCTGGCTTTAAACCGCTCTTACCGGATAGCAAAAAAAAATCGGCACGAATTTGTCACTCCGGAGCATATTCTTTTAGCGCTTTTGGAATACGATACGATCGGACGGCTGTTCGAGATTATGGACATTTCTGTTGAAGGTTTTGCGTGGGAGTTGGAGACGTATCTGGATGCAACAATGCCGACGGTTGACGGTGAAAATCCCACGGAGAGTATCGGTTTTAAAGAAATTCTGGAAGACGCAATTCATTTTGCCCGTTATGCCGATGCGGAAGCTGTTGATATCGGCGATGTGTTAATGGCGATGATGGAGCAGGAAGAGTCATTCGCTGCGTATTTACTCAGCCGCAACGGAATTACCGACCGTGCGTTTGCCGACGCCGTTGCCGCAGCGGATCGATTCGGATCCGGCAGCGTTTTCGGTGAAGGGTGGCCCTCTGATTTTTCGGATGAAGAAGACGGCGGATGGGAGCGTAAAGATGACAACGAAATTTTATCTGAGCTGACCGTCGACTTAACTGCTGCAGCTGCCGAACGCAAACTGCCGCCGTTTATTGGCCGAGAAGAACTGCTGCAAACGGTGCAGTCGATTTTACTTCGCAGCCGGAAGTGCAATCCGCTGTTAATCGGTGATCCCGGCGTCGGAAAAACGGCACTGGCGGAAGGGCTTGCGCAGCGCATCGTTCGGAAAAAAGTGCCGCCGTTTTTGCTCGGACGGAAACTCCTTTCCCTTGACGTCGGCTCCCTGGTTGCCGGGACAAAATACCGCGGTGAATTCGAAATGCGGATGAAACGGCTGCTCTCTGTGCTGGAGAAAGATGATTCAATTATTCTGTTTATTGATGAAATTCATACGCTGATGGGGGCCGGTGCCGGTGAAACCAACAAACTCGATGCGGCCAATATGCTGAAAGCCAAATTAACCGGCAGCCGCCTGATTTGTATCGGTGCGACGACTTTCGAAGAATTTAAAAAGAAGATTGAACCGGAAAAGGCATTCCTGAGACGGTTTCAGGTTGTCGAAATACCGGAACCGACAGCCGGCGAAACCGAAGAGATTGTAAGGCATATACGGACGCGTTTTGAACGGTTTCACGACGTACGCATTCCGATGAAAACCGCCCGCCGAGCTGTCGGGTTGACGGATCGGTGGCTTAAAGAGCGCAAACAGCCGGATAAAACCATTGATTTACTGGATACGGTGTGCGCTGACGTTCGTTTCAACGGGTACAAAAACGGCAAAAACGACGGTCTGATCGTTACGGATGTCGATTTGGAGCAGACGGTTGCCAAAATGGCAGGATTGCCGCCGGAAAAACTCGGAGAGTCGGACGAGCAGCGGCTGATGAAGTTGGAAACGGTCTTGAAAGCGTCGGTTTTCGGACAGGACGCCGCCGTGGAGACGGTTGCATCCGCTGTTAAACGGGCTTATGTCGGCTTCCGAAAGGAAAATTTGCCGATCGCCTCCCTGCTGTTTATCGGACCGACCGGCGTCGGCAAAACGGAGCTGTCGAAACAGTTGGCGTCGGCGCTCGGAATCGATTTGATTCGATTCGATATGAGCGAATACCAGGAGAAGAGCTCTGTCGCCCGCTTTATCGGTGCGCCTCCGGGGTACGTCGGTTATCAGGAGGGAGGCGTTCTCATCGATGCGGTACGGCGTAAACCGAATGCGGTACTGCTTTTGGACGAAATCGAAAAAGCGTGTCCCGATATTTTCAACATGCTTCTGCAAGTGATGGACTACGCCGTTTTAACCGATTCGCTCGGAAGAAAAGCCGATTTCAGCCGAATTGTGTTGATTATGACCGGTAATATCGGATCCGGTGATTGGGAGAAAAATGCCATCGGTTTTGAAAGCACCGCGGGAAACCGCACTGCCGAATCGTTGAAAGAAGTTTTTTCTCCCGAATTCCGCAATCGTCTCGATGGAGTCGTTCGATTCAATAAACTGACTGAAGAGCAAGTGCGGAAAATCATCCTCAGAGAGATTGACCTCTTTTCCGCTCAGCTGAAAAAACGCAGCGTTTCGCTCTCGCTCGGTAACGGCGTTGTCGATTGGCTGACAAAAAAAGGTTTCAGCAGGGAGTTCGGCGCCCGTCCGGCGGTTGGCGTTGTTGAAACCGAATTGAAGGCGCTGTTTCCCGACGAGATGTTGTTTGGCTTTCTGAAAAAAGGCGGACGCGCGCGTGTGGAAATGGAAAACGGCCGGCTGCGGATCAAGCCGCCCTCCGAAAAATTCGATCTTTCACGGCTTTTAAAAGGAAAGAAAAATGACAAAGGGAGAGAAGGCGAAAGCGCGGTTTAAAGAGGGTTATAACTGTGCTCAGTCGGTTGTTGCGGCGTTCGCTCCGGAGATTTCTTTGGGTACCGGTCTGGATTCACAACGGTTGACGGCTGCCGTCAGCGGTTTCGGCGGCGGTATGGGGCGGATGCGTGAAGTGTGCGGCGCTGTCTCCGGAGCTGTTGCCGTTCTCGGCTTTTTGACCGGATATTCGGATCCGAACGATTCCGCTGCCAAAAAAGAGATGTACGGTCGGGTCCGCGAATTGATGAATGCCTTCAAAGATCGCAATGGTTCGTGCATTTGCCGCGAGTTGTTAGCCGGAACGAATGCCGACGACGGTTGCGTTCCGGAGGAGAGAACTGCCGAATACTACAGAAAGCGTCCGTGTGCCGATTTGGTTGAAACGGCGGCCGATCTTTGTGCGGAAATTTTACAAAAATACAACCGTTCTTAATAAAAAAGACTTTACTTTTCAAGTAACGGGGTATAAATTTACCTATCTGTCTCAAAGGAGCGATTATGTCTCAATCCAAAAAAGTCGGCTTCTGGAATTATGTTGCCTACGGAGCCGGAGATTTGTACGGCGGCGGGGCTTTTTTTATTGTCACCACTTTTGCCATGTATTATTTTGTTAATGTTGTCGGAATGCATCCGGTTCTGGCGGGTTTGATTCCCGCTATCGGAAAGATTTGGGATGCGATTTCCGATCCGATGATGGGATACATTTCCGATCATACTCCGCAGAACCGTTTCGGGAAACGGCGCGTTTGGTTTCTTGTCTCCATCGTTCCGATTGCTGTCTCTTTTGCTTTGATTTGGTTTCCGACATCCATTGCTACCCAAGCCGGAAAATTCGCTTTTTACACTTTTGCTTACATTTTTTTCTTTACAGTTGCCACTATTTCTTATGTTCCGTACGCGGCCCTCAGCGCCGAAATGACGCGCGATTCCAAAGAGCGCAACTTTCTGAACGGAACCAGAATTCTTTTTTCATTCATTTCTACGCTGCTGGCGGGAGTGATTGCCAAACCGGTTATCGGACTGTTTGCGGACGAAAAAACCGGATATTTCGTTATGGGAATCATCTTCAGTTTGATTTTTGCTCTTCCGTGGATCACGCTTTACTTGGGAACGTGGGAGTTGCCCGAGCTGCAGCGGCAGGCGAAAAAGAAAAGATCATTTTTTGCTAACTTTTTTTCGCTGTTCCGCAACCGTTCCTGCCGTATTCATATTTTAATGTATGTCGGTTCTTACGGAACGCTTGACATTTTAATGTCGTGGTTCATGTTTTATTTGGTCGATTATCTCAATCGGGAAGCATGGTTTGTTATCGCTCAGGGCGCTCTTCTGCTGACAATGATCGGTATGTTGCCGGTATACGTTAAAATTGCCAATAAAAAAGGTCACGCCGTCGCCTACTTGATCGGATTGTCGCTCTTTGTCGCCGGAATGATTTTTATGTCGTTTCAGACGCCGCAGACTCCCGTCGGTTTCTTAATTGCCAACGTGATTCTGCTTGGCTCCGGAATTTCTGCCGGCTGTTTAATTCCGCATGCTCTGCTGCCGTTTGTTGCCGACATTGACCGGTTGATTTCGGGGGAAGAGCGTGCAGGAACGTATTCCGCTGCAATGACTTTGACCCGCAAGCTGTTTCTCGGTTTGATCATCATGACCGGATTGGGCGTACTGCTGGCGCAAATCGGTTACCGCAACCCGGTTCCTTACGAATTACCGGAAATACAGTACTCCGAAGTGTTTACCGAAATTCAAAATCGCACAAACGCTGTCGATACCGCTTACGTGTTTGACGAGGCCGCGCAAACCTATCGGTTGGATGTTCATCATAAAAACGCTGCGGTCGCCGAAGAAGCGGTGAAAAGCGGGGCTGCTCTTTCCGGTCGGGAGCTTGAAGATTGGAGAAATATTGCAGCCGACGACTTTAACGCATTTTCCGCTGCTGTCGAAAATGACTTAAAGGCCTGCGGGGAGAGAATTGCTGCTTCATACCGGTATTTACCCGAAACTCAGTCTTATCGGTTGATTTTGGCGGAAGGCGATATAACACCCGAAGCGCAGGCGGCTCAGGATGAGCGGCTGCGGACGCTCCGCGAAGATTTGGATTCTCTCGATTTTCAATACATCGGTTACGGAAATCCTGTCAAGCCGAAGCAGACGGAATCAACTTTGGCTCAGCTGAAATTCTTTTTCATTCTGCTGCCGACTCTGATGTCTGTTATCGGGTTAATTGCGGCTTCCTTCTTTAGGGTGACGCCGAAAAACCACGGTATTATTCGGAAAGAACTGGATCGATTGGCAGGCGGCGGTTCCAAAGCCGATGTTGATCCCGAAGTCAAACAGGTTTGTGAAAAACTGACCGGATTGCCTTACGAGTCGCTCTATCCGGACGCATAGTGTAAAATCTTGACCTCTCTTCGGTTTTGGAGTAAACTGAAAAGCAGGTTTTTTATGAAGATTATTATTTTCGGATCCGGTGAAATCGGCGGACAGATTGCCGAAGCTTTTTTTGAGGAACATGATATTACCGTTATTGACCGCGCCGAACGGTTGTTGGTAAATGTCAACAAGTTGGATCTCTCTGTCATCGCCGGGAATGCTGCCGATATTCGTGTTTTGGAAGAGGCCGGAATTAAAAACGCCGACCTCTTCATCGCTTGTTCTCACTCCGACGAAGCCAATATTATCGCGGCTCTGACAGCCAAGTTAATCAGCAACGTCAAAACAATGTGCTTTATCAGCAATAAAGAGTATTACGAAAGCCTGAAAATGGCCAAAGAGAGTGAATACGAGGCGTTCAACATTGATAAAGTGGTGTGGCTTCAAGAGCTGCTGACGCAGGATATTGTCCGCGTTCTGACAGTGCCGATTGCCATTGATGTGGAAGTTTTCCTTGACGGACGCGCCAATCTGATGGAGTACAAAATTGAAGAAAACTCCGCGCTTTGCCGCAAAGTGATTCGCAACTGTCAGTTTCCGCCGGAAGTTCTGATTCTCGGAATCACCCGCAACAACTCCCTTTTTATTCCTAACGGAAACACCGAACTGCAGCCGGAAGACCGTGTCATTTTTATGGGAAAAACCGGTTCTTTGGAGGCGTTGATCAATAAATTTTTTCGGAAAGCGGCCGCTAAAGTCCGCTCGGTTTTGATTCTGGGGGGCGGAACGATGGGGTACCTGCTGGCGAAAGCGTTGGAGGATATCGGGCTTCACGCGAAACTGATTGAAGCCGACGAGGAACGGTGCCGTTTTCTGGCAGCCGATTTGACTTCGACGCTGGTGATTTGCGGCGACGGCACTGATTTGAAACTTTTGCAGGAAGAGGAGGCGGGGTACTGCGACGTAGCGGTGTGTCTCACAGACAGCGATGAAAAAAATCTGCTCTGTTCGCTCTTTTCCAAAAAACTCGGAGTGGAAAAAGTCATTGCCCGTGCACTGAAATCGACCAACATTGACACGTTTGAACGCGCCGGTGTCGATATCGTGATTTCCCCGCGCGATGCGGTTTTGAATTCCGTGCGCAACGGTTTTCTGAATCAGGACGGCAGTATTCTGCTCTCCGTCGGCAAGGGGCAGGGGGAAATTCTTCGTCTGAAAGTTCCGGCGGCGCTTGCCGGAGAGCCGATTAAAAATCTGCGGATTCCGGGAAACGGATTGATTGCGGCCGTCGAACATCGGAAAAAAGCGGTGATTCCCAACGGCGAAACCAAACTCTCAAAAGGAGATTCCGTTATCGTCTTTTCTATGCGGGAAAACAGCGACGCCGTACTCGATTATTTCAGCGAGGCTGCTGACGTATGAGAATCCTCTATCTGCTGAAATCGCTCGGCTACATTTTGCGGTTGTTGTCGGCAGCGCTGTTTGTCGGATGTCTGGTTCCGCTGCTCTCCCGCGATTACGCCGGTATCGTTCCGTATCTGACCGCTTCTCTGCTCTGTTTGGCGTGCGCACTGCTGTTCCTTTTGATTACCCGCCGTGTAAAAACTCTTGATGACATTCGCAAAGTTGAATCGTTGTCGGTTGTCGCTCTCATTTGGATTCTCTACGGTCTGTTTTGCGCGGTTCCGTTTCTTTTTTTTGAATTTTCGTTTTTGGATGCGTTTTTTGAATCGATTTCCGGATTGACGACGACCGGAGCTTCCGTTATCGTTGATTACAACGCCTATCCGCATTCGATTTTCTTTTGGCGAGCCTATCTCCATTGGCTGGGCGGAATCGGAATCGTGGTTCTGTTTGTCGGCGTTTTGCCTCAGTTCTCGGTTGCCGGACGGCAGCTTTTTTTCGCCGAATCGTCTGGTCCGACAGAAGAAAAGCTGACGCCGCGGATTCGGCAGACGGCGACGCTGATTTTTTTTGTTTACGGGTTTCTGACGGTACTTCAAATTTTTCTGTTGTTGATTTGCGGCGTGCCGCTTTTCGATGCTGTTTGCACATCATTTTCGACCATGGGAACAGGCGGGTTTTCCATTTACGCTGACGGTCTGAGACCGTATAATTCGGTCGCCGTTGTCTGGATTGTCATCGTTTTTATGTTTGTCGCTGGTTGTAATCTTTCCCTGGTTTACCGACTGCTTTTTGGAAAACGGCACCGTTTTGCGATTTTTAAAAACGGGGAATTTCGTCTTTATGCGGCAATTGTATTGATTTTGTCCGCCGGACTGTTTGTTTCGCTGACAGTCAATCAAAAAATGTCTTCCGGTACAGCTCTGACCGAATCGGTTTTTCATATCGTCACATTGATGACGACAACCGGATTTACGTATTCAAATTTCGAATTGTGGGACGCAGCTTCGAAAATCTTTTTGATTTTGGCAATGATGACCGGCGCTTGTGCGGGATCGACAGCCGGCGGAATCAAAATTATCCGCATTCTCTACGCTTTCAAGCTGATTGCCCGTGAACTGAAACAGATGGTTCATCCGAATGCGGTGCTTCCGATCAAAGTTGACGGAAAACCGCTTCCCGACGCGACGGCGCGGCAGGCGGCCTCTTTTCTTCTGCTTTATTTCATGTTGTTTCTTTTCGGCGCCATCGTCATGACCGTCGTAGAGGGGAATTTGACGGTCGGATTGACAGGTTCGCTGACAACTCTTGGCAACGTCGGTCCCGGTTTCGGCATCATCGGTCCGTACGGTTCCTACGCCGAGCTGCACGCCGTTTCAAAAGCGGTCGCCATTTTCAATATGCTGATGGGGCGTTTAGAGCTGATTCCTTTTATGATTCTCTTTTATCCGAGATTCCGTCTCCGTGGTAAAAACGCCGATTGGAGACGGCACCTAAAAAAAACCGCGACGGAAATTTAATTTCCGTCGCGGTCCGCCGCGTTCAGCAGATCGGCGGCGGCTTTCACACGCGCACACACCGGTTCCGCTCCCAGCAGCCGCATTGTTTCAAATATCGGAGGAGAAACCGCTGTTCCCGTTACGGCTACGCGCAGCGGATGGAGTAAATCGCCGATTTTTACACCGCGCCGCTCCGCCTCTTCCCGCAGCGCCGCTTCGTTTTCTTCATCACTGCGGCCGAAAAACGCCTGCGTAAAACGATAAAGCCATTGCAGTGCTCCGGCTGTTGCTTCAACCGAACCGTTTTTCGGAATCAGCGAGGCGCTGTTGTTCAGATGAACGCCTTCAAACAGAAAGCGAATCATTTCAGGCGCATCGGCGAGCTTTTTCAGCCGTTCGCGGATTAAAGGAACGGCACCGGTTAGAATTTCATTTTCCTTTGCTGTCGGCGGATCGGAGCAAAGCTTCGCTTTTTGCAGAAACGGCAGCAGTCTGCGGCGGAGTTCTTCCGGCTGCAGTTTGCGTATGTACTGTCCGTTAAACCAATCCAGTTTTTTGTAGTCAAAAACGCCGGGAGCTTTGTTGATTTTTTCCAACGAAAAGACCTTCTTTAATTCGTCTTTTGTGAAAAATTCGGTTTTGTCGTCATAGGACCAACCGATCATCGTTACATAGTTGATAATCGCTTCGGGGAGATAACCGTTTTCACGAAATTCCCGCGCGGAGGTCGAACCGTGGCGTTTGGAGAGCTTTTGGCCGTCTTTTCCCATGACCATCGGTAAGTGGCAGTATTTCGGCACTTCCCAACCGAAGGCGTTATAAAGAAGAATATGCAGAGGTCCTGTCGGAATCCACTCCTGCGCCCGCAGAATGTGGGTGATCTCCATCAGATGATCGTCAATGACATTGGCCAAATGATAGGTTGGAAATCCGTCGCTTTTCAGCAAAACCGGATCCGGAGAAATGTCGCTGTTTTTGCGGGTGATCTTCCCGAAAAGCAAATCCTCCATGACGGTTGAACCGCTCAGCGGAACTTTAAATCGAATCACCGGGTTTTTTCCGGAGGCGCGAAATTCTTCCCGTTTGCGTTCCCGTTCTTCGGGAGAGAGGTCGCGGCAATGGCGGTCGTAGCCTTGGTGGCTGCTCTTTCCTGATTTCTGTTCTTCCCGCAGCGACTCCAGCCGTTCTTCGGTACAGAAGCATTCGTACGCAAAGCCTTTTTCCACCAGTTCGCGCGCATATTTTTGATAAATGTCAAACCGCTGCGATTGAATGTAAGGCGCGTAAGGACCGCCTTTTTCCGGACCCTCATCCCAATCCAGCCCGAGCCAATCCATCGTATCGAAAAGATCTTGCAGGGATTCGTCGCTGTAACGTTCTCTGTCGGTATCTTCTATGCGGAGAATGAATTTTCCGCCTGTTGATTTTGCAAAAAACCAGTTGAAAAGCGCCGTTCTAACGCCGCCGATGTGCTGTAAACCGGTCGGCGATGGCGCATAGCGCACGCGTGTTGTCATTCGGAGACTCCTCTTTCTTCGGATTATATACTCAAATTATATAAAAAACAAGTCGATAATAAAGAGAGAAGGCAGAATACCGAAAGATAATATGCATAAAGTTCCGATCGCTCAATTAAAAATCAATACTTATTACACATCTCCTCTCTTTTGGGATGGGTATATTATTTTATATCCCAATTTGCCGATTACCGAAGATCTGCTTAATCGGTTAAATCAGTGGCATTGTACAGAAGTCGAAACTTCCGGGTGGCCGTCCGAATCGATTCCGAGTTTAAAAATGGATCCGTTTTTGGAATCCGTTGTCGACAGCAGAGGGAAAGTTTTCAAGAAAGAAGGCGACGGACTTCGTTCAATTGAATCGGTGCTTTCACGTGTTTACTCTGTTTGCCGAGGAACAGAGAAGATTGACGTCAATGCCTTCTTCGAATTTGCCAAGGATTTCAGAGCGATGATAGCCGGTGATCTTTCTGTGTATCTGACGGTTCCGGTCTCCGATTTTGCGGAGAGTGACTATTTGATTGCGCAGTCTGTTCGAACGGCTGTGCTTTCATTTGCCGTCAGCGAAGCACTGAAAATTCCTTTATACCGACAGCTGGAGTTGATTACGGCCGCTTTGCTGCATAAAATCGGAATGGTGAAAATTCCGAAGATCGTTTACTTGAAAGAAGGCACATTGAGCGAAAAAGAAACAGAATTAATTCGTTTTTATCCGGTTTTGGGTGCACGGATTTTGAAAGCGAACGGCTTTAGTAATGAAGTCATTCAAGGCGTTTTGGAGCATCAGGAAGCGTATGACGGTTCGGGATATCCGCAGCACTTGGTGGGAGAGGGAATTTCTCTTTTTGGTCGAATTTTGAATGTTGCTTCTTCGTTTTGCGCCATGACGGCATTTCGTCCGTATCGAAGCGAGATTAAAAACGAAAGCAGCAGTATTTTAAAAATTCTTCAAGGAGCCAAAAAAGAGTACGATCCGAACATTTGCCGCACTTTGTTGGGAATTCTTTCGCTCTATCCTATCGGAACGATGGTTTTATTGGCAAATAATTCTGTTGCGGTCGCCGTGAAAGTCAACCCCGATAATCCCAAAGCTCCTTATGTCAAACTGCTGACCGATTCATCGGGAAAACCTGTGATGAATGAGCAAATATTCGATACACAACGGGATGATTTTCAAATTATCCGCGTATTGACCGATGATGAAGCGCAAAATGTCAAAAATTTATTTGCGGAAAAGCGCAAATGACTTTTTCTGTTGAATTCGAAAATCGAAGCGAAACGCTTTCCTCCATCGTCACTGCCGACGAATATTTGAAAACGAAGGGTGTTGAACAACCGCTTGCCGTTAAAATCAACGGCGTTTTGCAGCCTTTATCGGCGCCGCTTAACCGAAACTGTCGGCTGGAAACCGTTGCGCCGCCGTCGGCCGAAGCGGCAGCCGTGCTTCGGCACACGCTGAGTTTTTTGACGGCAGCGGTCTTTAAACGGCTTTTTCCCAAATCGAAAGCGGTGATTCAACGGTCGGTGCCGCTTGGTTACGCGTATACGGTTGACGGCGAATGGAGCCGGGCGATGGCCGAATGTCTGTATCGTCGTTTGGATGAGGCAAGACGCAGCGGTGAACCGATTTCCGAAAAAATACTTTCCTATGCCGATGCTGAGCGTCTCTTTGCCGACGGCAGCCTTGACGAATCAAGCCGCAAACTTTTTTCTTTTATTCCGTCCGACGAAATTGTTCTTCATGAATGGAACGGCATTCTTTTGTACTCGTTTCACGTTTTGGCGGCGAATGCGGCTTTTCTGCCCGACTTTGAGGTGATTTTTGAAGAGGGCGGCTGTGCGGTGCGTTTTTGCGCCGATCCTGAAACGGGGCGGCCGCTGCCTTATCAAGCCGGCAGCACTTTGGCCCGCGTTTACGGTTTGGGAAAACGGTGGTGCGCCGTTTCCGGCGTGAGCACCGTCGGCGACTTAAACGAATGCGTTCGCCGTAACCGCGTCGGCGATTTTATCCGCATTAATGAAACGCTGCAGGAGAACGCGTTGGCAGCTGCGGCGGCACAAATCCGGGAACGGGGTGAAATCAAAGCGGTTCTGTTAGCCGGCCCTTCGTCATCCGGAAAGACCACAACGCTGAAACGGCTTTGCACTCAGTTGGAGGTTCTCGGTTATCACACCGTGCCGCTGTCGCTCGACAATTATTACAAAAATCGCGAAGAAATTCCGAAAGACGAAAACGGACAGTACGACTTCGAATGTCTTGAATCGATTGACGTCGGTTTGATTCGCCGTCATTTGACCGATTTCTTTGACGGCAAAACGATTGTACCGCCGGTCTTCGATTTTGTTTTGGGAAAAAGCCGTCCCGGAAAACCGATTGAACCCCGTTCCGACTCGCTTGTTGTCATTGAGGGGATTCACGGCCTCAATCCGCAGCTTTTGCCGGAAACGGCGGCGGATCGGGTTTTTAAGGTCTACCTGTCGGCGCTGACGCAAATCCGCATTGATGACGCCAACCGCATATCGACAACCGATAATCGTCTGCTGCGCCGTCTGGTTCGCGACGCCAAATACCGCGGCACTTCCGCCGAACGGACCTTTTCAATGTGGCCGAAGGTGGTTGCCGGAGAGCGTCAATACATCTTTCCGTATCAAAACGAAGCCGACGTCGCTTTCAACTCTTCTCTCGATTATGAAATTTCTGTCTTAAAAGTGTATGCCGAACCGCTTTTGAGATCAATTCAGCCTGATAGTCCGTATTTCGATGCGGCAGGGCGGCTTTTGAAGCTGCTTTCACTCTTTTTGTCGATTCCGGCGCAGGACGTACCTCCCTTTTCACTTCTGCGGGAATTCATCGGAAACAGCGGTTTTTCCTATTAAAACGGGATCATTTTTCCGATTTTTTCACACGGACTTTCCCTGATTCGGGTTTTCTGATATGATGAGTTTATGAAACGGGAATACGATACGGAAGACGATATTGCCGCATTGGCAACGCCGCGGGCGGTCGGCGCGATAGCCGTAATCCGCACGTCGGGGAAACGGTGTTTGGAAAAAGCGGCCCGCTGTTTTTCGCGGCCGAAAGCGTTGAAGGCGGTCGAAGGCGGCACTTTTCTTTATGGGAAAATTCTCCATCCGACAACAAAAGAGCCGATTGACGACGTTATTGTTTCCGTTTCGCGCGCGCCGCGCAGTTATACCGGCGGCGACTGCTTGGAAATCAGCTGTCACGGAGGGATTCCCGGCGTCGATGCGGTTTTGGCGGCGTTGAGAGAGGTTGGTTTCCGCGATGCGGAACCGGGTGAGTTTACCATGCGCGCCTTTATCAACGGCAAACTCGATTTGACTCAAGCGGAAGCGGTCGCTTCTCTCATAGATGCAAAAACGAAAGCGATGCATACGGCTTCTCTCCGAACGTTGGACGGCGCTGTTTCCCGTGAATTGTCGGAAATACGGCGAATTTTGATTGATGTTTCGGCAGCGGTCGAGGTGCAGCTCGATTACGCCGAAGACGATTTGGACGACGCGGTTGTTGTTCCGGCTGCGGAGCTGGAAGAAGCGGCTCTCCGTTTAAGGCGGTTGTCAGATTCGTACAAAGTCGGCCGTCTGATGAGAGAAGGTGTAAAAATTGCGTTGGCGGGACGAACAAATTCGGGAAAATCCTCGCTTTTCAATCGACTGCTCAACGAAGAGCGTTCCATCGTCTCCGATATTCACGGTACGACTCGCGATTATTTGGAAGAGAGTGTGACGATTGCCGGATTCCCCGTTGTATTATATGATACCGCCGGATTGAGGCGTTCCGATGATCGGATTGAGGCGGAGGGAATCGAACGTGCGCACAGAATTCTTGACGCCTGCGATTTGGTTTTGTATGTTGTCAACGCTGTCGACGGTGAAACCGACGAAGACTGCCGCCGGTTGGAGCGAATTCGGACGCCGATTCTGAAAGTGATTAATAAAATCGATTTGAAAGCGCCGCCGGCCGGGTTTAACGGTATTCCCGTCAGCGCGGCAACCGGCGAAGGCCTTTCCGGTTTGATCGAAGCCCTCGCCGACCGGCTGAAATCGGAGGCGGGAACGTCAGAGCCACCGTTTGCCGTCAATGAACGGCAGTCGCAGCTTGTGCGGCAAGCGCTGACCGCGGTCGAAGCGGCATTGACTGACAACGGCGGCGCTGTCCTCGACGGCATTGCCATCGAACTTAAAGAAGCGCTTGATGCCGTCGGCGAGCTGACCGGCGAAACCGCCTCGCCCGACATCCTCGACGCCGTCTTTTCCCGTTTCTGTGTGGGAAAATAAACCGTTAAAAACACGGCTGCCGCTAATTTATACAAAATAAAACATTTTTTCATTTAATTCTCTTGACTTCTCATTAATCTGTGTTATGATTTCAAATACAGGGGGAGAAAATGATTCGAAAGTGTTTTTTTGTTGCAGGAATTCTGTTTTTTATCGGATGTCCGGCCTCGGAAGCTCAATACATTTATTTTGTCAATCAAAGCGGAGTGATTCTGCAGAAAGTTGAAATTCAAAATATGCAAAATCCCGACGGGAACGGCATCAAATATGAGAATCTCGGTGTAAATGAAAATTTTTCTTTGGAAAAGATGGATCTCGGTTTTTATCAAATCATTGTCCGCAGTGAAAAGTATGTCGGAACTTACACTGTGCTGCTGTCGGAGCAGCGCCCTTCCGCTACCTGTTGCCTGACTCCCGATTTCCGGTTGACTCATTCCGTTTCCGATTCCGTGAGGTTTCAGTCGTCGTCAGCTCTGACCCGGTTAAGCGCTCGGATTGATACGGTTTTGGAAGAGAGCCGGCGTGCCTGTGAAGATGCAAAAAATAAATATGCCGGGTTGATTGCCGGTTACCTTCCCGGAGGAGTGAGGATCTTATTTAACGGAGCGGAACTGAATACAGAGGAAGCTGTATTTGAGAATATCGAGCATTTCGGGGAGTTTGAGATAACGTATTCAAATGATATTATTAAAAACGAAATCAATGACGGATTTTCCGTAATTTACCGGGAGTTTTTAAACGCCCGTCCGGATCCGTTACAAAATATGCTGGAAATAAACGGTTTGTGCGGCGCTTCCGAGGACGAGGAGTATCTTTATTTTGAAGGGAATGCGGTCAGCAAACTTAACTTCGGAGCAGCCGCTTTCATTAAAATGTTATGCGGAATTTCAGAGATAGATCCGCCAACCGTAAAAGGATATCGAAACGATGTCTCTCCGATTTGGGAGGAGGGTTACCGATATGCGTTTAAAGAAAATTTTTCCGAATCCGAAAAAAACTTTTTCCGCGAACGGTTGGCAGAATGGATGGAGGTTATTGATAACCGGAGTTACTCGGCAAGTCAAATTCAATCCGAGTTTGAAATTCCGGCAGGAACACATCAATATAATTTATGGCATATCGGATGCTATTATTTGGGGATGATCTATAAAAAGGACAGAAAGGAGGATGATTACTACGACAGCGGAAGCGGATTGTCGGGATTCCCCGGGAAAATGCCTTGGCAATGGATTACTCTTTACGGAAAGGGCGTAGAAAGCAAACGTATTGTTTTACACGAAATCGGTCATAATTTGGGATTGATGCACGAACATCAGCGGTGGGACAGCGTAAATCATTTGCTTGATACGGAGGATTCCGTGCAATGGACACGGCTTCCCGGAAATCAGAAAACCGGTTATGATATTAATTCCGTTATGCATTATACTTCCATTGACTCTGGGCGAACCTCCGTTCATGATATTCATGGAAATATTGCCGCAAATTCAGGCTATTTGTCCGAGCTCGATAAAATCTTTATCTCCCGCTTATACAACCCCCATTATTCCGGAAATCAATACCAATCGCCGGTTCCCGTGGTTGACAGAATTTTAATAAAGGATTCGAACGGGAAAAATCTGGCTATTTTTCATGAGGAAAATGTGACCGGAGAATCTTTTGAAATGAGCGAGCCGGCGTCACTGAAAGATGATGTCTGGTTTGAGAGTGACGGCGTGGTTGCTGATAAAAAAAGAATCAAATTGATTGAAAAGGGGGCTTTGGAACTCCCCGGAGGAAATGATCAGCCGACTCTGCCAAGAAAAGAGTATAACCGGTACGGTTTTTCTTATCAATCGGGGTATGGAGACAAAGTTTATTACGTCGACGCCCGTTATACGAACAAAGTTGATATTTATATCAGGAAATTTGAATGGCAGAAACTGTCAACCCCTTCTCCGTACAAACTGTATCACGGCAGCGAGTACAGTATTATGACTGTTCCTTTAACCGAGGCTTTGAACCGGATAGAGATTGTTTCGACAACCGTAAACGGATATTCGGTCAAATATATTTTCAATATAATAAAGGAAGAACAGTCATTGGAGTCTGTCCGCGCGCAGCTTTCCGGAGAGACGGTTTTTGAAAAAGATTCCGATGAACTTCATCTTTCCCGTGTTTTTTACCTGAACTATATTTATAACGGAACTCCGCTTACATTATCCGCAGGGACAAAAACCGGGCAGACTGTGACAGTGAACGGAGCGGCTCAGACAAGTTGCTCCCTCAATTTAGAAAAAAATGAGTCCCGTCGGATTGATATCGAAGTCGGCTCTCTTTTTTCGGAACAAAAAACAACCTACACTTTTTATATTCAATGTCTTGATGAAGTTGCCGTTCCCGAGTCGGTTAAAATAACGTCGGGAGACGGAACCGTACTGGCGCAGGAGTCCGATGTTTGGAAATATTTTGATAATACGACGACTGTTGAAATTTTAAAGTCACCGGCAGCGTCTACCGTGAATATTGACTTTACTCTAAAAGAAAATCAGAAGATTTTTTACAGTTCCGACAGGCGTGACTATAAAGAAATGAACACAGCTTTTGAAATCAGTCTTCCGCAGGACGATTCCGTTCATGCCTTCCGTGTCGATTATGACTTTAACGGAATTGACGACTCAAAAATTTTTTATTTAAGGTTTCAGAAATATACATTTTATAATTGCCGTGTGACGGTTCGGCCGGGCGGTGCGGTTAAAATGGAGGATACGGTAATTACTTCCGGAAGCCGGAGTTTTCAATGTCAGTCAAACCGCGTATATACCGTTCAATGCCGGGGGGCAACGGGATTCCGTCCCGAGGTTCCGCCTTCTTTGACGGAAACCGTTTATGACGGTATCTACCGGTTTCAGTTTTCCGGCGACAGTAGTGTTACGGTGGATTTTCCGGCTGTTTATCCCAATCGTTATGAACATAGCGCGACGCTCAATCCTAAGGGAGAAGAAATCGACTGCCGTACAATTATCGAAGGAAATGATCTGTCGGTCAACGGGAATACAATTTACCTGAAAAGTCCTTCGTCGGGATATAAAGTCAGAATTTACAAAGAAGAAAAAGAAGGCGGATATTTGTATAAAAACGAACTTTGGCTTGAAGATAATTCCATTGTTTTGGCTAACAAGGGAGGGACCATGTATAACGGATGGGTTGAAAAGGAATTTTCCGGGAATAACGTTTTCCGCAGAAAACTGTACGCATTAAAGGCCGGTGAAAATTTATGGGATATTTCCGCTCCTGTTTCCGTATTTTACAGCGGTCCGGTTTTTTAACATACAGGAAAAGGAGGCGGAAATGAAAAATGCGAATCTTTTATTGATTCTGTTGACTCTTTGCGGTTGCGGTATCCGGGTGGGAACACGGGAATATCTTCGCTACACGGTAGAAACTCAAACGCCGATTTATTACTCGTTTAACGATCATCCGGATCGGATAAAATGGAAAGAACTGCCGGCAAACGGAAGTGTCGAATTTCGGGAAACCGGAGAATTGCTGCTGAGCCGCAGTACTGACAGCAAAGATATTTTTTACACTCTTTTTCTTCCTTTTTTTAATATGAAAGCGCTTGCGGGCGCCGAGAATTTTCTCCTGTCCAGATCGTCCCCGACTTCGCCGCAGGAATACTATTACATGGAACGCATTCTCCTGAATAACGGCTGGGCGCGTTCCTATTCCCGGGAATCCGGACTTAATATTTATCGCTACAAGCTTACGGTCGATAAAGCGATGGCCGAAGGTCCGAGGACGGATGTGGACGATATTTTTTCCGATTATGTCGAACGAATTTCCGGTGAATACAGAAATGCTGTAGAATCCTGTATTCTGGTTTATATGATGGCCGATAACGATTTGTATCAGAAAGCTGTCGACGATATCAATCGACTGGAGAGTGCGTACAGAGGTGTCGGCGATATCTTGGTTCATTTTGACGGAGCCGTCGGAACTTTGTATTCGGAAGCGGTTTTGCTGCGTATCAGACACGACAAAACTCCCGAAATAGCAAGCGATATTGTTATCCGTTACGGAGAAGCTGACTCCTGCAGTCGGGAGCATCTGAACAGAGTGCTGCGTGAGTCCAATGCGAGGGGACTTGTTCTTTGGGCTCACGGAAGCGGATGGCTGCCGGCACTTTTGGAGAGCGAAGAGATGCCGGTGCAGGTGAATCCAACCCTTTCCCGTTCTTTGGGTCCGGATGAAGAAGCCGGAACAGAGCTCGATACTTCACACTTTTTTAACGCTGTCGGCGATGTCGGACTGGAGTTTATTTTGTTCGATGCCTGCCGTATGTCCGGTGTTGAAGTTGTTTCGGAAGTGAATTCTCATACCAATATGATTGCGCCTGTTTTCGATATTCCTCCCGGCAGTTTTCCGTATGAGGAGGAGGCGTTCCTGAAGGCGTTGCTGCTCTACGATTGCCAGGCGATTGTTGATAAAATTGTCGGATATAATGAACTCGGCGGACGCGAGATTTTTATGACGTGGAAAAAAACGTATCCCGGTGAATTTTTGCCAACGGTTTTTGAGAATTTCCTGAAGGGCAAAGTGGCTTCCGACGGAACCAAAATTGATCTTTCCGTTATCCGCCCTAATGTCAGACCGGTTGTTGCGGCGCAAGCCGGTAATGCGGTTCTTTTCTATGATTTTTATGATTTTGTCAGGCAACTCAACGGCGGCGCCGAGGTCGATTCCGTCCGATCCTTTTTGAACGAAAATTTTTACATGAAGTCGACTCCGACCGTTTTAAACGGCGAAACTTCTTCTGACTACTGCGGCCTTTCCTGTTATATTCCTTATCATCTGACAGAGACCGACAATGCGGATTTACTGCAGCTTAACAGCGATTATCTGCAGACATGGTGGGCAAGAAAATCGAAGATTCAAGAATATATTTTGCCGGTTGTCGGCGAATCGCCTTAAATAAAAGCCGGCGTCCGGTATACCGTTTCGGACGCCGCGACAGTCCCGCGTCAGGATTCCTCTTCGTCGGCACTCATGCGCGAACGGCCTTCTTCGATAACCGTTTCAGCCTGTTTGCCGGAAATTGGACTGTAATGGGAAAAGTCGATTTCGTAAGAGCCGGTTCCCGACGTCAGCGCCTTCAGTTCGATGGCGTAACGCTGAATTTCGCTTTGAGGCACTTCAGCGTCGATTTGGGTAATTCCGCCGCCGATTGATTCCTGCCCCTGAATGCGGGCCCGTTTGGACGATAGATTGGAGAGGATGTCGCCGATGTACGCTTCATCGGCAAAGACGTGCATCAGCATAATCGGCTCGAGCATCACCGCAGCGCCGTTTTTCATCGCTTCGCGCAGACAACCGCGCGCGGCCAGCTTAAACGCCATTTCGGAAGAATCGACCGGATGCTCTTTTCCGTCGTAAATTGTTGCCTTCAAATCGACAATCGGATAGCCGGCCAAAAATCCCCGTTCCATCGCCTCCAGAAGTCCCTTTTCGATTCCGGGCATATAATTTTTTCCGACGGCGCCGCCTTTGATTTCGTTGACGAATTCGAAATTCATTCCCCGTTCCAGCGGTTCGAATCGCATGACAACGCGGGCATACTGACCGTGGCCGCCGGACTGCTTTTTGTGCGTGTATTCGGCTTCGCACGGCTTGGTAATCGCTTCCCGATAGGCGATTTTCGGAATTTTGGTTTCATAAGCGATTTTGTTTTTATCGAGAGCGTTTTCCAAAATCATATTGAGGTGCATTTCGTCCATTGCGGAAATCACCGTCTCCTTCGTTTCGGCATTGTAACGCATGGTGAAGGTTAAATCCTGCTGTCCCGCTTTTTGTAGGAATTCGTTGAGTTTGTCTTCGTCTTTTTTATCTTTTGCGGTGACGGCAACCGAATAGGTCGGATGCGGCAGCCGAAGATTGTGGTAGCGGTACGGAAAACCGGCTTCAGCCAGCGTGTGATTGGTGGCAATTCCGTCGATTTTCGACAGCGCGCCGATAGCGCCTGCTGAAAGCAGATCCATCTCAATCAGCTTTTTCCCCTGTACGTTGTAAAGTTTACCGACTTTGATTTTAGCACCGGTATTGAGATCGATCAGCTCCGCATCGGGATGGATGACACCGCTCATCATTTTGATGTAGGAGAGCTTGCCGGCGAATTTATCGAATTTGGTTTTGATGACCATCAGCGACACCGGAGCGTCGGAGGAAATGGTCAGATCAACTTTTTGTCCTTCGCCGTCGATGCCTTTTTCACCGACCGCATCGGGAGAAGGTGCGACAATTTCCAAAAAATTCAGGAACGAAGCGATTCCATTATTCAGGACGGCGCTTCCGCACATCACCGGCACTACGCGTGTGCTGCGGATGCCGAGTTTCAGTCCCTTGCGGATGTCGTCTTCGCTTAGCGTGCCTTCGTTGAAATATTTTTCAATCAAATCATCGGCGCCTTCGGCCGCCAATTCGATCATCTGTTCGCGCATTTCGGCGACCAAATCCTTCATTTCTTCGGGAACGGGTGAAGCGACGTCTTTTTTGCTTGGATCGTGCACTAAGTACGCTTTTTCTTCTATTAAATTAACGATTCCTTTAAAATCCTTTCCGGAGCCGATAGGAATGGTTACCGGAACGAAGTTTTTTTTGAATTTGGTTCGCAGATCTTCGATGACGGCAAAGTAGTCTGCGTTATCGATGTCCATTTTATTGATGAAAACAGCGCGCGGTTTTTCTCTTTGATTGAGCCGCCGCCACAACTTCAGTGTTTCAATCTGGACGCCGCTTTTGGCGTCGATTACGACAAGAGCCGATTCGCATGCTCTTAAACCGACAATCACTTCGCCGACAAAACCGGCGGCTCCCGGCGTATCGAGAAAATTCATTTTATGCCGGTTCCACATTAAATGTGTAAACGACGTGTAAATCGAAAAGCGATGGTTGATCTCTTCTTCGGTGAAATCACTCATCGTTTTGCCGCTTTCCACCGATTCGGCCTTTGCGATGACGTCAGCGTTGAACAGCATCTGTTCCAAAAGAGTCGTCTTTCCCGTTCCGCCGTGGCCGACAATGGCGACATTTCTCAATTCTTTGGTGGCAAATCCCATATTCCGCTCCTTTGCCGCATCGGTCTGAGCGCCCGCTGCAGCTCCACTATTTATTTTCAGTCCGACGGAAGCAAAAGTCAAGCGATTTTTTAAAGTCGAAATCTTGATTTTTATCGGAAATTTATATATCTTTAACAAGAAGGAAGAGTAAAAGATGTGCAACTCAACTCAACTCAACTCAACTCAACTCAACTCAACTCAACTCAACTCAACTCAACTCAACTCAACTCAACATTTTTGTATAGTTCGATTTACGGACGAAACCGTCGGCGGCAAAATCGAAGACAGTTGCGGCGCGGTATTCGGATTACATAGCGTCGTTTCTGCTCCGTTCCGTGATTGCTGTTCGGCGATGACAATCTTGAAAAGATGTTAAGAAGGAGGCGTTATGCTGCGGATTTTGCTTTTGTGTTCAATTGTGGTTCTTTCTTTCATCGGTTGTGAAGAAGTAAATGTCGGGGTGAAGGCAACGCCGGAAACCGCAACTGTTTCCATAGGGGAAGAGGTGACCGTTAAGGCGGAAATCGACAATCCGATGGGACTCAACGTTTCAGTGTATCGCTGGCGTGTCACTGTTGACGGAGAGAAAAGTGTAACGGTTGTGTTGGATGGAAAAATCGATTTGCAGGATTACGGGATTGATTATCGATTTAATGACGATCAAACCGAATTGACAGTCGCCCACTCTCAAACCGGAATTTACCGCTATGAAGTGGAAATTGCCGTTAACGGTTTTGCCCGCAATTACGGCATTGCTGACTCTGAAGTGACGGTTGTCGGCGAACAAATCGGTTGATTTGGTTTTACCGACAGTGGTAATTCATACTCTCTTCCGCGCGCAGTTGATTCGGAGTTAGGCGGCTCTTCTGCGAATTCTTTAGAACGCGCCGTGCAGTAAGCCGCCGGGTTTGTTGCGTTCAGTCAATTTTTTACTGTTTAAAAGAGCTTATTGCGGTTCTCGGGGTAGTTGCGTCCGAAATCCTTTGCCGGAAGCCGATCCTGCAAGGCGTGCGCCCCTTTTTCGGATCCGCCGCCTTCAACGCAGTCTCCTGTGCCTTTTGAACCGCCCACCGCCTCATTTGTTCTATTCTTTTGCTGCCCAAAAACGCATAAAAAAAAGAAAAAGTTTTTTCAAAAAAACCTCTTTTTTGACATTAATCATGATAGAGCGTATGTAAAAACTTCGCAGCAAAAGCCCCAAATCCGCGGAGGTGTTATGAAAAACTACAGCGAACTGACCCTAACCGACGACTACCTGTTCAGCCAAGTAATGAAAGACGAAAGCGTGTGCAAGCCGTTTCTGGAAATGCTTCTGGAAATCAAAATAGCCAAAATTGAGTATTTGCAGGAACAGAAAGAGTTGAACCTCTTCCCCGACTCCAAAGGCGTAAGGCTGGACGTCTACCTTGAAGGAGACGGAAAGGTGTACAACATCGAAATGCAGGCAGGACGCGATCAATACCTCATCTGCCGAATGCGCTACTACCGGGCGGCGATCGACATCGACATGATGATGAGAGGCAGCGGGTACCGGGAACTGAAACCCGTGTATATCATATTTCTCTGCCGATTTGACCCGATAGGGAAGGGATTGGCGAGGTACACGCTGAGGAAATACTGTGAGGAGACGGGAGAAAAAATCGATGACGGACAGACGGAAATCGTGTATAATGTGAATGCGTATGAGAGAGCGGGGCGCGGGAAGGTACGGGAGCTTCTGAGGTATTTAGCGACCGGAGAGGCGCAGGAACCGGAGGTGAAGGAGTTTGCTAAGAAGATAGCCCGTTTTAAAGAGACGCAGCAGTGGAGAAAAGGAAACATGAAATACGAGTTAGATTTACAAGACGCCCGCATTGAAGGAAAGGAAGAGGGACGCAGTGAGACACTGCTGCTGATTATTGAGAATGGAGTGAAGCAAGGGTTAACGCCCGAGCAGACGGCGGCGCTGACGGGGTTAACGGTTGACGAGGTGGAAGCACTGCGGAAGCGGATTCGGTAAAAACGATCGATTTTCAAATAAATCCGTTCTCGAAGCTCAAACCCGCCTTTACCCGCGCCCGGTTTTCCAAAGGCGTTTCGCTGCCCTAAACGGGAACGAAAGTTGCCTCAAAAGACACAAAACACCGCGTTAAAGACGACAGATTCTCAAACGCAACCCACCGCAGTCGAAGCTTAAAATATTGCGTTAAAATCCACTGATTCGCCAAAGAAACTCACAGCTATCGAAGTTTACCCACTACGTTAAAATCCACCGATTCGCCAAAGAAACCCGCCGCAGCCGAAGCTCAAAATATTGCGTTAAAGGCCTCTGATTCGCCAAAGACATCAAACATTGCGAAGTCAAAAAATTCCCTTTAAAGGCGGCAGATTCTCAAATAAAACCACAGCGGTATTAAATAAAGACGCAAACACGATTGTCTTGGAGTCGAGCGCTGTGACGGAGGGCTCAAACACGTATACGGCAACTTTATCCGCGTTCGGATACACGAATTTACAGTTGAGTTGGGCGAATGTAGAGATCGACAAAACCGCCCCCTTACAAATTCTTGGTGTTTCGTTTGATAGGACAGCGGATGGAACCTCTGTCACCGCTAACTGGACCTTGCCGAATGGACATGACATTGCCAAAGTCGTTTTCACTGAATTGGTCGGCAATGGAAATACTTCTTCAGACAGCGTAAATGCGTCGCACGTTACAGACAAAGAAGGCGGTATCGTTGCAGAATTTTCTATAACAGGGGCAAATGAAACCAGCGGTGTTATTGATGATTTAACAGCTGACGCCCCCTATTGGTTCATGGTTCACACTGAAGACGCGGCGGGCAACAAAAGCGTGCGCGCAAGGGATAGCGTCGCCGGAACTGTTGCGCCGGACGACAACGGCTTCATGGTGCGGTTCACTTCATCTCAACTGGATGAAGAAGCGCCTTACATAACGAATGCAACCGGTTATTTTGACGGGACGCATTACATTTTTTCATGGGATAATCCGAACGGATACGACGTTAAGATTGCCAAAAAAGGTGCAAATTTGGCACTTGGAGAGAGCGACGGCAGCTCAGAAGGCATCGTTGAATGGATCACGGATGAAACCGACAGCAACAAGAAAATCGGCGCAAAAGTCAAACTGGGTGAGGTGACAAATTCCTACAATTTCCGTTTGATGGTTTACGCGACGGATTCAGATACGGCTTCAACCAATACACCTGATACAACCAATGACTTTCAAGCGTTCTGTCTTTTCTATTTCCCGGAAAATCAGGCCAATGAGGTTACGCCTGCAAATTAACCATTGGCGTCCCTGCGGGGACGCTTTTTTTTCTTTTGTCCCTCTTTTCAAAAAAAAATAAAAAAAAAGTTGACAAATAGAGGGGGGGGGGGACAATAATAGTAAATAGAAAAAAATTTTAAAAGAGGTATAATTATGAAGAAGCGTAAATCAGCACTTTCTTTATTATCGGTAACAGCGGCGTTATTGGCGGGCGGCTGCCCCGAAACGCCGCCGATTGAGTCGCAGACGCCTGGAGGGGATACGGAAAATCCCGGAGGCGGCGGTACAGTGACGCCGTCCGGCCGCATGAATATCATTTTGTTCATGGTTGACGACATGGGGCTTAACGACTCGTCGGTTCAGTTTTTGGAGGGCGGTTCGAAATTGAACGAATATTACCACACTCCGAATATGGAGCGGTTGGCAGAAAAGGGGGTCCGCTTTACAAGCGCTTACGCCGCGCCCGTATCCTCGCCGACGCGCATTAGTTTGATGACAGGTTCCAACGCAGCGCGCCACCGCGTGACCAACTGGACACTGAATCTCAATGACAACACTGATGCCTCGTTTCAAAATAATTTGGCAGGACAGCCGTGGAACTGGAACGGTATTTCTCCCGATGTTAACGGTGACGTAACCTCAAACAACATTTATGAAACCACAACATTCCCACAGATTTTACAAAAAAACGGGTACCGCACCATCCACCTCGGAAAGGCGCACTGGGGGGCTATCAGCACAAAGGCGGCTGAACCGCTGAACCTCGGTTTTGACGTCAATATCGGCGGGGCGGCGCCGGGAGGTCCGGATAACTATGCCCTTACTAATGCTTCACAGGAGTACACCGGTTTTCAAATCCCATTTCCGCGTCTCAATGAATACGCGACAGCCGAAACAAATTACCACATTACCGACGCGATTACCAACGCCGCGCGGTCGGAGATTGACCGCGCCGTCGAGGACGGAACGCCGTTTTATATGTACATGTCGCACTACGCCGTCCATTCGCCGTATACTCAGCCAGATGAGCGCTTTTACAAATTCTACGAGGGTAAATCAACAGCTGACCAGACGATTTACGGAACGAGGAACAAGAACTACGGAACGCTGGTCACCGGTATGGATAAATCCCTCGGCGAGCTGATGGATTACTTGGAAGAAAAAGGGATTGCCGATAAAACCATCTTGATTTTTATGGCTGACAACGGCGGACACCATGATAACAAAAATACGCCGCTTAGAGGCTCAAAAGGATCGATGTGGGAAGGCGGTATTCATGAGCCGATGATGGTTTACTGGCCGGGCGTGACCGATGCTTATGCCGGTCAAAAGAATGATTCGCCTGTCATAATTGAAGATTTTTATCCGACAATTTTGGAAATGGCAGGCGTCGCTCCCGGAAGTTACGACAGCGAACTGAAGCAGACTGTCGACGGCAAGAGCTTTGTATCTGCGTTAAAAGGCAATAAGCCCATCAATACCGATCGCGCACTCTATTTTCATTATCCGAACAAGTGGGGGGAGGCAACTACTCTGAATAGTGATCCCGTCGGTTTTCCGTCAAGCGCCATCATCAAAGACGGATGGAAGTACATTTATTTCTACGGCACCGGTAAAGAATATCTCTTCAATCTGACAGCAGACGAAATTGAAGAGACAAATTTGGCAGAGACTAATGCCGAGAAAAAAGCAGAATTGGCGAAAGATTTGTCCGATTACCTGAAATCGGTCGACGCAACCATGGTTTATGACAGCACTTCGGGAGTGATTACTTATCCGGACGGCACAACGGATAATGCATTTACATACAAAGTGGGAGACGACAATGTCTTTTACATCGATATCAACGATCAAAACGGATCGGTAGAGAATGAGCCGTTAGCCGGCCGCGGTGCACACACTGGTGCGGTAACAGAAGAAGACAACTTCACGATTTCTTTTGAAGATGGAACAGAAGTGACCGGTTCGATAGCGTGGACCGGCACTGTAAAACCCAACGGTGACAACGGAAGGTTTGCTTCTGTGGAAGAAGCCAATGCGTTCGGCAGCCTGTTCTCCGGTTTCACAAAAGAAGAAACTTTAAGCAATGCTCTGCTTCCTGTTTGGGCGGATGCGGTAACGCTGGAGACGGATAGTCCTTCGGCTGTCATTCTATTGGAAGGCCTGCCTGAAGGAACATACGAAATCGGTTTGCTGAGTGTGCGCAATAACAGCTACTACGGAACGAACAACGGCAGTCTGATTAAAAACGCTGTTTACGACATAACCACCGGAACCGTAAGCGAGGCACAAGCTTTCGGAACCAAGAAAAACGTTGCCGACAGCAATTTGACAGATAAAGCGGTGCTGTCTGAAACCGATAAGTTTACCGTGAATCAAGACGCCGGTACGGACTCCGAAGTGTGGGGTTTCCGTTTCAGCTGGACAGTGACTCCCGAAAATGAAAGGATTGAAATCACTGTTTCCGGAACCTGCTCCTTGAATGCGTTGAGAGTCGAAAAACGTTGACAGCAGCCGATTGGCTCTTTTGGCGCCCCTTTTGGGGCGCTTTTTTGTATTTCGGGCGCGTGCGCGCCGCAAGCGGCGCGCACCGGGCTTTCCGCTGCAATTCGCAGCCTCCCGCGCCTTTACCGAGGCAAAGCTGCCGCTTTGCCCTGCGCCATCTCTCCGTCGGCAGCTCATTTCCGCTCCAATCCCTCGCGCCTTCGAAAGCGTGCGCCCCTTTTTCGAATCCGCCGCCTCCAACGCAGTATCCTGTGCCTTTTGAGTCTCATACAGCCTCATTTGTTCTATTCTTTTGCTGCCCAAAAACGCATAAAAAAAAGAAAAAGTTTTTCAAAAAAACCTCTTTTTTGGCATTAATCATGATAGAGCGTGTGTAAAAACTTCGCAGCAAAAGCCCCAAATCCGCGGAGGTGTTATGAAAAACTACAGCGAACTGACCCTAACCGACGACTACCTGTTCAGCCAAGTAATGAAAGACGAAAGCGTGTGCAAGCCGTTTCTGGAAATGCTTCTGGAAATCAAAATAGCCAAAATTGAGTATTTGCAGGAACAGAAAGAGTTGAACCTCTTCCCCGACTCCAAAGGCGTAAGGCTGGACGTCTACCTTGAAGGAGACGGAAAGGTGTACAACATCGAAATGCAGGCAGGACGCGATCAATACCTCATCTGCCGAATGCGCTACTACCGGGCGGCGATCGACATCGACATGATGATGAGAGGCAGCGGGTACCGGGAACTGAAACCCGTGTATATCATATTTCTCTGCCGATTTGACCCGATAGGGAAGGGATTGGCGAGGTACACGCTGAGGAAATACTGTGAGGAGACGGGAGAAAAAATCGATGACGGACAGACGGAAATCGTGTATAATGTGAATGCGTATGAGAGAGCGGGGCGCGGGAAGGTACGGGAGCTTCTGAGGTATTTAGCGACCGGAGAGGCGCAGGAACCGGAGGTGAAGGAGTTTGCTAAGAAGATAGCCCGCTTTAAAGAGACGCAGCAGTGGAGGAAAGGAAACATGAAATACGAATTAGACTTACAAGACGCCCGTGCGGAAGGCATTGAAATCGGACGAAGCGAAGGGCTGGAAGAAGGATTGGAGAAAGGCCATTCCGAGGGACGTTATGAAATGGCTGTCCTTATCACAGAAAATATGATGAAGCAAGGATTAACGCCCGAACAGACGGCGGCGCTGACGGGGTTAACGGTTGACGAGGTGGAAGCACTGCGGAGGCGGATGCGGTAAAAACGATCGATTTTCAAATAAATCCGCTCTCGAAGCTCAAACCCGCCTTTACCCGCACCTGATTTTCCGAAGGCGTTTCGTTACCCTAAACGGGAACGAAAGTTGCCTTAAAAGACCCAAAACACCGCGTTAAAAGCGACAGATTCTCAAATAAAGCCACAGTTGTCGAAGCTCAAAATATTGCGTTAAAATCCACCGATTCGCCAAAGAAAACCACAGCTGTCGAAGTTTAACCACTGCGTTAAAAGCGCCCGATTCTCCAAAGAGCCCCACAGCAGTCGAAGCTCAAAATACTGCGTTAAAATCCACCGATTCGCCAAAGAAACCCACCGCAGCCGAAGGCGCGAGCGGCACGGCGGGAGCCGCAAGGCTGCCTGCCGTCAGGCAGGCCGAGCCCGCCGTCGACGCGGTGCGCGCTCGGCGCGCACGCGCCCAAAAGAAGAGTCTTGGGATCGAAAGGAGGCGAGCCGATTTTTTGTTGACAATGCGGCGGTAATAGGCTAAAATCGTAGCATGTACGAGGAGAAAGCCGGCGATTCCCGCAGAAACCTCATTTATAAAGAAGCCGTTCGGATGATTGCCGAGCGCGGATTTGCGGCGACTTCGGTTCGTGATATTTGTAAAGCGGTCGGAATTAAAGAGAGTTCGTTCTATATCTATTTTTCAAAGAAAGAAGAGATTCTCAGCGAGGTGTTTTCTGAATTCGAGGCGTTGTTTTTGAAAGCTCCGGTTTCTGACGAACAAATTGCGTCATTAACCGATGAGTTTTCCCCTCGGCGGATTCTGGTTGAAGCGCTTTCGCTTTGTTTCGGCCGGCTGCGTGATGAGTCGGTGCGGCGGCTTTGGCGTGTGGTGATTGTCGAGCAGTTTTGTGATGAGCGGGCGGCGTGTGCATTGCGCAGTGTCAATCGGCGTTTGGCGGAGACGGCAGGCGGTTTGTTTGCACAGTGGCGCAGGCGCGGGTTTCTCGATAATCCTGAAGCGGTGGTTCCGGCTGCAGAGTTTTTTGCTGCTTCTGTGAGAATGCTTTTTTACGATTGTCTTTCGCGCGGAGGGGGAACGCCGCCGCCGGAGGAGATTGAGAGATTGGCGGCTTTTTTTCTTTCTGTTCTGAAGGTTCGTTTTGTGTAAACGGAGGTTTTTATGGGGAAAAATTTGACTGTATTTTTTACAGGGTTGTTTTTGGCTCTCGGTATTGCCGCGGCTGGCGGAGCTGTCTGTTACGGTTTGATTGCAGGAAAACAGGCTAACCGGACGGTAAGTGTTCGCGGTTTAGCCGAGCGTGAGGTTGATGCCGATCTGGCGGTGTGGCCGTTGAAGTTTACCGTCGCTGCCGATGATTTGACTTCTTTAAACGAGGCGGTCAAACGCGATTCGGCTATAGTCGAAGCGTATCTGGCGAAAAATAACGTCGGCAAGGCTGATATTGTCAAGCAGTCGATCAATGTCGACGATGAAGCGCAGAGAATGTATGCCAATTCTACGCCGCGTCCGTACCGTTACATCGGGGAGGTGACTTTCTTGATTCGTTCTGTTAACATTGAAGCGGTTAAAGCGGCCGACCGCAATTTGAGGGATTTGATTGCGCAGGGGGTGCTTTTGTCGAATAATTACGGCGCTTCACAGGCACAGTTTCTCTTCAACGGATTGAACGACATTAAACCCGATATGATTGCCGAAGCCACTGTCAATGCGCGGGCAGCCGCCGATCAATTTGCTAAAGATTCAGGCAGCCGTGTCGGACGCATTAAAACGGCGACGCAGGGACTTTTTTCGATCACCGATGTTAACGAAGCGATGCCGGAGAAGAAAATCGTTCGTGTGGTTAACACCGTTGAATACTTTTTGACGGATTGAGGCCCGGAAAGATGAAAAATCAGTTGCTTTTCGGGTTTTCGATTATCACGACGGGAGTGTTTGCTCAGGCGAATGATCGTCCGAACGTGGTTTTTGTCGTTGGGGATGATGTCGGTTACGGCGATTTGAGTTGTTACGGTGCAGAGAAGATTCAAACTCCGAATTTGGATCGGTTAGCGTCGGACGGCTGCCGTTTTACGGCGGCTCACAGCTCGGCGGCAACTTCGACTCCGGCGCGGTATGCGCTGCTTACGGGGACTTACGGATTTCGTTCGGGAATGGATGTTTTGCCGGGAGATGCGGCGATATCGATTCCCGAGGATAAAATGACGCTTCCGATGGTGTTTCAAAAGGCCGGTTACGAAACGGCAGTTGTCGGAAAGTGGCACTTGGGTTTGGGACGAGGAAAAATCGATTGGAATCAGCCGATTTCTCCGTCGCCAAATGACGTCGGTTTCGACTACAGTTTTATTATTCCTGCCACCAACGATCGGGTACCGTGCGTTTATGTACAAAACGGTTCGGTTGTCAATGCGGATCCCGATGATCCGATTACTGTCGATTACAAGAATCCGATTTTGGGAAGCGAATATCCCGACGGCCGCCGTCAACCGGAGACGATGGCGGAATATCCAAGCAGTCACGGTCACAATATGTCGGTTATTAACGGAATCGGACGAATCGGTTACATGAAGGGTGGAAAAAAGGCTTTGTGGAACGATGAAACCATTGCCGACACTTTGCTTGGAGAGGCAGTCGATTTTATCGAAAAACACCGAACGGAACCTTTTTTTCTAATGTTTAACTCCAACGATATTCACGTGCCGCGAGTTCCGCATCCGCGCTTCCGAGGCGTATCGCAGCACGGTTTGCGCGGCGATGCTATGGTTCAGTTGGACTGGTGTGTCGGTGAGTTGATGAAAACATTGGATCGTTTCGGATTGACGGAAAACACGATTTTCATCTTTACTAGTGACAACGGTCCCGTTTACGACGACGGTTACCGGGACGGATCGACCGTTCATCTTTTCAGTAAAGAGAATGACAATGGACATGATGCCAGCGGTCCGTGGTTTGGTGGAAAATACGATATGCGCGAAGGCGGTACCTGCGTGCCGCTGATTATCCGCTGGCCGAATCGGGTAAAACCTGCTTCCGAATCCGATGCATTGGCAGCGCAAATCGATTTCCTTGCAACCTTTGCCGATTGGTTTTCTGTTCCGCTTTCCGATGATGAGGCTTTGGACAGTGTCGCGCGTTTTGATCTCTTTTTCAACAATGCGCCGGCGAAAGAGCCGCAAGTTTTGATTGAAGAGAGCTATGATCGCCTTTCACTTCGCTGGGGCCAATGGAAGTACATGGAAAAAGGAAAGAAGCTGTTTGATTTAAACGAATCGCTTGAAGAAAAGAAAAATCTTCGTTTTCAAAACCGAGACGAGTATGAATTTGCCTCCGAGACTTTAAAGACATTAAAAAAGATCGGTGTGCGCGAATGGATGAAATCTGTAGAGACTCTTGAATAATTCCGAAGAAAATTATAAATTCGACTCAGGAGAAACAAATGAAAAAGCCTTTGATTTCTGTCGAGAAGTGTAAAGGGTGCGGATTGTGTATCGGTGCGTGCCCTAAAAAGATTTTGGAAATGTCTTCGGCTTTCAATAAACAGGGTGTCAATTATCCGAAGTGCAAAGACGAGCCGTCTTGTATCGGATGTAAATTTTGCGCAATGATTTGTCCCGACTGCGTTATTGAAATTGTCGAAACGGATGAGCCGGGAGGGAAAAATGGGTGAACGTGTTTTACTAAAAGGAAACGAAGCGGCCTCCGAAGCGGCGTTGATCGCCGGTTGTACGCACTATTTTGCGTATCCGATTACGCCTCAGAACGAAATTTCAGCTTATATGGCGAAACGGATGCCGAAACTGAATCGAACGTTTTTGCAGGCGGAGAGTGAAATCGCGGCGTGCAATATGGTTTACGGAGCGGCTGCAACGGGCGCTCGGGCGATGACTTCGTCTTCATCACCCGGAATCGCATTAAAACAGGAGTCGTTCGGTTATATTGCCGGAGCAGAGGTGCCGGCTGTCGTCATCAATATGATGAGGGGCGGTCCCGGATTGGGAAACATCTCCGGTTCTCAAGGCGATTACAATATGTGCGTCAAGGGGGGCAGCAACGGTGATTTTCACAATCTCGTGTATGCGCCTGCAACGGTTCAGGAGTTGGCTGATTTAACGCTGAAGGCGTTTGATGTGGCGGAGAAGTACCGCATTCTGACGTTGATTTTGGGCGACGGCTATCTGGCACAGATGTCGGAACCGTGCGTTTTGCCTGAACCGTCGGGATTCAAGGCAGAGAAACCGTGGGCGCTTACCGGCGCTGAAGGCCGCCCTGCGCAGGTTATCAATTCGTTAAGGTTGGCTGACGGCGTTTTGGAAGTGCACAACCGTCATTTGGAAGAAAAGTACAAGGCGATTGAGGCGGCTGAAGTGATGTTTGAAAATTTTCATTGTGACGACGCCGATTTTGTATTGGTCGCTTACGGAACGGCTTCCCGCGTCTGCAAGGCAGCTGTGATGAATTTGCGTAAACAGGGAATCAAGGCCGGTGTTTTCAGACCGATTACGCTGTGGCCGTTTCCTTCCGTTGCGCTTGCCGCGGCGGTTGCCGGAAAGAAGCAGGTTTTGACGGTGGAGATGAGTTTGGGGCAGATGGTGGCGGATGTCAGACTGGCAGTCAACGGTGCGGTTCCGGTCGATTTTCTCGGTCGTCCGGGCGGCGCCGTTCCCATGGTGGATGAAGTGACAGAGAGGGTGCTTTCGTATGGCAGATAAAATTTTATACACAAGCCCGAAATCGGTTCGGGATGTTAAAAGTCATTACTGTCCCGGATGCGGACACGGAATCGTTCATAAACTCATCGGCGAATGTCTGGATGAAATGAACTGCCGGGAAAAAACCATTCTGGTTGCTCCGGTCGGCTGCGCTGTTTTGGCGTACAACTACATTGATGTCGACGGCATTGAAGCTCCGCACGGAAGAGCGCCCGCTGTTGCGACCGGCGTCAAACGCGCACAAAAAGATAAGCTGGTTATCAGTTACCAGGGCGACGGCGATTTGCTGGCTATCGGAACAGCCGAAACCATCCATGCTGCCAACCGAGGAGAGAACATCACCGTAATTTTCATTAACAACGCGATTTACGGCATGACCGGCGGGCAAATGGCGCCGACGACAATGGAAGGGCAGGTGACAAAAACCACTCCGTACGGCCGCGATGTTCACGACGTCGGTTACCCAATTCGCGCCTGTGAACTGCTGAATACGCTGGTGGCGCCGTATTACATTGAGCGGGTGTCGGTTCACGATGTGCCGCACATTGTTAAAGCCAAAAAAGCGATTCGCCGCGCGCTGCAGAATCAAATTGACGGAAAAGGGTACTCGTTTATCGAAGTTCTTTCTATGTGTCCGACTAACTGGGGCGTTGATGCACAGACCGGCGCCGACTGGGTTCGCGACGTTATGCAGCCGTATTACCCGCTGGGGGTTTTTCGCGACAAAGATGCGGAGGAGGCTTCCCGTGTACAGTGAAATTTTATTTGCCGGATTCGGCGGACAGGGTGTTATTTTAGCCGGGAAAATTTTGTGTATTGCCGCTATGCATGACGGCAAAAACGTTTCTCATATTCCTTCTTACGGGGCGGAGATGAGAGGCGGAACGGCAAACTGCTGCGTCGTTATCTCCGATGGACTGATTGCTTCACCGGTGACGCCGAAGTACGATATTGCTGTTGTTATGAACACGCCGTCGTTGCTGAAATTTGAGAGCGCCGTACGGCCGGGTGGAAAATTGTTGGTCAACAGCTCTCTCATTGACGTTGAACCGACGCGGACCGATATTGAAATCATCAAAGTTGACGCCAACGACATCTCTGAGAAGGCCGGATCTCATAAAGCCGCCAACATGGCTATGTTGGGGAAACTGATTGCCGTCGAACCGGAGCTTTGTTCGCCCGAATCGCTTTACGCCGCATTGGATGTGGCTATTTCGGAGCGCAACCGGAAGTTCAATCCCGTCAACATCGCCGTTATGAAAATTGGCGGAGGAATTGACGTTTAAGGCGAAAGAATGTAGTTTTTAAACGCAATCAGTCGGTTCCGCAGCGACTGTTCCGTTCGTTTTTTTGAAATGATGCGAATCGGATCGCGGGCCAATCCGAGACACTCGACCGAGAGTCGGGTGTCTTTTTTTTTGATATTCAGAACAATCTCCAACGCGCCCTCTGCTGCGGCTTCGATTCCGATAAACCGAATCGGCGTGATGCTCGTCATCTTCATCGAAAGGACGCCGTCTGTACAGATGATTTCTCCTGCCCATTTCATATCTCCAAAAGAGGCGTCTTTCAGGAAAAGCTCAAACTCATAACGCGGAGCGTAAGCTTCACCGCTGTCAGGCAGCGGCGGTTCGATCGAAAGGAGGGCGGCTTCTTCAAACAAAATGCGTTCCTTTTTTCGCCGTTCGGAGTAGTAAGTCATGGTTGTAAACGACGGCACGTCGGTCAGTTTTTCGATAACGCGGTTCAAATCGGCGGATGACGCAGTCTCTCCTGTTTCTCTGACGGAAAGATACGGCTGTTCGGCGTCTTGAGCGGAGAGTGAAACACCGCAGAAAACGAGAAAGATTGACAATAACGATTTTCTCATATAAAATAATTTATATCACAAACGAGGTTCGGTCAAGATGCAAATTGCTTTTACCGGAGGCGGTACCGGCGGTCACGTGTTCCCGGGAATTGCCGTCATTAATGCGCTGGAAAACTCCGGTATCGGAAAAGACGCTTTTGTGTGGATTGGTTCAGGTAAGGGAATCGAAAAGGAGATTGTTTCCCGTTTCGGTTATCGTTACCGTTCGATTCCGTCGGGTAAATGGCGCCGCTATTTCTCTATCGCTAACTTCTTCGATTTGTTTAAAATTTTTGCCGGATTTGTTAAAGTCTTTTTTCTGTTTTTATTTCACCGTCCTGTTTTGCTTTTTTCGAAGGGCGGATACGTCTCGGTGCCGCCGGTGTGGGCGGCGCATCTTCTGCGCATCCCGGTTTTGACGCACGAGTCGGATTTGACGCCCGGTTTGGCGACGCGGCTGAACGCCCGTTTTTCCGATAAGATTTTTGTTCCTTATGAAGAGACAAAAAATGCTCTGAAAAAATACGGAGCGAAAGTGGTCGTTTCGGGAAATCCGGTGAGGCCGGAGATTTTCCGCGGAGACGCTGCCAAAGGACGGAAAATCTCCGGTGCGCCCGACGGCGTACCGCTGATCTTGGTTTCCGGCGGCAGTCAGGGGGCGGCCGTTATCAACGCGGCTGTCGTCAACGCTCTCGACAGGTTGTGTGCGCAGGCGTTTGTCGTTCATCAAACCGGTTCTTCGGGAGAGGAGATTGCGCATTCGAATTATTTCTCTCGTCCTTTTTTTCACGAAGAATTTCCTCATTTGCTGGCAGCCGCCGATGTTACCGTTTGCCGCGCCGGAGCCGGAACATTGTGGGAGAACGGAGTGACCGGAACTCCGGCGGTACTGATTCCGCTGGGGCACGGTACGAGAGGCGATCAAGCCGTTAATGCGCGTCTTTTTGAACAGCACGGCGCGGCGGTTGTCGTAACTGAAGATGAGCTTTCTAATCCGGAGTGGGTGAAAGCCGTCGAATCGCTTCTTTTGTCGCCGAATTTAAAAGAAAATATGAGCCGTGCCGCCCGCGAGCTTTGCCGTCCCGATGCGGCGGAGTTTTTGGCTGCCGAGATTCAATCGGTTCTGAAAAGGAGAAAAAAATGACAGGATTCAATCTTCTCGATATTGTATTTGCGGTTCTTCTTTGCGTTTTTATTTTCCGCGGCATCCGTAACGGAATCATCAAAGAGGTCGGAATGATCGCGGCTCTGGTTTTGGGGCTGCTGTGCGCCTATCTTTTTTTTCAGCCGGTGGCGCAGCTGTTCATTTCATGGGGATTGAAATTTGCCGCTCCCGTGGCGGCGTTCGCCGCCGTATTTGCCGCGACTTACTTGGTGGTTACGATAGCGGCTCATTTTCTGAAAACGCTTGTTGACAAAATTCAGTTGGGATCTTTGGATCATATTTTCGGCGGCGCTCTCGGATTTCTGGAAGGATTTATCATTGTTTACGTTTTCATGGTTCTGATTACCCTTCAGCCTCTTCAGGGGCTGAAAGAAATGCTGGACGCTTCGTTTTCAAAAAACATTGTCGACAATAACCTCTACAGCCTGACAGCCTATCTGGATGAGGTTTACCGCCGTCTTGTCGAAACGGTTTCGGATGCGGTTGCGGAGAAACCGGCCGATGTTTGAGAACATCATCGGCAATCGATCGATTGCTGCGCGGCTCGAACGGGAAATTCGGACAGGAACGCCTGCGCATGCTATGCTCTTTGTCGGAAACGATTTCTCCGGAAAAATATCGTGTGCATTAGAAACAGCACGGGCGTTAAACTGCTCGGAGGGCGGCGAATGGAACTGCGGCTGCCGTTCCTGTGTTCAATCCCGTTTTTTGAAAAATCCATATCTATTTTTAACCGGTCCGTACTCCGATTTTTACGAAATTCGCCTGACTGCCGAACTCCTGAAAAACCGCGGCGATCTTTCTTCGCTGATTAAATTCGTCCGCGCTCTGCGGAAGCTGGCAATGCGGTTCGATAGCCGTATTTTAACCGAAGAAGATGCGAAAAAAATCGATAAAGAAGCGTTGCTGTCTATCGGAACGGGAGCGGAACGGTTGATTGTCGGTGATTTTTCTTCCGAAGAGCAGCGGCTTTTGCAAATCGATGAAGCGGTTACGGCGGCGGAGAGACTTGCTTCGCAGGCGCCTGCTTCCTTTTCCGTTCATGCGGTACGCAATCTGATTTCCGAATCGTACATCGGCACAGAGGGAAAGAAGATTATTATTATCGAAGCGGCCGATACGCTCTCGGTCGCCTCTTCGAATGCGCTGTTGAAAATTTTGGAAGAACCGCCGGTCGATACGTATTTCATTTTGACGGCGGTTCGTCAAAGCGCCGTTTTGCCGACGGTGCTGTCGCGGCTGCGTATTTATGCCTTTTCCGACCGCAGTCGGGAAGAGGATCGGCTGCTGCTTAAACTCTTTTTCGGATACGAAGGCGAACTTTCCCTTGGTGATTTTATCTTGAAACATTCAGGAACGAATTTGGAGGAGATCAATGCGGCGGTTGACGATTTTTTTGCGGCGTTGATTGACGAAAACGGATGGAAGCGTTTTTACTCTGTTGCGCTGTTTAAAACTTCAGATCGACGGCTGTTTACGCTTTTCTGGCGGCGGTTGTCGCAAACCGCCGCTTCCCGTTTTGCGGCAGAGATAAAAACGGATCCTGTGAGGCAGATGCTATACGCCCGAATTCAGCGTGTCCTGAATGAGGGATTGACAGCGCTGACGGAGGCGCATCAATCGCCCGAAGCGGTCGCCGAAACCTCCTTTATCAAAATTAAAAAAATTCTTTCGGATCGGGAGTCGTCGGCATGAGTTCGTTTTATCAAAAAGCCCTTGGAAAGGCGGAGCAGTCGCCCGAAAAGCTGATGACGGTGGCCCGTTCAATGCTTGACCGCTGTCGGCTGGCAGGGACGGTTTTCGCTTCGCTTTCGACAGCGTTGATTGTTTTTGATAAAGATGGTTCGATAGTTGATTTTAATCGGCAGGCTCAACGATTTTTTCCTGCACTGAAAACAAGAGTAAAAAGTATGGAGACCGTTTTTACGCTCTCTGATTTGGCAAAGTTTTTCAAAGAGACTCTTTCCGGAGAGCTCAGTTATCAGTGCCGTTCATTCTCCGTCCGCAGGGAAGGGGAGACTCCCGTCGTTTTGGAAGTGCTGTGTGATCCTTGGATCGAAGACGGAAAGATTCTCGGCATGGTGGCGCAAATCCGCGATATTTCTGAGCGGGAGTCGGAACAGAAAAAAAACGACGTCACTGAGCGCCTCAATTCGTTGGTCTCCATGACGGCGGCAGTTGCACATGAAATCAAAAATCCGTTGGGAGCCATGTCGCTTTACGTCGATATTCTCAAAAAACGGATGAACAAGCTTTCTCTTGACGATGAAAAACTGAAGGAGTGCTCTGACGTTCTTTCTGAAGAGATTGAGCGGCTGAACGCAGTTGTCTCTTCGTTTCTGATGACGCTGCGGCCGCTGGATTTATCCTCAGAACCTGTTTCTCTGTCCGTCGTGGCGGAAGATGTGCTTCGTCTGGTTCGTTACGATTTGGAGAAGCACCGCATCGAGGCGGTTTTAAAAAAAGAGGATGATGTTCCCGCAGTCATCATCGATGTCAATAAAATGAAACAGGTGCTGCTGAATTTGATTAATAATTCGATGCACGCTATGCCGGACGGAGGCCGTTTAACGCTGTCGTTAGCGGTCCGCGACGATCGGGTTGCCTTGTCGGTGGCTGATACGGGCAAAGGAATTCCGGAACGGTTGCTGCCGCGGGTTTTCGATCCCTATTTTACGACGTCGGCATCGGGAACGGGTTTGGGGCTGACAATCGTTTATCAAATCATGAAGAGTCACGGCGGAGGCATCGCTGTTGACTCCGAAGAGGGGCGCGGAACTGTCTTTACGCTTTTCTTCCCGATTCCGCAGAAAGAAATTTCGCTGATTCCCGGAGAGTGCTCATGCCGGTGATTTTGATTGTTGACGACGAAAAAAACATCCGTTCGGGATTACGTTCTCTGTTGGAGGATGAAAATTACGATGTGCTTGAGGCGGCTGACGGCGAAACGGGACTGAAAATTTTAAAAACGACCCCCGTCGACGCTGTTATCAGCGATTTGCGATTGCCCGGTATCGGCGGCGAACAGGTTGTCGAGACCGTACATAAGATGTATCCGGCGATTCCGGTGATTGTACTGACCGGGCACGGCAGCGTCGACGCTGCCGTCGACTGCATGCGCAAAGGAGCTTACGATTTTTTAACCAAGCCTTTGAACTTTGACCGCCTGCTGCTTTTAATTGAGCGGAGTTTGGATAACCGCCGGCTTTTGACCAAACAGGCAGAGCTGACGAAAGAGTTGGAGCGGTTCAGGAAGCAGAACCGTTTTGAAAAATTAATCGGTCAAAGCGCGCCGATGCGTCATATCATGGAAATAATCGAACAGGTGGCGCCGACCAAAGCGTCGGTACTGATTACCGGCGAAAGCGGCGTCGGGAAAGAGCTGGTCGCACAGGCGATACACGCTCTTTCCGATCGCAGCCGAAAAGAGATGATTTCGGTTCACTGCGCGGCTTTAAGTGAATCGCTGTTGGAAAGCGAGCTTTTCGGTCACGAAGAGGGCGCTTTCACCGGGGCGGTCTCCAAACGGAAAGGGCGGTTTGAGTTGGCTGACGGCGGTACTCTTTTTCTTGATGAAATCGGCGAAATCAACCAAAGCATTCAAATTAAGATTCTGCGGGTTCTTCAGGAACGATCGTTTGAGCGCGTCGGAGGAGAGAAGACGATTCACACCGATGTTCGGCTCATCGCCGCCACCAACCGCGATCTGCCGGAAGAAATCAAAAAAGGGAATTTCCGTGAAGATCTTTACTACCGGCTCAATGTGGTTTCGATTCATGTTCCGCCGCTTCGTGAACGCGCGGATGATATTCCTTTATTGGCGCTTTCGTTTTTGCGGGAGCTGAGCCGCGAAAACGGTAAAAAAATTGACGGATTCGATAAAAAAGCGCTGTCGGCGTTGTGCCGCTATCGGTGGCCGGGTAACGTGCGCGAACTTCGAAATGCGGTTGAAAGCGCCGTCGTTTTCTGCAAAGGTGCAGCGGTGAGTCTATCCGATTTGCCGCCGCAGATTCAGGGAGAGTCAGCGGGCGAAAGCGGAGTGGTGATTCCGCCGGGAACCTCGCTGTCCGACGCTGAAAAAGAGGTGATTCTGTATACGCTGTCGCAGTGCGGAGGCAACAAATCGAAAGCGGCGGAGGTGCTTCGAATCGGACGAAAAACCCTCCACCGTAAACTGACCGAATACGGAATCGGCGGCGCGGAAACCTAACCGAAAAACGCTTTGTGGAGCGAAATAATCGCTTCGTTTAATTTTCCGTTTGGAACCAATGCGCTTAGATTGGTATCCGAAGCGCCGAGCGAAATCATCCGAATATTGGTGCCTTCCAAAGCGGCAAACGCCTTGGTAACGTTGCGCGAATCTTTCCAGATCCCTTTGCCGACCAGACAAACGATTGCTTTATCGGCCTCGACCGAAACCGAACCCAGTTTTTCCAGATCGGCGGTAATTTCCGCCAGTTTATCGGTTTTATTAATGGTCATTGAGACGGAAACTTCGCTGGTGGAAACCAAATCGACCGATGTGTTGTGTTCGCGGAAAATCTCGAAAAGATTCGCTAAAAAGCCGACTGCGTTCATCATTCGTGACGAAACGACGGTCAGAAGCGTTACGTTTTTCTTTCCCGAAATTGCTTTCAACCCTTCGTAAGCGGTTTTCTCCGAGATGCGGGTAAAAATTCCCTCCGGATCGCGGGTATTGAGAACGGTAACAGGAATTTTTTTCGCGACGGCCGGCTGAATCGTTGCCGGATGGACGACTTTTGCTCCGAAAAATGCCAGCTCGGCGGCTTCTTCGTAGGAGATCTCGTTAACGGTCTTTGCTTCGGGGACCAATCGCGGATCGGTCGTCATAATACCGTTTACGTCCGTCCAGATTTGAATCTCCTCCGCATTAAGGATTGAACCGAAAACGGCGGCTGTATAATCGGAACCGCCGCGGCCGAGGGTCGTTGTCAGTGAATTTGCATCGCTGCCGATGAACCCCTGTGCAATAAAGAGTTTGCCGGCGGCGGGAGTGACCGCTTTGCGGATGGCAGTCTCCGTTGCTTTAAAATCAACTGCCGCTTCTCCGTAAGTGCTGTCGGTTTTGATCAATTCACGGGAATCGAGCCAAACGGCATCAATTTTCCGCTCCCTTGCCCGCGCATGAAGCAAAACGGTTGAAAGAAGTTCCCCGCAGGAGACGACTGCATCGCAGCTTTGCGGTGTACATTCTTTCAAGTAGACGCAGCCGCGCAGAATCGAACGCAGTTCCGTCATGATTTCGTTAATGCGGGTAACGGCATAGTTGAGGTTTTGTCCTTTCAGAAATTCGTAAGCGCATTTGATGTGACGTTCTTTAACGGCGTCAAGCAAAGAGGCAACCGCTTCGCCGTCTCCGGCAACTGCCGCATCAGCGGCGGCAATTAACGAATCGGTAATCTTTGCCATTGCCGAAGAGATTAAAACCGGTGAACGTTCCAATCGCTCAAATGTGATGTCAAGAGCCCGATCCATGGCGGCGCTGTCCTGAACGGAGGTGCCGCCGAATTTCAGCACAATCATTTTGCCTTCCCCTCATTCAAATAACCAAGCGCCACCAACGTCTCGGCATTCAGGATGGCGGCTCCGGCGGCGCCGCGTACCGTATTGTGCCCCATCACCGTCATCTTAATGTCGAAAAGCGGACACTGTCGGATACGACCGACACAGGCAGACATACCGTTTTCCTTCCACGCGTCGCGCGCCGGCTGCGGCCGATTCTCTTCCTCAAACACAAGAATCGGTTGTTTCGGTGCGAACGGCAGCTGTTTCTCCTGAGGAATCCCTTTAAACGCGCGCAGCGTCTCTTTAACCCGGTCAACCGTCGGCTTATTTTTGAATAAGATCGAAACCGATTCGGTGTGACCGTCAAATACAGGCACACGGTTGCAGTGAGCGCTGATAACAAACGGAGCGGGAATCAGTTCGCCGTCCTTCATTTCGGCAAGAATCTTTTGCGCCTCGCACTCCATCTTTGCCTCTTCGCCGCCGATGAAAGGAATGACGTTTCCCAGAATATCCATGGAAGCGACACCGGGGTAACCGGCGCCCGAAACTGCCTGCATCGTCGTCACAAAAACCTTTTCGACGCCGAATGCCTTGTGAAGCGGCGCCAGCACCATTGCCAGAAACATGGTTGAGCAGTTGGAGTTGGTGATAATCGCGCCTTTGTACGGCTGCGCCTTGATCATTTCAAAGTGGTCGGAATTGACTTCCGGAATAATAATCGGGACGGTTTTGTCCATACGGTGGTTTTTTGAGTTGCTGATGACAAAGTGTCCCCGTTCGGCATACGCTTCTTCCGCCGGACCGGCAACCTCGGCGTCCATACCGGAAAAGAGAATACGGCTCTCCAATTTATCATCCGTTGTTTTAACAATCAAGTCTCCGACCGTTTCGGGAATAAACCGATCCTGTTTCCAGCTGACGGCTTCCCTGTACGGTTTTCCCGCACTGCGCAATGAAGCAACAAGTTCCCGCACTTCGAAAAATGGATGATTCTCCAATAAAGTGATGAATTTTTGACCGACCGTTCCGGTGGCGCCCAATACGGCAACCGAAATCTTTTCCATAGACTGCCTCCATTTTGTCTTTATTGTAGCGAAAAAACGGAAAAAGTCAATCAACCGTTCTTTCGCGCTCGAAGATACAAAAAAGGCTGCCGCAAACCGCGACAGCCGCTGTCGGAGTGGCGAGACTTGAACCCGCGACTTCTGCGTCCCGAACGCAGCGCGCTACCACTGCGCTACACCCCGAAATCATCGCCATTATATCCGAAACCGCGCTTTTAATCAAGCGGTTCAATGAAATTTTTATTTTTGGGCGTCCCGGCTTCGCCGTCGGCGCCCTCCGAGCTCGGTCTGCCCGCGCCTGCCGGCGGGCAGACGGCCTGCGGCCCTCTGCGGGCGCCTGACGCGCTTACGGCTGCGCTGCGCCCTCTTCTTGACAGAGATTCTTTCCTCACGTATAATAAAATTATGAACGACGACAGAAGCAAGCAAGCAGTATCTTTATGTAACAAATCAGAAAAGTCCTCATTCGGTAACAAAGGGCGGTGTTTTCCCCAAGGGGAAATGCCGTCTTTTTTTATATTCCCACAAATTTATTAAAAAGATGGAGGAAAGAACGATGCAAAAGAAAAATGCGGGCATAGCCCGGAACTTTGCCTTAAAGGGACTGCTGCTTTTGGCAGCCCTCACTTTGAGCACAGGTTTTTTTGCCTGTGAAGTACCCTCGGTTACACTGACCTTTGATGCCGGGGAGGGTAGTTTTAAAGAGGAAAAAAAACTTATCCTTACCGGAACGGCGGGGGAAAACCTTGCACTGCCGGAAACCCCTGTAAGGGAAGGTTATGATCTTGCAGGCTGGAATCCTGCCCTGCCGGAAAAATACCCGAAAAAAAACACTGAATATACCGCAGTGTGGGTAAAAGAAGGGGATTACACCATAACCTATGTAAATGTTGATGGGGCAACAAATGAAAATCCTGCAAGTTACAATGTGGAGACCGAGACCATAACCTTAAAAGACCCTGCAAAAGCAGGATATACCTTTGAGGGCTGGTACAGGACAGAAGATTTTACCGGGAATGCTGTAACTGAAATTGTCCAAGGCACCACCGGCAACATTACCCTTTATGCCAAGTGGGAACAAATACCATTTACAACGGTAATGGTAGAAGGTGGAAAATGCACCCTCAACGGCACAGAAGTAACCCTCTCAAGTTTCTGGATTTCTCCCTACGAGGTAACCCAGGCTGAATTTGAAAGCGTAATGACCGGGAACCAAAACGACATAGCGCCCAATCCCAGTTACTTTCAGGGAGACTCCAAGTTACCTGCGGCGGGAGAGGAGAAGGAAAGGCGACCGGTGGAAAAGGTGAGCTGGTACGATGCAATCGTATACTGTAACCTTTTGAGTATAAAAGAAGGCTTGACCCCCTGTTATGTCATTAAAGGCTCTACAGACCCTGCTGGCTGGGGAACTTCCCCCACATCAACTGATGCTGTCTGGGATGGGGTAACCTGCGATTTTGATGCAAACGGTTACCGGCTCCCTACAGAGGCGGAATGGGAATATGCTGCCCGGGGAGGCCAGACCGGAATTTCAGACGGCAGTTGGGACAACACATACAGTGGCAGTGGCACAATAGATGATGTGGCTTGGTACACTGATAACAGCGCCGGCAAGACCCATGAGGTAGGTAAAAAGCAATCCAATGCCCTGGGGCTTTATGACATGAGCGGTAATGTATTTGAGTACTGCTGGGACCGGTATGGCAGCAGTAGCGGCTATCCCGGCGGTACAGAGGATCCTGAAGGACCGGATACCGGCAGTGACCGGGTAAAACGTGGCGGCAGTTGGAGCGACCTCGCCTCTTACTGTGCCGTCTCGGGCCGGATCAACGGCAGCCCCTACGGCCGGTACGGCAACAACGGCTTCCGCCTCGTCCGCTCTGCGCAGTAACCCTATGGTTTCCCGGAAAATCCTGTGAAATTTTTATTTTTGGGCGTCCCGGCTTCGCCGTCGGCGCCCTCCGAGCTCGGTCTGCCCGCGCCTGCCGGCGGGCAGACGGCCTGCGGCCCTCTGCGGGCGCCTGACGCGCTTACGGCTGCGCTGCGCCCTCTTCTTGACAGAGATTCTTTCCTCACGTATAATAAAATTATGAACGACGACAGAAGCAAGCAAGCAGTATCTTTATGTAACAAATCAGAAAAGTCCTCATTCGGTAACAAAGGGCGGTGTTTTCCCCAAGGGGAAATGCCGTCTTTTTTTATATTCCCACAAATTTATTAAAAAGATGGAGGAAAGAACGATGCAAAAGAAAAATGCGGGCATAGCCCGGAACTTTGCCTTAAAGGGACTGCTGCTTTTGGCAGCCCTCACTTTGAGCACAGGTTTTTTTGCCTGTGAAGTACCCTCGGTTACACTGACCTTTGATGCCGGGGAGGGTAGTTTTAAAGAGGAAAAAAAACTTATCCTTACCGGAACGGCGGGGGAAAACCTTGCACTGCCGGAAACCCCTGTAAGGGAAGGTTATGATCTTGCAGGCTGGAATCCTGCCCTGCCGGAAAAATACCCGAAAAAAAACACTGAATATACCGCAGTGTGGGTAAAAGAAGGGGATTACACCATAACCTATGTAAATGTTGATGGGGCAACAAATGAAAATCCTGCAAGTTACAATGTGGAGACCGAGACCATAACCTTAAAAGACCCTGCAAAAGCAGGATATACCTTTGAGGGCTGGTACAGGACAGAAGATTTTACCGGGAATGCTGTAACTGAAATTGTCCAAGGCACCACCGGCAACATAACCCTTTACGCCAAGTGGGAACCGGAAAGTTACACCATAACCTATGAGCTTGACGGCGGAACCAATGCACCTGAAAACCCTGCAGGTTACAATGTGGAGAGCGAAACCATAACCTTAAAAGACCCTGCAAAAGCAGGATATACCTTTGAGGGCTGGTACAAGGATGCAGAATTTACCACTAAAGTAACAGAAATCATCCAAGGCACCACCGGCAACATAACCCTGTATGCAAAGTGGGAACAAATACCATTTACAACAGTAAAAGCAGAAGGTGGAAGCTGCACCCTCAACGGTAAAAAAGTAACCCTCTCAAGTTTTTGGATTTCCCCCTACGAGGTGACCCAGGAGGAATTTGAAAGCCTAATGACCGGAAACACCAACGGCATAAATGCAAACCCCAGTTACTTTCCAGATAATCCAGCGGCGGAGGAGGTGCAGGGAAGGCGTCCGGTGGAAAATGTAAGATGGTACGAAGCAATCGTATACTGTAACCTATTGAGCATGAAGGAGGGCTTGACACCCTGTTATACCATCAAAAGTTCTACAGACCCTGCTGCCTGGGGAACTTCCCCCACATCAAAAGATGCAGATTGGGATGGGGTAACCTGTAATTTTAATGCTAACGGTTACCGGCTCCCTACAGAGGCGGAATGGGAATATGCCGCCCGGGGAGGCCAGACCGGGATTACAGACGGCAGTTGGGACAACACATATAGCGGCAGCACTACGCCGGATGATGTGGTTTGGTACACTGGTAACAGCGACAGCAAGACCCATGAGGTAGGGATAAAGCAAGCCAATGCCTTGGGGCTTTATGACATGAGCGGTAATGTATTTGAGTGGTGCTGGGACCGGTATGGCAGCAGTAGCGGCTATCCCGGCGGTACAGAGGATCCTGCAGGACCGGATACCGGCAGTGGCCGGGTAAAGCGTGGCGGCGGTTGGATCAACGACGCCTCGTACTGTACCGTCTCGGAGCGGTACGTCGACACCCCCTACTACCTGAACCACCTCAACGGCTTCCGCCTCGTCCGCTCTGCGCGGTAACCCTATGGTTTCCCGGAAAATCCTGTGAAATTTTTATTTTTGGGCGTCCCGGCTTCGCCGTCGGCGCCCTCCGAGCTCGGTCTGCCCGCGCCTGTGCGCCGTTGAGGATGCGGAAGCGAATTGTCAAATTGATACCTCGCCGCCGGATTTCTCCGCTCAAGCGGCTGCTTCGGATGAAGTGAGAATTGATACGGGAGCCTTTAACGGCTCCTGTTTTTGTTTGAAGGCGGCTGAGGGCGAAGGCGCGAGGGATTGAAGCGGAAATGAGAGGCTGACGGAGTGATGGCGAAGGGCAAAGCGGCAGCTTTGCTGCGGATGCAAACAAACGAAGGCCGCGAATTGCAGCGGAAAGCCCGGTGCGCGCCGCTTGCCGCGGCGCGCACGCGCCCGAATGGATCGGAGAATAAAAAACGCACCCTTTGCGAGTGCGTTTAAGTGTTACAACCAGCAGGATTCGAACCTGCGACCTACTGCTTAGAAGGCAGTTGCTCTATCCGGCTGAGCTATGGTTGCATTTGCTGTCGGGATGACAGGACTTGAACCTGCGATTTTCGGCTCCCAAAGCCGACGCCTTAGCCACTAGGCAACATCCCGAATGCTTGCATGATAGCGGAATCGGCGGTTTTCGTCAAGTCCTGCGGAACGATTTCAGCGGCACTGTGCCAACGTAACGGCAGCGGTGACGACAATGTCTTCTACTGAACAGCCCCTCGAAAGATCTGAAACCGGTTTGGCAAATCCTTGCAGAATCGGTCCGAAGGCTTCGGCGTTCGCAAACCGTTCCACCAGTTTGTAACCGATGTTGCCTGCCTGCAGGTCGGGAAAGACCAAAACGTTGGCGCTGCCGGCAACCGCCGATCCGGGGGCTTTCTTTTGAGCAACGGATGGGACCAGGGCGGCGTCGGCCTGCAGTTCGCCGTCAACTTCCAGATCGGGAGCTTTCTCTTTGACGATGTTTAACGCGTTGACGACTTTGTCAACGTTGGCGTGTTTTGCCGATCCTTTGGTCGAAAATGAAAGCATGGCGACTTTCGGTTCCGTTTCCAAAAATGTGCGGCACGACTGTGCGGATGCGAGTGTGATTTCCGCCAGTGTTTCGGCGTCCGGGTCGGGTATGGTGGCGCAGTCGGCAAAGATCATGCTGCCGTCTTTGCCCCACTTTTTGTCTTTGAATACCATGACAAAACAGGACGAAGCCTTCCGGACACCGGGAGCTGTTTTGATGATTTGAAACGCGGAGACGAGAATCTTTCCTGTCGGGTTTTCCGCACCGCCGACCATAGCGTCAGCGTCGCCGAGGTGAACAGCCATGCATCCCCATCGGATGGGGTCGAGCATATCCGTTGCCGCCTGTTCCGGCGTCATCCCTTTGTGTTTCCGCATTTCGTAAAATTCGGCCGCATACGCTTCTTTCTTTTCGGACTGCAGAGGATCGACCGTTTCGATTCCTGTCAAATCGACGTTGACATCAGCCGCCGTTTTTCGAATTTCAGCTTCGCTGCCGACCAGAATCACTCGGGCGGCGATTTTTTGATCTTTGATGCGGCGGGCAGCTTGAACCGTTCTCGCTTCACAGCCTTCCGGTAAAACAAGAGTTTTCTGCTTAGCGACGGCCGCGGCAATCATTTTCTCCTGAAATGTCATTGTTTGTCTCCTGTGTTTTCGATTCTAACGCATTTTCGCAAAAAAATCAAATACTTGAAGATCGTTTCGAGAAAAAACGCAAGACGCCGCGTTTTTCGGCTGCGCGCTTTACAAACAGTCGAAAATAGGTTACAATAATTCATTCTGTAAAACAAGGCTAAAAATGGAAACCAAAGAGAATCGTATAACCATCATTGATGAATCTGATATCGAAACGGTTTTGAGCCGTGATGTTGAATTTGAAGGAGAGCTTTCGTTTGATCGCGGACTGAGCATCAAAGGAAAATTTACCGGAAACATCCGCTCTTCCGGAAGTTTGTTTGTCGAAGAGACAGCCGATGTGAAAGCGGATATTTTTGCCGGTTTTGTGTCGATTAAAGGACGGGTGGAGGGAAATATTCGCGCTTTGACGAGGGTTGAGATTTTTTCCCGCGCGCACGTTGAAGGCGATATTACAGCTCCCGATATTTTAATGGAGAGCGGTTGCCGTTTTGACGGAAAGTGCACGATGAAGAAACCGCAGGAGGATGGAACCAAATGAGAACAAAGATTGCCGTATTGTTAATCGTCATACCGTTGGTTTCGGTTTTTGCGCAGACTGAAAACGTGCAGCCTCGGCCGACGGAAATTCAAACGCCCGCTCAGACGGAGCGTCCGCAGACAGCTGCCGAAGAGACGCGTGCCGTCGCCCGCAGCCGCAGGGAGGCGCCGCGGGAGGATGCGTTGGTGCTTTTCCGTCAGGGAAACTACACTCGTGCTGCAGAAGTGTGTTTGGAAGAGCTGCAGTCGTCAACCCGGACCCGAACGCAGCGCCTGGATTCTTACGTGGTTCTGTGTTGGAGCCTTTTGCAGGCTGACCGTTTCCGCGATGTGATCCGTTACGGCGAAGAGGGGCTGCGGCTGAATGTCAACGATGCGCGTTTGATTTTTACGATGTGCGAGGCGTATTTCGCCTTGAAAGAGTATCAAAACGCGTTGGAATTCGCTCAGCGTTATGTCCGCGTCGCTCCGACCGGTGACAAATTGCCTCAGGTTTACAATTATATGGGACAGATTTTCCTTCAATGGAAAGAGTACTACCATGCGGTGACTGCTTTCTCTACATCTGTCAGTATTAATCCCAATGCAGGTGCTGTATGGGCGTCGTTGGGAACGGCTAAAGAGAATCTGAAGGACGTCAAAGGCGCGCGGGAAGCTTACCGCCGAGCATTGAACCTGCAAAGTTACAATCAAACGGCGCAGGAGGGAATGGCCCGTCTGGACAGAGCTGCCGGAGCCGATCGGTGAGAGTTGCTTCTTATACGCTCGGCTGCAAATTGAATCAATGCGAGAGCGAAGCCCTGGCTCATGCGTTTTTGAGCCGGGGTTTTTTTGTCGTCGCCCCGAACGAAAACCCCGATTTGGTAATTGTCAACACTTGTACGGTGACGTCGAAGGCCGAGCAGAAGGCGCGGCGGATTTTAAAGAAGATTGCCGAAGAGGCGCCCGGAGCGGCGTTGGTCGTTACAGGCTGTTACGCTCAAATGGCACGCGAAGAAATTCAAAAAACGCTGCCCGGCGCTTGGGTGGTTTCGATGACGCAGAAGGCGAACTTGGCGGATTTGCCTTTGTTTTTGGAGACCGATTGTCCCGCGGGTGAACCGCTTGCTGTTTCGCTGCGCCGGTTTTTTTTAGGAGCCGACGGTAAGAGCGATCCGTTTGCGTTTGAAAGCGCTCCGGGACTGTATCATGTGCGATCGTTTGTCAAAATTCAGGACGGATGTGACAATGCCTGTCGTTACTGCCGGGTCAGGTTGGCACGGGGAAAGTCGGTTTCCCTTCCGTTTGAAGAGGCGCTGCGGCGAATCACAGCGGCGGAGGCAGCCGGGGCGGCGGAAATTGTATTGTCGGGAGTGAATCTTTCCCAATATCGGGACGGCGCGTCGGATCTTTCCGATTTGATTGAAGAGACAGTGCAGAGGCTGACTTCCGCCCGGATTCGGCTTTCCAGCCTTGAACCCGATTTTGTCGATGAAAAACTGGTGCGCGCTGTCTCTCATCCAAAGGTTTGTCCTCATTTTCACCTGGCGCTGCAGTCCGGTTCGTCAGCCGTGTTGGCACGTATGGGAAGGCATTACGACGCGGAGAGGGCTGCCGAAGCGGTGCGGCTGCTTCGAAACGCGAAAGAAGATCCGTTTTTGGCTGCCGATGTCATCACCGGCTTTGACGGGGAAAGTGATGACGAATTCTTGGAAACCGAGCGGTTTATTGCCGAAAACGCTTTTCATGCTCTTCACGTTTTTCCGTTTTCACCGCGGCCGGGAACCGAAGCGGCGGTACCGAAGCATCCGGTGGCGCAGCGGATCCGCGACGAAAGGGCGGCTGTTTTACGCAAACGGTCGCAGTGCGCGTCGGAGGCGTACCGGCAAAAGTGGGCGTCAAAGCCGGCGGATGTGATTGTCGAGGAGTGTGTTCCGTTAAAAGGAGGCGGGTTTCTCTGTGAGGGACTCAGTGAGCGTTATCTGAGGTACCGATTCGAGTCGCCGGTTGAACGGAAAAAAGGCAGCTGTTTGCGGAATTTTTTTGCAGAATCTGTTGACATTTTTCTTTGAATCGGGTATTGTGCATTTACATTGAACGTTGACTGAAGGTTTTCGGTCGGCTGTTTCGGGCTGCTAGCTCAGCTGGTAGAGCAACGCCCTTTTAAGGCGTGGGTCTCAGGTTCGAATCCTGAGCAGCTCACTTTGTCCCGTTCGTCTAGGGGTTAGGACATAAGATTTTCATTCTTACAACAGGGGTTCGATTCCCCTACGGGATGGAAGACCGATTCGTTGAATCGGTCTTTTTTATTGTCTTTTTTTTCGTTTCCTGTTATAGTGAAAACGGAGATTTCGGATGGCGCGCCGTTTTTTCGTTTCCTTTTTGATTTTGATTTTTTTTACCGGATGTCAGACGATCCGCATTTCCCGGGCGCAGTACGCGTCGGTTTACTTCAATTTGGCTAACGCTTACCGTGAACTGGAAAAGACGGATGATGCGTTAAAGGCGTACTATGAAGCACTGCGGGTGGATCCGTCACTGACACGAAATTCCTTCAATTTTTCAAAGCTTTTAATCGAAAAAAAACGTTACGACGAAGCGCTGAAACTTCTGATTCCGATGCATGACGCCTCTCCTCAAAACACAATGATCCTCGAAGTTTTGGCTTATGTCTACTATTTGAAAGGCGACTACACCGAGGCGGCCTCCTGTTATAAAACGATTCTGACCATCGATCCCCGTCACGAAAACGCACTCTTCAATTCGGCATTGCTTTACGAGGCGTTGGATATGCCGCGCGAGGCTTACGAGCGGTTGATCGAAACGCTTCCGTTTTTGGAAGATACGACCGACGCGCTGAAGAAAATCGCGCTGCTTGCCTATGATATCGGAGAATACGAGGATGCGCTGAAGTACATGAACGACTATTTGGCGAAGAAGAGCGACGATACGTCGATTGAATGGGAGTATGCGCGTATTTTGGCGAAGAACAAAGATTTTGAAAAGGCAGCCGAAATTTACGATAAATTGGATACAGACGCCAATACAAATGCCGAATTGACATTCGAACGAGCGGAGGTATATCTGCTCGGAATGGAGTCGTTTGAAAAAGGAAAAGAGATTTTAGCGAGGGCGATTGAAAACGGATTTTGGGAGACAGATCGGCTGTACGCGCTGGCGACAGCGCCCGATTTTCTCTATGGCGAGGAAATTACTGCTTATTTAAAAGAAGAAAATCTCTTTTTCAATCCGGAGAAAGAACGGTTGGCGGCGGCGCGTGCTGTTGAACGGCGCCGCGCGGCCGCGGAAGAGGCGAAGAAGGAAGCCGAAGCGGAAGAGGCCGGCGAAAGTGCGGGCGCTTCTTACGAAATCGGCGATGACAACGTTTTCTATGTCGATTTTAACGATCAAAAGGGAACTGTCGAAGACGAACCGGTTGTCGCGAGCGGCGGAAATGCGGATGCGCTTTCGGCCAGTGAGTCTTTTATTGCGATTTTTGACGGCGGAGATGAGGCGCTTGTTTCCGTTTCGTATTCAGGAACGGTGAAGCCTTCTTCTTCCGGAGGACTGTTCAACAGCGTTTCGGATGCCGAGTCGTTCGGCAGCCTTTTCGGCGGATTTATGCGTGAAGATCCTCTGTCGAAAGACGGTTTGCCGATTTGGAGCGATTCCGTTTCGCTGGAATCGGAGTCATCGTCGGTCGTTCTCCGTCTCGAAAATCTGCCCGCCGGCACATACGAAATCGGTTTGCTGAGCGTCCGAAACGATACCTCCGTCGAAACGGATGCAGTCTTTGATGTGACCGTCGGCACGGTCAGCGGTGAACCGTCGGCAGTCGGTTTTACGGAAGACGGCGGCAGCGCTCCCGACGACGCCGTCCTGTCGGAAACGGACAAGTTTACCGTTTCCCGCAGCAGCGGCTCCGAAGCCCGCGGTTACGCGTTCATCTGGACGGTTGAGCCGGAAGACGGCGTTGCGGAGATTACCGTTTCCGGTACCTGTGCTTTGAACGCCGTTCGCGTTGAAAAGACCAATTAAACCGTTCGGCAATCCGATGAAGAGGCGAAAAAATCAAGCAGCAACATTCGGTGAATCCGCAATGCGGTTCTTAAAACGCCGATTTCTTCTTGTTGCGGCGCTGACAGCGGCGATTCTCTCCTCGTTTTTTGTAAAGCCTTCAATGCAGCAGCTTTTTGAAGCGGTTGATTTTCGCGTTTTGGGGCTGCTGTTTGCGCTGATGGCGGTCATTCAGGGGTTCCGCAGCGCTTCTGTTATTGACTTTGCCGCCGTTGCGTTGCTGCGCCGGTGCCGGCGTCTGCTGCCGCTTTACGGGGCGTTTACGGCGCTGGTTTTTCTTTTTTCGACGGTTTTAACCAACGATGTGGCGCTGCTGACCTTTGTGCCGCTGACTTTGACCGTTTGCCGCCGTCTTGAAATTGATCCGCTTCGCATCGTGATCATTGAGACAATTGCCGCTAATCTCGGTTCTTCTTTAACGCCGCCCGGCAATCCTCAAAATTTGTTTTTATACGCTTTTTATCACCTTCACCCGCTTGATTTTTTTCAAGCAATGTTCCCGCCGGCGATTTTTTCCGTTGGTTTACTGGCGGCGGCTGTCGCGTTGGCTGCCGGACGAGATTCGCAAAAGGGGATTTCACTCGATTTTTTACCGCCGGCTCCGCCGATTGATTTTAAAGAGGCAGCTATTTCCTTGGCGGCGCTGTGTTCGGCGTTGGCGGCGGTTTTTGGATTAATTGATTGGCCGTGGGCGGTTTTAACGTCGGCTCTGGGCGCGGCAGCCTGCGGCGGAGCTTTAAAAAAGGTCGATTATTCATTGTTAGCGGTTTTTGCGGCGTTTTTTGTCTTTTCAAAGAATCTTTCGCTGCTGCCGTTTATGTCTGCTGATCTGCCCGGATTGTTTTCTTCGTCGGAAAATGTCTATTTTTCGGCTATCGCTGTCAGTCAGATTATCAGCAATGTGCCTGCGGCGCTGCTTTTGGCTCCGTTTACGGATTTGTGGCGGTCGATTGCGTTGGGGGTGAATATCGGCGGGTTGGGAACGTTGATCGCCTCTTTGGCGAGCGTGATTTCGTATCAACTTTATGTCAGCGAAAATAACGGAGGCGCGTTGCGGTATTTGGGATCTTTCACTCTTTACAACGCGGCGTTTTTGTTGATTTTGATACCGATTGGCTTTTTGCTGCTTTGAAATTGCTGCAACTGCCGCAGTGCGGACAACCGTGACAGCCGCCTTTTTTCCGGTTCCTAAAGAGGAAAACGGCAGCGGCAAGCAGCAGAGCCGCAACCGCAAATGAAAGCACAATTGTAGCCGTCACTTTTTCCTTCTCCGAAAAAACTTTTCTTCCCATCGGGGGCTGCGCAGCAGAGCGTAAAGCAAGCCGACAAGAACTGCAATGGCAGCGCCTGAAGCGGCCGTGAATGGCTCTCCGTCGGCCAAATTTCCGAACTGAAAGATCATTAAAGCGACGGCGTAGGCGAGGAGGGTTTGCCACGCAACGGCAAACAGCGTCCACGTTCGACTGTTCATCTGACGGCGGACGGCGCCGATTGCGGCAAAGCACGGTGCGCATAAAATATTGAAAACCAAAAACGCAAATGCCGCCGATTTCGACGGAAAAAGAGAGGCGACCGCCTGCCAAAGTCCGACGTCGCTTTCGGTCGCTTCCGATTTGATCAGCAGAACGCCGAGCGTTCCGACAATATTCTCTTTAGCAACCAATCCCGTCACGGTTGCCGCGGCTGCCTTCCAGTCGCCGAAACCGACGGGACGGAAAATCGGTGCAATCAAATTCCCCGCATCGGCTAAAAGACTCTCTTCAATGTTTGTCATTTCAAAACCGTCTTCGGTGAATCCGAATCCGGAGAGGAACCAGATGACTGCACAGGCAATAAAAATAACGGTTCCTGCCTTGATGACAAAAGAACGGCATCGTTCCCACACATGGAGCAGTATCCCTTTCGGAGACGGCCAATGGTAGTCGGGCAATTCCATGACAAACGGAGATTCGGCGCCTTCAAACGGCTTTGTTTTCTTTAAAATAATGCTGCTGACGGCAACGGCGGCAATTCCGATGAAGTAAATCGCCGGAGCCGTCCACCAGGCTCCTCCCATAACAGCTCCTCCGATGAGGGCGATAACCGGCAATTTGGCACCGCAGGGAATGAAAGTCGTTGTGATGATTGTCAGACGGCGGCTTTTTTCGTTTTCGATGGTCTTCGTTGCCATGATTCCCGGAACTCCGCATCCGGAAGAAATTAACAGCGGAATGAAACTTTTCCCTGAAAGTCCGAACCGTTTGAAAAAACGGTGCATAATGAAGGCTGCCCGCGCCATATAACCGCAGTCCTCCAAAAATGAAAGAAAGAGAAACAAAACGAAAAGCTGGGGAAGAAATCCGAGAACGGTTCCGACGCCGCCGATGATGCCGTCAACAATGAGGCTGACCAGCCAATCTGCTGTTCCGAGCGATTCAAGTCCCGATTGAGCTGCCGGGAGAATCCATTCGCCGAAAAAAACGTCGTTAGTCCAATCGGTTAAAAAAGCGCCGACAGTTGTCACGGAGATAAAATAAACCAAGAACATGATTGAGGCGAAGATCGGAATCGACAGCAGACGATCGGTTACGATTCGGTCGATTTTATCGGAGACGGTTGTTTTTTTCTCTTTTTTTGCGTAACAGCCGGCCAAAATGCGCGAAATGAAGCCGTAGCGTTCGTTCGCAAGCAGCGCTCCGATATCGCTTCCGGATTCCTGTTCAAGTTCCGCGGTGATTTTTTCTGCCTCAGCGGCCGTTTTGGGTGCAACGGCGAGCGATTGCAAAATCTCCCGGTCCCGTTCCAAAATTTTGACAGCGAAGCCTCTTCGGCTTTCGGCGGTCGGAAACGAAATGTCCGACGCTTCAATTTTTTGAATCGCTTTTTCTATCGAAGCAGAGTATTGAGGCTGTCGAGGCGGTTTTATTTCAGCGGCGGTTTCGACAGCGTTCAGCAGTTCGGGAATTCCCTCCTCTTTCAGCGCTGAAATTTCGATAATGGGGGCGCCTATTCGGTGCGACAGCTCTTTCGTGTCGATGAAATCACCGTTTTTCCGAACGATGTCTGTCATGTTAAAAGCGACAATCATCGGAATTCCCGTTTCCGCCAGTTGGGCTGTTAAATAGAAATTCCGTTCCAAACGGGAGGCGTCGACAATATTAATAATCAGATCGGGGTGTTCGAAAAGGAGAAAGTTACGGCTGACGGTTTCGTCTTCGGAACGAGGAGTCAGAGAATAGATGCCGGGAAGATCCGTTATAACAATATTTTTATTTGATTTTAGACGTCCTTCGATTTTTTCAACGGTAACGCCGGGCCAGTTGCCGACGTAGCGTGAACTGCCTGTCAATGCGTTGAACAGCGTTGTTTTACCGCAGTTCGGATTTCCTGCCAAAGCGACTCTCATGAAACCTCCGGCGCAGATGCCGCAAACCGCACAGGCGCGGTCAGACGTAAATTTTCTTAACCAAATTCTTTTCGATTCCGACGCGGCTCTCTTTGATTTTTAGAATCATATTGCCGGCGGATTCAGACACGACGGTAACGGCGGCACCTTCAATAAAACCTAAGTGATTTAAGAACCGTTTTATTTCGTCGTTACCGTCGATTTTTTTTATGGATAAACAGCGTCCTTTCGGAACCGAAACCAAAGGCATCTTTTGCCTCCTTGTTAGCTAAAACTAATATAATCAGTTAAAGTTTCTTTGTCAAGAGATTCGGAAAAAAGAAACGGAAATTTTTCAGCAGCCGATGGCTTTTCGGACGGATTCGCAGACGGTGTCCGGTTGCGGCGTTCCGTCAATATCGATTAACAGCCCCTCTTTTTTGTAATAGTCAATCAGAGGCTGCGTTTGAGCGGCGTAAACGGCCAAACGGTTTTGAATCGATTCAGGACTGTCGTCTTTGCGTGTAAACAGCTCGCCGCCGCAGGCGTCACAGACGTTTTCCGTTTTCGGCGGCATGTATTCGATGTGGTAGCCGGCGTTGCACTGCCTGCACAAGCGGCGGCCCGAAAGCCGTTTGATGATTTTTTCGTCGGGGACAATGAAATTGATGACGGCGTCGATTTTAAAGAAAGTCTTCAAGGCGTCGGCTTGAGCGATAGTGCGGGGAAATCCGTCTAAAATAACGCCTTTCCCGTCAGTTTCCGAGGCGAGTCTCTCTTTGACCAAGGCGATCGTCAGTTCGTCGGGAACCAGTCCGCCTGCTTCCATGATCGATTTGACTTTTAATCCCAAATCCGTTTCGTTTTTGACAGCAGCGCGAAAGAGATCTCCCGTTGAAATGGGAGTTAAGCCGGTCTGTTCGGCCAATTTTGCTGCAACGGTTCCTTTCCCCGCTCCGGGGGCGCCCAAAAAAATCAAGTTCACGGTTTTCACCTCGTAATTTTTTATTTTGACACTGGAATAATATATTTTTTCTTTATATAATACAAGAGATGAAGCGAAAAACGGGTCTGTTTTTTTTAATCGCAGCAGCGGTTGCTTTACCTCTCTTCGGGCAGGAGGCGGAAGACGTCTCTGTCGCTGAAAATGCTGAATCGGCGGTGGAATCCGCGGAGGGAGAGGGTGTTCAAGAGAATGAAAGCGGAGATTTGAATGAATCTGCCGAAACGCTCTCTGAATCGGACGAGGAGGGTGAATTTGTCGTTCGGCATGCAGATCAGGATAGAAAGCGGCAGTATGCGTTGTCGGTTCAAATTCTCGATCCTCTCGTTAAATCACTGGTCTCTTTTCGTGAATTCGATTTTGCGGGTGAACCGTTTACTTCCCGCCTGATTATTCCGTCTTTTTCATTTGAAAGTCAGTTTGAGGTTCATCGTTATGTCACGCTGGGAATTAAGGCGTCGATTATCCCCGAGCTGTTCACCAATCCGTTTTATCAGGGTGTGCGCGGCGGTTCTCATTACTCCGATCCGCAGCTCACTTACCCCGATGCGGCGCTGGAAGAGGAGGAGTGGGCAAATCGCGTTTACGACGATGAGTCGGAATATTATTTGAATATGCACTTTTTGGTTGATTTAACAGCGCGCGTTCTTCCGTTTGGAGAGGGGTTGGATACGCTGAAGGGGTTTTATATCAAAGCCGGCGGATACTTCGGGTTTTCGATTTTTCAAAATCCGTATTTAACTTATGAGGAGAGCCAAGAGGTGTCGGTGGCGGGGGAGATTGATTCGGCGACATTGCCGTTTTTTTACTCGAGAGAGGTTGATGAATCGGGCAACGGCGAAGAGCTGTACGAATTTGTTTTCGGAGTTGTCGTCGGTTTGGGGTGGCAGTTTGTGTTTCCGTCCGGCTTTTTTCTTGATGTCGGCGCTGATCTTACCTATGACAATATTCGTAAGTTGATTCCGTCGGTACCGGGATTGGGATGGAATGCAAATTGCAGTGTCGGTTATGCGTGGTAGGCGGCTGAGTCTTGTTTCAGATAACGAAAAGGTTCAAAAAATTCAAAGAAAAACAAAAAAAAGTAAAAAAACTTTTTATATAGATTGACAAAAAAAGAGGAAAGGGGTATATTAGGCGAACAAGCGTTAAGGAACCTCGCG